>DATJTF010000020.1:0-24176 GCA_035503815.1 Verrucomicrobiia bacterium
CCAGCTCAACAAACGGCTGCTTCGTATGCGGCGGCGCGAATCCTCGCGGCATGTACCTTGCCTTCGAGCAGGACGATGCCGCGCGCCGAATCCGCGGCCGCTTTCAGCTGAGCGCGGACTACCAGGGCGCAACAGGATTCATCCACGGCGGTATCATTGCCACGCTGCTCGACGAAGTGATGAGCAAGGCGAATCGCTTCCGCAAAGCGCGCGCTGTCACGGCCGAGCTGAACGTCGAATACCTGCGCCCCGTGTTTGTGGGAGCCGACCTGATCGTCGAAGGCTGGGAGACGGAAGCGAAAGGACGCAACCTCTTTCTGCAAGGCGAAATTCGCGACGCAAATGGCAACTTGCTCGCGCGGGGCCGCGGCCGCTTCGTGGATCTGGACGCGCCTCGCGACCCGCACGCTGAATGACGCGGAATCATTCGCCGGCGACCGCTGAGCGAACGGTAGAATAGAATCACAAAGCTTAGGAGGGAATCATCATGGAATCGACGAATGGAAACGAAAAGAACTTGTGGCGGGTAAAAGTCGGCCTCGCGGAAATGCTCAAGGGCGGCGTCATCATGGACGTCACCACCGCCGAGCAGGCCAAAATTGCCGAGGATGCCGGCGCCTGCGCCGTCATGGCCCTCGAACGCGTTCCCTCCGATATTCGCAAAGAGGGCGGCGTCGCCCGCATGGCCGCTCCGCGCGTCATCCGCGAAATCGAGGCCGCCGTCTCCATTCCCGTGATGGCCAAGGTTCGCATCGGCCACTTCGCCGAAGCCCAGGTCTTGGAAGCTCTCGAAGTGGATTACATTGACGAAAGCGAAGTTCTCACTCCCGCCGACGAAGAGCACCACGTCTGGAAGCACGGCTTCAAAGTTCCGTTCGTCTGCGGCGCCCGCAACCTCGGCGAAGCTCTCCGCCGCATCGCCGAAGGCGCGGCCATGATTCGCACCAAGGGCGAAGCCGGCTCCGGCAACATCGTCGAAGCTGTCCGCCATCTCCGCGCCATTATCGGCCAGATGAAGCGTCTCACCACTCTCGGTGAGGAAGAGCTCGTCCACGAATCCAAGGAACTCGGCGCTCCCTTCGAGCTGGTCGCCTGGGTCGCCAAACACGGCAAGCTCCCCGTTCCCAATTTCTCGGCCGGTGGCGTCGCCACTCCCGCCGACGCGGCTCTCGTCATGCAGCTCGGCGCCGAGGCCGTTTTCGTCGGCTCCGGCATTTTCAAATCCAGCGACCCCGCCCAGCGCGCTCGCGCCATCGTCAAGGCCACCACACATTTCAAGGACGCGAAAATCGTTCTCGAAGCCTCCGAAGAGCTCGGCGAAGCCATGAAGGGAATTGACGTCCGCCAGCTCGAGGAAAAAGACCTGCTCCAGACCCGCGGCTGGTAACCATCGGGCTGCCAGAGCTTGCAGGACGCGCGGGGCTTCTCCCCCGCGGCTAGGGGCGACCAGGTCTAAAAGTCCTGGTGGAAGCGCGGGGCTTTAGCCCCGCGAAATTCGTGCTCCCTTCAAAGGGCTTTAGCCCCGGAGTTCTGGAAACGCGTCAAATGAAAATCGGAATCCTCGCCATTCAAGGTGACTTCGAAGCCCACGCCGCCATGCTCGGCCGCCTGCGCGTCGACCACACCTACGTCCGCACCCCGGCCGATCTCGCCGGCCTTTCCGGAATCATCCTTCCCGGCGGCGAAAGCTCCACGCACCTGAAAGTCATGAAAGAGGAGGGCCTCTTCGACGCCCTCAAGCAATTCGCCCATGATGGCGGCGCTTTCTTCGGCACCTGCGCGGGAGTCATCCTCCTCGCCCGCGAAGTTCACAACCCGGCGCAGGATTCCCTCGCCCTCCTCGACGCTTCCGTCCTTCGCAACGGCTACGGCCGCCAGCTCGCAAGCGATGTTCATGCCGGGAAGACTTCGCTCACCGACGCGCCCGTCGAAATGGTCTTCATCCGCGCCCCCATCATCGAATCCGTCGGCCCCTCCGTCGAAGTCCTCGCCACCGACCAGGGCCATCCCGTCCTCGTCCGCCAGGGACGCATCCTCGCCTCTACCTTCCACCCCGAACTCACATCCGACACTTTCATTCATTCCTGCTTCTGCCAGTCCGCCCGCAACGGCCACGCCTGACCGGCGCCCCGCGCGGAATTCCCTTTTCGGCGCGATCCAATCGCCGGAACCGGAAGATTTTCCTCACGCCACTCGATAATTCGCTTCCTCCTGTTTTTGTTTTGAATTCGTCGTGAGACAATTTCTCCATGCCACGGCAGTTTCGGGTCCTGTTCGTTTGCATGGGCAATTGCGTTCGCAGCCAGATGGCGGAGGCTTTGGCGCGCCATTACGTCTCCGACATCATCGTCGCCGAAAGCGCGGGCTTGCACCCTCTCGGCTTCGTTGATTCCACCACCCTCGAAGTGTTGAAAGAAGAGGGCATCGCGAGCGACGGGCAGTTCTCCAAAGGGCTTCGCAGTTCGCACTTGGTCTCGCCCGACTTCATCGTCAATATGTCCGGCCTCCCCGGCGCCGGCCTCTTCCACGGCAAAGTCTTCGAGGATTGGTCCATCCAGGACCCTTTCGGCGAAGGCATCGCCACGCATCGCCGTATCCTCACCGAAATTCGGACCCGAATCCTCGAACTCGCCGACCGATTCCGCGCCTCCCAACAGTAGCCGCAAGTTCCCGCCTCGTTCGTGAGATACTGTTTTCACGATGCGCCGCGCTACCGCCAGCGTTTCTCAGGAGGACTACCTCAAGGCCATTTGGGAGATTGTCCAGGAAGAGCAGGTCCCCATCGCGGCCCGCCTGGCCGAAGATCTGGGCGTCACTCCACCCGCGGTCACTTCCGCCTTGAAGCGCATGACCCGCCTTGGCTTTCTCCACGTTCGCCGCGACGGCCGCATCGAACTCACGCCCAAAGGCGAGCGCTCCGCCGAGCATCTCGTCCTCCGCCATCGTCTCACCGAAAAATTGTTGACCGACGTGATTGGACTGGAATGGTCTCTGGCCCATGAAGAGGCCGAGCGCCTCGAGCACGGCATGTCGCCCGAAGTCGTCGAACTTCTCGTGCAGCGCTTTGGCCGCGAGGGCCGCTGCCCCCACGGTGTTCCTCTTGTCGGCGGAATGTCCCAGCTGCGCAAAAAATTCGGCGCCCTCCGCCTTTCCGATGCCGACCCCAAAGGCTCTTACGAAGTTCTGCGCGTTTACGAAAGAGATCCGCAATTCCTCGTCTTTCTTTCCGGCCTGCGCTTGAAGCCCGGCGCTCGCTTTCGCATTCACGACAAAAAATACGACGAGACTCTCTCCGTCAGCGTTCTCGCCGGCCGCCGCGCCGCTTCTCCCATCCATCTCGGCAAGCCCGCCACATCCCGCATCTGGGTTCGTCCCGTTTCTGGATAGAAAGAAACGGAATGCGGTGATTTCGAAATCCACGGTTTGGAAAGCGGCCTCGGTGGAATGGGCCGCAACAGCGAGAGAAGGTTTGGACTGACGGCTGCATCGCCGTCACGGATTCCGAAATCGAAGAGATTTACAAAGCTGTTCCCGTCGGCACCCCGGTCGAAATCAAGCCCTGAGAGATTTTCGTCAGGGCACGGCTTCAGCCGTGCCGTCAATCTGCAAACGACACGGGCTTTAGCCGCTGAGGTAAGACGCGCTCCATCCGGGCCTTATCATCACTCATCCCGTGTTATGCAGCCCCGCCGCAATCCCGTTCATCGTCGCTCCCAGGCAATAGTTCAGCTCCTCGGTGTCCACCCCCGCCCGCTTCCTTCGCAATAGTTCCACTTGAATCAGGCTCATGGGGTCGACGTACGGGTTCCGCAGCTTTATCGACCGCGACAGCACCGCATTTTTCTCCAGCAGCGCCTTCTGCTTCTTCACGCGCAGCAGTTCGCGCCTCGTCCTCTCGAACTCTTCCGCCAGCATCCCAAACACCCGCTCCCGCTTCCCGGCATCCCGCACCAGATCCGCATACAGCCGCGCGATCGCCATGTCCGCCTTGGCCATCGCCAGCTCCACGTTGCGGATCATCGTCGCGAACAGCGGATATCTCGTCGCCATCTCCTGCAGCAGGCTCTCGTTTCCCTCGTGGCGCTTTCGGAATTCCTCCAGCGCATGTCCCACCCCGAACCACGCCGGCACCGCGTGCCGGCTCTGCATCCAACCGAACACCCACGGTATCGCCCGCAAATCCTCCAGCCTTCGGCTCGCCGACCTCCTTGCCGGCCTCGACCCGATCCTCAAATTTTCCAGCTCGTTGACCGGCGTGGCTTGCTCGAAATACTCCAGCGTCTCCGGATTCTCCGCTATATGCCGGCGGTAATACTCGTACGCCACTCGCGACATCTCCTCCATCGCTGCGTCCCACTTCGCCTGCGCCTCCGCTCCTGCGTTCTGCGGCATCACCACGGCCTCCAGGCTGGCCGAGACCATCAACTCCAGGTTCCACTCCGCCAGCAGCGGATCCGAGTATTTCCAGTTCAGCACTTCGCCCTGTTCCGTGATCCGGATCCACCCGGAAAAATCTCCCGCCGGTTGCGCCAGGATCGCCGCGTGCGTCGGCCCGCCTCCTCGTCCCACGGTTCCCCCGCGCCCGTGGAACAGTCGCAGCTTCACCCGCGATTCCCGTGCCGCCTCATGCAGCCCGGCGTGCGCCTTGTGCAGCTCCCACGTGCTCGTCAGCATCCCGCCGTCTTTGTTCGAGTCCGAATATCCCAGCATCACTTCCTGACGCCGCCCCCAGGAATCGAGCAGCCCCTGAAATCCAGGCTTCTGCCAGATCCGCCTCATGATTCCCGCCGCGCTTCGCAATGATGCGATCGATTCGAACAGCGGTACGGGCATCAGCCCCGGATCGCCTTTCGACCCTCCCGCGTGCACCCCTCCGATTTCCGCCAGCCGCAGCACAGTAAAATAATCCTGCTCGCTCTCCGTCGCGCTCACCACGTAGCTTCGCAAGCTCTCCGCCGGATAACGCCTCTTCATCTCCGCGATCGTCCGGAACGTGTCCAGCACCTCCAGCGTCGTCTCCGAAAGCCCTCCCCGCAGCTCGCTCACGTTTTTCCCCACTGTCGCCGCTGCGGCCATCTCCGCCAAGGCCTGCTCGTGCACCCGCGCGTGCTGCCTCACGTCGAGCGTGTGCAGGTAAAATCCAAATGTCCTCGCCTTCCGGATCAGCGGATCGAGTTCTCGTTCCGCCAGCCGCGAAGCGCGATTCTCGGCTAGGCTTTCGCGGATCAGCAGCAAGTCTCCGATGAATTCCGCCGCGGATTCATACCCGTCCACCGGTCTCTCTTCGCTCTGGCTGCACTTCAACCGGTGCACCACGTATCCCAAAAACCGTCTGTAAATCTCCTCCGGCGACCGCGTCGCCCACTCGAACCGCACATCCTCCATCTGATCCTCATACAGCCGCATCCTCTCGATCAGCGGCTCCGACGCCACCGTCTGGTGCAGGGAAGCGCTCAGCCGCTCGGTCAGCTTCGCCGCGTCGCTCAGATATTCCCGCAGGATTGCCGCCCGTGCCGTCGCCAGCGCCTCCGCCGTCGAATGCGCGGTCACGTGTGGATTCCCGTCCCGGTCCCCGCCCACCCACGACCCGAATCGCGCCACTCCCGGAAATTCCAAATCCTCCAGCCGCCGTCCGTACACCTCCGCAAACGAATCCCGCATTTCCCGGTACAAATTCGGCACCGCCTCAAATAGCGACATCGCGTAGTACGCGATCCCCATGAATATTTCGTCGCTCACCGTCGGCTTCGTCAGCCGCACTTCGTCCGTCTGCCACAGCGCGCTGATCTCCGCCAGTATCGCCCGCTCCCGTTCTGCCGCGTCGCTGTCGGGGAGCGGAAGCCGGTCCAGTTGTTCCAGCGCCCTTGCGATTCGCGTCCGCTTCAGCAGCACGGTTCGCCGCGCCACTTCCGTCGGGTGGGCCGTGAACACCGGCTCGACCGTCACGCCGCGCAGCGCTTCCAGCGCCTGTTCCGCCGTGATTCCCGCTTCGCGCATCCGCAGCAGCGTCCCGCGAAACGACCCCTCCAGCGGAGCCCCCGCGGCCTGCACCTGTTGCGCTCTCCGCCGCCGCTTCCTATGGTTCGTTTCCGCCAGGTTCGTCAACTCGAAATAAATCGCAAACGCTTTTGTCACCCGATACGCTGTCCCCAGGTCCATCCCCTCCACGATTTCCCGCGCCCGCTCCAGCAGCCGGTTTTCCCCCGCCAACCCTTCCGTCGCGGCTTCCTCGCGGTGCTGGATCATCAGCCGCCGCAGCTCTTCCACTTTCTCCAGCAGCCCCTCGCCGCACTGTTCCACCAGCACGCGCCCCAATAGCCGCCCGAGCGACCTCACATCTCGCCGCAGCGGCAGCTCTTTGTCCGGATTATTCCGCGCCGCCGTCAGCTCCGCCAACCGTCCGGCCTGCTCTTCCGCGCTCCAAAGTGGCTTTTCTTCCATGCCTCATTGATACCACAGCTTCTCCCGGCCGTTCCTTGCGTATCTCGTACTGTTTTCAATCCGCTCCATCTGTTATTCGCCGCGTCAATTCCCGCGAATCCCTCGTCGCCTGCCCTTCTTCCTGCATGTATACTCTGGGACATCTATCCGCTTGGTAAACGCCGTTCGGGGAGGATTCCCATGTCTCGACGCGCCCTCTGCATCGCATTCGCCGCCGCACTGCTTCTTCCCTGTTTCGCCGGCGCCCAGCAATCCTCGCCGAATACCCCGGCCCCCGCTCCGCCATCCGCTGGCGACAATTCTTCGCCTCAGCAAGGCTCCGCCCCGTCCGCCTCCTCCCAAGCCGTCAAACCCCTCGACCCCCAGCTAAAATCCGACATCCATCACCTCCTCGCCACCATGGACATCCAGCAGGCTTCCGAAGCCGCCTTGCGCCGCACTTTCGAGACCTTGAAGCCGCAGCTTACCGCCAGCCTCCCTCCCACTCCCAATCGCGAGAAAATTATTGACGCCTATGAAGACAAATTAGCCGGCCTCGTTCACGCCCCTGAATACGAAGACGGCCTCGTCGCCATCTACGCCCGTCATTTTTCCGACGACGAAATCAAGGCCATTGACCAGTTCTACCAAACCCCCGCCGGCAAGCGCCTGGTTCAGACTTTGCCCGAAGTGATGGGCGAGGCGGAAGCCTTCGGCGAGCAGACGGCTGCGAACAGCATTCCCAGAATTCTCCAGGAATTGTGCAAGGAATTTCCCGAGCTTCAGGGCGAAGCGAAATTCTGCCCCGCCGACACGACGCACAGGCAGAGCTTGCTTTTTCCCCCCAGGCACACCCCGGCTCTCGTCGTTTCCAGCAGGGGAAATTAGACCGGGGAATTGGCCGCCGCGCAGGCCCGCCCGTTCAATTGCGATTCCGGAGTTCAGCCTTCAGGAAAGTCCGCCGTTTGTCTGTCCCGGCGTCCCAGTCAATGGCACCAGTTCCGTATCCACCGGCCGCAGCGTCAGCCAGTCCGTCCGCACCCGGTCCCATTCCTGAATCAGGTATCCCTGCGACTCCAGGAACTCCCGGATCTGCGGCCGCTGCCAGCCCACAATCTTCTCGAGGATCGGCACCAGCACGGCCAGCGCCGTCGAGCTGAGTATCGTCTGTTGCGCAATGGGCGCCACGTTCTTCGATTCCGACACCGCGATCGTGAATCCGTCCCGCGCATTTACATGCAGCATCACATGCACGTCCGAGCTTCCATCTCCCGAATACACCACGTGGTCCGGCCCCACCTGCAGCGACGCTTGCAGTTGGTCGAGTACCGTCACTTTCCCGTACCCCGCCGTCGCCCTCACGATTGATTCAATCTCTCCCGATGCCGAATACCGGAATTCCGTCCCGTAAATATGGCTCTCCGGGAGAATTCCTTCCAGCGCCGATTGGATTACTTCCACCGGCGACGCCGACACCACGTAAAAATCGAAATGGTAGCCGGGAATTTCCCGCCCCAGTATTTCGTACAGTCTCCGTATGTCCGACTTCAGCCGGATTCTCTTTCCCGTCTCGTGCAGATGGCTCTTCCGCACCTTCGCGCGAAATTCCGGGTCGTGCAGCAAAAGGTATGCCAATTCGGCACCTTGCTGTACCAGATTGAGCTTCGCCATCCCCGCCGCTTTTCTCGTGAATTCCTCGGTCGGAATTCCCACAATTTCGCTCAGCACGTATCCGCTGTCGTTAAATGTCAGCGTCTGGTCGAAATCGCTCGCGAATAAATAGTTCTTCAAAAGCTTCTCGCTCATATACATACATTACCCCGTTTGACTCCTCTGGGAATGAATTGTTTTGGAACTGCTTATGCCTATTAGATGACGGAACCCCCCTCGCGATGGATTCATTATCCCGATGTGTTCCATTCACCTCTTCTTTTTTCCGCCTCCGAAGTTCTTGAATTCCCGCGTCCGGTGGAGTACCTTCAGCTTGTCCTCGCAGTCCTGCTGGATGCGGTTCCTGCGCGCTTATGCATGACGTCACACTTAGCTGCGGTCGCGCACACAACCCCGAACCTTCCGGCGTCAATCTCTGCCCAAAATTTGGCTTTTGACTTTCCAAGGAGGCAAGTATGGCAACAGCTGTTGCAGCCCCGAATCTGGATCAGAACGTATCGAAATTCGTCGCCCGCAAGCACAAGCTTCTCATCAACGGCAAGTGGGTCGACTCCGCATCCGGAAAATCGTTTCCGACCTATAATCCCGCAACCGGAGAAGTTCTCTCCGAAATTGCCGCCGGCAACCAGGAAGACATCGACCGCGCCGTCACGGCCGCTCGCGCCGCCTTTGAGACCGGTCCCTGGTCGAAAATGTCCGCCTCCGAACGCGGCCGCCTCATGTGGAAGCTCGGCGACCTCGTCGAAAAATATTCCGAGGAGTTCGCCCAGCTCGAATCACTCGACAACGGCAAGCCTCTAAAGGTCGCTCGCGTCGCCGACGTTCCGCTCACCGCCGATCATTTCCGCTACTACGCCGGCTGGGCCACGAAAATCGAAGGCAACACGATTCCTCTCGGCCTCGCCCCTCAGGGAAAATTTCATGCCTATACCCTTCGCGAGCCCGTCGGCGTCGTCGGCCAGATCATCCCCTGGAACTTCCCGCTTCTCATGGCCGCCTGGAAGCTCGGCCCCGCTCTGGCTTGCGGCTGCGCAATCGTCCTCAAGCCCGCCGAGCAGACTCCGCTCACCGCTCTTCGCCTCGGTGAGCTCATTCAGGAAGCCGGAATTCCCGACGGTGTCGTCAACATCGTCACCGGTTATGGGGAAGACGCCGGCGCGCCGCTCGCCGCGCATCCCGACGTGGACAAAATCGCCTTCACCGGTTCCACCGAAGTCGGCAAGCTCATCATTCACGCCGCCGCCGGAAACCTCAAAAAAGTCTCCCTCGAGCTCGGCGGCAAATCGCCGAATATCGTTCTCGACGACGCCGATATCAGCAAGGCCATTCCCGGTGCTTCGAGCGCCATCTTCTTCAACCACGGCCAGTGCTGCTGCGCCGGCTCTCGCCTTTACGTCGAAAAAGCTATTTTCGACAAGGTCGTGGACGGCGTCGCTCAGCAGGCCGAGAAAATCCGCGTTCGTCCCGGCTTCGACCCCGAAAGCGACATGGGCCCCCTCGTTTCCGACGAGCAGCTCCGCCGCGTCTGCGGCTACATCGACTCGGGAAAACAGGAGGGTGCCAAGGCCGTCGCGGGCGGCGAGCGTCTCGGCGACAAGGGCTATTTCGTCAAGCCCACGGTCCTCGTCAACACCAACGAAAAAATGAAAGTCGTCCAGGAGGAGATCTTTGGGCCCGTCGTCACCGCCATTCCGTTCAGCGACCCCAACGACCTCGTTCCCAAGGCCAACGACTCCATCTACGGCCTCGCCGCCGGAATTTGGACCAGCGACATCAAGAAAGCTCACGCCATCGCTGCCAAGCTCCGCGCCGGCACCGTCTGGATCAACTGCTACAACGTCTTCGACGCCGCTCTCCCCTTCGGCGGCTACAAGCAATCCGGATGGGGCCGCGAAATGGGCCACGAAGTTCTCAAGAACTACACCGAAGTTAAATCCGTCTGCGCCGCCCTCTAGCGTCGCCGGCGATTCGCTTCGCCAAATCAAAGAGCCTGTAGGTCCAAAACCTACAGGCTTTTTTTTCCCAAAATCACTTCTTGCCACTATCTCGATGTTGCGGGCTGAACCGAGGCAGGCGCTGCCGTCGGCTCGGCTCAGAATGCGCTCATTGTTTTGCCTTTTGGTCCTTGAGTTCTTTTTTCCACCCCAGTATCCGCGCCTTGTTTCCCGCCGCTTCCGCCTCCGGCACCATCCCTTTGCGTTGATACGCCCGCGAAATCGCCGTCCACGCCAGAATATCGTCTGGATCGAGCTCCACGATTTTCTGCGCCGTCTCAATCGCCCGGTCAAATTCACCCTTCGCGTGATACGCTTGCGCCAGCCCATGCAGCGCATCCGCGAATCGCGCGTCTATCGCCAGCGCCCGCTCGTACTCCGCGACCGCCTCGTCGAGCTTTCCTTCGCCGAAAAAATCGATCCCCGCGTAGTAGTGGTCTTCCGCGCTGTCCGCCGCCATGTTTCTTCGCTGTCCTCTCCGGAAATTCTATCATCCCGCGCGCTCGTCCCATGCTGAACGCTCTCCGCTATTACTGGATCATTTCCCGCGGCCATCGCCTCGCTCCCTGGCGCTCTCCCTACATTCAATGGCGCCTCGAAACTTTCTTCGGCAAGGAAGCTTCGAATCTCGGCCCCCGCCAGTTCTTTTCTCTCCTCTGGCGTCATCGCGCCCGCCTCGAGCGTTTCCTCGAATGGGTCGCCGATTCCCGCCGCCGCGTCCGCCCTTCTTAATTCCAACCCTTGCCTTCGCCCCAGGCGTATAATCCCTCTCAGCAGGTTCCTCCGATGCAAGAACTGCCCGTCATCCAGAAGTCTTTCGCGCATTACGAAGCCCGCTGGTGGGAGCGTGAATCCGGCGGCAAGGTTCACTGTTACCTCTGCCCCCGCCACTGCCACATTCACGAAGGCCAGGCCGGTTTCTGCTTCATCCGCGTCAATCAGGGCGGAACTCTCTATAGCCTCGGTTACGCCCACCCCGCCGCCATTCAAATCGACCCCGTGGAAAAAAAGCCGCTCAATCATTTTTTGCCCGGCACTCGAATTCTTTCCATGGGCACGGCCGGCTGCAATATGGGCTGCTTCTTTTGCCAGAACTGGGACATCTCCAAATCAAAGGCAGACCAGGTTCGCTCCTCCTACGTCCCGCCCGAGGATGTTGTCGCCCTGGCACTCGCCAATTCCTGTCCCTCCATCGCCTTCACCTACAATGAGCCCACCATCTGGAGCGAATACGTCGTCGACATCGCCTCCCTCGCCAGGGAACACGGCCTTCGCGCCGTCATGGTCACCAACGGCTACATCACCCGCGAAGCGTTCCACGATGTTTACGACCACATTGACGCCGCCAACGTGGACCTCAAGGCCTTCACCGAAGGTTTCTACTCCCGCACCACTCTCACCCATCTCGCTCCCGTCCTCGACACACTCAAATGGCTCAAGAACGAGACCAATGTCTGGTTCGAAATTACCAATCTCATGATCCCCACTCTCAACGACGATCCCGGCGAGACTCGCCGCCTTTGCGATTGGCTCCTCGAAAATCTCGGCCCCGACGTTCCTCTTCACTTCACCGCCTTTCATCCCGATTTCAAGCTTCAAGACAAGCCCCGCACCCCTCCCGAAACTCTTCACCGCGCCCGCGCCATCGCTCTCGAATCCGGCCTGCACTTCGTCTACGAGGGCAACATCTACAGCGACGCCGCCAACACCTACTGCCCATCCTGCCAATCGCTCCTCATCCGCCGCTCCTGGCAACGCGTCGAGGAAAATCTCCTCAACAACGGCTGCTGCCCCCGCTGCAACCTCCTCATCCCCGGCCGCTGGTCCCCTGAATCCGCTTCTTCCGCCGGCCCTTCGCGCCTCAACTCCTCCAAGTCCCGCGACATCTCCTCTCGCTACGGCGATCTCAACCTGTAACCTTCTCCGCCCTCCGCTCTCTCGCATTGACCCTTTCGCCGTAGCTGTACCTTCGTCCTATCGCTCTTCCACGGCCCTCATGGTTATCCTGATCCTTGCTGTCTGTTTTCGTCGGGGGCATTCGTGAGCCGCATTTGGGACGCCCTAAAACTCGCCCAGAAACACCGCGTCCCTCGTCCCTCACCCGAGGACTTTGATCCGCTCGCTTCCCCCTCCTCTTCCGTTGCCGCCGCTTCCGAATCCGACCGGCGCAAGTCCGACCGCACTCCCTGCTCGTTTCTCATCCTCGTCTACGGCTCGGATTCCGATCATCAGCCTTTCCACGAGGAAGTCGAGACGCTCGATTTCACCGACGCCGGCTGCTCCCTCAATCTCGAAACTCTCGTTGAACAGGGCCAGCGCCTCTTCCTCACCAATATGGACAACAATCTCGAAGCCGAAGCTCGCGTCGTTAACATCGGCCGTCGCTTCGGCGGCCATTCCCGCGTCGGCCTCGAATTCTCCCGGCCCTCCTCCTCCTTCTGGTCGCGCCCTTAGCTTTCCGCAACTCCTCCTGATCTCTTCGCTCCGCGCCATCCTCGCACACCGCAACCGGCGCCATCTCCGAGCTTCGCCTAATCTCACGGCGCACCAATCCATCTGGCGCAGCCGTTTCTCGCCTCCGCTTCAATCGAAATTGTGTCGAAACACTTCCAGGGCAGGGAACTGCGGCCCGCTAGTTTTCAGTTATTGCGCCAGTACGGTCGCGCTTTGCCGAGCGTTCTCTCTCAAAAAACGATCAATTCGACCGCCTCACTCCTTGCCTCTCCACTCGGTCTCGATCGCCGGAGGCTTCAGCAGCGTCTGCATCACCACGCAATACTGCTCGGTTTTCTCTCGCAATCCCTTCAGTTGTTCCGCCGAAGCCTGCGGCGCGGCGACGTCAAAATAGAGCCGGATTCCCTCAAATCCCACCGCCGCCTCCTTCGATATCCCCAGCGTTCCCCGGAGATCCAGGTCGCCTTCCACCGTCACCTCGATTCGCTCTGTCGCGATTCCCATCGCCGACGCCACCATCTGGCAGGTAATCTGCGCGCACGCCGCCAGCGCTCCCAGCAACAGATCGCCCGAACACGCCCCCGCCCCCGCTCCTCCCACTCCTTTGTGCGCCTCGGCTTGATAAACCGCTCGCCCGATGTCGATCGAGCATGCGATGGGAACATCCGTCTGCCCGCCCTTCGCTCGCAGCGTGACTCTCGAGGAGTTCGGGTCGCTCCGGTATCTCTCTTTCAGCGGCTTTTGAACCGATCGAAGATCCATATCGCCCTCGCTTGTCCCTTTCTGCTCCTCTTTTCCTTCCGCCCAACAATATCCTTCACCCGGTCTTGAGGACGCTCCATCCCCGTGCTAGCATTCAACACATCAGAGGAATCGTATGCCCAAGTACGTCATCGAACGCGAAATTCCTGGCGCGGGCAGCATGACCGACGCGCAACTCCGCGAAGCCTCCCAAAAATCCCTCAGCGTTTTGAAAGCTATGGGCCCCGAAATTCAGTGGCTCCATAGCTACGTCACCGGCGATAAAATCTACTGCGTCTACCTCGCTCCCGACGAAGTGACGATCCACGAGCACGCCCGCCGCGTCGGCATTCCCGCCAACCGCGTTTCCGCCGTACGTCACCTTCTCGATCCTTCCTCCGCCGAATAGCTTTTCGCTCTACTGGGACGCCGCGCCCTCGCCCAGCTCCAGCATTTCGCTCACCGCTTTTTCCATCGGCGTATTCCAACCTTCGAGCCACGCCGTCGTTCCCGACGTGTTCGTCAATTTCCGCCGCGCCAGATCCAATATCGCTTCCAGCTTGGCCTGCTCCACATACGTCAGCGGCGCGCCGATATTTTTGCGCAGCGCCGCCGCCGCCCCCGCCAGCCGCAGCGACAATTCCGCCTGTTGCTGCGTCGCCGCAGAGCACGCAAAACATTCCAGCAGCCGCGCGACCCCGCGCTTGTGTCCCAGCTCCTGAAAAATCTTCAGGCTCTCGCAGTAAAGCGATCGCGCGGCGTGGCAATCTTCCTGCTCCCTCGCCAGATTCCCCAAATCCGCCAGCGTCCCCGCGATTCCCCAGCGGTCGTCGAGTTCCCGGAATATCCGCAGTCCTTGCTCGTACAGCGCCCGCGCCGCCGCCAAATCCCCCTGATCCTGCGCGACATCTCCCTGCAGGTTCAGCGACCACGCCTCGCCCGTCTTGTCTCCTAGCCTTCTGAAAATCGAAAGGCTCTCCTCCTGCAGCGCGTGCGCCCCCGCAAAATCCCCATTCAGCTTGGCCACGCTCGCCAGGTTGCTCAGCGACCTCGCCACCGCCCTCTCATCCCCCAATTCCCGCCAAAGCTCCAGGCAATCCGCGAATAGCGAGTGCGCCACGTCCATCTCCCCTTGGTCCCGCGCGTTCACCGCCATCGCATTCAGGCAGACCGCCACCCCCTGTTTGTCATTCAAATGATGGGCGATCTCCAGGCTCTCGCCCATCAACGCGATCGCCGCCTTGTAATCTCCCTGCACGCTCGCCAGCACTCCCGCCGAAAAAAAAGCTCGCTCCCGCGCCTTGGTCGGCTCCCTCTTCGCCACCTTCAGCACCTTGTCCAGCCTGTCTCTTCCCTCCGCCAGATGTTCGCGCAGCTCCCAATAGCGAAACAACGCCGTCCCCAGTCGCAGTCCCCACTCCCCATTCGCCGTTTCCGTCAGCCACTCCATGGCCGCTCGAAAATTGTCGTGTTCCACGTCGAACCGTTCCAGCCACTCCTGCTTTTCGCCGTGGAACTGCTCCTTCGAATCTTCTTCCGCCATCACCAGGCAGTACGCCGCATGGGCGCGCTTCGTCCCCGCCTCCTCCCCGCTTTCCCTCAGTTTTTCCCGCGCGTACTCCCGAATCGTCTCCAGCATCGTGAACCGCGGCTCGTCCTTCGTCGCTTCACCGGGCCGCATCAAGCTCTTGTCCACCATGGACTGCATCCCGTCCAGCAGATCCAGATTCAAATCCTCTTTCGCGTCGCACACCGCTTCCACGCCTTCGAGCGTGCATCCCCCCGCGAACACCGATAACCTTCGAAACAGCTTCTGCTCCGCCGGCGTCAACAAATCGTAGCTCCAATCGATCGCCCCGCGCAGCGTCTGCTGCCTCTCCGGCAGGTCTCTCGCTCCCCCCGTCAGCAGCTGCAGCCGGCTTGCCAGCCGCGTTCGCATCGCCGAAGGCGACAGCACCTTCACCCGCGCGGCGGCCAGCTCAATCGCCAGCGGCAATCCGTCTAGCCGCGCGCATATCTCGATGATCTGCGACGCATTCTGTTCGTTCAACTCGAAATCCGGCTTTGCCGCCGTCGCCCGCTGCACGAACAGCTTCACGGCCGCATATTTCGACAGCGCTTCCACCGTCGCCGTCGCCCGCAACTCCGGCACGCCCAGCGTCGGAACCGGAAATTCCCGCTCTCCATACACGTGCAGCGCCGCCCGGCTCGTCACCAATATCGTCAAGTTCGGTCCCGCCGCCAGCAGCTCCGCTACCACCGGTGCCGCCGCCATTAAATGCTCGAAATTGTCGAGCAGCAGCAGCGCCGGAAGCGAAGCTTCCCGCAGGCTTTTTTTCAGCGTCTCGAGCGGCGATTGCCCTCCCGCCTCATGAATGCCCAGCGTCTGTACAATCGCCGAAGGGACCAATCCCGCGTCCGTCATCGCCGAGAGCGGCACGAAATGGATTCCTCCGCGAAAATCCTCCGTCAGCCCGCTCGCCGCTTCCACCGCCAGCCGCGTTTTCCCGATCCCTCCCGGCCCCGTAACCGTCACCAGCCGCACATCCCGCCGCACCAGGAGTTCGCGCGCTGCCGCCACTTCGCTCTCGCGCCCCACAAATCCCGTCCGCTGCACCGGAATATTCGAAGCCCGCGGCTCCCCGCGCGTCGCCGCTTTCTCCGAAAACCGGTCGCGTATCGCCACCAGTTCGCGCGCCAGGTCCCGCGTCGTCGCGTACCTCTTGTCCGGCTCCTTCGCCAGGCATCTTTCGATCGCCCAGCACAAGGGAGCCGGCGCTTCCGGGTTCTGCGCTCCCACGGGTTCGGCCTGCTCCCGCAGAATCGCCACCAGTATTTCCGCCATCGTCTTTCTCGCAAACGCTCTCTTTCCCGTCACCATCTCGTAGAGCACCAGCCCAAACGAGAATTGGTCCGACCGGAAATCCACCTCGCCTCCGCCCGCCTGCTCCGGAGACATGTAGTGCACCGTGCCCACGACCATTCCCGGCTGCGTCTCCCACGCCGCCATCGTCGCCGTCTCCGTCATCCCTCCGCCCGCCGCCAGCTTCGCCAGCCCAAAATCCAGGATTTTCACGAAACCGTCCGGCGTCACCATCAAATTCTCGGGCTTCAAATCCCGGTGCGCGATTCCCGCGTCGTGCGCCTTTGCCAGCCCTTCGGCGATCTGCGCCGCGATCTCAATCGTCTTTCGGATCGGCAGCGCCCCCGCCCCCAGCATCTCCCGCACCGTCTTCCCCTCCACCATCTCCATGGCGATGAAATGCACGGACCCGTCCTGCCCGAGTTCGTGGATCGTTATGATGTTGGGATGATTCAGGGCGGACGCCGAGCACGCTTCGCGTTCAAATCGGCTCAGCCGCTCTCGGTCGGCCGCAAACTCCGCGGGCAGCACCTTGATTGCCACCGTGCGCTTCAGCCGCGCGTCCCGCGCCCGGTACACTTCGCCCATCCCGCCCGCGCCAATCGCCGCGACGATTTCGTATGGTCCGAGTTTGGTGCCCGGTGCTAGCGTCACAGGAGAAGAATTTTGGCCGCGCGGGAAGCTCAGCCTTGTCCCTTCGGCCCTTCCATCGACGTATAGCAGACTTGCCCCCAACTCTCAACGCGGATTTCCCCTCGCTCCCGTCCCTCTTCCGCTCCCCGCCCCGATTTCTCGCCATTGAGCTTTTATTCGCCGGGCGCCCCGCGTTCCGTCATTCGCTACTCCAGCCGCGCCGCCAGCGCCACAATTGGCAACGCTCGATTTCAGCCGCACGTCTTTTGTGGAGTGCGGGGATAGGCCCGCCATCGGCGGGCCATCACCGCTTTGCTTTTCGCGCCGGGGGCGCGCAATCAACGGTTGCGAAGCCCGCAGGTCTGCCCTTTTGCGCGTGGTTAAATCTATCGGTTCAGGCAGGTGCCGCGTACCGCATGCTCTGCGTCTCGTGCGAAGCGTGCGCAAGTCCGCGTCTGAAAACTCGGCTCTCGCACCTTGTTAATCCCAAGCGCGGCAAAAAATCTAGAGCGAAGCTCCGGGTTCCATCAAGCGACCTACTAACAAGGAACCAGTCGCCCGGTTTTGCGAAACAAATCGCTGTGGCACCCCGCCGCGGGACGTGAACTACCCAGAAGCGACGCGTGAAAATTTGAAAATTATTCCTTCGGTCGCGCCCGGCAGCGCCAAAAACCCAAGACCGCGCCAAACCCCAATTTAGGCGCTGATCTGGATCACACATGTGATGCACATCCTGCAGTTTTTTATCGCCCAGTTTCGCCGTGTCTTCGCCTTCGAGAAATTCCGTTCGTATTGCCCTGAAGGCCTACTCCGGCACTCCGTAATACCCCGGGCCGACCCGCATGTGGTGTTGCCACGCCAGCGGAAACGCCCAAAATACCAGCGAGCCGAGGATCGCCTGCCCAATCGCCAGCGGGACTATGTTTCGCGCCCGCCCAAACAGCCACGCCATCACCGTTCCCGCGACAAATGTCAGCGGCACCAGCACGGGATTCGGCCAGTGGCACGCCGCGAAGAGCGCCCCGGTCATCACCGCCGCCAGCCATTCATTTTTCACCAGAGACAGCATGCGATTGTGCAGCAGGGAATTGAGCGCCACCTGCTGCAAGACGCAAAAAGAGAAGTACCCGCCAAACCGCCGCCACTCGATCAAATCCGGCGGCAGGTGCCGCGGCTGCCCCAAAACCAATCCAATCGCGACCAGCCCCGCGCCCATCGCGCAAAACGCAATCAGCGCCCGCCGCGTGGCGTCGCCCAGATTATCCGCTCTCCATCCAAGCGTCTTTGGCGTGTCGCGGTGGATTGCAAAACTCACCACCATCCATCCGATGAAAATCACCCAGCTCCACCGGGCCGTAAATTGCAATTCCCAGATGAACCACAGGATGAAAGCCGGCAACAGCGTCACGTCGGCCAGGCTTGCAATCCGGACTCCTTTTGGGTTCATTCCTCTTGCGCGCCTCTGGTTTTTAGCAGATTTTCGATTTCGCGGTTCAGGCTTTCAACCCCCCGCTCCTGTTGCGTTTCTTCGCCCCAATAACGGTTCCATTCCACGTCGGGAAATCCCATCCGAGTCGCGACCGCGGGCAGCTCCGCGCGCACCGCAGCCCCTGTTTTCGCGCTGCATCGCGCAAGCGCATTGTAGACCACGCGGTGCTCGCTCTCTTGCCAATCGTAATCCGCCAGCCGCGCCAGCGCCGCCTTGCGATCCGCCGCGCCGCATTCGCCCGTGCAGAGCGCGCGCAACACGTCCGCTTCGGCGTCTCGCTGCTCGTGGCCGCGCGTGGCGGAATCTGAGACTCGCTGTTTCATACGAGTCCATTGTAGCGGGCTTAGCGCCTGGCGGTGCAATTCTGAAGTTGGAATTTGGACGTGCGGGAACTGTTCGAGAGGGGAATTAAAGGTCGGAAGGAGGGCCGAATCGCGGCCGGGCAGGGAGTCTGCTCGCTTCACCCTTTCGCTACAATGCCTTGCGAGGCGACGGCGATCGCGCCGCGCTCAAGGGTATTTCTAGGCGGCGCTCGAAACTACGGGCCGCACAAAATCAATTCGGTCGATCGCCGCTGCCACCCCGTAAATCGGGCTGACTTCTCCGGCCAGAGGAGAAGTCCGAATGGCCTTGGCGCTCGCACGAACCAGCACCGATGACCCGCGGTCTTTTTCCGTCGGAAGCGCGAACGTCAATTCCACTCCCGTCCCTGGGTCGATCGCGACGCTTGAATGGAAAAAGATTCCCGTCCGGGACACGTCGCGCAATTGAGCGGTGTGAAACTCTGGATTCTTGTGTCGCGACAGGCAGACCTGTAACGGTAAGAACACCTCGTACCTTCTTGCCTTTCGACGCTCACCCATGAGCACCCCCCGCCATTGCCCTTGCATTACCGCTTCCAAGCGACTGAAAAAGAAATGCTGTTAATAAGGGACTTAGGAGCGTCCGGGTAGTGACTTTTGTCCGAACCTGTGGATTTTTTTCCTTGTCCGGGAAATTGCTGCAAGGTTAAGCCTTAGTTCGTCCTAGTTTTCCCGATCCTGGAGCGGCCTTCCCATTCGGGAACCGTTTCTCTCCGTACACCGCTCCTGGGACCCTGGAAATCCCACTTACAGAACTGGGTCGTGCATCACCGAGGAAGCTTCCGCTTCGGTCAAAATGCCTTTCATCACCAGAATTCTCAGCAGCCGGGTCAACGCTCTCACGGCCTTCGCGTCTTGCCCTTCCGGCGCCTTCTTGCTGGTCGTCTCGCAGTTAGCGAGCGGCTTTTCCGTGGATTGGGCCGTCAGCCAGGCCTGCAACTCCTCTTGTTGACCTTCAGTCAGGTCCAAAAACGCGATCCCCATTCCCATCCCGATCTGCGAATACACCACCGTCCCATTGGTCCGGAAATCGGCTTTGCCTCTCGACACTTTTACGTGTACGCGCGTTCCGACGGGCAGGGGATTCGTCGTATCGATGAAACATCCTCCCGGGCTCAGGTCCATCGTGCGCGTCGAGAACCGCGCTCCGGTCACTTCCTCAATCACTTCCGCCGTGGCCGCGAACAGTTGCCGGTCGGAGGTTCTCCGTTCCGCTTCCTTCACCGCCGCCGATTTTCCCAGCCCCCGCGCCTGCGCCTGATTCTTGGAGTCGTAGTTCATCTGTCTTTCTTCCTCGTTTCGCGGCTTCCCAATAGCCCTTTAATTTTTTTTCGCGGCGCTGGCGTTTTTTTTCCGCCGCCTGCCCGCTCAAGCTGCCGCCTTTCGCAGCTTGCCTCTCGCCCGCCCGATTTTCTCGCGCGATTACAGCAGAAACTGGACCGCCACCCCCTGCGTTCCGTCCCTTCGCTCTTCCATCCGCACGACCGTTCCCAAAAATTTCTTGTGCGCTGAAGCTTTTTCGCCGTATGGAAATTTCAGAATCAGCCGCATTCCCGTGAAGTAGTGCGGCATGCACGTGAGAAAGTAGAGGCCCTCGCGCGAAAAATCCGTCACTTCGCCCACGTCGAGAATGTCCGCGAAGCGCGCGTCGAACGGCTGCACCTGCACCGGCAGCGAGACTCGCAGCCTCCGCCTCTTCCTCGCTTCAACGCCTGTGGCTTCCCGCTTCTCTTCATCGGTTTCCTTGGGACCTGCCGTAGCCGTCGCCACCAGAGCCCTCCGCTTCCGTTGCAAATCACACGGGACTACTGCATTTCCGCTAAGTTTATGAAGGCAAACGCGCTGCCCCAATAGGCCGTGCGTACTAAGCAGCCCCTACCGGTGTTTAATCCGCCAGTAGTTCCCAGGGCGCAGAAATCGGTCTCGTCGTCGTGTTTTCAACAAGTTAGGCGGACGAGCCAGTACCTTCTCTTCTGGGGGAGGACCTCAAATTGGCCGAATCTGCCGGCGAACTCGCGAGCCAGAAAGCGCCGCGGGATTCGATTGAATAAATGAATTCTTCGCTTCGGCCGATATCACTTCAGATGCGAATGAATCTGACGATTGCATTCCGCTGCTGCAGTCCGTGTTTGTTCGATGTGCCGCAGTGTCCCGCCACGTTCGAATTCGGCCGCGTGTTGGAGCCATCGTTATCGGATCAATTCTGGAGGCACGGATGAAATTCATTCTTTTTGGGCCGCTGAATCGCCTCACTTCGGCGGGCCTTGGAGCGCTGATCATTTTGGCCGGACTTTTGACGGGGGCATCGCCCGCGAACGCGATCCCGGCATTCGCGAGAAAGTACGGCCTGCCATGTTCGGCGTGCCACATTACGTGGCCGGAACTCAATAATTTCGGCCAAGTGTTTCGCGATAACGGCTACCAGATGATGAATGAACGCGATTCGCCGATCACGCGCGACGCTTCCTATTTTCCGATAGCGATTCGAATCACGCCGCAGTGGCACCTGGAGCGAGCCAACAATCAGGAGATCGATTCGGTTCCCGGCGGTGGCGCGGGCAGCGCGCCGACCAACGGCTCGGTGACGACGGCGGGATTCGATCTTTCGGGAATGGACGTCTGGTTCGCGGGAACGTTGTTTAAGAATATTTCTTTCAGCGCGCTTCCTTCATCCGATGAAAACGCCAGCTTTCACTTCGAAAACGCGTTCGTCCGGTTTGACAATTTGGCGGGGAGTCCGTGGCTCAACGTAAAAGCCGGAAAGTTCGAGCTCGACTTGCCGGTGTCGGAAAAAAGATTGTGGACGCTGTCGGAAGACGGCGGATTTTATTACATCTACCATTTCCTTCCCTACGGGGATACCAACCCTTTTGGCGGGATCGGAGACAACCAGCTCGGCGTTGAAATCATGGGGCACAATGCCAACAGTTATACGCGCTACGCCTTCTCCGTGGTCAGCAGCCTCGATGGACAGCCAGGGCTTCTTTACGGCTCGCCGACAGGCGAACCAGCCGGGCGGACCTACGACTATTACGGGCATTTCGAGCAGGGATTCGACACGCGAGGCGGAGGATTTTTGAAATTGGGCGCGTATGGCTACTTCGGAGAGGCTCCGACAAATTTCCAATCCGCTGGAGGCGCTCCGCTCTACGGAATCGACAACGAACCCTTCTACCGCGCCGGCGCTGAAATCAAATGGTACTTCAACAAATTCGTATTCAAAGGCGTCTACCTGCACGCGTACGACAACGCGTACTTAGCGAACGGAACACCTTCTTCCAATGGCTCGCTGGCGGGCAGCGGGCTGCAGGCGGCGATTTGGAACGGAGGGTTCGCCGAAGGGCAATACGTCGTTTCGCCGCAATGGGTGATTCTGATGCGCTACGAAGGAATCCGAATGGCGCAGCAAGCGAACACATCGAATCCCGGAGGGCTGAGCAATATGGATGCGTTTACGATCGCCAGCCGGTTCAATCCATTCATGTTCAGCCGCGCGGGACTGGCGCTGCAGCAGGAATATTCGGTGGTTCGCTCGAACGGCATAACCAGCCAAGGCGGAATTCTGTTTCCCGCCATATGTTCGCCGACGTGCACTACTACAAGCCAAAGCCTTTTCTTCGGTTTCGACTTCGCCTTTTAAGGGAGAGAGATGCCCATGACGCGTCCGAGGTTCGAAACAAAGTTCGTGATTGGTGGAGTCCTGTTTCTGCTCGGCGGTCTTTTTTTTCCACCGGGCGGCGCCGCGCAAGACCTGGCGACTCACGTGATGGGGATGACGGGAAACGCCGAAACCGGCAAGGAGCTGTACCGGAGGTTCTGCATCGGATGCCATGGGATAAAAGGGGACGGCAAGGGCGAAAACGCAATTGACGTGCAAGGACCTTTCGGCGATCCCTTGCCGCGAAATTTCACCCTCGGATTATTCAAATGCCGTTCGACGCCGACGGGGAGCCTTCCACTCGATCGCGACCTCTACGACACGATCACGCGCGGCATTTACACGACGTACATGCCCACTTGGGCGGCCCTTACACCGCAGAATCGAGTGGATTTGGTGGCATATATCAAAACTTTTTCCGACCGGTTCAAGACGGACGAGCCGGAAAAACCAATCGTGATCCCGGTGGAAACTCCGGATACCCCTGAAAGTGTGAAGCGCGGCGAGGACCTCTATCAGAAAACGTTGAAATGTTTCGAGTGCCATGGAACCACGGGCCACGGCGACGGGCCGTCCGCATCCACACTTCGCGACAATCTGGGAAATCCGATCAAGCCTTTCGCGTTTGCCGATGGGACACGCTTCAAGTGCGGAAGTTCCGACCAGGACGGTGCATTCGATGGGTCGATGCAACACCATCTAAGAACTTCAAAGGTGGTGTTTATGATCCAACGAAAACGATCGAGACTTTCTCCCGCGGAAAAGATCGATATCTGGCACCGATGGAAGTGCGGTCAGTCCCAGCACGAGATTGGGCGTGCTCACGGCAGGCCACATCCCACCATTCGCAAGCTGTTGCTACCCAGCGGCGGAATCCCTCCCCGCACTCGTCGCCGCTCGCGATTGGCACTCACTCTCGCTGAGCGAGAGGATATCTCGCGAGGAATCGCTTCCGGCTTGAGGATTCGTGAGATCGCTAGTCGGCTCAGTCGAGCGGCATCGACGGTGAGTCGGGAAATCGCTCGCCATGGTGGCCGCCCTGCCTATCGTGCCCACGATGCGGATCGCCAAGCGTGGATTTCGGCGTTGCGCCCGAAAAGATGTTTGCTTGCCGTGAACCGCAAGTTGCGGGACATCGTTGCGAGTAAACTGATCCTGGACTGGTCGCCCGAGCAGATTTCCGGGTGGCTGAAGACCCGCTATCCCAACCACGAGAACATGCGCGTGTCTCACGAGACCATTTACCGCAGCCTGTTCATTCAAGCGCGGGGAGCGCTGAAAAAGGAGCTGATGGACCACCTGCGGTCGAAGCGACGCATGCGCCGCTCGCGCCATTCCAGCGAACATGGACATTCCCGAGGGCAGATCGTCGATGCCATCTCGATCCGCGAACGGCCTGCGGAAGCCGAAGATCGGGCAATTCCCGGCCATTGGGAAGGGGATCTGCTGGCTGGTGGAAAGAACAGCTACGTTGCGACATTGGTCGAGAGGCATTCACGCTTTCTCATGCTGATCAAGGTGCCCGGCAAAGAAACCGCCGTAGTCGTGGCGGCGTTAAGCAAACACGTTCGTAAACTTCCGGCGACCCTGCGCCGCTCACTGACCTGGGATCGTGGACTGGAGATGGCCAAGCACAAGGAATTTACCGTGGCCACGGATGTGCAGGTCTACTTCTGCGATCCGCAAAGTCCCTGGCAGCGTGGGACGAACGAAAACACCAATCTGCTCCTGCGGCAGTACTTCCCGCGAGGAACCGACCTGGCTCCCATCTCTCAAGCGCAGCTCGACCAGGTCTCGCTGCGCTTGAATCAACGCCCGAGAAAGACTTTAGGTTTTCAGACTCCCGCGAGTAGACTTCAGGCAAGTGTTGCTTCGACCGCCTGAGCTGGCA
>DATJTF010000021.1:0-38980 GCA_035503815.1 Verrucomicrobiia bacterium
AACCGACCTGGCTCCCATCTCTCAAGCGCAGCTCGACCAGGTCTCGCTGCGCTTGAATCAACGCCCGAGAAAGACTTTAGGTTTTCAGACTCCCGCGAGTAGACTTCAGGCAAGTGTTGCTTCGACCGCCTGAGCTGGCAAGTGAAGTCGGATCCATCTCCCAGCATAGGCAATTTGAGGTCGTCTCTCTCCCGCGCATTATTCTTGTCTTCCAGGTTCTTGGCATCTCCAATAGTCCTCAGGTGCGCCCTTTCGTACACTGTCATCTTCGTTTCGGGATCTTCGACGCTTCGCGCTGCGCCGGTTACAACTTCCTGCAAATCCTGCGTCCCGCCAGCCTCCAGAAATCCTCTCTCGTTCGAGTCTGAATTGACATACGCCACCGCGTGCTTTTGTAGCTCGGCTACATGCGTTTCCACCCATTCGGTCGAACCCAAAAGCCCCGGTTCTTCACCATCCCAGGCGCAATAGATGATGGTTCGCTTCGGAGTCCACCCTTGCTTGTGAAGCTCCCCTAGCATTCGCGCTTCCTCGAGGAGCGCCGCTTGTCCGGATATCGGGTCCTCCGCGCCGTTCACCCAGGCGTCATGATGATTTCCGCGGAGCACCCATTGCCCGGAGTCATCCGACCCATGGAGAGTCGCGATGACATCGTAAATCGGTTTGATTTTCCAGTTGGACGTCACCTTCAGATGGACCACGGCAGGTCCCGGCCCAACGTGATATGTGATTGGCAGAGCTCCGCGCCAATCTTCCGGCGCCACGGGACCCTCAAGCGCAGAAAGCAGAGGCTGTGCATCTGCGTAGGAGATGGGGAGTACCGGGATTTTTGTGATGGTCTTCGCGTCTTTGATCGGGAGCCGCTTTGCGTCCGGGGTTGCACCCACTCCCGGTGTGAGAGGATCGCCGGGATAAGCCGTATCCATCACACTCCCTCGTTGCACTCCCTCGCTGGGTCTCCATCCTCCATTCGGATACGAATCCCCCTGAAAATATCCGTCGCCACTGGGGTCCGAATAAATGATGCATCCCACGGCGCCGTGCTCAGCCGCCACCTTCGGCTTGATTCCCCTCCAGCCGTGACCGTAACGGGCGATCACGATCGCTCCTTTCACCGAGATTCCCATCCGGTCGAGCTGTTCGTAGTCCACGCGGTTCCCGTAGTTCACGTACACGAGCCGTGAAGTCACGTCCCCGTCCGCGGAATAAGCGTTGTAGGTTGGGAGTTGCTCGGCCGTCTGATCCGATGTTGGGTCCACGGCGATGGGCGGTTCCTGCAGCTTGGCACGAAACTTCGTCGGCTCCAGCAATTCCACTAAGCGCTCCTTCGGCGTCGGAAACAGCACGTCGAAAGTCTCGATGTGCGCGTCGAATCCCCAATCCTTGAAGCGTGCCAAAATCCATTCGGCGTTGTCTTTGTCGTATGGAGATCCGACATGGTGGGGCCGAGCGCTCAGCCGCTTCACCGACTCACGAATGTTCTCCGCGGCGATGCCGTCGCGAAATTTCTTTTCCCAACTCATTTCGACGGCGGAGGACTGGCGGCTAAATCCCTCAATTTGCGCCGGGGAAGGCGTTTCTTGTCCCAGGCTCGGCATCGGCACGGCCAACTGCGTCGATAGAAGAACGGAGAAAAAGATCGCGCGCATTTTCATCGCCTGAAACTCCTCAATTTGTAGTGTTTGAATGAAATTCAACGAATCACAAAGGCAAGCTGTATCGCGACCTGAGCCATCCCGCGCAAGTCCCGCTGGCCGCATCCCTTCTACGTCAGGATTGCTCTGGGCGCGTCCCTTGAATTTCAGAATGGAATCTGATTTAAATCCAGGTTTCCCCCGGAAAGAATAATCCCCACTCGCTTCCCCTGCACGTGGATTTTTCGGAGCAGCGCCGGCGCAGCCGCCACCGCCCCCGACGGCTCGACGATCAGCTTCATCCTCTCCCAAATCAGCCGCATTGTTCCGGCAATATCTTCTTCCGCCGCCAACGCGATTTCGTCCACATGCGCGCGCAAAATGGAAAATGTCAGCGGGCACAGTGTCGCTCGCAAGCCGTCCGCCATCGTCTGCCGAGGCGACGCCGGCTCGATCTTTCCGGAGGCGAGGGAGCGGTGCGCGTCATCCGCATTGTACGGCTCCGCCCCCACCACCCGTATCACCTGCCGCAATCCCTTCGCTGCGAGCGCCGTTCCGCTCAGTAATCCACCGCCGCTCACGGGGGCCAAAATCACATCGAGGTCCGGCACATCCTCCAACAACTCGAGGGCAGCCGTCCCCTGGCCAGAGATCACTCTTGGATCGTTGTACGGATGCACCAAGTGCGCTCCCGTTTTGCCGGTGATTTCTGCCGCCATCGCTTCTCGCGCGCCGACATTCGGTTCACACTCCGTTATCTCCCCTCCGTAGGCTCGCACGGCATCCTTCTTTGCCTGGGACGAGTTCGAAGGCATCACGATGTATGCCCGGATTCCTCTCGCTCTGGCCGCCATTGACAACGCGGCCGCGTGGTTTCCCGACGAGTGGGCGACGACTCCGTTCCGCGCTTGCTCTTTCGTGAGTGATTCAACGGCGTTCGTTGCTCCGCGAATCTTGAAAGAGCCTGTCTTTTGCAGGTTCTCGCACTTGAAAAAGAGTTTGGCATCCGCAATCTCATTGAGCGACTCGCTCGTCAACACAGGCGTGCGATGAATGCGGGACGCGATTCTGGACCGAGCTTCCTGGATCGTCCGAAGTGTGGGGGTGACGGTTTCTGGCTGGTCCTTCATGGTTCCTCTTCTGTTGCATTATGGCACAGCGCTTTTCCTTTGTTGGCGCCTCGCCTGTCCGTTCTCTTACATTAAAATCGTTGACTCAAATATCCGCGGATGCGATTCTCTCTTCCCCTTCCTCGTTTTCCTGCAACATCCCTAGACCTGTCGGCCGGAGGAAACACCATGAAATCCGATGAGCGACGTATGTCGCCCCGCAAAGTATTTTCCACCCCAGTGCGCTTTCGTATCCTCAGCGACGAGATCGCTTCCTCGATCGGAGTGAGAGAGGTGGGTTCTCGGTCGGCGCGCGAGACGCATGCCACGCTCGCATCTTTGGAGCAGTACGAAGGGGAGACAGTGGACATTTCGGAGCGCGGACTCTGTTTTGTTACCAACGAGAAAATGGCAGTAGGCGAGCCCTTGGAGATGCACTTCACCCTTCCGCGCGAGCTCACCGGGCGCAGAACCGAAGACGTGCGCTGCAACAGCCGTGTCGTTCACGTGGACCCAGACTCGTCGAACGGATTCTGGAGGATCGGCGCCTATGTGGAGAGCTACCGGCCAGTCTATTCTGTCCAACCTTGGGACAACTGATCGAGGGCGGGCAACGAGCCCGCCGCTCGCGGCCCTATTTCGAGCCAGCCGGATTCACGGTGAACGTTACCTTGGCGGCCGCCGTATTGTCGTAGCCGTCCGCAACCTGCACCGCTACCGTGTGCTCTCCGGCTTTTAACCCGGACAAGACAATCTGGTAGTTTTCTTTCTGTGAGTCCGACAACTGCCCAACCGGAAACAATACTTTCCAGTCTTGCGCATCCACGCTGTACTGCGCGCGAGACACGGCAACGGCAGAGGTCGTGGCCGTGAAGGATATCTTCGTATCGTTGCCCGTTGTCCCGGCGCGCAGGTCCGCAATCTGCGGTGGCATGTTCGCGATCACGAATCGGTCGCTCTCGCGCTCCCCCGTCAGGGCCTGGTCAGGCGGATTGGACGGCTCGTCTGAAGCTACCACCTTCAGGTAGTAAGCGCCGTCCGGCATCATCGTAGAGTCCCAGGAATAGAATTTTTGCGAAATCTTATCCTTCAACAGCCGCCAGTTCTGCTCACCCTCGCCCCGGTAGTAGATCGAGTAGACCAGATCATCGTCATTGTCGTCGTGGGCGCTCCACAGCACGCTTTGATATCCGTGCTCGGTGAATCCTTGCGGCGGCACGTCCACTTTTATGCCTCGGCCGCCCTGGTCTGCATTCTGCTGCACGATAAACGCAGAAGCAAAATTCACATCCGCATCGCGTCGCTGCGGCATACGGAGCTGCACTTGCTGCGGAGTTCCCGGCACTCCGCCTTGCCCGGCAAAGCCTTGCACCCGGATGTTCGGGTCCTGCACCACTATATCGTCCACTTCTGGAGCGACGTTCTTTGGGAGATAGGCAATGTTCACCCATGTGACCGATGGCGTCCCGCCGTTGTCCGTATCCAAAAAAACCGCCTTCCATTGAATGAACCTGGCTGGCGGGCATTCCACCGTCTCCCCGCCGGAAGTCTTGTACGGTCCTGCCCACGGACTCCAATTTTTCTCGGGACTCGACGTGTTCCCCGACCGCGCATAGAAGGCGACTTTTCCCTGCATCGCGCCGCCTTCGCCCCACCACGTCAGCTTGCCCCAGCGCGAGAAAATCCGCGCATCGTAAGTCTGCGATTCGAAGCTCCCGCCGCTTTCATATCCCGGACCGAGTGAAAAAATCTTTCCCGGGTTGGCTGTGGCGACAAAGACCCTTCCATCCGCCACTCGCGCCAGGCCCATCACTTGCGAGGACTCGGTTTTCGCCACCGTGGAATATACATTGTTCCCTTCCAGTTCTACGATCGTCCCTTTGTTTCCCGTCCCCAGAAGCAATTTCCCTTTTGCCGAAAATCCCATCGAGAAAACAAGATCTTCGCGCGAAATCCATAGCGTCTCGGGAGAACCATCGGGCCCGATTTTCACCACTTCGGATCCTCCCGTGGTAGACGGAAAGAATGGGAAATTGCCGGTGAGTCCTGCGGTTTGGGCTTGAATCGCCGCCGATTGCGCTCCCGACTGTGCCGTGGCCACGGCTGCCGCGGCTTGCGCGGCCATCACCTGGAGGTTCGTGATGGCCTGGGCTGCGGCGCCTGTCCTTTGCTTTTCTCCAATCGCTCCCGCGTAGATATTTCCGGCATCATCCGTTAGCAGGGAAGTGACTTCCTTCTTGTTTGTTTCGTAGAGCACGAAAGAAGCGCCTGCTTCCGGCGTGGCTTCCCTGGTCTTTCGCTTCACTTCAAGGCGCAAAATCAGGCCGTTGGGATCCGTTCCGACCAGCAGGTTTCCCTTGGAGTCGAAGGCCAGCGATCGCGCGTGCCGCTCGTCGCTCTGGTAGAAAAGCTGCCCTTTGCCGTCTGGCCCAACTACAAAAATTTTTCCCTGGTCGCCTGTGGCGATGAAAACCGCTCCTTGAGGATCCACGGCGATCGCCCAGATGTATTTCGCTTTTGGCTCGAAAAGGACGCTTTTTTGTCCCGACGGAGTGACTTTGTAGACTTTTCCGTCCGGGGAAGTGCCAACATAAAGATTGTCTTTGGCGTCAAACGCAATCGCTTGGGCCGCGAGCTCGGAAGATTCAAAGACCTTGATCGGCTTTGACGGATCGTCCAGGCGCATGACTTGCGCGTTCGATCCTCCTGCGGCATACAAACGCCCCTTCGAATCTGTTCCGAGCGTCCACACATAGGCCAGATTCGGGTCGGAGTAGAGGGAGAACTTCGGCGCCGGCATGATTTTCCCATCGCTGCGCAGCGCCACTCCCTTCGCCGTCCCCAGGTCGAAGTCCGAATACTCGCTTTGTCGCCAGTTGCGCGTATGTTCGGCGCCGGCGGGGCCGGGATACAATAAACCCGCGGCCATCACTACCACGGCGATCTCTCGGCATCTCATTCTTCCCAATCTCCTTTGCTTCGACACGCTATTTCACCGTGATGGACAGCCGTCTCTCCCCTGAGACCACCTGGTTCAATCCCACCGACCATTCCCCTACCCGCGATTGATACAAGACGCGAGCGCCGCCGGGATTCTGCCTTTGGTCGAAAATATTGATTGCCGAGGGTGGAGCGTTTGGCATCTCCTTGTCTTCCACCAAAAGTGTCGGCGTCGGCTGCAACAGCGTCACATAAAGGCCGTTGTTCTGCCGGTTGCGATTCAGCAACTGAATCTGTTCTTCGAGGCCGGAGAGCTGTCCCTGAGAGCTCGCCGTGAGATATTCCGTCATTCGGTTCAGCGTTTCGGCGTCGCTCACCAGGAGTTCCAGCGTGCCCTTAGCCGCTTGCGGCGGAATCGTAACCGGGATTTCGCGGATAAAGGGCTCTCCGCGGTAGGGTCGCAGCAGGACTTTCACGCCCACTTTTTCTCCCGGGTATGCCTCGCTCTTGTCCACCCATGCGTTGTCGATCGTGGCGGACCTCCGGTCAGGCATCGCCGTCACTTTCACCTGTACTTTTTCGATTTCGGGCGTTTCGTACGGGTTGCCGTAGATGGTTAAGAACGAATTTTGGACGGACATTGCGAGCAGATACCCCGTCGGTACCGGCACATCCGTCGGCGCGAACAAATCCGCAAGCTTCACTTGCGAATGCCCCTTGATGTCGATCGACCCGTCCATTTGAAGCGTCATACCTTCGCCCGAGGCCGTATTACTCGATACTCCGTTGAACACGCTCAGGGCCACCAGCACCGGCGTCAGCAGCCGGTTTTCAATCACTTCAAAGTGAAATCTATTGTCCGCGTCCGGTGTTTTGTATTCTACGTCGACGGGAATCATCGGCGGCCCGGCTCCCAGCTTGCCTTCGATTGCCGTCGTGTGATCTCCCGTAAGTGTTCCGATGGTCGCGCCCGTCGTGATGATTTTCGTCGAAGCCATGGCGGAAGCCAGCGTCATCACCACGTGCGCCCGCGTAATCGGCATCTGCACGGCGCCAAATCCGAAGATCGGATGCCCGCAGGCCAGAATTCGCCCATTCTGCACGGTCGTCACGGTGCACCCCGGCGCCAAGGACAGGTCCCCGCGGATCAATTCGATTCCTACCATATCGCCCGGCTTGATCTGCTTATCTTCCGGCGAGGGTGCCGCGGTTCCTCCGGCCATCAGCGACATTCCCCATCCGGATAGCTCCTTGTCAAACATCGCCATCGTTTCCGGATAGAGGCCCGTGGCGATCAGCGGGGTTTCGATGGGAACCAGAAACTCTCCCTCGCCCGCGCTTGTGGCCTGCGCGAACTCCTCCGGCAGCGGGATCTTCTTCCCTGAAGCGACTGGGAATCCGTCATTTATCGCCTCGTTCTTTGCCGCTGAATCGTCTGGTGAATTTTTTTGCACGTCGTACATGCTGGCAATCGGCGTCACTCCCCCGATCGCTTCTCGCGTGAACACACCGAGCTTCAACGACAACGCCCCCGCCAATTTTCCGTCGAAATACACGGGGCTTCCGCTCATTCCCGCCACGACGCCGGTCTTTTCCACTTCGTCTCCAAGCAGCCGCACAAGGATGACGTCTTGCTTTGGCCCGAGCGCGTTGTGCAGAACTCCGATGACCTCCAGATCTATCTTGTCAATCTGGTCACCTTGAAAAATTGTGTATACTTCGCCCTTCATTCCCGGCTTCACTTCGTCGAGAGGAAACGTGGCGGGAATTTCGCCGGCGGGCGCTTGCTGTGCCGGCAGACGAGAGGGCCATCCAACAACGGCCAGCGCTATGAGGATGACAGCCAGAATGGCTGGGAACTGCTTCCGGGGTGTCAAGACCATGGGAGAAACATCATAACGGCCCAGTCCCCCCGAAGCAAATCACCCAAAGTAGGAGTTTCCATCTTCACGTTTTTGAGGCTTTTTGACGCTTCTCCTGCCGCGGCAAACGCTTTTCAGGGGTTACCGAGTTCCCGTGCTAGAATTTTTTGATGAGCAAGAGAGTCGTATCCCCCGGCGGACACGTCTCCGGGATGGCCGAACTTCCCGGTGACAAATCCATTTCCCACCGGTACGCGATTCTTTCGGCTTTGGCCCGGGGCACGAGCGAAATTGCTCATTATGCCTCCTCCGCCGATTGTCAAAGCACGCTCCATTGCCTTCGTGGCCTCGGGATCGAAATCAGCGTCACCAAAGAAGCCGTAAAGATCTCGGGCCGGGGGCTGCACGGCCTTCAGGAACCCAGGCGCACACTCGACGCCGAGAATTCAGGCACGACGATCCGAATGCTTTCCGGCGTTCTGGCCGGGCAGGCGTTCATCTCCACGATCACGGGAGATTCCTCGCTCCGCCGCCGCCCCATGAGGCGCGTCATCGACCCGCTGGCGAAAATGGGCGCTGAAATCCGATCCGAGAATGGGGGAATGGCGCCGCTTGTGATTCGCGGCGGGCAGCTTCGCGCTATAGATTACTCCCCGCCGACTCCCAGCGCGCAGGTGAAATCGGCGATTCTCCTGGCGGGGCTTTACGCGGATGGTCCGTCGTCCGTCATGGAAGCCGTCCGCACGCGGGATCACACGGAGCTGGCGCTAAGGGAGTTCGGGGCTCGCGTGGATACGGCCAAGACAACGGTCCGCATTTACCCCGAGCCGAAGCTTGAGCCGCGACAACTGAATGTTCCGGGCGATCTTTCCTCGGCGGTTTTCTTGACAGCCGCCGCCATGATTCTGCCAGAATCGACGCTGGTGCTGCACAACGTCGGCCTGAATCCGACCCGCGCCCGCGTTCTCGATTTTCTCGTCTCCATCGGCGCCTCTATTCATCCTACGGCGGTGCAGATGCGCAACGGTGAGCTGGTCGGCGACTTGTCCGTTCGCCATGCCCGGCTCTCCGGAGGCGCCATTGCAGGCGCGCAAGTCGCGGAAATGATTGACGAGCTGCCGATGCTTGCGGCTCTCGGTCCGTTCACGGAGCAGGGAATCGAGATTCACGATGCGCAGGAGCTCCGCGTAAAGGAGAGCGATCGCATCGCTACACTCGCCGAAGGCTTGCGGCGGATGGGCGCAACTGTCGAGGAATTTTCAGACGGTCTGTGCGTAGCGGGCCGCAGTGCTGGAAAACTGAAAGGCGCGACGATTGAGCCCCACGGCGACCACCGCATCGCGATGGCGCTCGCCGTGGCCGCCCTGGGAGCCGATGGAGACACCACGATTCGCGACGCGGGATGCGTCGGCGTTTCTTTCCCTGAGTTTTTCGAAGCTCTGGACCGGTTGCGCGGCGCAAAAGATTGATCCTTCCGTCCTTTCCGGAATCTTAACGACAACCAGATTGTATTGCCACCGTTTGTAGCCCATGCGCCATCTAACTGAGTGGCACTTTCAGGGTGAAACATGCGAGCAATTTTTTTGGCCGGATTCTCGGTTCTATTCGCGACGTCCGCATTTGCGCAGCTGAAGAAAGCTCCCAATTTCACCAGCGATGCCGTCTGGATTGATACCGGCCCGTCCGGCGCCAAGGTTCCACACTCCATAAAAGGCTACCGGGGGCACGTCCTGCTCGTCGATTTCTGGGAGTATACGTGCATTAACTGCATCCGCGACTTTGCGGTGCTCAAGAGCTGGTATGCCAAATATCACTCGTACGGCTTTGATATTGTCGGTGTCCACTATGGGGAATTCGCCATCGGCTTCAGCGTGGCGAATGTCCGCGAAGCCGCCAAACGCTTTCGATTGCCCTGGCCGATTGTCGCCGACGTGCATGGATCGATTTGGAATGCCTATCATTCGGACGTATGGCCCAATCGCTACCTGGTCGATCAGAATGGTGACATTGTTTTGCACGTGGAAGGCGAGACAGGTAATCGCGCTCTGGAAGAAAAGATTCGCCAGCTTCTCGAGCCCTCTCATCCCGAGGTCAGTAAAATTCCGCTCGATCCTCCCGAAGATACCTTTGCCCCGGAGTGCGGCATTCCGACTCAGGAAACTTACGTAGGGGATTGGTTCGGGCGCGGGGCTTTGGAGAATTCACAGGGGTATCGTGACGGCTCTGTCGTCGATTTCCATCCAGTCCGAAAGCCCGACGATGGCGGGGTGATTCTCTCCGGCAAATGGCGCACCGAACACGGCGGGGTCATTTCGGACTCCACGCGGGGAATCGCGGAGCTTCGCTACCATGCGCGGTCCGTCTATTCAGTCTTGAGCGTCACAGATTCAAAAAAGCCGGTTCGCGTATATCTCTTGCAGGATGGCAAGCCTGTTCCCAGGATTGACGCCGGCGTGGATGTCCGGTTTGATTCCGAGGGGTCGTACATCGAGGTGGGCGAGCCGCGGATGTATTACCTGATTAAGAATGCCGCGTTCGGTTCTCATTTGCTCGAGTTGCAGCCGAACGCACCGGGCTTGACCTTGCACTCCTTCACATACGGCAACAATTGCCAGCAGAATTTCCAACAACTGTGACGCGCCGCCCGGGCACATTCCGTTTTCGAAATTAGGACGATTTTCGGAGCTGGATGGTGCCGTAGCTGGTGGCGACGGTGATCCGCGGGCCGCCCTGCCCCACGGTTCCCGCCAGTTTTCCGCTCTGCTCCCCGTTTTCGAGATGTAATCCGGCGCCGGCGAAGTCGCTGGCCACGTCTCCCGACGCCGCGACGGCGGAAATCTCAAAGCCAGCGCCCGCTGGCAAAGAGAGAGTGACGTCGCCGGTCCCGTTGGCAATGTTGATCGGCTTTTCGGGCGCTTGATCGTAACGGACTCCGACATCGCCGTGTGTATTGGAAACGTCGAGTGGGCCGGAGACGTTTTCGATCTCGACGTCCTTATCTTTCGTCGCCACGCGCAGCGGGCCGTTCACGTCGCTGATTTTCAAGCTCTCGGGATCCGCCTCCATGCGCCCCGTCAATTTCGCGAGCACCAGATTCGTCCGGGTCTCGGCGTATTCCACGTTTCCGGCGACGTTGCGGACCACTACCGTTCCCATGAAACTGCCGGCCAGGGTGGCGTTCCCCGAAATGTCGTTCACATCTACATCATCGCCGCGGCCGTTCAGCGTGACGTTCCCTTTGATATCCGAGACGTGTGCGTCGCCGTTCGCCACGGTCGCCGATATTTCTCCCTCGCATTCGTGCACGTCCACGTCGCCGGAAGCGGTTTGAGCGATGACGCCACCCGAAGTGCCGGAGACACGCACGCTGCCGAGTTCGGTCTGCACGGCTATGGGGATTTCAGCAGGCACTTGGACGTCAAGGTTGAGGCGCACAAGAGGGTCCCCGGAACCTTGTCCCGCCGGGCGGATCACATAATTTAGGCCGTCGTGGTCCACCTGCAAGCTCACGCCGCCCAGCCGCGCTTGGGCGGCCTTTTCGCTTGAGCCACCGGCTTGCTCGTCGGCGGAGACGCGAAGTTCGTTACCCGAGACTCCGTGAACGGTGATGCTGCCGGTGGCGATTGAGATGCGGACGTGCGATCCGGGCGGGAGAACCACGGGAGGAAGCGATTCGCTCTGCTCCGCCTGCGTCTGAAACATGTCCGTCTTTGCCGCCCATCCGGGCCGGAACCTGGGCAGCCACTCGAGAGCCGCCATTCCCGCCAGCACCACAACCAGCAAGGCCAGAAGTGCTGCTTCGCTTCCCGTCAACAGCGGCGGACGTTCCTCGCCGGATTTTCCCGTGGCAAAATGATCGATTAATTTGGCCGCGCCCCAGACGATCAAGAGCACGGGCCAATACCGTTGCAAAATGTGGCCAACGCCAAGTTGCGGGTCGAAGCGCTGCAGAAGGAAGAGCGCGCCGAGCAGGACCAGCAGGAGTCCCGTAAAAATCGATCCGCGTTGTGGGCGGCCGTCGCTCACGCGCCTTTCACCGTTCGATATGTCCCTGCTTGGACGCAAGCGCCTGGGCCACCATGATGATGCCGGGGACGATGAGGAGCAGGGGCCAGAGATAACCGAAATCGAAGCGAGAATATTCGCCGATCAGAAAAATCAAGCCGACCGTAATCAACATCAACGGTCCCATCAATCCGCGCATCCGGCAGGATGCGCAAGAGCAGCGCGGATTGCCCGGATCTGCCATGTAGGTCCTCCTAAGACGATTTCCTCATTCGAACCCAAAGCATGTAGCCACCCAATACGATGAGTCCCGCAGGCCATGCCTTGGAAAACCACTCCGCCTGCAACAAACCAAAATTCGCCAGCAAAAACAGCACGCCAAGCCCAATGAGCACGAAAGCTCCCACCGGCTTTCCGCCCGTGCTCGTTTCGGGAACGAGAGACCCGGGCTCGGCGAGCCCCTCGCGCCGGGCGCGAGCCACATGGTGCGCCTCGATCGGCATGTAAAAATAGAAGCATCCGAGGGCAATGGCCAAGAAGACGTAATAGCCGGCGCTCGGCAGGTCCGAACTCAACCCCGCGATCAGCCCCCCGAAAATCAGGACGTGAATCAACGCCTTCAGATATTGTCCGTTATAGACCGCGCCAAGGCCGGGAATGAATCCAAGAAGCGCCGCGACGCCGGGATTGGGCGATCCGGGAGCGGCTGGCGCGGGGAGCGCAGCCGGATCCGCGATTGCCGAAGTTCCCGCTTGCGCCGGAACGCTTCCAGAAGGCGCGGCGAGGAATTTCCCCAGGCAGTCCTCGCAATAGAGTGCGCTGCGGACCTCCCGCGTGCATTGCGGGCACATCGGCTTGCCGCAATTGCGGCAAAATCCTGTCGCCTGCTGATCGGCATGCACGGCACAGTTCATTTTGAGCTCCTTGTCCAGGTGTCTCCCATGACCGGAGACGGCGACAACTCGGCTACTAGCGCATCCGTGCGAATCTGGCTGCGGTCGCGTCGCCTTTCGGATTGCGACTTCTGCTGCGGATTCGTTTCCTGCGGCTGCTGCTCCGGGAGCGACGGCGGCTGTAAGGGAGGCTCGGCTTCCGGCTGAGGCTGCAGGCGCGACTCAATCTCGTAAACCACGCGCAGGTCGCTGACGAACCGCGCCGTGTGCGCATAGACCAGATGAGCTTGCCGGTTGGCGTTATTCAGGACCGACACGGGACTCAACTCCGTATGGCGCAAGCGCGCAAACTTGAGGCCCGAAATTTGAAGCGCGATTAAGGCTATGGCCGCGAGCGTTACCGCGCCCATGGCGAGGCGAGGTTGCCAAAAGGCCGGAATCCACCGCGTCCACCCTTCCCGCGGGGAGGATTGCTTGCGCGGTCCAAGCGTGGCGTCGAGGATTTTCCGAGTCAACCCGGCGGGTTCGGGAACCATTTCGAGGGATTCCATCCCGCGGACGAGCGCCTGAACATTTTCGACCAGCTCCTGGCAGTTTCGGCAGCCAGCCGAGTGCGTGGAGAACGCTTGTGCTTCATCGGGCGTTAGCCTGCCCTCGAGCCAATCGCTTAATCTCTCCTCGATTTGTGAGCAATTCCAAACCACATTCATCTCCCTGCGATCCCCGCCGAAATCCTTGAAGCGATGACGCTGGAACCTGTGCTTCGACTACGGGCCCTCAATGCGGCCGCACTCCCATTTCTTTAAGTACGCGAGCCAATTCGATCCTTCCCCGGTTGATGCGCGATTTTACGGTTCCCTCGGGCACCTGCAAAACCGCGCGAATTTCCTCGTACTCGAGCTGCTGCAGATCGCGCAGGATCACCGCCTCGCGCAGCTCCGGCGAAAGCCTTCCCAGAGCCGTTTGCAATTGCGCGCTCAACTCGGACGCCAGCGCAAGACGGTCGGGAGTCCGGGCCGTGGAGTGCTTTTCCTCGAGCTGCGGCATGGCATCCTCGATGGAGTCCGTCACCCGGTCGCGCTTGGTCCGGCGATAGTGATCCACCAGCAAATTGCGCGTAACGCTTGAAAGCCACGTCGGGAACGCTCCTTCCGCCGCACGGTAACTGGGAAGCGTCCGGTAAATTCGCAGGAACACTTCCTGGCTTAGGTCCTCGGCTTCGGCCGGATTTCCCGTAAAGCGATAGCAAAGGTTGAAAACGCGACGCGTGTGCCTCTTGACCAACTCTTCCCAAGCCGGTCCCTCGCCACGAAGACATTGCTGCACCAGTTGGGCGTCGGGATCCAATCGCGCTCAGCCTCGCCGCTCCCATGTATCTCCAGCCTCGTCCATAGGAACGCATTTCTGGGTGAAAAAGTTCCCTGAAGTGTCCGTTAGCGGACACGCATCGCGTTTTCGGCTCGCGCGCGCCCTTGGACGTAAGCGCCGCCCCGTCCTCACGCCTGGCCCCACAGCGACTGGTAACAGTCGGGTGCTCCATACTCGTGGTTGCGTGGCCTACGCCGGGCATCTTAGCCGCCTTCCGAATGCAAATACAAGCGATGCGGTGCGAGGGGCGGAAGGGGCTGCCCGGGCGGGGCGCTGTACGCGCCCTCAGTGTGAAAGTCGCCTCCTCTTGTGCGCCAAGGAGCGCTTTCCACAAGCAGCGCTGTCCCGGCCGATGGACAGGGCGAGGAGCGAAGCTTGACAGCGCTGGAAACATACTGGTACGGTCGCAAATCAATGGTGCGATCATGGAAAAAGTATTTTTTTGTGGGCTTAGGGCTGGCCACGCTGGCGTACTTCATCTATAAATCCCGAAATTCGATCACACTGGCGGGGTTTTCCTGGAAAGAAGTGGGCGTTTCGCTGCGCGAGGCGAACCCGGGGTTGCTGTTGGGGGCATTTGGCATCATCTACCTGTGCTACGCGGTGCGAACACTGCGCTGGATGCGATTTTCGCGTTGGATCGGCCAGTCGAAATTCGGAAGCGTCTATTCGTCCACGCTTATGGGATTTTCGTGCGTATTTCTGCTCGGGCGCGCGGGGGAGCCGATCCGTCCGGTGCTGATCGCTCAGAAAGATTCGCTGCCCGTCTCGGGAATGTTCGGCGTGTACATCCTCGAGCGGATTTTCGATATGGGCGCCACGGCGATGCTGGCAGGTTTTGGGCTGCTGTTTTTCCGCCACGCGTCGCTGGACACACCGGAAAGCGCACGGCTGCTGGGACTGGCGCGGACCGCGGGAGCCGGGTTGCTGATTGGGTTTGCGGTCGCGATCTGTTTTCTGGTTTATTTTCGCTATCACGGTGGGGAGTGGCTGTCGCGGCGGCTGAAAGAGCCGGCCTGGAAGCAAGGCTGGAGGCACCGGCTGGCGGCGCTACTGGAAGGATTTTCGGATGGATTGAGAGGAATCCGGACCTGGGGCGACTTGAGCGCCGTGGTGGGGTATTCGGCGCTCCACTGGTTTGGGGTGGCGATTTGCTATTTCATGGCGCTGCGCGCGTTCGGCGGCGATTTTTCTCGCCTCGGGTTTTTGGCGTGTGTCGTGGTATTGGCGTTCACGCTCGTAGGCTCGGCGCTGCAATTGCCGGCAGTTGGCGGTGGAGCGCAGGCAGCAACGTTTGTGGTGCTAACGCTGTTTTTGGGAGTGGCTAAAGGACCGGCAGCCGTGGCGGCCATCGTGACGTGGATCGTTTCGTTTGCTTCGTGCTCCTTTGTGGGGATTCCTCTGTTGTTGCGAGAAGGGTGGTCGATGGGCGAATTGCGACGTATGGCGGCGGCGGAGGAAAAGGCCGCGGAGGCGGCGGAAGCGGCGGCTTGGGAGGGAAGCAGCGCCGGCAAGGGAGACGCAGCGCCGTGAAGTGCCCGTTCTGCGTAAACCTGGACGACAAGGTGATCGATTCGCGCGAGGCGCGCACGGGAGATTTGATCCGCCGGCGCCGTGAGTGCCTGAAGTGCGGGCGGCGGTTTACAACGTACGAGCGGATTGACGAAATTCCCTACATGGTGATTAAAAAAGACGGAAGGCGGGAGAAATTCGACCGGCAGAAAATTCTGGTGGGCTTGTTGAAAGCGTGCGAGAAGAGGCCGGTGGCGGTGAACAAACTCGAGACGATCGTGGATGAGGCGGAGGCGTTTGTCAGCGAAGCGCCGGACCGGGAGCGGACGACGTCGGAAATCGGTGAGCTGCTGATGAACAAATTGAAAAAGCTCGACAAGGTGGCGTACGTGCGGTTCGCATCCGTCTACTTGGATTTCAAGGACGTGAAAGAGTTCATGAACGAGCTGAAGGGTTTGCTCGTGGACCGCGCGAAGAAGTGAGTCTCCTTTTTTCCCGTTTAAAAACTTCAAAACTGAAAATTGAATGTGCGGAACTCTTGGTGCGATGAAGCTCGGGCGCAGTTTCCTGCAGCCCGGCGCTTCGAGTGGAATGGGTGGCGGATTTACTGCTGCCAGACGCCGGCGGCAAACGATTTGATCGTCCGGAAGCCGAGATTTTCATAAAGCTGGACCGCGCCCGAATTGGCGGCGGTAACAGTGAGAGAAAGAGATTTGAAGCCACGGCGAAGCAGAGATTGGATGGACTGCTCCATCAGCTGGCGGCCGATGCCATGGCCCTGGTAGCCGGGTTTGACGCAGACTTGAGTCGTGTGGCCGACGCCGGCGTCCACCGTGGATGTAAGGATCATGCCGACCGGAGGTTCGCCGTCGGCTGGACGCGCGAGGAAGGAAGCTTCGGGGAGGAATTGGCCGCAGCCGGGAAGCAGAACGATGTTGCGAAGGAAGCGCATGCCGCCGGGCTCGGTGCGGTATTGGTCATTGATTTCCGAATCGACGTGGCCGGCGTAGGCGAGCTGGATTAGTCGGGCCGCGGATTCGAGATGGCGGTCGGACCAGGACTCAACCCGCATGCCGTTGGAAAGTGTCTGGCCGGATAGCCTGGCGTCCGCCAATCGCAGCAGCATGAATTGACGCGTGTAGAGACGGAAAAACCGGGAAAGGAAGGAAGGGTCGAGCTGGGTCCCGAACGGCATGAGTTGGGCTTCGATGCGATGGAGATGGGGCGTCGAGCGGAGCAGGGTGAACATTTCCTGAAGCAGGCGCTGATTGACCGGAGCCTGATCGAATTGAGATGAGACGAAAAGGCCGCCAATGAGCCCCTTAAAATCTTCGAGGACAAAATAGCCGTAGCCGGCGGGCTGGTCGTTGATTACGGCCATGCTGCCGCCGAGCGAGCGTGAATCGATGAATTTGCGGATGAGGTCGACGGAGGGGCGATAGTCCCAAAAGAGCTCGTCTTGCCAGCGGCGAGCTTCTTCCTGAAAGAGAGGCTCAAGAGTCTTCGAATGCACTTGCCGGAGATCAAGAATCTGCATGAAGCGAGATGTCACTCCCCGGACGCCATTATAGACTCGGGCACGCGGTAGACCCAAATTGCCGGAATGATTAACCCGGCAGGCGGGGCGAGTTCGCCGAGTTGTGTTACCATTCTTTTTGGCGAGGCGCTGAAAGGGGTGCGCCCGCACCGAGTGGATGGCCGTCCTCTCAGAGCTTCGCTATCCGACAACACGAATCGCGAAGGTCCTCTCCGCCTTCCTGGCGCTGGCGTTGTTTGCGGTGGTGTCGGTGGCAACAATCTCGGGGTTCCTTCTGTACCAGATTCTTCGCCCGCCTCGAAGTCCCGTTACCTTTGACTTGAACGTCATGATGGGCCAGCCGTCGGATTTCGGCTTCTCCGTGCCGGATGGACCGGATCGCACTGGGCTTTTTTTTCCGGGCCTGCGCGGCGCTCCCACGATCGTGATATGCCATGGGTACATGTCGCAACGCGCCGATTTGTTGACGCTGGCGTCCGCGTTACAGGACCACGAATACAACGTTTTCCTTTTTGACTTCGCCGGGCACGGCTCAACACCGGGGTTGACGTCATTGGGATACAAAGAGACCGGCGAATTGAGCGCCGCCTTGCAAGCGCTGGCCGGGCGGAACGACGTGGACCCCAAGCATTTCGGGCTTTGGGGGGTGGATATGGGAGGGTACGTCGCACTGGAGGTGGCGACCTCGGATCCGCGCGTTGCGGCTTTTGCCGTGGACAACGCTTACGCCGATCCGAAGCAGATGTTGAATTTGCAGGTGGCGCACTCCGGATTGTCCATTGTTCCCTATGTCGTGCAACTCACCGATTTTGGGTTTCGCATGTTGAACTACCAATTCCGCAATGAGCCCCCGGTGACGGGGAAATTGATCCACACCAAAGGCGTCCCTAAGCTGTTTATCCTTTCGGACGAGCGTCCGGGGTTGGCGCAATACTCGCTCGACCTCTTCCTTCGGGCGCCTGAGCCGAAGCAGATGCAGCGGGACCGGTTAAGCTACTCAGATATGACCGACGAGGACCGGCACGCGTATGAGAACCAGATTGTTACTTTTTTCCTTCAGAATATGCCCGCGTCGGCTGCGCCGTAGTTAACGAGTGCCGCTGCGAGGCGCCGGCAACACCGGCACGAAAAGGATTCCTCTGTAGGATTCTTCGAGCGTCCCGCCGAACCTGCCTTGCTGTTTTATTTTTTCGAATCCTTGCGGTGTGGTCAACAAGAGGACCGCATCAGGGTCCTGCGGCGACCACTCTGGAAGTTCCCGGTGAAAATAAAAAGCCAGTCCGAAATTCCAGCTTCGCGGGAGCTGATAGGTGAAGATGTGGCCTGGATACAGGTTGTCGCGCAGAAATTCAGCATGTCGCCGTGCGGAGAGATAGGGATCGAGAGCGGGAAGCAGAGATTGATTGACTACGATCACACACGCCACAGCAACGAATACTGAGGTCAAGAAGACAAAGCGTCGCGCCCGAAGGCCCAACAAAATGATCGATGCTCCGCCTAGAAAGGCGAGTATCGCCAGCGTTTGAAGCGGACCTCGCAGTTCAGTCCGCATTGGTGAGGGAAGTCGGTGAAGCCACACGAGGGCACCGGTGGCGGGAGCCATCCAGGTGAGGCCCAGCGTGGCGGTTAATCGGGAAAATATACGACTCGCGGAAGATTCGCCTCTTTGCAATCGGAACCAGGTTACGCCCAGAAAAAGGGCCGCGGGGGGAACAGCGGGGAGAATGTAGCTTGGCAGTTTTGACTCGGAAAAGCTGAAGAAAAGGATGGGAAACACGGTCCAGCAGGCGAAGAAGAAGCCGGGGGATTCTTCCCATGATTTTTGGCGCCACATTTCGAGACCCGCTCGCGCCGCCGGCCAGAGAAAAACGGTCCAAGGCAAGAGGGCGAGGAGAAAGATCGGAATGAAAAACCACACCGGCTGGCGGTGCATGAAAACCGGAGTGAGATAGCGCTCGAAATTGTGCTGCAGGATGAAAATGCGAAGAAACTGCGGATTGCGGATGGAGCAGACGACGTACCAGGGAAGCGCGACGATGCAGAACGCTCCAATGGCCAGCGGATGAGCCAGCCGAATTGCGGCGCGCCATCGGTGGGTGCTCATGGCCCAGAGCGCGATTGCACCGCCAGCCAGGATCAGGGCCGCAGGACCCTTCGCAAGCACTCCCGCGCCTAGAAACGCTCCCCACAAGAGCAGCGGACGCAAATCGGTTTGGGAAGCCGGGCCATTCGATGGGCTTGCGCATGTGAGAAAACCTCTGCCGTTGAGAACTGCCGCGGCGCAGGCCATCGCCAATGCGATGGATGAACAGAAGAGCATGTCGGGAGTGGCGGCGCGGGAGAATCCAATTGCCGCGACCGTCGTGGAAAACAGAAGCGGCGCAATCAAAGCAGGACCGCGAATGAAGTCCTTCCGTGGATCGAAAAATTTCCACGCAAGCCAGGAAATGCCGATGGTTGCGGCGAGAGCGGCGCAAGCAGACGGCAGCCGGGCGGCCCATTCCGGCGAAAGATTCAGCCGAAATCCGGCGGCCGCAGCCCAATAGTAAAGAATCGGTTTTTCAAACCACGGCTGGCCGTAGAGTCGGGGTGTGACCCAATCGCCCGACTCGGACATGGCCCGGGCAATCCAGGCGTAACGAGACTCGTCGGGGCCGATCAAGCCAATCGCCCCAAGATTTCCGAAGAGGCATATGAAAATGGCCACGGCCGACGCGCTGACCGCGGCCAGGTTCTGTTGGCGAATTTTTGCGGACGATTCGCTCAAGGCCGTCGAGTTTACCACTCCTTTTTCAACTCACATGCCTGTCAAAGCAGGCTGGCGCGGGCCGCGACGCCTCTAGCATAATGGCTGGCAATGCGAGAGTGGCTGGAGTTTGCCGTTGCATGGGTGGGGCTGAAGGGAATGGGATTGCTGCCGCGGCGAGCGGCGAGAGCCGCCGGAGCAGGCTTCGTCCAAGTCGCTTATTGGATGCGGCCCCCTCTGCAAAAGGTAAGCGAGTTCAATCTTCGTTTGGCATTTCCGGAGTGGAGCGAGGAGGAACGAAAGAAGGTCATCCGCGGGATGATCCGGCAAATCGGATGGATGGCGGGAGAGTTTTCACAATTTCCCAAATACACGCGGGAGAGTATTCAGAAGATTGTGTCCGTGGATGGATGTGAGAATTTTGACGCGGCGAGAAGGCGGGGCAAGGGTGTTTTATTCCTCACCGGACACATGAGTGCGTGGGAACTGGCGCCGTTTGCCCACGCCCTCTACGGCAACCCACTTCATTTTCTGGTACGCCCCCTGACGAACTCGCGCGTCGACGCCCTGATCAACGGCTACCGCTGCCTTTCGGGAAATCAGCCGATTGAGAAGAATCGTTCGGCCCGCGCCGTCCTGAAAGTTCTAAGCGAAGGCGGCACGGTGGGAATTCTCGCGGACCACAACTCCTCATTGGGGGAAGGAGTATTCGTCAGTTTTTTCGGTATGGCGGCGTGTACCACTTCCGGATTGGCGCGTATTGCCCTGCGAACGGAGGCCGCTGTCGTGCCCGGATTTCTGGCCTGGGATGCTGCCCATAAAATTTACCGGCTGCAGTTTGAACCGGCCGTCGAGCTGGTACGAACAAGCGACGAGGAATCGGATGTGTTAGCGAACACCGCAAAGTTCACGGCAGTAATCGAAGAACGTGTCCGCAAATACCCGGATCAATGGGTGTGGGCGCACAAGCGATGGAAAACGAGGCCGCCGGGCGAGAAGCCGCTCTACCCTTTTTAGCTGACGTAGCCGGGCGGACATGGTGAAGACGATGCGAACAGCTGGAGAGTTGGCCGAATATCTGGGAGCGAAATTTTCAGGAGACCCGGAAATCGGTGTCTCGGGAATCGCCAGCCCTGAAAACGCGAAAGCCGACGACCTGATTTACGTGGACGCACCACGATTTGCGGAAAAGGCCGCCCGCTCGCGAGCCCGCTGCGTGGTGGTGCAGCCAGGCATGGAAATTAAGGGAAAGACGCTCCTTGAGGTGAAGGACGCGAAGCTGGCGTTTGCCAAAGCAGCCGGATGGCTGGCGGCTCGCACCAAGGTACCGGCAGAGATTCACGCCACAGCCTGCGTGGCGAAGTCGGCACGCCTGGCGCCCGATGTGTCCGTTGGCCCATTTTCCGTGATTGAGGAGAGCGCGGAAATCGGGGCCGGAACCATCCTCGGAGCGTATTGTTACATCGGCAAGGGGGCGGGAATTGGCGCCGATTGCCGCCTGCACCCGAGAGTGACGATCTACGAAGGCGTCAGGATTGGGGACCGAACTGAGGTCCATGCGGGGAGTATTTTGGGCGCCCCCGGCTTCGGCTACGTTTTCGGGGAGGGGAGGTATTGGAAATTCCCACAAACAGGAGGATTGGAAATCGGAGATGACGTCGAAATCGGGGCCAATACGACCGTTGATAGGGGATCCTTGGAGGTGACGCGATTAGGGGAAGGAGTCAAAGTGGACAACCTGGTCCAAATCGCGCACAACGTGCAGGTGGGCGAGCACACCGTCATAGCGTCTCAAACTGGGATTTCAGGGAGCAGCGTCGTGGGAAAGAGGGTAATGGTCGGCGGACAAGTGGGTATCGCGGATCATTGTGAGATTGAGGATGGAGCGATTCTCGGCGCTCAGGCGGGAATACCCACGGGCAAAAAGATTCGAAGCGGCCAAACAGTCTGGGGCACGCCGGCGCGGCCTTTGGAGAGGTTCAAAGAGCAGTACGCGTGGTTCGGGAGACTGCCGGAATTGGCCAATCGTCTACGTCAATTGGAAAGGAGAATTTCAGGCGAACGGGATTAGAAATGAATCCTCGGCGCGGAATTGCTCGAATTTGAGTTTGCTCTCTCTCGTGAAATCCCAAAATACTTCATCTAACGTGCATCTCGGTTCCCAGTAGGTGCAAAAGAGTGTCACGCAACGAAACCCCTGGAAGTAACATCCAAGAGGTCGGGCCGAAGAGTTTTTAGTTGACCAATTGGCCAAACCTAAAGATAATGCTAATGTTAGGGTATATATTGGAACTTGTAGGGGGCCCGGAAGAGTGGTCCGACTTCAACTGCCTGGAAATTCGGCTCCTTGAGGCGAATAGATTGGGCGTTGCTAAGCCTAAATGGCTACCTTCCAAAAATCAGGGACCAAAGGGCCAAAATGCCGCATCCTGGGGCTGCATAGCCGGGAGTTCCTTCCGAACAGTACGAGTGACCCGAAGCACAGCGTATAGCACCTGAGGTCTGTGCGAGTGTTTGGGGGATTCAGCCGGTGAAGTACTTTAAATTTTCATGGGCATGTGGGATGGGAGAGGGATGACGCCAGAACCAAGGCTGAAGGTGCAGGGGATTGGAGCGGGCGCCGCGACGGTAACGGCCGAAGACTTCGGTACCGTGGTTGACCGGGCCCTGGGACGCGCCACCGAATGGCTCTTATCCGCGCAGGCGCAAGAAGGCTACTGGTGGGGCGAACTTGAAGCCGATACCACATTGGAATCGGATTACATTCTTTACCTGCACCTGCTGGGGAATCTAGGGTCGGAAAAAGTCACCAAGTTGGCGAATTACATTCGCCGTCACCAGATGTCCGACGGCGGGTGGAATATTTACCACGACGGCCCGTCGGAATTGAACGCGACGGTGAAAGCCTATGTGGCGCTGCGACTGGCCGGGGACGATGCCGACGAGCCTCATTTACGAAAGGCGAAAGAAAAGATTCTCGAGTTGGGGGGGCTGGAAGCTGCGAATTCCTATACCCGATTTTACCTGGCGATGGTTGGTGCGATTGATTGGAGCCACGCGCCTTCGATCCCTCCCGAACTCGTTCTCCTCCCCACTTGGTTCCCCGTCAATCTGATTGAAATGTCTTCCTGGACGCGGGCGATCGTGGTGCCGCTTTCCATCATCTACGCGAGGAAGCCCGATTGGCGCCTGCCCGATGGCGTCTCCGTGACGGATCTGTTTAAGGATCCGGCAGCCAAGCCGCCGTCGCTGACGTGGAGCGGAAAGCTGTTTACCTGGCGGACGTTCTTCCTGGCGGCAGACAAGCTCATCAAAATGTACGACCGGCTGCCGAGAAATCCTCTGCGGAAGTTGGCGGTGGAGCGGGCGCGGCAATGGGTCTTCGAGCGGATGGAGCGTAGCGAAGGGCTCGGGGCGATTTATCCGGGAATGATGAACACGATTTGCGCTCTGCTGGCCGATGGAAAAGCGCCCAGCGATCCGCTGGTGGCGCGTGAGATTAAATTCTTCGAGCGGTACGAGATTCACGAAGGCGATACGCTGCGGATTCAGCCTTGCATCTCTCCGGTGTGGGACACGGCCATCGCCATGGTGTCGTTGGAAGAGGCGGGGATTGATGCGGCGCACCCGGCCCTGGTCGCCGCCGAACGCTGGCTCGTGGACAAGCAGATTCTCGGTCCTGGCGACTGGCAGGTGAAAAACAAGAAGGCAGATCCAGGCGGCTGGGCATTCGAATTCCGAAACGACTTCTACCCGGATGTGGACGACACGGCGTTTGTCTTGATGGCGCTGAGTCGCGTAGCGGATCCGGAAGAAGAGCGGTTAAGAGCGGCGGTGCGGCGCGGGCTGGCTTGGCTGGTGAGCATGCAGAACAGCGACGGCGGCTGGGGCGCGTTTGACCACGAAAACAATCTCGAATTCCTGAACAACATTCCGTTCGCGGACCACAATGCGATGCTGGACCCCTCGACGGCGGACGTGACCGCAAGAGCGATCGAATGCTTGGGACAGATGGGATGGAACGCCTCGCATCCTGTTCTTGAGCGCGCGCGCGCGTTTCTCCGGCACGATCAGACGCCCGAGGGTTCCTGGTTTGGGCGCTGGGGAGTGAATTTCATTTACGGGACGAGTGGCGTTCTCCGTGCGCTCGAGACTTTAGGGCTGAGTCGCCATCCCGATTGCATGAGGGCGGCGGAGTGGCTGATATCGGTGCAGAACGAAGACGGTGGATTCGGCGAATCGGTCGAATCGTATTACGACTCGTCGGCGAGAGGGCGCGGTAAGAGCACCGCGTCGCAGACGGCATGGGGATTAATCGGGCTGCTGGCTACCGTGGGATTGGAAGATCCGGCTACGGAGCGCGCTGCGGCCTGGCTTGCGAAGCACCAGAACGAGGAGGGAACTTGGGACGAGCCCGAGTTTACGGGCACGGGATTTCCTTGCGTGTTCTATTTGAGGTACCACCTGTACCGGCACTCATTCCCGCTCTATGCCCTGGCGCGATATCAAAATCTGCGCAAGGGCGCGCGGACGTTCGTGGCCGTGAAAATATCCGCGCAAGAACTGCAGCAGAACGACGGTCGCTGGGCTTAAGGCAGGCAGGAGAACTCCTGACAATATGACAACGTTGGTCACCGGCGCGACAGGATTCGTCGGGAGCCACATCGCCAGGGAGGTGGCGAGAACGGGCGAGCGGGTGCGTGTATTGGTGCGCCCCACAAGCCGGCGGGATGCGCTGGAAGGTGTTGAAGTGGAATGCGTCGAAGGCGACCTGCGCGACGCCGTTTCGCTTGGCCGCGCGATGCAGGGCGTCGATCGCGTTTTTCACGCTGCCGCGGATTACAGGTTGTGGACGCGCCGGCCCGAAGATCTGTACGAGAGCAACGTGGTGGGAACTCGGATGCTGCTCGAAACGGCGCAGCGCGCCGGCGTGAAACGAATCGTTTACACCAGCACGGTGGCGACGATCGCCGTACCCCGCGGAAGCGAATTGCCAAATGAAGAAACTCGCGCCGAATTGCGCGAGATGATCGGCAATTACAAGCGATCGAAGTTCATGGCGGAGGAGGAGGCCAAGAAGGCGGCAGCGGCCGGAATCCCCGTCGTGATTGTAAATCCAACTGCGCCGATCGGTCCCGGCGATTGGAAGCCCACCCCCACAGGAAAAATTGTGGTGGATTTTTTGAATGGCAAAATGCCGGCCTACGTCGATACGGGTTTGAACGTCGTCGCCGTCGAGGATGTGGCGGCGGGACACCTGCTGGCCGCGGAGAGAGGAAGAATCGGCGAACGCTATATCCTCGGCGCACGCAACATGACGCTGAAGCAGATTTTAGACGCGCTCGCGGCCATTACGGGAAAGGCGGCCCCGCGCGTTCGGCTGCCGCACGCCGTGGCCATGGCGGCGGGATACGCGGATCATGTCTTTTCACGGCTGGCGGGCAGAGAGCCGCAGATTCCCGTGGAGGGCGTCAAAATGTCGCGCCACCGGATGTTTGTGTCGAGCGATAAGGCCGCGCGGGAGCTGGGTTACGCACCGGGTCCGGTTGAGAAAGCACTCGAACGAGCTGTGCAGTGGTACTCGGCCCATGGCTACATCCCGATCAGAAAATCCGAGAGCGCAGGCCATGCCATCGGAAGCGCGGCGGCTTAAGAGGAGACTTTGCGATTTCTCGTAACATTTGCTCTGGCCAACGAGTTCGCTCCCTGGCGGACGGCGGAGAAGTTTGAGGAGCAAGGGCCTGACTCTCCGGGAGACATCTTCCGCGCGGAAATCGGCGGCGCGGAAATTACGGTGCTTTTGACGGGAGTGGGGCCAAGGCGAGCGAGCCGGGCCGTCACCCGCCTTCTCCGCGAGGGAGAGCGGTTCGACGCATTGGTGAGTTCGGGCCTGGCGGGAAGCTTGCGAACGGGCATTGAGGTCGGGCAAGTTGTCGCAGGCCGGGGGGTGACCTGCGAGCCGCTGCAACCGAATGCTCGAGGCGGTAGTTTGGCTGCGAGCCGGCCGCTGATTGAGTTCGCCGACTCTTGCAGTGCCTTGCTCGTGGACCGGTTTTACACGGCTGGGCACGTGGTGGCCAGCGCAGAAGAAAAACGGGTGCTCGGCGAATTGGCGGACGTTGTGGAGATGGAAAGCTTCGACGTGTTGCTGGCGGGCAAGGAGGAAGGCATTCCCGGCATCGGCATTCGGGCCATCAGCGACCGTTCTGATGAGGATTTGCCGCTGGACATGACGGCGCTTCTCGACGAAGACGGCCGCGTGAGTTACGCGCGTGTAGTGGGGCAAGCGATGATGCACCCGCAAGCCGTCCCCGGCCTGATGAAGCTGGGCCAGCAAAGCAAACGCGCGGCGGAAGAGTTGGCGGGATTTCTCAGTCGGTACGTGGAGCACATTGCGGTGAGGATGAACGCCCTCGAAGAAGGCGGGCCGGCGGGTACGCGAAGGGCGGCAATCGCGCGATGAGCCATTCGACTGCACCGACGATCTCAACAGACGCACATCCGAAAGCGGCGGGCATGATGCGCGCGGGCGTCTATCGCGGTAAGGGTCGGGTTGTTGTGGAGCACGTCCCCGTACCGAAAATCGGCGAAGGGGAAGTGCTGTTTCGGGTAGCGGCGTGCGGGATTTGCGGTACGGACATCAAGAAGATTCATCACGGTTTCGTCAACCCGCCGCAGATTCTGGGGCATGAGTTGGCGGGCACGGTGGTGGAAGTAGGGCGAGGGGTGGAGAAATTCAAGCCGGGCGACCGCGTCGTCAGTTTTCACCACGTTCCGTGCGGGAGCTGCTTTTATTGCGAGCGGAAGCTTTTCTCGCAGTGTGCGGGCTACAAGAAGACCGGGCTGACGGCCGGGTTCGACCCGAACGGCGGAGGATTTGCGGAGTACGTGCGGGCAATGCCCTGGATAGTCGAGCGAGGAATGCTGGCGCTGCCGTCGGATGTGACTTTCGAAGATGCAACATTCGTTGAGCCGGTCAACACATGTCTGAAGGCGGTCCGCAAAGCCCGCGTGGCGCCCGGCGAAACCGTCCTTGTGATGGGACAAGGGCCGATTGGAATGCTCCTCATGATGCTGGCCAGGCTGGAGGGCGCCGAGATTTATACGAGCGACCCAATGGCAGGCCGCCGGGCAGCCAGCGTGCGATTTGGCGCGAAAGAATCGTTCGATCCCGCGGAAGGAAGTCTGCTGCAGAAAATCGGGCAACGAACGGGGGGGAGAGGCGCCGACGCCGTGTTACTCGCCGTGCCCAACCCGTTATTGGTCGCCGAAGGGTTGGCTTTGACACGCCCTGGCGGACGCGTGCTACTGTTTGCTCATAACGATCCCGTCATGCGTTTGGAGTTTCCTGCGGCGGCTGTAGGGGTGGAGGAAAAAGAGATTCTGGGGAGCTATAGCGCTTCCGTCGAGGAGCAGGGAGAGTCGGCCGCGCTTGTCTTCGAGCGGCGCCTCCCGGTTCGGGAAATGGTTTCGCATCGGTTTCCGCTCGAGCGGATCGGTGAAGCCTTGGAAATGGCGGCCCGCCCGGCGGATAATACATTGAAAGTGGTGATACATCACGAATGAGAAGCGAACGCAACGGACACATGACTGCGGCCGTCCTGTACGGCCAAGAAGATCTGAAAATTGAGCGCGTGGACATTCCCATCCTCGCGGACGATGAAGTGCTGGTCCGCGTCGAAGTCGCCCTCACTTGCGGGACGGACCTGAAAGTTTGGAAGCGCGGATACCATGCACGGATGATTCAGCCGCCGTCGCTGTTCGGGCACGAGCTGGCGGGTGTCATCGAGGAAAAAGGGCGTTCGGTGAATCATGGGCTACACAAGGGAATGCGAGTCCTCCCATCAAACTCCGCTCCTTGCAACACTTGCTTCTATTGCCTCAAAGGCCAGCCGAATCTGTGTGAAGATCTTCTATTCAACAACGGCGCTTACGCCGAATATATTCGCATTCCCGGCCGGATCGTCCGTCAGAATATGATCGAAATTCCCGAGGGCGTGCCCTTCACCGATGCGGCCATGGCCGAGCCTCTGGCATGCGTCCTTCGCGGCATCCATGAGACGAACGTCAATCCGGATGACACGGTCGTGGTCATCGGCTGCGGGCCAATCGGGCTGAAATTCATCCGAGTTCTTTCGGGCCGCGGGGTTCGTGTAATCGCTATTGGCAAGCGCCTGAGCCAGGTCAGGGCGGCTGAGAGGCTGGGAGCGATTGCGGCGTTCGACGTCGAGGAAATTGAGGACCCGGTCGGTCTGGTCAAGCAATTGACCGACGGCGGGCGTGGCGCCGATGCCGTGATCGAAGCTGTTGGCCAAGCCAAGACCTGGGAATGGGCGTTGCAACTCGTGCGCAAAGGCGGGACCGTCAACCTCTTCGGCGGTTGCCCGCGGGGTTCGGAAGTGAAGATCGATCCGGCGGCGCTGCACTATTCCGAAGTAACAATCAAGTCCACGTTTCATCACGCGCCCCGGTTCATTCGCGAGGCCCTGGAGACGATTGCGCGCGGCGAAATCCGGGCGAGTGATTTCATCACCGGCGAAGTGCCGCTGACGGATTTGCCCAAGGTGTTCGAACATATGAAGCATCGGAATGGCGAGCTGAAGACCGCCATTATCCCCTGACGGTTTGCGCCTGATGCGGGCTTCGCGCGCGGGCGGAGCCGAGATACGCGAATGAGTTTTCACCGGCGATACGACGCGGTCGCCGAAGACTTTCCCGGCAAATAAGTGCGCGGGCTAATTTTTCCGCCTTGCCAAGAGCTCTATGCTCGCTACGCCTGAATTGCTTATCGCGACGAATCTGCCTCCGGAGGGGTGCACGCCGGAAGAGGCGCAGCGCTACACGCGCTGGCTGGCGACGCACCACTACGAGAATTTCAATGTCGTCTCGTGGCTTTTGCCCCGCCGTCTTCACCAGCATTTTTACAATGTCTACGCGTATTGCCGCTGGTCCGACGATCTAGGCGATGAAGTGGCCGACCGGGGCCGGGCGCTTGAACTGCTCGACGCTTGGGAAGCGGAGCTGTTGCGCGTTTGCACGGACGGTGATTCGCAGGCGCATCCTGTGCTGATCGCTCTGCGCGAGACAATCCTCGCAAAGGATATTCCGCTCGACCTGTTTCGCAACTTGCTCAAGGCATTCCGCCAGGACCAGGTGGTTCAGCGGTATCCGACGTGGGGCGGTGTGCTCGATTACTGCGTCTACTCCGCGAACCCCGTGGGGCGCATTGTGCTTTATGTGTGCGGTTACCGCGACGATGAGCGGCACCGGTTGTCGGACTTCACCTGCACCGCACTGCAATTGGCGAATTTCTGGCAAGATGTTTCGCGCGACTTGGAGAAGGGGCGAATCTACATTCCTCTCGAAGAACTCGAGAAGCATGGCTTGACGGACGCGGACATCGTCGAGCGCCGCTTCGATGAGCGATACGCCGAATTGATGAAGGCTCTTATCGCGCGGACCCGCCAACTGTTCCATGCGGGAATGGCGCTTCCACAGACTGTAGAACCATTTCTGCGAGTGGACCTCGAGATGTTCACCCGGGGTGGATTGGCGATATTGGACGCGATCGAACGCCAAGGATACAACACTCTCGAACGGCGCCCGGCGCTTACGAAGTGGACGCAAGCAAAACTGCTGGGAAGAACATTGGTCCGAACGGTGGTCGTGCGCGGGTCGCGCCCCGCTCGAATCGCGCCAACCTCAGCGTTCGGTTCGGATGACGAAGCTGCCCGCGGCCCCGAATCGCCCTATGGCGCTGAGTCTTCGCGCCCGTCGCTGCCGTCCTACGCGGAGGGAGTCCGGGAATCCTACGCTGAGTGCAACCGCATTGCGCGCGGGGCGAAGAGCAGTTTTTACCTGGCCTTTTTCGGCCTGCCGAAGGCGAAACGAAGAGCGCTCTGCGCGCTCTATGCGTTCATGCGGCTGGTGGACGACGTCTCCGACGAGAATGGCGATATTGATGCGAAGCGGCGCGGGCTGGTGCGCTGGAGGAGACTCTTGGACGAAGCGATTGCGGGAAATACCGGCGCCCATCCGATTCTTCCCGCCCTGGCCGACACCATCGCTCGATTCAAGATTCCCACGCGCTACTTTCACGACTTGATTCTCGGCGCAGAAATGGATTTGACGATTCCTTCCTATGCTACGTTCGAACAGTTATCGGAATACTGCTACCGCGTGGCGGGAACCGTGGGGCTCACATGCCTGCACGTATTCGGTTTTTGCGACCCGCGAGCCCTCGAGCTGGCGGAGCGTCTCGGGCTGGCGTTTCAATTGACGAATATCTTGCGCGACGTTCGCGCGGACCGCGAAATTGGCCGGGTTTATCTTCCACAGTATGATCTGGTGCGTTTTGGAGTCGCTGGAGATGAATTGCGCGGACCTCATTCGGAAAAGCTGCGGGAGTTGCTGCAATTCGAGGCCGATCGAGCGTGGCATTACTACGAAGAAGGCGCCGAATTGTTGAGTCTTGTAGACGCGGACAGCCGGGCGACGCTTTGGGCTCTGATCCGGACATACAGTTCCCTGCTGGCGCGAATCGAAGAGCGGGGGTTCGACGTCTTCTCCGGCCGCGTTTCACTTTCCAGCGGAGAAAAAGTTCAATACCTGCTCGTCGCGGGAATGGGCGGATGGTGGAAAAGGGATGCCCTCGCAAAACGTACTGGTGATCGGCGGCGGGTTGGCGGGGCTGAGCTCCGCCGTCGCGCTGGCTGAAGCCGGGTTCCGCGTCCACCTCTTGGAGAAGCGGCCGCATCTGGGCGGGCGAGCCACTTCCTACACGTTGCCGGACGGGAGCGAAGTGGACAATTGCCAGCACGTCACGCTGGGTTGCTGCACCAATCTGGCGGATTTCTACCGGCGGGCGGGAGCGACCGACATGGTCCGGTTCTACGACCGGCTGATCTTCGCCGATAAAAGGGGAAGAAGGTCGACGATCGAATCGTCCTGGTTGCCGCCGCCGCTCCACATGGCTCCTTCGTTCATGTTTTTCCGGGCTTTGAGCTTTGCGGACAAGCGGTGCATCGGCGCGGCGCTTCTAGCCGTGGCAAAATCGGGAGGAAAGCCGTCCGGCGCCGAGGGCATTTCGATGCTCGATTGGCTGCACCGGATGAAGCAGACGCCGGGCGCCATCGAGCGTTACTGGCGCGTAGTTCTGGTTAGCGCCCTTGATGAAGAGCTGGCGCGCATGGACGCGCTCTACGGAATCGAAGTGTTCTGGAAGGCTTTCCTCGCCAGCCGCAGCGGGTATCGTGTGGGAATCCCCACCGTGCCCTTGGCGGATCTCTACGAGGGATGCAAGCAAGCGGTTGAAAAGCGAGGCGGGGTAGTGCGATTGCGGTCGGGCGTCCGGGAGATTCGCCTCGAGGCGGGCGCTTTTGCCGGCGCAGTGCAGGAGGATGGATCGATTGTGCCTGCCGATGCGTGTGTCGCGGCTGTACCCCAAGACGCGCTCCTGAATCTGCTGCCGAAACAGATGGCGGAGCCTGGACACGTTCTCGAGGGGTTGCCGCGCCTGGAGAATTCGCCGATCACGAGCGCCCATTTTTGGTTTGACCGTCCGGTTATGACGGAACCCTTTCTGACCCTCTTGGACCACACGACGCAATGGGTATTCAACAAGAGCCTGCTATTGGAAACCGGGGCAGCGCGCAACGGCGGTGCGGCTCGACCTGCTCAAAAGGATGGACAGTACCTGCAACTGGTGATCAGCGCGTCGTACGACCTGGTCCCGCGGTCGCGCCAGGAAATCATCGAGATGTGCCGAAAGGAATTGGCGGAGGTCCTGCCGGCGACCAAGGACGCAGAACTAGTAAAAGCCACCGTAATCAAGGAAGTAAATGCGACGTTTTCTCCGGCCCCGGGCGTGGACCGCTGGCGTCCGGCGCAGGATATCGGCGTGCGGAATTTCTTTCTGGCGGGGGATTGGACCCGCACGGGATGGCCCGCGACGATGGAGGGAGCTGTTCGCAGCGGCTATTTGGCCGCGGAAGCGGTCGCGGCGGCGGCCGGAAAAAGCGAGAAATTCCTGCAGCCGGACCTGCCATTCGAAGGTCTATGCAGGAGTTGGGCCAGGCGGGCAGCCAGGAGAAGCAAAGAAAAATGACCGCAGAGTTGTGAAGCTGCGATTGGGACGCCGTCACGAGCATTTCAATTTAGGGTAGCCGGGGGTAATTAGGCGTATGATGTGACATCCCCCTGGAGGACAGCATGGAGCGGAAGTATAGGCAGAGGGGCTACGAAGATCGTGACGCCCGCGAGAAGAAGCGCGAGCGGACCGATCGTCCCAATGGAGAGCCGCGCCCGAAACAGCAGGATTTGCTCGGGCCGCGGACGCCACGAATGGTGGGAACAGTGATGAGGGCGCGCTGCTCAAATTGCGGCGCGGTCCTGGCGCCGGGGTTTGACGCGAATGGAACGTGCCCCCGGTGCCAGTCGGAACTCCACTGTTGCAAGCAGTGCGTGCACTTCGACACGGGCAAGCAATTCGAATGCACGCAGCCCATCCCGGAGCGAATCGCGAAAAAGGACGCCAAGAACGATTGCAAATTTTTCGAATTCCGGATGACGGTGGAAAAGGACACTTCGCCCGTCACGTACGCCAGCAAAGCGCCGGCGGCCGAGACCACGAGTCCTTCCCGCCCGAATGATGCGCGCAAGGCGTTTGAAGACCTCTTCAAGAAGTAGCTTTTTTCCTCAAAAATGAGTGCGGGGATTGTCTCCGGGCTGCGGGTGTGTCAAAGGCCCACACCACGCGGGGGTACTCTTCAGCGTCTGCACCCCCAATCAGTCCGTGGATAACGGGAATAGCGTCGGCTCTTTCTCCGGCTCGCTGGCGATGGAGTTAAGTTGAGGGTAATGGGAGCGGAGCGGTTCGGGGACTTTCACCTTGTTCTTTGTCAGAAGGTGAATGAGTTGAAGGGCGTTGACGATGGCCTTCCCCTGGTAATGATTGTTTGTGACTACGAAAGTGGCCTGTGTGTGGTCCTCGATCCGCCGGATCCGCTCGGCCCACGGTTCAAGCTCTTCTTCCGAATAAAGGTAATTGTAGCGCTCTTCGGGAGGGCTCGCGGGGTCGTCGGAAAACCACGTATCGTAACGTCGCCCGTGCAACCGCACGTAGCCGGTCGGGGAAGTTGTGACGCTGGCCGGCTTCACAGAACGCCCGATCAACGGCTGATCGATATTGCACAGGCCAACGCTGCGTTTGTGGAGCAATTCGTAGAACTCGCTTTTGGACCAGGAAGAATGTCGGATTTCGACTATCAGAGGGTAAGCCTTGAATGCGTCGAGCATCTTTTCCAGCCGCGCCGTGTTTTCAGCCGTGCGATGGAAGGAAAATGGAAATTGCAGCAGCACGGCGCCCAATTTTCCGGCTTCGTGGAGGATATCGAATCCTTCGCGAGCCGATTTTTCATCGGCAGCAGTAGTCCCGCCCTCGTGCGTGAATTTCTGCCAAAGCTTGGCCGTGAATCGAAATCGTGGATTGAAAGAAACACGTTCGATCCATTGAGCCGCCAGCGAAGGCCGCAACGGCTGGTAAAATGATGTGTTGATTTCGATGGTGTCGAAGAATTCGGCGAGGTATGCCGCTTCGTGAAATCCACGGGGCCGCCGCGAAGGATAGACGATGCCGTTCCAATCGTCGTAGGACCATCCGGCAGGCCCGACCAAAATTTGTCCCCTCTTGGGTCGTTCTGCCATGGAATTCAACCGCCCAAGGTCCTCCCCGGTGCACTTCGTTCGCCGTACCTGCAGACTATGACGCATACGGGGCGCGTGTCAATTTGCGGGCCTAAACGGGTCGCTTTTTTTGAATGCCTGGACATCCGGTTGCAACCTCCGCAGCGCGGCGGTATCCTGAGTACGCTTCAATGCCAGTGCTCCCTCCGCTTGGCAGGACAAGGTTGACCATGGTGCTCGAATGAAAACCGCATACAGCAACATGCACGGCGATTATCGCGAATCCGTTGAAAAGGAAGCGCAACACCATATCGAAAAATTGAATCGCTTGTTGAAGAATTATCAGCCGGACGCCATTCTGCTTCATGCCTCGCTCGAAAAGCAGCCGCGAACTTCCGAGTTTGAAGTGAAGCTGAATTTGACTTTGCCGACGGGAATGCTGCGGGGCAGCGGCCTGGGCCCCGATGTCCGGTCGGGTACGAAGGCGGCGTTCGCGGAAATCGAGCTGCAAGTGAAAAAGCATCAGCAAAAAGTGCGAAAAGACTACGTGTGGAAACGTAAACGTGGACGCGCGGCACCCCGGCTGAGCGACCTCTCCCCTGCGGATTAAAGTTGACCGGAAGTGTCGCGTCGCTCGTTTCTCTGGGCGGCGACAAAATCGTCTGGAATTGTTGGTGGTCTCAATAAGCAAAAAGCCCAAAGCTCTCTGTGTTTGAACGCTCGAGTTGACGTGATCCGCAGGACGAAGCGCGCCAGGCCTCGCGCTGCAGAATACTCTGTTGCCCCCATTCTGCCCGCACGATAAAATCATATTGCACTTAGACCTGCCAAATCACCAAAGCGAAAACATGGTTTGTGCCGGTTTGTCTTCCCCCAGGGGCGTAGCTCAGTGGTAGAGCAGCGGCCTTTTAAGCCGAAGGTCGTGGGTTCGATCCCCACCGCCCCTACCAATTTTTCCCCAATGTTTACAAGGGTTAGCAAGGGATTGCCTCCGTTTGCTCCGCTTCAACCGAAACGTCCGTTACGCCCGATAAGACGGGTTTCGGACGTTTCGGAGTGAGGGCCTTGGGAAGCTCGAAACCAACTCCCATCGCCTTCGCCACATCCCTTCTGTAGGTCAAGTCCTCGGATGACTTGTCGTACAGGTCGGACATGCCAACTGCCGAATGCCCCATCCAATATTTCAGAAGGGAATCCGGGCAGCGCTGCTGCCTGAGAAACGTGTTTCGGAATCGCCTAAAGCTGTGGAAACCGCAAAGCTTGATTCCGAGGTCAGCGAGCAGCGGGTGTAGCTCTCTTCGTAGGAGATTGGTTTGCGTTACAGGTTTGCGGCTGCTGGTTTGGAAGATGAAACCTGACGAGCGGTCGCCAATGAACTGTTTCAGTAGGGCAGCAACGTCGGGGTGCAGGTCAACGATGCGGTAGGCATTCGCTGTCTTTGGTGTGCCGACCTTACCGTTGCCTCCCCAAACGCTCTGCTCCACCCGCACGGATGTCCCGTCGAAGTGGCGGACCTCCAAGGCGAGCAGTTCGCCAGCCCGCAGTCCGGTTGAGGCGAAAAGGATGCAAGCCATTTGCACCCGCCCCGTTGCAGACTTCACGATTTTCGTGACCTGCTCAACCGTGAACGAGGGCTTCCGTTGTTTCTTCTCGTCCACGGTGGGCATATCGATGAATCGTGAATTCCACTTGATCGGGAACAGCTGGTTTCCGTCCTCGTCAAGGGCGGAGGCCCGCACCAATTTAACGACCAGCGTGATGTTGCGGATGGTCGCTGGTGCGAGTCCTTTCTTGGCGAGACGTTCGACCACAGAGCGCATCGTGCGGTTCCCGACATCCGCCAAGGGCAATTCGCCGAGGGGCGGGTTCAGGTGATTTTTGAGGATGCACTTCCAATTGTGAGCCACGCTAGGTTTGATCGGTTTCTGTTTCCGTGATTCGCATTCCGCGATCCATTCTTTTGCGGCTACGCGGAAGGTTAGGGTTGACCGTGTTGGAAGGGCCAACTGTTGGTTTATCTTTACCATCTCGGCCTGCATTACATTCTTGGCGGCTCGTGGCGTAGGCAGTTCCGAGAAGTCTCCGAGAAACTTCTGGACACGCCGACGCTGCGAATCGCCAGCTTCGTAAAACCTGACAGCCCATCCGTGTTTCAGTTTCAGCAACTGTCCGTCCTGGTGCCGTTTTCGAGTCAAGAGTTTCCTCCTTGACCCGTCGACAGCGCGCGGCGGAAGGGTACGCGATTTTGCGTCTGGTCCGGTAGACATTTTTGCTTTCCTCTACCGGATAAAATCCGTTTTTGTCGAAACCCAAGGCCGTTCTGGCGCCCTCGTCTACTCCTACGCTGTAGACGTAGGCTCGTGTCTACGGCGGGGAACGGAAGCTAGACCGCCCGAAGGTCTCTCGCCGGAAACCCAATGCTGGTAGACATTCTTCCTCCACAACGCCTTTTCAGCGTCCTGCAGTGCTCGGATTCTGGTGAAATAGGCGTTTGTGAAAGGCTGATCGCGAGTTCGCGGAGACCTAGAAAAAGCTACATCCGCGAACTGGAATCGCCAGGTTCAAGAGCTCCATAACCGCTCGGAGCGGGTTACAGAGCGTGTAGCGCTACCACCGCTACCGGCGCTACCGTACAATCGGGTCAGGCGTCGTGGCCGAAATCAAACGCGTCATGCACGGCAAGAAAGACTTTTTCCACTTCTTTGTTTTTGGTGCTTGCGGCCGCAGACGCTATGTCTTCCGCAAGGCATCGGGCCTTGCTGGAACGCTCGCCCCAGACTTCGTCAAACATCGAGATGATCATGCACGCCAGCTTTTCGTTCCGTTGTGCTCCTGCGCGCTTCTTTTTCATCGTGCCTCTCCTGTTTGGGATTTGCTTTTTTCCACTCCATACGCAGCGGGCCGTAGACTTCCTTGGCAAAACGAAGTTTTGCCACCGCCAAGGCGAGACCCTCGTTGATCCGCTGAAGCTTGTCTTGTTGCTGTTCGAGCAGCACGCTCATGGCCTTCACCTGCCGCTCGCACTTCCGCTGTTTGGTTTTCAAAGCTTCCAGGTGAGCGACCGCGTTGCGGTGATTCCGCCGGGCGACAAGATATTTTTGTTCGTCCACGTCAGTTCTCCTTTCGCGAACGCGCCGGAACCAGCCACACGTTGCGCTCCGCGTACAAACTGGGAGCGAACACGACGATCAGCCAGCGGAGGATGGCCGGGCTTTTTCGCTCCAATCGTTTCAGAATTTCGGGTCTGCGCTTTCTCAGCACATGCGCCAACTCTCCCAAGGCTCTCTTCGGGAGGTTCTTGCGGTTCTTGACTATGTTGCGGTGCTTGTCCCTTTTGAAGAACTCTTCCGGGCTGTGATGATGGAAATCAATGAGCGCGAAGTCCATCGACGGTGACTGCTTACGAAGGAATCGCACGTAATTCTTGTCCTCCACCACCATCTCGCAGCCGACCAGCGCGGCAGCGGCGGCAAGGCCACGCACCAGCGGCCTCCGCACGTGCCGGAAATCGCGCTTGCCGCGCGAAATCTTCATCGCGGAATCGAGGATGGCTTCCTGAAAAGGATGAAACAAATTCAGCGGGAGCCCGCCGCCTTCTCCAATCACGTACCAAATCTCTTTGCCGACCTTGCGCCACGCGCCGACCTTTCCGTTTTTTCCTATTTGGCGGAAGCGCAGTTTGGGTCCGCCATGGAACTCGAAGTCCCATCGCTGTCCAGGTTTGACTTTCAAGGGAATCTCCTTTGCGTTTTAAATCCATTGAGGGCAGCGGTGCGAGACGCAAAGCAAAACTCGCGGGACGCCGCCCCCGTTGGATTCGGCTTGATATCTACCTAAGTTACTCGGGATCACCTCCGTCCATGGCCTTGAAATCCGCATCGAAAGCCATCAGGTCGTCAATCTCGGATTGAATCGTCGCTTTCCAAGCTCCGTCGTCTACGGATTCCAAGAGAGACTGGAACATCAACCTTTTCAGGTCTGCTGCGGACATGGACCCGGAACCTTTGAAGTGATTTCTGAAATTGTGTCCCGTTCTGCTGGAAAGCTTCTTGAGAAACTCTTCAAGGTCAAACTCAGACTCGAATGCGTCTGTTGAGTTGGAATTGTTCGACAGCTCGATCACATTTTGCTTTTTCATAAAGCTCCTTTAGTGGGAGTCGGCGATGGAAGTGATGGTCACGAGGAGCCGTGGGGCCAATCACTCCCAAAGCCTTCTCTCCCTACTTGAATAGAACCCGTTTTGTTTGATTTGAAGAAAAATAGTTCTGCTGAGAGTCGTAGAAGGGCTTATAAGCCCTTGGGGGAGCGGAGAGTTGAATTGCAGATTCGGAAAAAGGCTTATAAGCCGCCGGCATAATACGAGAGAGGTATAAGCCTCTCTCGAATAATTGAAGAGTATAAGCTCTTCAATTATTCTTACGTATAAGCTCTTTTTTGTGTGTTGGGGAAAGACGAGTCACTTCCAGAGTCAGAAGAATTTTTTGTTTTTTGGCAGCGACAAAGAATTTCCCGGCGCAGGGCTTATAAGCCGCTTTTGCTGCAGGGTGGAACGGATTTCCGCGTCTTTCCCGCTCCAACGGGTAAATCCGCCCTTTCGGAACGAAAACCTCTCTACGGGGCTGTAACAGCCAAGAAAAGGGTATCTACAAGGCCCTTCCCGGAGGCGGGGAAGCCCGCGATTTACCCGAGATGCAGCTGTTCGGGGCGTTAATCGGACGTTGTCCCGTTCAAGTCCAATCCATGCAACAAAGACCTTCGGTTACCAGAGCCGAAGGTCGGGATTTTTTCCTGCCGGGTAACTTCCTATAGCAGCCGAAAACGGAAAAGTTTTCTTTCGGAGGGATTCGAGGATGGACTTGAAGAAACAAAGAAAGATGGTCGGCGCGACGCAGTTCGACATCGCCAAGGAAGCGAACGTGCTGTACTCCCGGATCGTTTGCGCGGAGACAGGCCGTCGCTCGTTGCGGCGCGATGAGATCGGGCGGATCAAGAGCGTGATCAGGAAGCGAGCTGCAAAAGCGATGGACGCGGTGTCACTATGAAAAAAATAGCGAAATCCCGGAAACTTTTGAAGGGCGTGACGCGTAGAAAATTTAGGCCAGTAATCGACGCTAAAATCGTCGGCCTCAAAAAGCGACCGCGGGGCAAAAGTTTCGCCCCCGGAAACACGCACGGGCTCGCCACGCGATTCAAGCCCGGCGAGAGCGGCAACCCTGCCGGGCGTCCACGAAGCAAGAAACTGTCCGAGGCAATCCGCGAAGGTTTGGCTGCGGATTCCGCCGAACCGCTTCCCACCGACACCAACGCTCAGATCATCGCCAAGCAGATCATCCGCCAAGCCAAAAAAGGAAACCTCTCTGCCGCCGTGATCGCGGGTGACCGTGCGGAAGGCCGTCCGGCCCAATCGGTTGCCTTTTCCGACGAACGCGATGCGCTCGTGGAATTGGTTTTTCCACTCATGAATGAGCTTTCTGCGGAAGCCGGTCGCCCCGAAGGCATGGAAGATTCTGTTCCATCTTTACCGGAAGGCAACGAACAAATCGAAACACAGGAGGAAATTCAACCATGACGACGCTCGCAGAAAAGTTGGAGAAGATGACGGTTCCTGAGCGGCAAGCGCTGTTGCTGAAAACGACGCGGGAGTCTCACGAAATCCTCAAGAGCAAACTCAGAGACCAGTCCTACAGCGTG
>DATJTF010000022.1:0-13517 GCA_035503815.1 Verrucomicrobiia bacterium
AACCGACCTGGCTCCCATCTCTCAAGCGCAGCTCGACCAGGTCTCGCTGCGCTTGAATCAACGCCCGAGAAAGACTTTAGGTTTTCAGACTCCCGCGAGTAGACTTCAGGCAAGTGTTGCTTCGACCGCCTGAGCTGGCAACCTTTACCGGATCTTCATGACCGGACTCGACGGAACACCGATGCCTTCCTGGGCTGACTATCTGGATGCGAACCAGGCATGGGACCTGGTGCATTACCTCCGGAGCTTGATGGTCCTGTACCAGCCGGAAAAGAGCAGGGCATCGCGAGCAAAAGAGCAGAAGGGACAGTAGCTTCCGGCCGATTAAGAGGGCGTCGAGTGCAGTGGGATTTCGGCGCGTGGTGTCGAGGGCGGCCGCGAATTGATGTCCCGTAGTGAAGCAGATCGCGAATCGATTTCGGAGCGAATGGGGGCGGGCCAATGAATCATTCCTGGAGACTTTCCGGACAAGCGCTGGTGGCGGCAATTTTCATGCTATGGACCGGCACGGCACGCGCGCAGTACCAGGCGATTACCGTAACAGATGGAGGAAGCGTGACGGGGACAGTGAAGTGGTCCGGCGCGAGACCGCAGCCCGTGACGCTTCCGATCACGAAGAATCCCGAGGTCTGCGCCGCCAATGGGGAAAAGATCCGCGACCTGGAACGAATCGTCATATCGCCGGACGGCGGAGTTGAAAACACGGTGGTCTACCTGAAGGACATCACGAAAGGCAAGGCGATGGATTTGCCGGTCGCCGAGCGAACGCTGGATCAGAAAAACTGCAGGTACGTGCCGCACGTGATGCTCGTTCCCAAGGGCGGCGAATTCGACATGGTCAGCAGCGACCCGATCCTGCACAACGTGCACATGACCGGAGCCGAACTCTACAACATACCGTTTCCCATCGCGAATCATGTGGTGAAGCGGACGTTTAACCGGGATGGAGTCGCCAATCTCAAGTGCGACGCGGGGCATGTGTGGATGAACGCGGTAGTCCTGACGGTGGATCATCCGTACTATGCGATCACCGACGCGCGGGGAAATTTCACGATCAAGGATATCCCGGCGGGGACGTACACGATCGAAGCGTGGCACGAAGGCTGGCACGTGGCGCGCGAAGAATCCGTGATGGACGTAGACGCCAACCAGATGGTGAGCCGCCCAATCTTCACCGAACCGCTCACGTGGGACGAAAAGGTGACGGTCGCGGCGAAGGAAACGGCAAAAGTGGACTTCACACTCTCCGAAAAATAGTCACGGAAAGACTCGCCGGTTCGGCGACAGCGGACGCGAGCCGGCCTTAACGGCTTCCGCATATTTGTGCTTCTGGTCCCGGACGGGCGTATGCAAGCCCCACGAAGGCGAAATTCACCATGCACAGTTACGAGCGGTGAGACGGCAGGGGAATTCCCCTGCGTTTGGCGGACGCGTGAGCCTGAGAGCCGGGAATGTGAAAAGAGAGAATCGCGGACTCAAATGGCGGCAACGAATTGCGCCCATTCGGGGAAGGGTCCATGGGCGGCGAATGCCGCGAGATTCGCGCATTTGAGTATTCCGAAATCCCGGAGCGTGCTGGTAAAGTAGACGCGTGGCTGACCATCGTCTAGCTCGCGCTTGGGAAACGGAGCGTGAGGCATCACTTCCGATTCCGGAAATTACTACCGTAGGCGGTGCAGCAAGACGGCGGTGCTCATTGCCCCAAGCCGTGTTGCGGCGGTCGTTCAAGACGATGGGTTTGTTGCTCGCCCTCCTCTGGTTGGTTCCCCCTAGCTCCGCACAGTTCTATCACGACCCCCGCCGAAAAGTACCAATCGGATTTTCAGTCGATCTCCCGGTGCCGGCGAGCAAATTGGCGGACGCGGTGAGCCGGGTGGTGGAAAGCGGATCAATCCAGGGAAGCCATATCTACCGGGGCGACCCGGACGTTGAGGATGCGGTCGCAGCAAAGTCTTCGGAGGCGTTTGCCGACGCGCCCGCGCCGGGGGCAGGCCAGGTGTTTTACAAAGTGAGGACGAAGGCGCTGACTCCGGATCATTTTCCGGGAAGCAACGACATGGGAACGATCACGGTGCGGTACATCGTGACGCCCGTGAACGACCAGAGAAGCCGGCTGCGGATCGACGCCGTGTTTGTGGAGGACGCGGAGCGGGTGCACTGCTACTCGGACGGGTCCGTGGAGATGGGGGAATACGCGTCGATCATGGACCAGATCCGGGGCGCGATGCCGACTTCGCGCGTCCACGCCACGCCGGCGGAAGTGAACACGGCCGATAAGAGCGCGGGGCTGCGATACGACCTGGCGCAAGAGCAAGCGATGCTGACAGACGCGCAGGCGGCGGAAGACAAACTGCAGAAGCAATTGAAGCAGCTGGAATTCGACACGCAAGGGCGAATCAAAGCGGACGGCATTCCGCTGAAGACGGATCCGTACGATCACTCCTCGACGATTCTGCGGCTGAAAAAGGGGCAGGTGGTGACGGTGCTGAGCACGTCGAAATTCTGGTATCGGGTGCGCACGGACACGGGCGAAGAGGGATGGATCTATTATCTGTTTCTGGTGCCGATGTCATGAAGAGCCGCGGGCCATGGCGAGTGATGGTGTGCGCGGCCGTTGTATGGACGGCCTGCGCGAATGGCAGGCCGGCCGTGGGACAGGAAGCCGGGGCGAAGCCGGTTGACAGGATTTATTCGCACTCGCAAGTGGAGGTGCAGGAAGCTCTGGATGCGATGGGCGCGTTTTCGACCGAGAGATTGCCGACGCTGGATGGTTTTGTAAGCGCGGGCGCGAACACATTGGACCACTTTGAAAATCCGCACTACCAACTTCACATCGATATTGTGTCGCAGGGAATGTCGCAAACGCTCGTCTCCGTGGGCGCCAAGATAACGGCGTGGTATGTGAGCGACGATCCGGGCCACTCGCAATACGTGATCATTCCGTCGAACGGGCGGATCGAAAACGATTTTCTGGACCGGCTGAGCATCTATCTGGAAAAAGGAAGTTCACCCCGCGCGGTAGCGGCGGCGGCGAGCGGAGCGGGAGGTGCGGGGACGATGCCCGTGCCGGACCATTCCGCGGGAGGGCCCACAGCCTCGGGCGCCGAGGGCCCGATGATCAATACGGCGGACCCGGCTGTTTTGGGTTCGGAGATTGCGTCGCTTCGCGCCAAGCGGGAAGGGATCGAGGCTCAGGAGCGCAACACGCGCGAGCAAATCGACCAGCTGACATCGGTTTCGAAGAACCAGAAATTTCTTTCGTCGATAGCGGTGGTGCGTTCATCGCAGACCCCGGTGTTTTCCATGTCGGACGAGACCTCGAAAATCCTGTTCTACGCCGATCCCGACGATGAATTCGAGATGACCGAGGGGCGCGAGGGATTCGTGCAGGTCAAGCTGGAAAACGGAACCACGGGGTGGATCCGCGTTTCGCAATTGCGGCGGCCTTCGGACCCGGACGACCCCGACGCGACCGGGAACTCGAATTTCACGACGGCAAACGAGCAGGTGAAGGTTTTCGACGGGGACTGGGCGCCGCTGAAAGGCAAACCGACGTTGTTTGTCTTTGCGGAGCCTTCTCGGACGCTGCCCGAGGGGACGCTGGGCCGGAGCCAAATGGAGTTCGCAAAACAGGTCTTTATAGACGGCTACCGCGAGGCCAATCACACGGACGAGCCCGCCGCCGGAGTGGTGATTGTATTTCTGGGAGAGAAGGGCGGCGTCGCAGCGGCGTCGCTGGCCGATATTCGACGCTGGCGCGACGGGTTTCTCACGGACAAAGCATTTCTCGATCGGTGCTCGTTTGACCCGCCGACGTCGTTTCGCGACACACCATGAAGATAACGCATCCGAGGGAAAGGGACTGGGGCGGCTGAGGAAGGGCGCGAGCCGGCCTCGATGGAACGCTATTTTTTCGGCGGGGATGGCGGGGCGGGTTTGGCGGAGGGTGCGGCGTTTCCGCCCGTGTGGCGCTTCCGCTGAGAAGGGTCCCAATCTTCCGGCGGAAACATGATCCGCCAGAAAAGCGGCGATCGTTCGGCGAACTGAAGCCCCACCTGGACGCGTTCTCCGTCTCTCTGGCCCACGAACATCACCTGGCAGGGAAGCTCTTCCGCGGTCTTCGAGTTCACCAGCATCACTTCCTGCGAGCGCTCGACGGATGACTTCATCAAAACGAGACATCCATGCGCGTTGACCGTGATGGTGTGAGTCGGTTCTTCGAAGGCGTGTCCTTTGTGGGTGCCCCGGATTAACACCGGCATCATGATCTGGACGCGCTGAGTTCGACGCCGCTTTTCGTAGGCTTCGGGATTCGTCTGCGGCGCCGGGGCTTTGGTTTCGGCCATAGCTTCTCCGATGAAATTTTCCCCTTTTACGGGCCGCCGCGCAATCGTTCGTAGGGAAGGTAGAACCAGAAGTTAAACAATGGATTGCCGGGTGGGGAAGGATTGGCGGGCGGAGACGGTGGCGGGAGCGTCATGGACACCGCCCTTGCCCATAGCGAGGGGGCGACCTTGGCGGGGACAGGGTGACCTCGCCGCGGTGCCCAGAGAAGTACCAGATACTCTTTCCCTACAGCGGCACTTGACGCGCCCGAAACGCCGCCGATTCCCCCGTATTCTATGAAGTACAGCCATGCCCGAACCGCCCAATCCGGCGCCCCCAGACACCGGCATTGCCCGCAAGGGGGAACATCGCGACACCGTCCTCCTATCCGACCCCGTTGGGGTGGCGGCGCAAGGAAGCAATCCGCCCAAAGATTCCAGCGCAGAGAGAAATGCGGGAAACTCCGTTTTAATCACGAATATCAGTCCGGCGGCGCTGGCCGCCTTGGGGCAGCGCTACGACATTCTTGCCGAAGCGGGCCACGGCAGCATGGGAAATGTGTACAAAGCGCGGGACCGCGAGACGGGCGAAATCGTCGCGCTGAAGCTATTGAAGCCGGAGATCGCCTCCGACCAGGCGATGATGGACCGGTTCAAGAACGAGCTCCTGTTTGCGCGGAAAATCACGCACAAGAACGTTTGCCGCGTCTACGATTTCAACCGCATCGCGGGAGTGGCGTACACGTCGATGGAATTCGTCAATGGAGAGAGCTTGCGGTCCGTTCTGACGAGATTCGGCGGGCTGCCCACGAGGAAGGCGCTGGATATCGCGCAGCAGATCTGTTCGGGATTGAAAGAGGCGCACGCGCAAGGAATCGTTCATCGCGATCTGAAACCAGAAAACGTGATGATTGACGCGCAAGGCAACGTGAAGATCATGGATTTCGGGATCGCGCGTTCCATGGACGTGGCCACGCGGCTGACGGGCGCGATGGTGGGGACGCCCGCCTATATGGCGCCGGAGCAGGTGGCGGGCAAGGCGGTCGATTACCGGACGGATATTTATTCGCTGGGTCTGGTCTTATACGAGGTTTTTACGGGGGCGCCCGCCTTTCAGGCGGATACCGCCGTCGCGGTCGCGCTCAAGCAGATGAACGAGGCGCCGCCGCCGCCGCACACGATCGATCCGGCCTTTCCGGCGCCCATCGAGCGGGCGATACTTCGCTGCCTGGAAAAAGAGCCTGCGAAACGGTTCAGCTCGATCGCCGAATTGTCCCAAGCGCTTGGGCCCGCTCCGTCGGGGCTGCCCAATCCGCGGACAGTGCCAGCGATGACGCCGAACCCGATCGGACGAAGTTCCGCCGCGCCCGCGCCAGCCACGCACGGGTCGAACGCGCCTTCCGCGCCCGTGACAAATCCGTTTTATTCACCAGCGGCGCTGCCGCCGCCGCGCCGGTCGAGTTCGCCGCTCGGCTGGATTCTGCTGGGCGGGCTTCTGGTGGTGGGAGTGCTGGGAGCGCAGAGATGGGCCGCGAAGGCCAAGCTGGCGGAGTTGATTGAACCGCCGTCTCTGCCGCAGGCTTTGACCCCGGTGCCTCCGGATTTTGCGACGAAATCGACAGGGGAGAATTCGAGCGCGCCTACGTCCGGGGCGGGCGATTCGGCTGCCATGCCTTCGAGCGCAGCCGGAGCGGCGTCGCCCGCGTCAAACGCCGCATCGCAGCCACAGCCAGACGGTCAAGCCGCAGCGGCGCCTGCCAGTGCAAGCGGCGGTGCCACGCCAGCGGCGAACGCCGGCGACTCTACAGCGACAAATTTAGCCGCGTCTAAATCAGCGAAGGCGCAGACGCAAGGGAGCCCGCCCACGGCGAACGCCCCCGCGGCGGCAGGTGGCGTTCCGAGCGACGTTCAAAAGCGCGCGGAGAGGGCATTCAAGGAAAACTCCGATTCAGTGGCGGCGTTTCATGCGGGGTCGTATTTGTGGGTGGGGCGGTATGAAAGGAAAGAGCGAGCGGAGAGCGCGGCGAAGAAAATCGAGGAGCTGGGTTTGCCGGCCCTGGTGGTTCCGCGCCACGGCCTGATCCAGGATTACTTCATCGTACTTTCGGGGCCATACGATACGGCGCGAATCTCGAGCGTTTCGCAGTGGCTGGAAGACCAAGGATTCAATCAGGTGCACGAGTTCAAATGGCCTCCTGTAAAACAGAACACGAACCCATAGGCAGGTTATCGATGGAGTTTTCGGCAGCGACGGACAAGGGCCGAGTCCGCGAGAACAACGAAGACAACTTCGGGGTCGCGGAGGATCTCAACCTGTTTGTGCTGTCCGACGGAATGGGGGGATACGCCTCGGGCGAGGTGGCCAGCAAGATTGCGGTGGAGACAATCGTCAGCCATTGCCGGGAAGCGGAAAAAGATCCCACGCTTACATATTACGGGGGATTGCATCTGGGGGCGTCGGAGACGGGGCGAAGGCTGGCGTCGGCGATCAGCCTGGCGAACCAAGCGATTCGCAAAGAGGCGGAGAAAGATACGGCGCGCCGCGGGATGGGAGCGACGGTCGTGGCCCTGCAGTTCCACGATAACCGCGTGTTCTTCGCGCACGTGGGCGACAGCCGCGCGTACCGCCTGCGGAACGGGAGCCTGGAACAGTTGACGCACGACCACTCGTTTGTGGCCGATCAGGTCCGGCGGGGAAAAATGACGCAAGCCGAGGCCGATAACAGCAAGTTGCAGAACGTGCTGATGCGAGCGCTGGGGCCGGAGCAGGACGTGGTGGTGGATGTATCGGAGCAGCAAACCGTGGAGGGGGACAGCTTTCTTCTTTGCTCGGACGGGTTGTCGAAGGAGCTGAGCGACGCTCAAATCTCCGCCGTGCTGGAGGAATCAGGAGATGCGCGGGAGTGCGCGCGGCGGTTGATCCAGATGGCGAACGAAGCGGGCGGCGAAGACAACATCACGGTGGTGGTGGTCCGCTACGCACCAAGCCTGGTGGGGGCGCTGGTGGCGCGGCTGGGACGGTGGTTCAAGGATTCTTAATCGGGGTCCCGGATAGAACGAGGGGCCCGAGGATTTGAAATTGTACGAATGAGGTGATGCGATGCCAAAGCTGGTCTTGAAATTCGAGCAATCCGTACTGAAGGAAGTCGCCGTGGGGGCGAAGGAAGTGAGCATCGGGCGGGCGCCGGATAATGGACTGATCATCGACAATCCGGCGGTATCGCATTATCACGCGCGGGTATTCAACGAAGAAGGACGGCTGATGCTCGAGGATTTCGGGAGCTTGAACGGGACGTTCGTCAACGGGCAGAGAATCAAGATGGTGACGCTCAAGCCGGGCGATTCGGTCTCGATCGGAAAGCACAGCATCGTCGTGGCGGACTCCCGCGAGCCGGAAGGGTTTGCCGACCCGAGCGCGCCGAAAGCGTTTGCGCCGAAAATCAACGAGACCGTGATGCTCGACACGAAGGATCGCCGGAATTTTCTGCAGCAAGCCGCAGCGGTGGGGGAAAGCGCGCAGGTGTCGCCGGCGCGAGTGAAGGTGGCGTCGCTGATCGTGCAAGAAGGGAAGACGGATCAGCGGGAATATACCCTGAGCGACAAGCTGGCGGTCATCGGGAAGTCGGCGATGGCCACGGTCCGGCTCAAGGGGTGGTTCAAGCCGAGCGTCGCCGCCCAGATTACGCGGCGCGAGGACAACTCCTATTACATCGGACCCGCGGACCGGGTTCCGCAAGTGAACGGGACGGAGATCAGGCATCCGACGAAGCTTGTTTCGGGGGATGTGATCGAGGTTGCGGGCATCCGGCTGGAATTCGTGTATCGCGATTAAGCGGGGGGATTTGACGCGCCCAGCGCGCGCACGATTGCCGGCTTGGCGAGAGAGCGCGTTTTCGCGAGCCGGGGAATTTCGTTCGTCACCACGATAAAACCGCTCGACGGTACTTCCTGCTAAAATCCACGCTCATGCCTTTGCAAAATGCGCCGCGATTGCTGCGCCGATCCGAACTTCCTGAAAGCGCCGCCGAGCTGGCGCGGTTCCTTATCGGCAAAACACTTGTGCGCGAGCTTACTCGCGGGGGAAAACTGCGGCGGATTGCGGCGCGCATCGTGGAAACGGAGGCGTATGAGCCCGACGACGCCGCGGCGCACTCCTTCATCGGACAGACGGCGCGCAACCGGTCGCTTTTTCTCGAGAGGGGGCACGCCTACGTCTATTTCTGCTATGGCATGCACTACATGCTGAACATTTCGGCAGAGGCGAAGGGGGTTGGGGCGGGAGTGTTGTTCCGCGCGGCCGAGCCGATCGAGGGCGTGGAGTGGATGCGCGGGTTTCGCGTGAAGGAGAATCCGGCCAAGATTGCGAGCGGGCCGGGGCGACTGGCGCGGGCGATGCGGGTGCAAAGAGCGCTGGATGGGATCGACCTGACGCGCCTGGGAGAGCTGTGGCTGGGGACGGCGCTGCGTCCGGTGGGAGCGGTTGGGACGAGCGTGCGGATCGGCATCACGAAGGAGGCGCACCGGCCGCTGCGTTTTTACGAGCGCGGCAATGCGTCCGTGAGCGGCCCGAAGCGGTTGAATGCGTAGCGCGGGCTGCGGATTGCGCCTCTCCTACTGTTTGTAGATTTTGCCGGCCTTCATGACGAAAGGAATATTCTCGAGAAGCCGGACGTTCTGCACGGGGTCCCCATCCACCGCGACGATGTCGGCGAACTTGCCGGGGCGAATCGAGCCGAACTCATCGGTGTGGCCGAGAAGATCGGCGGCAGCGCTGGTGGTGGATTGGATGGCCTGCATCGGAGACATTCCATATTTCACCATGTAGGCGAACTGCATGCCGCTGGTTCCGTAAGGACAGACACCGGCATCGGTGCCGAAAGCCAACTTGACGCCGGCGGCGACGGCTTTGCGGAAATTGTCGCGCTGAATTTGACCGAGGTTGGCGTCGTGAGCGAGGAAGTCGGGGGGAATGGCGTTGGCTTTACCGGCGGCTTCGATGCACTCTTCGTCGTAGATGTCCATGACGAGGTAAGTTCCGCGAGCCTTGGCCATGGCAATGCCTTCGTCGTCAATCATGGTCGCATGCTCGACGGAGGTAACGCCGGCCAGAATGGCGTTTTTGATGCCCTGGGTGGAGTGGGCGTGGCACGCGACGCGGAGGCCGAAGTGGCCGGCTTCGTCCACGGCGGCCTTCAATTCCTCGAGGGTGAACTCCTGCGAATTAGGGTTGCTGCCGCGCTCGAGAACCGCGCCGGAAGAGAGGATCTTGATCTGGTCCACGCCGTCGTTGGCGAGTTTGCGAATTACCTGGCGAACCTGCCAGGGACCATTGGCTTCCCCGTAGTGAAGATTCCAGGGGAGAGTGATGTCGGGAGCGATGCCGGTGAGGGCGCCGGCGCCGCCGGTGATGGTGACGTAGGAGCCGGCGACGAACATGCGCGGGCCCTCGATATCGCCGCGGGCGATGGCGTCGCGCATGGCGACGTCGTTGAGAGCGCGGTAGGCGCCGACGTCGCGGACCGTCGTGAAGCCGGAGTAGAGCATGGCGCGGGCGTTGGGGACTGATTCGAAGGCCACTTCGGCGGAGGTCTTCTTCAAGTAGGTGAGAGGATCGCCGGTGTTGTCCTCGGTGCCGTCGGCGAGATGCGTGTGGCAATCGATCAGGCCGGGCAGAACCGTCATCTTTGAAAGATCCACGACTTTCGCTCCGGGAGGGATCGCGAGTCCCTGGCCGACGGCTTCAATGCGTTCGCCGCGAATTAAAATTACCTGATGCTCGAGAATTTTGCCGGCGTCGGTATCAATCAACCGCCCGGCGAGAATGGCCGTGACTTGCGAGGATGCGGCTGGGGCAGTTCCCGACTGAGCCCAGGCGGGAATGCCGGCAGCAAGCAGGATGAGGAAAGCGATCGAGATTTTCGTTTTCATTGCGGACCTCCCGCTTGAAAGGGGGCATTCTACACGCGGGCGGAAGCGATGGGGATACGGCGGGAAAGTATTTTTTCGCGCCACGGAGAAGGAGCATGACCGCGAGGCACTTTGGGGCGGTTCGGTGCGGAGAGTTTCACGGACGGCGGGAGCGAAGTTCAGATCTCCAAAGAGGATGCGAGGAAGAAGATCAGCCAAGCAGAGACAGATTTTCAAGCGCTTCGGAGGCGGTGGGGAAGACGCCAATCACTTTGTCCACTTGGGTCATTTCGAGAACGGAGCGGACCATCCCCTTGGCTCCGGCCACTCGCAATCCGCCGCCTTTTTTCATCAAATGGGTGTGGGTGCGGACGATGAGGCCGATGGCGGCGCTTTCCATGTGGGTGACGCGGGTGAGATCGAAGACGATCCGGTTGTCCGCTTTGGCGACGTGCTGTTCGACTTCGTGGTCGATGCGGCGGCAATCGGGGCCCATGTGGATGCTTCCCGTCATTTCGAGAACAACGTAGCCGGGTTTCGGGTACACGGTGTGAATTTCCACGTTCTCCCAGTCCTTTCGGCTGCCGACATTTTGCGCGGCCATATCGCTCCTCGGGCTACGCTTCGTAAGGAAACTGCCGGATCATGCGCATGCAATCCGCGAGAGCCTTGAGCAAGGAATCGCCCCAGCCGGAAGGAACAACGGGAACGCTCTTCTGGTTCACTTGCTTGTCGGCCTCGGCAAAAAAACGAAGAGAATGGCCCGCGGGAGGCGAAGCATATTCCTTCACCGTGATGCGGAACTCGACCTGCTTGCCGCTTTCATTTTTCTTCATGGAAAAGTAGTGAACCTGGGCGAGTTCCTCGCTCCGGTCAGACTGCGCGTAGTGCCAATCGGACACCGCTTTCCTCCGAGCCCGGACGGGGGCATCGCGTCCAAGGCAGGCGCATATTAAGACCGAGGGCCAACCCAAGTCAACGATTGGGTTGGCAAATCAAGGAGAGAAGGGCCACTACACTTTCGATTAGGGCTCGTGTAACATCCCACGCGAGTTAAAAGGAGGGCGCTACATGCCGGTCTGCGAGGGCTGTGGGACTCGCTCCGACGAACTTCACGTTCAGCGGCGCGCCGACCGGATGGTGCTCGCGCAGAAATACCGCCCTTCGCCGATCCGGGTGTTGTTCCTCGATTCGGCGCCCCCTTCCCGGGCGGAGGATTTTTTCTACGCCGCTTCTGCGGATCGCTCGGTGCGTTCGCCGAGTTCACGTTCGTTTTTCGACGAGCTGATTAAGACGATGGGAAGCGCGCCGGGCGCGGAGAAATCAGAAGAGGCGGGGCTGACGGAGTTTTCGAAGCGCGGGTTTTTTCTATTGTACGCCGTCGAATGCCCCTTCGAGGACCTGGCAGATCCGCAAGGAGCGCTGCGGCGGGCCGCTCCGACGGTGATCAAGCGCGTGCAAACCGAGCTGAATCCGGCGTATGTGATTCCGCTGTCCAAGCCAACACAGGAACTGATCCGGTTGTTCGGAATGATCGGCTGGGGGGACAGGCTGATCCTGGACCGAGGCGGACCATTTGTGGACCCGTACCTGAACGATCCGAAGAAACAAGCGAGCGCGGGAAGCGCGTATGGCGCGCGGATCCAAAAGCTGATTGCGGCGCTACCGTAGAGGCAGGCGAGCGGGCGGTTGCGGGATTTCGCAGGGCGAGGTGCGAGAGAAGAGCCGCTTGCGCAAAGCCGTGGTCCAGGGAAAGGCGACGACTCGCGGTAGAGGCGCCGCGAAAGGCACGGGCTGCGCCGGGAGTTCTGATATGTCGCACCTGAAGGTGCGACCCCCTAATAACCGAATGTTCGCAGGCGTTGCCGAAGGCGCAAAGCCCTGCGGTCCCCCGCGAGAGCCCGTCCAGGTGTCGTTGATTCGGCGGCAGCGCGAAAGGATTGGGATTGGGTTACGACCAGCGAAGCTCGAGAGCAAAATAAACGCCATCTAAAAGCTGATTGCGGCTCTGCCGTAGCAAATCTCGTCGCCGTGGTTGCGGGATTCGACGGGGAAGGGAGCGCGACGGAGGCGAGGGCGTGTGCGAATTACGGACGCGAGAGGTGCGTGCGGCGCGGATAGAAGCGTCAGGAGGCGGAGCAGAGAGATGGTGCCGAGGGGTTGTCTCGCTCCCTATCGCCTACGCTGGAAATCGCCGTTCCGTTCGAGGGCGCGTTCGAGCGAGCGGCGTGATAGAGGATTCAGCGTTTCCAAATTTCCGGCGGATTCGGGTCATTCTTTTTAAGCTCCAACAGCTTCTCTTCAAGATACTGTAGGGCTATCTTTCTGGGAGTGTCTAGGGGCTCAACTACCAAGGCATTCTGTACTCCGATACCTTTCTCACGATTATTGTCTACTTGTTGCAGAACTATTTCCGCAGCTCTTTCAGGTGTAGCAACCAGAGACATGTTCGGGAACATGTTCGCCTTCACGCTCTTGTAAACTTCGTTCGCTGCCTTGTCTATTTCCTTTTCAAGTCCCTTGTTCACTTGAGGTCTCCTTCTCAGCGAATGATAGCACGGTGCCTTTCAGGGGCTGTCAAGTGGAATTTCCTACTGCGGCATCCGGAGAGTTGCAAGCTAGCCGTTACCGTGGAAGCGGCTAGCTCAAGGCAAAGACAAGCAATGACGCAACACAGACACGGTTCCGAGCGTTGCATCTCGAAATTTCTGGGGGAGAAAAGGGGCGAGCGGCGGTCTCGGGAAGCCTGTGAAGAAACCCAAGCCGCCGCTCAGCGCCCGTCGCGCCAGGGGAAGGAGGCGAAGCCCTGGGCTTTTGCCCGATGGTGGAAGAGGTCATCGGGCAAACTTTTTAGATTCGCTCTTCGGCCAATCTCGGGCGATTCTCCAGGAACACTCGGGGCCGTCCGTCGCAAAGCGCAACGAACCGCACGGAGATTTGAAATTCACCGCGCGGACTGAGCGACAGGTGGCCCCTCACGACGATGTAATCGCCTTTGTGAAATTCATTCATCAACAAATTCGCTGTTTCAGACGTGGCATAAAGCTGAACCGGAAAGCGCCCATCGCACTCGATGGTGGCGGTGCAGCAAGTCCACCTCTGCTTCCGCAGGTCGGTGACGGACTCCAAAAGACCGCTCAGTCGCACTTCGTTGCAAGGTCCCATCGCGTCCTCCTTAGAGTTGCAAGTGGAAACCCCCGTTACGACGGGAACGGGGGTTGGGTCGTTCCCACGGTAACGACCCTCTACACCAAAACTGCATACGAGAGTGAATCGCCCACGCTG
>DATJTF010000023.1:0-5212 GCA_035503815.1 Verrucomicrobiia bacterium
GCCGCCGTCGTTGTGCCCTGACCCGCGAACCTGCGCCCGCGGCCCACGCGGGAAATCAAACTTCGTCTGATATAATTCCGCGCCGTGAATCCCCCGAAATTCAAAACGCCGCGCCACATCGTGGTGGAAGGCCCGATTCGCGTGGGCAAATCGACGCTGGCGAGAATCCTGGCAGAGCGGATGCACGCGCGGCGGATTTACGACTGCGACGACAATCCGTTTCTGGCGGATTTTTACGACGAGAAGCCTGGATCTGCATTTCGCGCACAGATGTATTTTCTCTACGAGCGGCACCGGCGGCTGGCAGAAGCGCAGCCGGAGGAATCGCAAGCGCCCATCGTGAGCGATTTCCTTTTCGAAAAAGACAAGATCTTCGCGTACATAAACCTCGGCGACGAAGAGCTGAAACTGTATGAGAATTTTTTCGACATGCTCGCGCCGACGGTCCCGACGCCCGACCTGGTGATTTATCTGCAGGCAAAACCAGAGGTGCTGCGGAAGCGCGTGTCGAAAAAAGGCGCCCCATCGGAAATGCGCGTCTCGGAGGAATATCTGGAAGCCGTGGCACGCGCGTATGAACATTTTTTCTTCCGCTACTCCGCGTCGAACCTGCTCGTGGTGGATACCTCGGAAATCGATTTCGTCGAACGAAATGAAGACCTGCAAGAGCTGCTGAATCGGCTGCGACAGCCAGTGAAGGGCACACAGTATTTCCTCCCCCTCGGACAAGGCTGAAGGCTGCCAAAACGCCGCCAGCGGCCAAGGTGGCAAACCCCGAAAGTGTTGCGAACCGGAAGAGACTCGGATGAGTGTTTTCAATGAGTTACGACGATTTCGGTTTTCATGTGTGTTGCGAACCGAAAAGGAAAAATGGGGGGCGGGAAGGCAGCTTAATGAGGCGAAGAGAGGCGAAAAAATGTTACCGGTGCCGGAACCGCGAACGAAGGGCGGAGGGCCGGTGGCTTGCGAGAATGGCGAAGATGGCGGCATGGCGATTCATGGTCCTAAGTTGCATTTTACCATTCGGGTCAAACGACCGTGGATGTGGACTTGTTTCTTGGAGGCCGAAAGACAAGGAAGTGGAGAAGCAAGGCGGGATTAGAAGAGATCCAAGGGATCTCCCTCGACGGCACAAGTAAGGCGGCGAAGCGGACTCGAATGGCTATTTCTTGCGGGGGACTTTGGCGCCGCGTTTGCGGGCTTCGGACAGACCGATGGCGATGGCTTGCTTGCGGCTGGTTACCTTGCCGCCCTTTCCACCTTTGCCAGAACGAAGAGTTCCCGCCTTTTCCTTGCGGAGAGAGCGCGCGACGCTCTTGCCGGCGGATTTGCCGTATTTCGCCATGGGATCCTCCCGAGAGCTGCGGTGAAGAGCCGGGGTGAGGACATCATACTGCGGCCGGGGCAGATCGCATTGGGGAAAAGAAAAAGTGCTGACATGAACCGGGAGTAGTTCGCTGCATAGACTGGGAAAGCTGCATTTCGCGTGGGAAGGCGGTGCGGCACGGGCACGGCATGCCGTGCCCCTACGGACGAGCGCGGCTGCTTTCAAGGTGAAAGGGGGCGCGCCCGGGATGGAACCCTCGCCAGGGTGTCCACCCCGGGCGCTTGGGGGGAAAATCGAAAGCGGCGCGAGCGGGAGAGAAGGCGGCCGCGCCGCCACAGAATCTTCAGGCCGCTTTGTACGGACCAGCGAAGCGGTGGCGCCAGCGGCCGAGCGTGCGATTCACCGGATGGCTGCGATGAAGGAACGTGAGCACCGGCGGGCGGCGCATGCCAATCTTTTCAAGCGCCCGGCGGATGCGGAAATCGCGGCCAGCGGAGATGAGACCCTTTTCCAGGACCATGATGGCTTCGCCCTGACGGCCGGCCTGGCGATAGACCTCGGCAAGATTCAAATAGAGCTGGGCGTGGTTGACCTTCATGCCGAGAGCTTCCTGGCACAGGGACTCGGCGTCGCCGAAGCGGCGCTCCGCCAAGGCGGCGAGCAGGCCCGTATAGGACAAGTAGAAGGGATTCTTGGGTGCGGCGCCCAAAGCGCGGCGCGCGTGGACAAGAGCTTCGGTTGACTGGCCGTCGCGAAGATTTTTCAGACATTCCTTGAAATCGTTCATCCCCGCATCGGTGGGAGACGTGGTTCCAATCCAGTGGGACATAGGCTCCTTCCCGATCCGGCGGCACCCGCCGAACCGTTGACATGAAAGCTATATCGGCAAAACGCGGGAGGAAATAGAACGAGGGGACAGTTTTCGGGCTAGAACGTTTTCCTGTCTGAAGGGACAGGCGAAAAAACGTGAGAGGCGAGCGGGAAAAAGTGCGTGAGAGAAGGGGGAAGCGTGGAGGGAGGGTGGCGTTCCAATTTGGGATTGTGCGATAGATTTTGCAGCGAAATCTTGGGACTTTCTGCACGCTAAGGTATACTCGGTGCCCCGAGCGTAGGGTTGCACCGCGAAAGACCGGCAGACACAGCCGACTGGCGCGGGCGCTCTCGAAGCCCTGCGACGCTTCGCAACGAGAAGCGGACAACGTTCAAGCCGGAAATACGAAACAAGCGACGGCGGAAGAATATACTGGTGGAAAAGAACGGCCTGAAGAATTTCTCTACCTCCATTTCCCTGCAAAATCCTTCTCCAAACGTGGCGATTGTGGGCGGTTCAGCGGCGGGACTGTATGCCGCGTCGCTGCTGGCGCGGCAAGGCATGAACGTGCGCGTGTTCGAGCGGATCGAAAGGCTCGAGCCGATGGAGCGGACGTTGATCGTGACGCACCGCATGCGCGATTTGCTGGGAACGACCAGCGAAGGCGCGATATTGAACCGCATCCGTCGGTTCGAGCTGTTTACGGACGGGCGGATGGCGACCGTGCCTCTGAAAAATCCGGACCTGATCATCGAGCGGCGGACGTTGATTCAAAGGCTGGCGGACGAGGCGCGGCAGGCGGGAGCGTCCGTGGAGCTAGGAAGGCGATTCCACGCACTGCACCCGAACGGGCGCGGCTTGATCCTGGAAGTGGAACGGACCGCGGATGGAGTGCGTGAGGAGATTCACACGCCGACGATTGTTGGAGCGGATGGAGCGCGGAGCCGCGTGGCAAGGGCGGCCGGATGGGAGCCGGTGCCGACCGTTCCGCTGATGCAGGCGATTGTGCAGCTGCCGAAGGGGATGGCGGCGGACACGTCGCGCGTGTGGTTTATTCCACAGGACACGCCGTATTTCATCTGGCTTGTGCCAGAGTCGGAGACGCACGGGGCGCTGGGGATTATCGGCGAGACAGGAGCAGAGACGCGGCGGGCTCTTGAACGATTCATGGAGAAGAAGAACTTCGAGCCGCTGGAATTTCAGGGAGCACGAATTCCGGTTTATACGAAATGGACTCCCGTACACCGGCGCGTGGGGAATGGGTCGGTGTATCTGGCGGGGGATGCGGCGGGACAGGTGAAGGTGTCGACGGTGGGAGGGATCGTCACGGGACTGCGGGGGGCGCTGGGGGTGGCGCAGGCGATCCTGAACGGAGGCGCAAGCCAGGAATTGCAAGCGCTGAAGCGCGAGCTGGACGTGCACCTGCTGCTGCGAAAAACATTGCACGACTTCGAGCAGAAGGATTACAGCCTGCTGGTGGATTTGCTGAACGATCCGGCGCGGGAATCGCTGGCGCGATTTTCGCGGGATGAGGCGTGGAAGATATTGTGGCGCGTATGTTTGCAGCAGCCTCGATTGATTTTGCTGGGGCTGCGCGGATTGTGGAACCGGTCGACGCTGATGCCGCCGAGAGCGTGAGTCGGGCATGATCTTTGGAAGCGGCAAGAGATAATCAGCCTCAGTTGAAGGCCTGCAAGAAACATCCGGCGTGTCGCGCCTACGGCGCTCTCACTCAACCTCACTGTACTCCAAGGCCTTTCGGCCTGGGCTAGCTGAGTTTCGCGCTCTCGGCGCTGAGAACTGTGGAAAAAACCAGCATGTAGCGTGGGAAAGCAGAGGATGTCAATGGAGCAAGATAATCTGTGAACAAAATCGGCCTGCCCTGGGCGGGCCTCGAGGCTCGGGTGGCGGGTGCGCGAGAAAATTCCTTCGCGACAATTTCGCGGCAAATTTGAGCGGGGATGGATAGAATGCGGGCCGGAGAAACATCCGGAGGCGACATGGGCGATTCGCGAAGGGAATTTCTGACCAAGGCGGCGCTGGGGGTGCTGGCGACAACGGCGGCGACGAAAGCCGCGCACGCGCAAAACCAGCAGAGCACGACGGCTCCGCCGGCGGGAGAGCCGCCGGCCTTTGGAACCGCGGCCGCGGCCGGGCCTGTGGTCACCGTGGAGACGTTCACGGAGGCGGAAAAACTCGAACAGGTGGAACTGACGGAGGCGGAGAAGAAGCAGGCGGCGGACAGCTGGCGCGGGAATATCGCGCCGCTGTACGAGCGGAGGACAGGCCCGCGAAAGCTGGAGCTGGACGCTGAAGACGCACCATATTCGCTGTGGAATCCGGTGCTGCCGGGAGAAAAGGCAGGACCGTCGAAGAACCGGTTTGTGCGAACGGCGAACGATCCGGGGCCGTTGCCGAGCAAGGACGAGGACATTGCGTTCGCAACGGTGACGCAGCTATCGCGATGGGTCGAGAAGCGGCAGATCACTTCGGAGCGGCTGACGAAGATTTATCTGGAGCGGCTGGAGAAATTCAGCCCGAAGCTGCGGTGCGTGATTACGCTGACGCGGGAACACGCGCTGGAACAGGCGAAGCGAGCGGACGCGGAGATCGCGGCGGGGAAATATCGCGGGCCGCTGCATGGAATTCCGTGGGGCGCGAAGGATTTGCTGGATACAGAGGGAATTCCGACGACATACGGGGCGGAGCCCTATCGGAATCGAGTGCCGCAGAGAAATGCAGCGGTAGTGGAGCGACTGAACAACGCGGGAGCGGTGCTGGTGGCAAAACTGAGCATGGGCGCACTGGCGCTGAACGATATCTGGTTCGGCGGGCAGACGATGAACCCGTGGTTGCTGGAGGAAGGGTCATCGGGATCGAGCGCCGGGCCGGGAGCGGCAACGGGAGCGGGGCTGGTGGGGTTTGCAATCGGCAGCGAGACGGGCGGGAGCATCGTGTCGCCTTCGATGCGCTGCGGCGTGACGGGGCTGAGGCCGACGTACGGGCGAGTGGCGCGGACCGGAGCGATGACGCTGTGCTGGTCGCTGGATAAATTGGGGCCGATGGCGAGAAGC
>DATJTF010000024.1:0-170408 GCA_035503815.1 Verrucomicrobiia bacterium
GTCTTCCTCGCGCCGAATCATTTCCGCGCCCGCCGCGCCCCCATTGAAGCGGCTCGCAGGCTATCGTAAACTATCTGGACTGCGCTTCCTCTTCAGCGCGCCCGTAGCTCAGCTGGATAGAGCGTTTGGCTACGAACCAAAAGGTCGGGAGTTCGAATCTCTCCGGGCGCGCCACTCTTTTCCCTTGCCCTTCAATTAATTAGGTCTCTCTTCTCCGGCTAGAAGTATGCAGTCCGAGTTTTCTCGCCCGAGCCACGTTATCCCGCACTCCATCAAGTGAGCAAATCTCTGCCGCCATGCCATCGCTTTCCTATTCAGGATCAACTGAGAGCAACTCCCCGCGCTAGTGAGAATGTCCGGTTACCCGACTACACAGGAGTTTGCGACTTTAATTTCGTCCCTCGTTGTTCTACGCTGGACAATTCCATGAAGCGCACTCTTGCCCTGACCCTAGCCTGTGTTGTTCTAGTGGGTATCCTTTGGCTCGCCTGGGCTCTCCTGCGAGACCATCGGCTCTCCAGCAACTTCCACAAAGTCCAAAATGGCATGCCGGAACGCGAAGTGATACGCCTGATGGGCAAGCCAACGCGAATTGAGAATTGTGGGAAGTTTTGGGCGCCCGTTCCGAAATCTGAATTACAGGGTTGCGTTGAGGAGCTTTTTTATGCCTCGCCATTTGCTCCTGCGCTGCCCCAGTATTACGTAATCAGACTTGGTGCAGATCAGCGCGTGGTCGAAGTTGCCCCTTATTCATCGCCGTGAATCCTCGAAATCAATTTTCCGGCAACCCGACTACACGGGCAGTTGGTATTAGCTCCGGTTTGCACATTAAACGCCCACCAGGCGTGAGGTAAATCTAAAGTTGTGCAGTCCGCGGAGGGAAGCGGGGTTACCTGGGAAGAGCAACAGGAAGAACCACCGAATGGCGCAGTTTCAACCGAATCAGGGGCAGAGAAGGGTTAAACATCGTATAATCTCGCGCGCGGAGCGAGAGAGCAGAACATATGAACGTACGAGAAGAAATCAAGAAGTACATTGCCAGCCAATCTGAACCAAAACGCAGCGACATGCAAAAGCTGCACCGGGTCATACTTCAAGCGTTGCCAAAGTGCAAATTATGGTTCGACAGCGGCAAAAACAGCAAAAATCAAACGATTTCTAACCCCACGATAGGTTATGGATTTCACACAATCAAATATGCGGATGGAAAAACTAGAGACTTTTTTCAAATTGGGGTGAGCGCAAACAAGACCGGAATCTCTGTCTACATCCTCGGAATCAAAGACAAGAAATACTTGGCCCAAACCTATGGAAAAAAACTGGGCAAGGCGAGTGTGAGCGGATATTGCATCAGGTTCAAGACTCTTGCAGACATAAACATCGATGTTCTTGAAGCGGCCATACGGTACGGGGCTGACGCTCAGAATAGAAAGACGAGCTGACGAAATAACTCGGCTTTTGGATGCCATCGGCGATCACGCGCAGGCGTGTCGTGTTGTGCCCTCGATTCCGACCGAATGACGCGCGATTCGGAAGTAATCTGTCAGCGGCTTTTCCAACTCCCGGTAAGTCGGCTCTCAGCACAAACTCCGCAGGCGCGGAAGTTCAAAATCACAGTCGAACTCCGAGAACTCAGACCTAGGCTTGTCTCGCAGGAATGACACAACCTCAGATAGACCGCGTCGGAACAGAGGGTAGTCCACAAAACGAAGATTTGAATACTTGAGACGGGCAAGATAAATCCCCACCCTTCGCGAGTGGTCGCGAAGGGTGGGGAACACTACCGAATGGAAGGTCGGAACATCCTGGCGAGGCCGGCCTACCTCACGTTATTGCCTCCAGGTGGCTAAGCTACCAGGCGCGTTGACCTCCGTGGCAAGTCCCGAAGCCCTTGTCACTGTAGGTGGCCGGGCCGGTCGTTTGTCCAGGGTCCTTCAGAGCTGACTCGAAGTCCCAGGCGTAGCCGTTCGGATTGAGCGTCAGGCTCATTACGCCCCAGAATTCTCCGCTTGCCGCTTGGAGATTCTCTGCATTGAAGTTCGGGTTGCCGCTGGGATCGGCGCTCGTCGCGTCGGTGGTGACGACTGTATCGAGTGTCTCGCCCCCCGTGCCCACGATAAATTCGCGTATGCCCCTCTTGGGATCATAATTCCCGGAGGCGTCAAGCGGTCGGTAGCGGGCATAGAGATGGTCGTGTCCATTCAGCACCAAGTCCGCTCCGTATTGGTAGAGCAGTTGCCAAAAGGCCTGAGCGGTTGTGCCCTCTTCGCTGAGGCCGTTGGCAGCGCTGTACGTGGGTTGGTGCCAGTAAGCGAGCGTGCACGGGGAATGGTCCTCGGCGAGATCGTTTTTCAGCCATTCGAGTTCGGAGGCAAACCAGGAGCCCATGTCCGAACACCCGCCAGGCTGTGTTTCGCACTCTATGTTGAGCGAGATCAGGTGCCACGCGCCCAGGTTGTAGGAGTACCAGCCGTCTCCGACCCCGATTGGCCCTCCCGCAGGTACTGTGTTTCCAAGCCCGCCTGTTTCCTCGAAGTGCCCTGCTTGTCCATCCGAATACGGCACGGGTTGTGTGAAGGTTCCGCCAGTGTCCGGATTGTTCGCGATCGTAGTCATGACCACGGTTCCATCGGGATTGTGCTGGACGCCGTTGAAGTAAGAGAAGTAACCGTAGCCGGCGACGCCGATCGCACCGTGCTCGGTATAAAACTCGTGGTTGCCCGGCGAGGGTCGCGTGATGAATTTGAATGCGCCATACGTCAATTCGTAGGAGTTCTCAAAGTCCGAATATTGGCCTACCTGGTATTGCTCATCTCCGAGCAATGCAACGAGATCCGGCTTCATTTTTTCAATCTGATTCGCAGTGGCCGCCTGCGATGCGTACAGATTCTGAGGGATGGCGGCGTTGCAGGCTTCATTCGCCTTCTCGCCGCTCGGCTCCTGGCCTGGCTGGCAGGCGACGTCGCCAACAACCGCGAGCACGGGCGAGCGGCCGATCATGGCATAAGGCCACGTATTGTCTGGCGCCGCATTGCCCAGCGGCCACTCATTGATGTTGGAATTTTGACCCTGTGAGTTTTGATTCTGTCCCATTGCTGCCGCTGCAAATAACAGCACCGAAGCGGCCGCTCCCGTGAACACCGCCGCTCGGACCCTTCCCCCGATCGATTTCATGCGGTTCCTCCCGACTGGATTTGTGGATGATAGTCGCGACTACGGACCATTCCATCGCGTCAATATTTCGCGCGTATGTCAAACGTGTGAAAAAAACTGTGAATTGGAATACGGGAGGGTATTTAGCCCATCGGCAAAACGGAATGCCTGGATGCCACCCAGGCAGCTAAACTTGGTGAGGCAAGGGCCGCCGGCGATCTTGAACAATGGATGGCCACGGCGGCGTTCGCGCCGCTACTCCTCGCGCGGCATGGCGCCTGCGAGCAGGAGGACGGCCCCGCAGTACATCAGCGTGTCCCCGACGTAATTTAGTCCGTTATCCAGGCTCGCACGGTCCACCACTCCGATCGGCAAGTAGACGGCTAGCTCTACGAGAAGTACAGTCAAGCCCACCCACATCGCTGCGGCCCGTGTCTTCTTTCCAAGCAGCAAAGGGACGCCCGCCACCGCATAGCCCACGGCCGCAACATACGTCCAAATGGCGTGCCCGGGAATCCATGTGGGAGTGAGCCGCTCGAGCGGGACACCGGGAACGTGATCGCCGTGCATGAATTGCTCGAAGCTGTAGAACAGCACGGGAATTGCGACGAAGTATCGCGCGATCGTCGCCAGAATCGTCCCGACGCGTTCGCGTCCCTCCGGGGTAAGGCTGGCGGCCAGCGCCAGAGCGCCCCCACTGAACGATAATTCCCGCAACACGAGCGCCAGTGCAATCCGGTCTCGAGGATCCTGCAACCAACCTGGGACGTCCATCAACACAACAAAAAGGAAGAAGTTCAGGGCCAGCAGGCTCGCCGCAAGACGCGCTTGAATCCGCGTCACGATGCTCAGCGCGGCGGCGATAAAACAACTGCCCACGAAATAAGCCCAGAACTCATGCCAGGGAATCCACGCCGGGACGATCGAAGCGATGGCCGCCGTCAGCGTGAAATGTTCGGTCCCGAAGGCGGCGAGTGGCGCGGCGTAGAACAGAGGCCCAAACAGAATTACCTTTTCGAATCCCCGGGCCTTTTGCCAGTCGCCGCGAAGGAAGATCATGCCCAGCCCGATTGCAAAAATTAATCCACCGACGGAATAGGACCAAATCACCTGGCTGGGAATTGCGACAAGGGCCACGATTGCCGCCGAATTCATCACGCCGCTGTTCAAGGCAATTCCTTTCCGTCCCCTGTGCGTCCTATTTCTTCGCCGCAATCAAGCCGCGCGTTGCACGCTTCCCAAGCGATAGACCTAATCGACAAGAGAGTCCGCTCGGCGTGCCGGCGGCGCGAAGCCGCCGCGAAAGCTCGAAGACCCATCATTCGGTGCGCCATACTTCCCCGCAAATCGGGACTTCCGAGAGACTCAAGAGAAAACCGGATCCTCGCCAACTATCCGTGCATGCTTTTGTGTCACCAATTCTCTACGGCGAAATGTCTGGGGGCGAAACTACTTCCGCGTCAAACGCAGCTCGATGATCATCCGCTCGTTCCCATTTTCATCGATCAGAAAATGGCGGTGGATGAGAACGCGCCCATCGTCTTCCAGGTGCGCGCGCGAGACGGTCTTCCGTCCGGGACTCTCGGTATCGAGCGGAGTGCTCCACAGGACGATGTTCTGACCGTCGAACGTCCCGTCACTCTGCCGAATCGACATCGTCGTCTGCCTCGAGTCGTACCACACAGTCGTGAATCGATTCGTCTTGGAATCGAAGCCCGAGATTCCAGTGCCGGTTGTCTTCGTTCCGTCGGGATTCATGAAGATGAAATCCGACTCGAGGAAATTCCCGCCCTGGATCATGTACTGCTTGCAGGTGCCCTTCGTTTCAATCGGCTTCCCGTTCTTTGGGAAGAACGTCTTGACCACGTCCCAATCGCCCGCAAACTTTGCCAGCAGCTTCTGGCCCGCTCCAGGCCCGGTCGGAGGTTCATATTGATTGTGGGTTTGCTGTGCGGATGCCGCGGTCGTTGCCGCGGCCATTAGCAGCGTCGCGATAATCCATTTTCTCTTGGCAGGCATGGCACGCATCATATGCGAAGACTGCTGCGGTTGCACGCTTAAGACGCCTTCCTGCCGCTCAGGCGGATCCAAATGGGAGAAAACGCGCCCACGCGTCCTACCCGCGGCCTGCATTGTTCGCGTCTTCGACTCCTCAAAATCCTTCGACAATCCGAAAATCCCTTTGTGCGCCGTTATTGAAAATCTTCAGCGCCGCCTTGTATTCGTCGCTCTCGCAAGCGGCGATCGCTCTTTCCACGCTGTCGAATTCGACGACCACGACCGTTTGTTCCATTCCCGCCTCAATGGTTTTTGCGGGCATTCCCGCAACAATCGTGCGGCCTCCGAGGTCGCCCAAACGTGGCCCAACAAACTTCACGTAATCGGCAACCGCGCCGGGATTTGACACCGATCGGTAGTTCACCACCCAGTATCCCTTCTTGGCCATGTGGTCCTCTCTCTCTTTCCGATCTAGATGACGCGCCCGAATTCCATGAGCGGTGCGCCGCGACAGAATTCTCTCACTTCGCAACTGCACATAGCTCGTCGGCTCGCCCGTCAAATTTAGCCGTGGACCTTAGGAGCGTCAAGTTGTCGGTTGGGATTGCGCTTTTCCGGCTGGTTGACTGTCCTGCAAGTGGTATGAGTTTCTAGCTGGAGAGATGAACGACAATCTGCTTATTTATTTGCAAGCGCCCGCCGCTGCCCGCGGCCCTGGCGGCCGCCAAAAATCGTCGCGTCGCCTAATCACAGTCAACCGCAGCAGTGTCACTAACTGCTGCGGCTTGCTCTCTTTTGGTTGATCCGTGTCGTTCGCTCGCGCTCGAGCCAAAACGGACCGTCTGACTGCTCAAGCGAGGTCAAATCGATCCAGATTCATCACTTTGCTCCAAGCGGCCACAAAGTCCTTAACGAACTTCTCCTTTGCGTCTCCGCTTGCGTAGACCTCGGCCAGGGCGCGCAACTCGGAATTGGATCCAAAGATCAGATCCACTCGAGTGCCGGTCCACTTGCTTTTGCCTGTCGCGCGGTCCCGGCCTTCGTACACGCCGTCCGACCCCGCCACTGGCTGCCATTCCGTGCGCATGTCGAGCAGGTTGACGAAATAATCGTTCGTCAGCGTTTCAGGCCGGCTCGTGAAGACGCCGTGCTTGGCATGTCCAAAATTCGCATTCAGCGCGCGCATGCCGCCGACCAGAACCGCCATCTCCGGCGCCGTCAGCGTCAAAAGTTGCGCTTTATCAATCAGCAACTCCTCCGCGGATACGCTGAACTTGTTTTTGAGGTAATTGCGGAATCCGTCCGCTACCGGTTCGAGGTAGGAGAAAGACTCCACATCGGTCTCCTTCTCCGAGGCATCGCTCCGCCCGGGCGAGAAGGGAACCTTCACTTTATGACCGGCTTTTTTCGCGGCTTCTTCGACCGCCGCGCACCCCCCCAGAACGATCAGGTCGGCGAGCGAAACCTTCTTCTTCGCCCCGGCCTTTGCGTTGAACTCCTTCTGGATCGTCTCCAGCTTCTTCAGAGCCTTCGCGAGTTCGGCCGGTTGGTTGACCTCCCAATCCTTTTGCGGCGCCAGGCGAATCCGCGCCCCGTTGGCGCCTCCGCGCTTATCCGAGCCGCGGAAACTCGACGCCGACGCCCAGGCAGTCGCAACCAATTGAGAAATGGAAAGCCCGGATTTGAGGATCTTAGATTTCAGCGCAGTTATGTCCTTCGCATCAATCAGCTTGTGTGTGACCTCCGGAACCGGGTCCTGCCAGATCAGTTCCTCGGCCGGGACCTCCGGGCCTAGATACCGCGAACGCGGGCCCATATCGCGGTGCGTGAGCTTGAACCACGCGCGTGCAAAGGCGTCGGCGAACTCTTTCGGATGTTCGTAGAAGTGCCGCGAGATTTTTTCGTAAGCGGGGTCCACTCGCAAGGCAATGTCCGTCACCAGCATCGTGGGGGAATGACGCTTCGACGAGTCGTAGGCATCGGGAATCGGATTACCGCCATTTTTCGCTTGAAACTGATAGGCGCCCGCCGGGCTCTTCGTCAATTCCCATTCGTTGCCGAACAAACTCGCAAAGAATTGATTGCTCCATTTCGTCGGCGTTGGGCTCCAGATGACTTCTGGTCCTCCTGTGATTGCATCCTTTCCTTTGCCCGTCCCGTAACGGCTCTTCCAGCCCAGGCCCATCTCCTCGATGGGCGCCGCTTCGGGCTCGGGGCCGACAAGCTTCGGGTCGCCTGCGCCGTGCGTTTTTCCAAAGGTGTGGCCGCCGGCGATCAGCGCGACCGTCTCTTCATCGTTCATGGCCATGCGGCGGAATGTCTCGCGTATGTCCCGCGCCGCTGCGATTGGATCCGGCTTTCCGTTGGGGCCTTCCGGGTTGACGTAAATTAGCCCCATCTGCACAGCCGCCAGCGGATTTTCGAGCTCCCGGTCGCCCGTATATCGCTTGTCGTCGAGCCACACGTCTTCCTTGCCCCAATAGACGCCTTCGTCGGGCTCCCACACGTCGGGCCGGCCGCCCCCATAGCCGAACGTCTTCAAGCCCATCGATTCGAATGCGACGTTGCCGGCGAGGATCATCAAATCGGCCCACGAAATCTTTCGGCCGTATTTCTGTTTAATTGGCCAAAGCAGCCGGCGGGCCTTGTCGAGGTTCGCATTGTCCGGCCAGGAGTCGAGCGGGGCGAACCGCTGCTGGCCGGCGCCGGCCCCGCCGCGCCCATCGCCGATCCGGTACGTGCCCGCGCTGTGCCACGCCATCCGTATGAAGAGGCCGCCATAGTGGCCGTAATCCGCCGGCCACCAGTCCTGGCTATCTGTCATGAGGGCGAGGAGGTCTTTCTTCACCGCCTTGAAGTCGAGTTTTTTGAACTCCTCGGCGTAGTTGAAGCTCTCGTCCATCGGGTTCGACTGGCGCGAGTTCTGCCGAAGAATCCGGAGGTTCAGCTGTTTGGGCCACCAATCGCTGTTCGATCTCATTCCAACGTTCGTCGTTCCATGTACGACCGGGCACTTCGTTTCGGTTGACACGTTTTTCTCCTGGGTGTCGAAATTAATTTCAAAATCCGTGGCGAATTAGAAGCCCATCGAGGCGTTCCGATTTCCGCCATCGCGCCCGGCGTCGCCGGCGCGCTTATCCCATCCGCGCGTCCGCCGCATTCATCGGGCCGCGTGGCGCGGAGCGCACTTCGTGCAGAGCCCCCTGAAAATGACTTCGCATTCGCGAAGAACTCGCTTGCCGAGAGACCCGGTCGCGGGTCTGGGCACGTCGTACCAGTCTACGTCCTCAACATTGCCGCAGCGGTCGCATATGAAATGATGATGCCGCATCCCTTTCGCATCGAATCGTGCCGAGCGCCCCTCGACAGCCACTTCGCGCACCAATCCCGCTTGCACCAGGTCCCTTAGATTGTTGTAGGTTGTAGCCCTCGAAGAGCGAGGATCCATGCGATTTACAGCTTCGAAGATTTCCGCGGCCGTGGGGTGGCTATTGTGATCCATCAAGAACGCCATCACGGCGAAACGTTGCGGGGTACACCGCAAACCGCTGTCTTCCAAGGACTTCTTTATCTCTTCAGCATCCATGCCAAGACTAGAATATATCTAATCTAAAATATAGTCAAGAATCCTCTCTCCTGAACACCCGTTCTTCCTCCCAAGCAGTTCTAGCTCATTATTCGTCAAGGTTGGATGAACTAGAAGATGGCTCTTAATTTTCGCCTCTCCGTCGCCTTCCTCGCTGGTCCCGCAGCTTCGCATATCCCCCGCGCCCGCTTGACTCGCCACGGCCAATATCCGACGCGCGGCTCGGCGCTGGCTCGCCCGCGTTGCTATCACCGGCATTCTTGGTCTATGCTGCTTCGGTTTCATTCTGACTTTCGAGCAGTGGATTGCCACTCAACTCTCAATCAGCTCCGGCCCGGCGGTCTCGCGAATGGAAGCGGCGATGGTCGCTCGGCTCGCGGTCACTTCCGGTGACACAGTCTGACGGTGCGTTCCTTGGACCCGCGAATAAATTCGAAAATCATGAAACTCTATCCGGCATTTTCGCGTATTACCGTTCATCGGTTTCCGCTGATATGAAAATTCTTGAGATTTCCGGCCACTCCTCGGCGACAAAATTTCGCTCCGTTTGCGACTGCGGCGCTGTCCGCACCCCCAAAAATTCGACGGCACTTTGTGTCGCCCTCCTCGCGGCATTTGCTTTCGCCGGCCTTGGCTGCAAGCCCGCGCACGCGCAGCAGGCGAATTCCTCGGCGCCGGTCGTAGTCGAACCGGGCGCACCGGGCAAGCCGAGCAAGACGCTACCGCCATCCACTCATGCCGTGCTTCAGCCTCCGTCGGAAGCGGACGTCGAATTCATGCAAGGCATGATCATCCACCACCAGCAAGCTGTCGTGATGACGTCTTGGATTCCGACGCACACGGAAAACAAAGACGTCCGCCTCCTCGGAGCGCGCATCAGCCGCTCGCAAGCGGACGAAATCCGGATGATGCAACGCTGGCTCGCCGCCCGCGGAGAGCCCATTTCCGGTGAAATGCCCGGAATGCCCGGGATGACCAAATCGGGCGGTTCGATGCTGATGCCCGGCATGCTGACGCCGCAACAGATGACCGCGCTCGACAAAGCGAAGGGCGCGGAATTCGACAAACTTTTCCTGACCGGCATGATTCAGCACCATCAAGGCGCCGTGGATATGGTGAAGGATCTTTTTGGATCGGCCGGTGCCGGGCAGGACGCCGATCTATTCGACTTCGCAACCGATGTGGACACGTCGCAGCGCGCCGAAATCAGAATCATGCAATCGTTGCTCGCAAAGGAATTTCCAAAGGAGAAATGATGAACCCAGTGCACCGGATTTCTCTCCGCATCGCCACCGTGGCCGCAGCCGCGATTCTTGTGAGCTGCGGCGCGAACGGGATTCAGGCGCAGGCGCCCTCTTCTACACCCCCCGCCCCCGCGGCGTCCGCCCCGCAAGCTGCCGAGCCGCAGACTCCTTCCCAGGCGCCCTCGAAGGCTGCCGAAGACGAAAATCCGTTTGCGCCCGTGCCTGCTCCGCCTCTGCCGCCGGGAATGACGGGATCGAATGTGAACGATCCCCGGTACAAGCTGTCGCCTGGTCTGTACGACGCGGGCGAAGCTTCCATCGGAATGGACCACCTGCTGCTGCTCAAGAAACCCGGTGCATTTCAATTGGGAGACGTCCAGCCGGACGACCCGAAGGTCACGGCGACAATTCAGCGGCTCGGCATCGGAAATATTTCAAAGATGCCGAAAGAATTGCAGATGGTGATCGCGCAGCTTGCTTTCGCGAACTCGGATCTCGCATTCCAAGGCAACCATCTTTTTCAGGGAAATTTTTACGGTATCAACATCTACGATATTTCCGATCCCGCAAAAACGAATCTGCTGACTTCGCTCGTTTGCCCGGGCGGCCAGGGCGATGTGTCGGTCTACAAGAACCTGCTGTTCATGTCCGTGGAAATGCCGAATGGACGAGTCGATTGCGGCACCGAGGGCTTTCCTCCTGAACCTCCGCCGGCTCCCGGTCACGAGAAGGAGCGGCATATTCCGGTGGCGCAAAAGGACCGCTTCCGCGGCGTGAGAATCTTCGACATTTCGGACATCCGGAATCCGAAGCAGGTGGCCGCCGTCCAGACGTGCCGCGGTTCGCACACTCACACGCTCGTCGTGGATCCGAAGGACAAGGACAACGTGTACATCTACGTCTCCGGTGTTTCCTTTGTTCGCCAGCCGGAGGAGCTCGCGGGATGCTCGGGCGGAGAGCCGGACAAAGACCCGAATACCGCGCTGTTCCGCATTGACGTAATCAAGGTTCCGCTGGCGGCTCCTCAGGATGCCATGATTGTCTCCAGTCCGCGTGTCTTCATGGATGCTCGCACCGGCGCGATCAATGGCTTGAACAACGGCGGCACTCACGGAAGGGACGCCACAAAGCCCGAGGAGAAACCGAAGGATACCGACCAGTGCCACGACATCACGGTTTATTCGGCTATCGGGCTCGCCGCGGGCGCGTGTTCCGGAAACGGAATATTGCTCGATATCACCGATCCGGCGCATCCGAAACGCGTCGACGCCGTCAACGATCCCAACTACTCCTACTGGCATTCGGCTACGTTCTCCAACGACGGGTCCAAAGTTGTGTTCACCGACGAATGGGGCGGCGGGCTCGGTGCCCGTTGCCGTCCGAACGACCCGAACAAGTGGGGCGCCGACGCAATTTTCGACCTCAAGGGTGACCAGCTCACCTTCGCAAACTATTACAAGTTGCCCGCGGCCCAAGGCGACACCGAAAACTGCGTGGCCCACAACGGCTCGCTCGTTCCGGTTCCGGGCCGCGATATCGAAGTCCAAGCTTGGTATCAGGGCGGCGTTTCCGTGATGGACTTCACCGATCCCTCGCATCCCTTCGAGATTGCCTATTTCGATCGCGGGCCGATTGACGCCAAAATGCTCGTTCTGGGCGGCGAGTGGTCGGCCTACTGGTACAACGGCTATATTTACGGCTCGGAAATTGCGCGCGGGCTCGACGTTTTCCAACTGATCCCCACGAAATATCTGACGCAAAATGAAATCGACGCGGCGAAAACGGTTCAGGTCGATATGCTCAACGTCCAGAACCAGCAAAAGTTCGTTTGGCCCTCCTCGCTGGTTGTCGCGAAAGCCTACATTGATCAACTGGAGAGAGCGCAGGCCCTGCCGGTAAGTCGGATCGCCGCTCTGCGAAGCGCGATTCAGAAGGCCGAGGATTCGCACATGAATCGCGGCAAGCTGGCCAAGCTGAAGCGCATGGCGCCGTCGCTCGAAAAAAGCGCGGCTACGGCGAAAGATCCGGTGGACTCCGCGCGGCTTCGTGCCTTGGCGGACATCCTGAAGCATCCCGTGGCCTAAGGACCGTGAAAGACGCGGGGAATCGAACGCAATAGCTCCGTCCACGGAGTCCTGGGATTTCCGGCCGTTTAACGCGTGATAGCTGGCCGGAGCTTCCTCGCTGCTTGCTGCTAGATGGGGCGGCTGCCGTTCCTCAAGCTACGAAGCGTGGTTGTAGCGCCGGATTAGCGCGCATATCGCCGCACCATTCCTTGTGTCAAGTGCGAAGCGCATCCCAGCGGCGCGGTCCTCGAGAGTTGCGCTTTTCTTGATTCTCCACTTCAATCCTAAAACACAGCCAATCCCTTTTCCTCGCGGAACCGAACCGTACCTTCGAAAAGATTTCGGCTCGATGAGGGACGTCCTACGGGAAGGGAATTGCGACAAACGGGTATGGTAGCCTGTTAGCTCAAAATTGATTCCTTGGGAACAACCTAATCCATCATGAAGAAACCCCTTCTTCCCATCCAGTCAGTCGCCCAAAACCTTGGCATTCCCGAGAAATATTTCCAACAAGTTGCCCCTTACGGAGCAAAAGTCGGCCTGGGTCTCCTGACCGATCCCGCGTACCCGCGCCGCGGCAAGTTGATCCTCGTCACGGCCACGACGCCGACTGCCTCAGGCGAGGGCAAGACTGTAACTTCCATCGGTTTGGCTCAAGGGTTGGCCTTGCTTGGCAAAAAAGTGGTTCTCACCTCGCGGGAGCCTTCGCTTGGCCCTGTATTCGGAATGAAGGGCGGCGCGGCCGGAGGCGGGCTATCCCAGATCGAGCCCAGCGTGAACGTCAACCTGCACTTTCATGGGGACTTTCACGCGATCTCTTCCGCGAACAACCTGTTGGCGGCTCTCATTGACGCTCATCTTTTCCATGGGAACGACCTGACCCTCGACCCTGAGCAAATCAGTTGGCCTCGCGCGATGGACATGAACGATCGAGCTCTCCGCCGAATCGCCGTTTCCTTGGACAGCAAGAAGCCGGGCGGCTCGCGGAAGACGGGTTTCGTGATCACGGCTGCCTCGGAGATCATGGCGATTCTGGCTCTGGCGAAAGACTTGAGGGACCTTCGCGCTCGCCTGGACTCCATCGTAGTCGGCGTAACACGCGATGGAAAGCCCGTCCGCGCTCGCGACCTGGAAGCCACGGGTGGAATGATGGCTCTGCTCGCCGAGGCCATTTTGCCCAATCTCGTGCAGACCACCGATGGCACTCCGGCCTTCGTCCACACCGGGCCCTTTGCGAACATTGCCCACGGAACCAGCAGCGTGATCTGCCAGCAAATGGGTCTGCGGCTCGCCGACTACGTCGTGAACGAAGCGGGCTTCGGAGCCGATCTGGGCGCGGAGAAGTACATGGATATCGTGGCGCAACAGACGGGCGATCCGCCCTCGGTTGCCGTCCTTGTGACCACTGCGCAGAGCATCCGAAACCAGGGCGAAGGCGATCTCGAGCGCGGGCTTCCAAATTTGGGGAGGCACATAGACAACCTTCGAGGATTTGGTTTGCCCACGATTGCGGCCATCAACAGGTTCCCGAACGATTCGGAAGCGGACTTGAAACGGCTGGAGGTTTACTGCAAGCAGCGCGGAATTTCCACATCGCTCTCCGAGGCCTACACGAAAGGCGGGGCGGGTGTGAAAGACTTGGCTCAGAAGACGGTCGATTTGATTGCCGCGAATCCAAGTCCGGTTGTGCGGCCTGCGTACAAGCTTGACGAGCCGGTGACGCGAAAGATCGAAAAAACAGCGCACGGCATATACGGAGCCGGCGCCGTCAGCTATAGCGAGCAAGCCAAGCTAAAGCTGCTGAACTTCGCCGAATGGGGTTACGAGAATCTTCCCGTTTGCATCGCCAAGACGCAATATTCATTTACCGACGATCCCAAAGTCTTAGGCGCTCCCACCGGCTGGACTTTGCATGTCACTGACGCCACGCTCTCGGCCGGGGCGGGTTTCATCGTCGTAATTTGCGGCAACACCATGCTGATGCCCGGTCTCCCCAAGGTTTCCCGCGCCGTCTCAATCGACGTGGACGATTCAGGCGAAATTATCGGCGTTTGATCGCAGCTGTTTCAATGACGGGTTTCGCCGAAACAAAGTTTCGGCGCGGCCTCACATCAAGGGATGGGGGCGGCGGCGACGCCCACATACTTATCGGCTCCGCCGTAATAAAACAACCAACGATTGTCCTGCCTCACCAGGCCTTCGACGAAAACTACATTGGGCACTTGTCCGGTTTCTTCCCACGGCAATTGTGGTGCGAAGAGCGGTGAATCGGCCCGGGCGATCACCTTCGTGGGGTCGCTCTTGTCGAACAGCGCCCAGCCGGTCGAATAGACGTCCTTGTCGCTGGCGCCGTTGTAAATCAGTAGAATCCCGCTCGGAAGGATTACGGGCGGCGGTCCGGGCTCAACGACGTGCGCATCGAATTTTCCCGGCCGGTCCTCGAGGATCGGATGATCCAGTGCGTCAGTCCAGTGAAGCAGATCCGGTGAAGACGCGACTCCCATTTGCGCCCTGGTCGCGGAAGCGACGCCGAGATAGTACATCCAGTATTTCCCGTTGATCTTCTCGGGGACGATCGCCCCCGATTTTGTCCAGCCCTTATTCCACGCTCCCTTGAACGAAGGCATGATCACGCCGTGCCGTTCCCAGTGGATTAAATCGCGGGAGGTGGCCAGGCACAGCTGCGCGTTCCCTTTTTCCAGAGGCTGGCCCGCGATGTGCCGGTATCCCGTGTACGTCAAATAGTAGAGCCCGCTGATTTTCACAATGCGCGGATCCTCCACGCCTCCGCCTTGCTCGTAGGGCGCTTCCGCCGTCAGCACCGGTTTGGCGCGGCGTGTGAAATGAATCCCGTCGCCGCTCGATGCGTATCCCAGCGAGGAAACGCCTCGCGTGTCCTGCGCGCGGTAAATGAGAATAATTTTGTGATCTTTCTCTACGGCGGCGGGATTAAATGTCCCGGCGGACTCAAACCCATTTCCTTCCGGCGAGAGGACGGGTTCCTGTGAAAGACGAGACCAATTGGAAAACGGCAGATGAAAAACGGTGGCGCCCGCTCCTATCGCCGCAAGCAGGAACAGGAGAAAAACCCACCATCGTAGTGCGCTCTTCCATTGCAAGTCCGGCTTCCTCATGTCAATTGAAGCGCACGTATTCGAAATTCAGCGGCTGGCCGTTGATCCCCCGAATCGGCGGGGCGATCCAGTTGGCGAACTTCCCCGGCTCGATCACCCGTCCGGTCATTAACGATTCGACGAACGCGTGATCCGCCGCGCTGGGCATCCATTCTTCGCGATGGTTCTCCCAGGCATCCCTGCCGAGCACTTCGCCCTCGGGGCTTATGGAATGCCCGGCAAAATTTCCGATGGCGCGGTGAAATCCCTTGTGCGGCAACCGCAACCGGAAGGGAATCCCCGCCGCTTCGATCACTTTGTTCCAGCGATCCACGCCCGCCTGAATTTCTCCGATGTAGTCGTCGCGCAACCGTTCGTTGAGCGCGGTCAGCGCCGGCACTTCCCGGGCGATAATCCGGTTGTCCGCGACTTCGAATACCGGATACGTCGTGCCCGAAAGCACGTGGTCGTCCTCGATTTTTGTCTCTTCGTATCGCCCTTTCACCCCGCTCGTGAAATAGCTGGCGGCGTTCGACGAAGAATCCGATCCGAATAAATCGATCGTCACGCTGAAATGAAAATTCAGATACCTCTGGATGGTCGGAAGGTCGATCACGCCGAGCGCGCGGACCGCTCCTGAATCTTCCACTTTGTGCTCGTTCATCACTTCGCAGGTGCGCTTCAGGATGCGGCTCACTCCCGTTTCGCCCACGAACATGTGATGCGCTTCCTCGGTCAGCATGAATCGGCAGGTGCGCGCCAGCGGATCGAATCCCGATTCCGCCAGCGCCGAGAGCTGGAATTTTCCGTCGCGGTCGGTGAAAAACGTGAACATGTAAAACGAAAGCCAGTCCGGCGTCGGCTCGTTGAACGCGCCGAGGATGCGCGGATTGTCCGCGTCTCCCGACCGCCGCTCCAGCAATGCCTCCGCCTCTTCCCGGCCGTCCCGGCCGAAATACCGGTGGAGCAGGTACACCATGGCCCACAGGTGCCGCCCTTCCTCCACGTTCACCTGAAAAATATTGCGCAGGTCGTAGAGCGATGGGCAGCACTGTCCGAGCATTTTCTGCTGCTCGACCGACGCCGGCTCCGTGTCCCCCTGCGTGACGATCACTCGACGCAGAATCGACCGGTATTCTCCCGGCACGTCCTGCCACGCCGGGATTCCCTTGTGCGCTCCGAAATTCACCTGGCGGTCTTCGTCCTGCGGCTGAAGAAAAATTCCCCAGCGATATTCAGGCATCTTCACGTATCCAAATTGCGCCCATCCGCTCGGTTCCACACTGATGGCCGTCCGCAGATAGACGTCGAGCGTGTGGCTTTCGTTCGGGCCCATGTCGTACCACCAGTTCAAATACGCGGGTTGCCAATGCTCCAGGGCGCGCTGTAGCACGCGGTCGCGGCCGAGATCCACGTTGTTCGGGATTTTATCCAGGTAATCGATCATGGCGACCTCCTCGCTCGACCGGCGCCATTCGCCGAGGCGTCAAACTCTTTCCCGGCTGAATTTCACCGGCGCGCCGGTTCCGTAGACCTTCAGAGCGCCGCTCGGCCCCACCGCATTCGGGCGCACAAATATCCAGTTTTGCCACGCGGACAATCGCCCGAAAATCCGCGAATTCATGTTTTCCGGCAATCCAAACCGCAGGTTCGCTTCGAGGCCCGTCAGCGCGTCGGGAGAAAGGGCCGCGCGCGACTCGATAGCCTGCCGCAATTCGTCGTCCCAATCCAAATCGTCCGGCGCATCCGTCACCAGGCCCAATGCCACGGCTTGTTCCGGCGCTATCGGCCGCCCGATTTGAGCCTCGAGCGATGCCAGATGAGCCGCGTCTTCGTAGAACCGCGCGGCGAGGCGCGAAAGCCCGTGCACCATCGGCAGCCCTCCAAAATTCATTTTGGAAAGCGTTAGCGACGTTGAGGCGCCTTCGTCCTGCGAGTGCAGCATGTAGATTCGATCGGACGCCAGCGCCAGCTCCAGGAGCGTTCCCGCAAAACACGAATTTGCATCAATCAAAGTGAAGAGCGAGCGGGACGACACGTCGAGTCGCGCGAATGTCCGCCGAAGCATTCCGGCCACTTCGCGGACGAACCAGTGGTCCCCGTGCGCCAGAAGAAATTCGTCCATCGCAACCACTGCTGCCGCGTTTCCCGTGGTCTTGAAGATCCACAGCCCGAGCTCGAGTTCGTTGGTCCGCAGGCTCAGGATGGCGTCGTCCAGCTCGCGCGCCATTTGCAGCGGCCACCAATTCGCCCCTTGCTCCAGAATTCCGGGAATCGTTTGCTCCTGCGACTTCTCCGGCCCGCGCACCGTAAATGTCGCTATGCGCGAGTCACGGTTGAAATCCACGTCCACGTACCGGTAGTGCCGTCCCGACTCGTCGGCGGTTCGCGAGAGCGGTGTGAGCGAGATCCCTTTTGCGTCCCCGGGCCGGTCGCTCGCAGTCGCCAGCTCGGCCGCGCGCTGCTGCACCCTTTCGGCAAAGTGTTGCGTCCTGACCACCTCGTCCACCAAACGCCACTCTTTTGCACGCTGTCCGCGTATTCCGTCCGGAGACGTGCAGAACACGTCGGCATGATCCCGCCGCACTTTGCGTTTGTCCGTCAGCCGCGTCAACCCGCCGGTGCCGGGAAGAACCCCAAGCAGCGGGACTTCCGGCAAACTTACGGCCGAGGAGCGATCGTCAACGAGGATAATCTCGTCGCAGGCGAGCGCGAGTTCGTACCCCCCTCCCGCCGTCGTCCCGTTCAATGCCGCCAGAAACTTAAGCCCGGAATGCGCGCTTGCGTCTTCAATTCCGTTGCGCGTTTCATTCGTGAATTTGCAGAAGTTGACCTTCCAGGCGTGCGACGACTGCCCCAGCATGTAAATGTTGGCGCCGGAACAAAACACGCGATTCTTCGCGCTCGCCAGAATTACCGAACGGATTTCGGGATGCTCAAAGCGGATCCGCTGCAAGGCGTCATGCAGCTCGATGTCTACGCCCAGGTCGTAGGAATTCAACTTCAGCTTGTAGCCGGGCCGCAGGCCCCCGTCCTCTTTTACATCCATTGTGAGAGTGGCCACTGAACCGTCGTAGGAAACCCGCCAGTGCCGGTATTCGGAGGGAGAAGTCTGGTAATCGACCGGGGCGGCTCTTTCTTGCAATTGCGGTTCGACAACTTCCACTCGCGCCTCCATGGCCATACCTAGGCCCCAAATCTTGCGGTAAACCTGCGACGCGCCTCCTCGAGGCTCGCTTCAATTATATCCTTTCCTTCCGATTCTGTGTCAAAGCTGCGCCCCTATCATTGGTGAATGCGGCCCTTGCCCCCCTTCTTAGCCGGCTGGCCATTCCTTCATCAAACACTCTCTACGGGGCGGGGAATATGCCGCTTTTTGCGCGGAAAGTGCGGTCTTGCTCTTCCACTTGGGTTAGAATCTGGCGTTTTGGATTTAGCGCGGAAACCTGGCAAAACTCCTCCGGGAGGTTTCCAAGCCAAATAGAAAGAGGGGCCACATGATCGAAGACAAGAAGATAGCTCCACAAACTCGGCGGGAATTTCTCACCACCTCGGCGGGCATCGCGGTGGCAACGACGGTTGCCGCGATACCGGTGCGCGCGGCCGGTTCGGCCGCCAGTTCTCTCGCGGCTTTTCCTCCGAGTGCTTCCAAGCCGCGCCGCATCATTATCGACACCGATCCCGGCGTGGACGACGCGATGGCGATTTTTCTCGCTCTTCGCTCGCCCGAGCTCAAGATCGAGGCCATCACGCCGGTGTCCGGCAACGTGCCTCTCGCGCTCACCCTTCCCAATGCCCTCCGCCTGGTTGAGATCGCAGGGCGGACCGACGTTCCCGTGGCTGGGGGAGCAAGCGTTCCTTTGGTGCGCGACCTTGTCACCGCGAAATACGTCCATGGCGAAAACGGCTTGGGCGGCGTCGAGTTTCCCGAGCCCACCGTAAAGCCGGTCGCCGAAACCGCCACCGAAATTATCTGCCGTCTTGTCCGGAGTAACCCCGGCGAAATTACGATTGTCGCCGTGGGCCCGCTGACCAACATTGCGACGGTGCTTCGCTCAGACCCCGAAATCGCCCGCCTGATTCCCGCCATCGTCCTCATGGGCGGCGGTATCTCGCACGGCAATGTTACGCCCGCCGCTGAATTCAACCTCTACGTGGATCCGGAGGCGGCGCGTGTCGTTTTTGACGCCGGCATTCCGCTGACGATGGTCGGCCTCGACGTCACGGAAAAAGTGATCGTGAACGAATCGCATATCCGTCAGTTGCGGGCCGCCCCGAATCCTGTCAGTCAGGCTGCGGCGAAAATCCTGCAAGCGACGTTTGACCTCGCCAGCCACAGCGACGATGTCACGTACGTGGCCATGCACGACCCGCTCACGGTCGCCAGCCTGATCGATCCTTCGCTGCTTTCTTTCACCGACTATTACGTCGAAATTGAAACCGAAGGGGAGTTTACCGCGGGGATGAGCGTCGGCTGGCTGCGCCCTCCGGCTCGGGGTTCGGCGCCGATGGCTCTTGCGGGTCCCGCCGCTTCCGTGCCCGAGACGCCGTTCCATACGAACGCCAAGGTCGCTACAGGTGTGCACCCCGAGCGTTTCTTCGATCTGTTTATACCCAGGCTCACGCAGGCCTGATAGGTTGGGTTGGCCGGCGAGGGGGACTCCTCAGCGCGAGGGGAGTCCTACTTCGCGGCAACCAGCGTGGACTGGCTCGCCACGCAAAGCCACGTCCCCTTCTGTTTTACCCAGGTATCGGTGAACCGGCCTGTCCGCGCGTACGTCCGTCCTCTCTCCTGCCCCTTCTCGTGATAAACGCCGGTGACCACGGCGCTGTCGCCGTACATATCCACGTGGACATCGTCGTTCACCAGCACCATGTCCTGCACCGGGCTGTTCTTCGCGGAGTCGAGAAACCCGCTCTTGTTCACGAACGAGCCATCCCAGTCGGTGTAGACAAGCGAGTCCGCGAGCAACTCGTCCAGCGCTCGCGCGTCCTTGTGTTCTTCGGCCTGGTTCCAGGCATTCTCGAGCGCCAAGATCGTCGCCGCATCCCCGGTGGCATTCGGCGCGCTCTGCGCCGCCAGCGTCAGGGAAACGCAGAAGATCAGAAAACTCGCCAGTGCAATTCGCATGGCTTCGGCTCCTTCATGGGTTGAAAGCGGAATGGCCCTTGCGGATGGACAAACCGAGAATGGCCGGCCCGCACTGCTCAGCCGATTTTCCCATTTTCCTTATTTCTTGTGGTGGCCCGCCCGGCGCTGTGTGTCGTATGCGGCCAGAGCGCGTTCGATCACGGGATAGGCCGCGGCGGCGGGTTCAATTTCGTCCACTTCCACGACCTTCCTTTCCAGTTGTTTGTAATCTTGGAAAAATCGCCGCACCATCAGCAATTTATGAACCGGAAGTTCGCTGGCTTCGTGGTAGGCGTTGTATTCGGGATCGGCCGTGGCGACGGCGATGATCTTGTGGTCCTTGTCGCCGGAATCGATCATGGTCATCAATCCGATTGTGCGCGCGTGCAGGATCGTCAGCGGGGGAACGGCCTCCTGGCAAAGAACCAGCACGTCGAGCGGGTCGCGGTCCTCGGCCAGGGACTGCGGGATGAATCCGTAATTGGCCGGATAATACACGGCGGAATAAAGCACGCGGTCCATGCGGATCAGGCCGCTCGATTTGTCCAGTTCGTATTTGACGTTCGCGCCGAGCGGAATCTCGATGACAGCATCGAACTCCTGCGGAATCTTCGGGCCGGGGCTGATGTCGTGCCAAGCGTGTGTCATGCGCTCCTCGATAAGTGCCGGAATTAAAATAGCAAGCAACCATCTTAGCCGACGCCCGTCCCTCTGGCCAGTCCGCCACCGCAGGCTTTAGTCGGCCCCGAAAATTCAACCAGCCCCATATCCGCGACCTCCCGCAGTTGCTGTGAGTGGCTATCCGGCTGACGTGCCGCCCGATCCTTTCCTCCGCCCTTTGCCGGGCGGCAACGCTTCATTCACACCGGATTGATTTCTATTTGTGAATGTCGGATTCTTTCGAGCGGCAGGGGCGCATCCGCGGCGCTCCCCGAGGGTTCCGCGCGGGCGACACGCGTTCCGCCTTAGGAAGTTGGCGAGCCTTGGAATTTCGGAGGGAACGAGAATGATTCGAATCGACCGGTGGGGTTGGGCGGCGCTTGCGGCGGCAGCCGGGCTGGCCGGAGCTCTGCTCGCAATACCTGGCTCCGTAGCCCAGACACAAAAGCCAGTCGGCGCACTCCTCAGCGAAAAGAGCGCCGGCGAAACGTTTAAGAATGTCCACGTGCTCGGCAAAATTCCCGCCAGCCAATTGATTCCTGCCATGCGCTACATGACGGCCGCTCTCGGAGTCGGCTGTGATTTCTGCCACAACACCCGCGATTTCCCGAGTGACGAAAAGAAAGAAAAGAGAACGGCCCGCAAAATGATGCAGATGATGTTCGCCATCAACGAGAACTCATTCGATCGCAAACGCGAAATCACTTGTTACACTTGTCATCGCGGTTCTTCGAGGCCCATTACGACTCCATCCCTCCCCGATCAAGGCGCTGCCACGCCGTCCGCCTCGGCCGGAAACAGTGCCGCAAACCAGCCCATGCCGGAGAAACCCGGCTCGCAGCCCTCAACGGAAGCTTCCGGCGCGCAGGGAACAACAGTCCAGCCTGCCCCGAGTTGGCCGACCGCGGGGGAAATTGTCGCCAAATACGTCCAAGCTGTCGGGGGCGAAAATGCTATCGGGAAGATTTCGACCCTCGTTGAAACAGGGACGCTTGAGATTGCTCCACAAGGCATGCGCGCCGACGTCGAAATCGACCGAAAATCCCCGGATAAGGAGATCACCGTGACGCGCATGCCGCACGGCGCGATGTTCCACGGGTTTGACGGCGAGATTGCCTGGGTTCAACGCGGAAGGGAACCTGAGCAGGTTCGTGGGGACGACATGGCCTCAGAAATGCGATGGGCCGCTCTCTATCCCGGCGCGGATATTTCCACCTACTACACCATGTTGCGTGTGGTCGGCATTCAAAACATCGACGGGCAAGATGCCTACCGCGTCACGGGATGGCCCGCCGCCGGAGCCCCGGAAACTCTCTTCTTTGACAAAAGTTCCGGCCTTCTTGTTCGGGTCTCGTCCATCATTCCAAGCCCGCTCGGAGCGTTGCCGAAAGAGATTGACTATTCAGATTTTCGCGAGGTCAGCGGAATCAAAGTACCCGCCACGATCCGCATTGTGGAACTCAACGGAACCAGCACATTTCAATTTCAGAAAATCGAGGCAAATAAGCCCCTCGAGGACTCGCGATTTGCTATGCCTCCTCCAAAACCGGAGGAGAAAAGGTAAGCATGTTGCTGGAACCCGCGGGATATTTCTCCTCGCAGGAGGCCGCGGAAATTCGAATGCCAAGGAAAGTTCTTGGCCGAAGTTTTTAATGCTTCGCGGCAGCGGGAGACGCCTGCTGAACGGCGGGTGTCGTTGCCGGCGGTGCCGGAGCGGGCCCGCACAGCGCGTCTACCGACGCCTGCAACCCAGCGTCCATCAAAGCGCCCTGGTGCGATTGCGCGGCGCAGATTTGTCCTGCGCCGAGCCCAAGAACTCCGCGAAGATCGGCTCCGCCGAGTTGCGCCCCTAGGAGATTCGCATCGTTGAATACCGTCCCCTGAAGTTCCGCACCCCGCAAATTTGCCCCGCCCAAATCCGCATCGATCAGAATGGCTCCCTGCAATTTCGCGCCGTCAAGATTCGCGCCATTGAGTTTTGCGGACCAGAGATACGCCTGCTGCAGATCGGCGTGGGAGAGATCGGCCTGTTGGAGTTGGGAGTCGCGAAGGTCCGCCTTTTCCAGATCGGCCCGGATCAGCACCGCGCCGTTCAGGCGGGCGCTGTAGAGGCTGGCGGAATCGAAGTGGGCGTCCACCAGCGATGCCTTTTCAAGCGTCACGTAAGAGAGATTGGCGCCGTGGAAATCGGCTCGAGTCGCGATTGCCCCTTCCAGAATCGCGCGGTCCAGATTTGCCCCGCCCAGCCGCGCGGAATCGAGCACCGCGTAATGCAGGTCGGCCAGGCTCAAGTCCGAGCCTCGCATATCCGCTAATGAGAAGTAGGCCCCCTCCAGATTCGCCCGCCATAGGTGAGCGTTCGGAAGAAATGCGCCGTAGGCCTCGGCATAGCGCAGGTTCGCCTGATTCAAGTGCGGCCCTTGGACGAAAGACAGCTGTGAATCACTCCCATTCCAATCGTGCGGCTTCATTGAAAGCGAAGCCTCGGTCAAATCCGCATAGGGATCAAGTCCGGCCGCCCACAAAATATTGGGTGCCCAGCGGCGGAAATTGGCCGCGCCGTATTGTGGAGCGCGCGCGCGGTCATGCGGCACGCCGACCATTGTGCCAACGGACAAGAATGTAAGAAGCAGCGCGAGCCCCGCGAGTGCGTACGTCAAGCTCGCTTTCTTCAGCTTGGCGAGCAGCCGAAATTCGCGCGTCGGCTGCACCACCCACCGCTCGGCCGGCCTCCCCACTCGCTGCGTGCTATAGAGCGCCACCCCTGCCGCGCCCACCACCAGCGCTTCATGCAGCAGCGTCCCGTGAATCTCCTGAAGCGTCAAATAGCGGCCCCAGTAAAGCAGCAGTGTGAATGGCGGCAGCCAGTAGGCAAGCACCCGGACTGCCCATTTTTCGATGAATCGCTCCGAAGGCGAATCGGGGCTCAGCCAGTAGAAGTGCGCCCGCGCCAAACCCATCACGATCCTTGGCCCGTTCGTCCCCAGGTCCTCCCCGTCGGGAAAAACGGCGGGAAGTTCCATCACCTTCTCCCACGTCTGCTGCAGATGAAAATGGAACACCAAGTAGAGAATCAGCAGCGCTACCGGAGAAATCAGATAAAACTCGGCTGTGGGAAGCGCCGTGGTGGCGTGAACGTATGGAAGCACGGCCGAATCCGTCAGCAGTTGCAAATCGCGCGTCTTCCAAATCAGCAGCCACGAAACCAGGCAGTAGCCCATGATCGTGCTGAAATACCTTGCCGCCAATTGCGATGCTTTTTCGAATTCCGGTAATGCGTGGAACTCCGCGATATTGGCGGGAAGCGACGCGTCGTGGAGGTTCGCCCCCGCCAGTTGCCGTGGCAGAAGTCCCATCGCCGTGGCCAGCGACGCGCCCTCGAGATTCGCGCCCTCCAAATTGGCTCCTACGAGGCATGCCTCGTCCAATTCGGCGCGCACCAGGCACGTCCCTCGCAGGTCCGCCAGCAGAAGGTCTGCGGAACGCAAATTCGCCTCTTGCATGTCCGCGTAGCGCAGGTCCGCGCTGATCAGCTCCTTGTCCGCCAGTTGCGCTCCCGCGAAGTTTGTCTTCTTTCCCGCGCGTCCCTTCGATTCAAGCCACTCGCGGTGGCTGGCAAGCGCTTCTTCCAGCCGCCACTCCTCGGGATCGACCCGCGGTGAATCGACCAGATTCAGCGAGGGCGCTTCCGTGTGACGCGCGCTTTCCGTGACGCCGGTTTGCGGGATCTCCAGTGGCGCATCGATCTTCTCCAGCTCTCTATTTTTCTCGAGAGCGGCAGGTTCGCTGGATTCAGGAAGAGGATCTTCCGAAGCCTCTGTGTGGGAAATGGAACTTGTCTCGGCGGCGGGCGACTCTTCTGCTTCTGTCTTGACTTGCTCCCTCGGCGCTTCGATTTGCACTTCGAGGGCGCGAACAACCCGAAAACCTTCAGAGGATGCAGGGCGGGGATCCGAATCCCAATCCGCCAAAAAGAGAGCTGCGGATTCCGAGGGGGAAAGCGTCTTTGGCGGCGGAGAAGCCTCGGGCGAACCCTGGTCGGTCTGCTCCAGCGCCCGTGCTTCTTCGTCTCTAGAATCGGATTCAGAAGACGGGATTGCCTCGTCCGTCGGCTTTGGCGGTGCCGCGGGTTCCCTTGAGAACAGGCGGTGTAGTACCGAGCCCATGGAATGACCCCATGCATCCGGTGCGTAAAATCTCCCGGAATGCCCCCTACAATCTTATTCGAATCGAGCGCCGTAGACGCCTGTCCGAAAGTACAGTGGTTGTACAGTTGGTCGCACGTCCTGCCTCATCCTCTTCCCGTGACTCGTCCCCCTGTGCGGCGTCCTCGACAACCGGGCTGCACCACGTGCCCATCCGCTGTATCCTTATAGATAGCTTGTGCGGAAGTACTTGGCGGAATCGCCTTGCGAACGGGAGGCGGAAAGTGGACGGCAAAGCATCCTTGGCGCTCAGCAAAAAAACTCGCACCGAATCCGACAGCATGGGGAAGATGGAAGTTCCCGCCGACCGCTATTACGGCGCTCAGACCGCACGGTCGCTCATCCATTTCCACATCGGCGACGATACGATGCCACGCGAATTGATTCGCGCCTTCGGAATTCTGAAAAAAGCGGCCGCCCTCGTGAATCAAGACCTCGGAAAATTGCCCGCCGAAAAGGTGCGCTGGATCGCTCAGGCCGCGGATGAGGTGATCGACGGGAAACTCGATGAGCATTTTCCCCTGCGAATCTGGCAGACCGGCAGCGGTACCCAAACGAACATGAATGCCAACGAAGTGATCTCGAATCGCGCCATCGAGATCGCTGGCGGCGTCATGGGCAGCAAGAAGCCGGTCCATCCCAACGACGACGTCAATATGTCGCAGTCTTCCAACGACACGTTTCCCACCGCCATGCACATCGCCGCTGCTTCGCGCCTGGCCCAGGTTCTCATCCCCGCCGTCGAGCGCCTTCGCGACGCTCTGGACGCCAAAGCCCACACCTTTGCCACGGTCGTGAAAATCGGACGGACCCATTTGATGGATGCGACTCCCCTGACAGTGGGGCAAGAGATGTCGGGCTGGGTCAGCCTGCTCGACCGCGATGTGGACCGCCTTCGAAAGGTCCTTCCTGGGTTGTACGAACTCGCCCTCGGCGGCACAGCTGTGGGAACCGGCTTGAACGCCCATCCGGAATTTGGGGAAAGAGCCGCGCAGAAAATTGCCGAACTTACCGGGCTGCCCTTCCGTTCGCACCCGAATAAGTTCGCTTCTTTGTCGGCGCACGACGAAATCGTCTTCGCCAGCGGCGCCTTGAAAACCCTGGCCGATTCGCTGATGAAGATCGCCAATGATATCCGCTGGCTGGCCTCGGGCCCCCGCGCCGGCCTGGGCGAGCTTCAATTGCCTGAAAACGAGCCGGGATCCTCGATCATGCCGGGAAAAGTAAATCCAACGCAAAGCGAGGCGATGACGATGGTTGCGGTGCAAGTGTTCGGCAACGACGCCGCCATCGGGTTTGCCGGTTCCCAGGGCAATTTCGAGCTGAACGTCTTCAAGCCCGTGATCATCTTCAATTTCCTCAATTCCGTGCGCTTGCTTTCCGATGCTTGCCGCTCCTTCGTTGACCACTGCGTCGCCGGCATGGAATTGAACGAAGCGCGCATCGCCGAAAGCGTCAAGAACTCGCTGATGCTCGTCACCGCCCTCAGCCCGAAAATCGGTTATGACCGTGCCGCCGAGATTGCCCACAAAGCCCATCACGAGAATCTCAGCTTGCGCGATGCCGCTCTCCAGCTTGGTTACCTCACCGCTGCGGAGTTTGACGAACTCGTTCGGCCCGAAAAGATGACCCACCCGTAGCACCACGGTTCAATCCGAATCAACTTTGGCGATTGCGTGCCAGCGATATGCCTGTCAGGCGCACTCCGTTTCACTTCGGGACCCTCTGTTAATTTCTTTGAAAACCTTTGTGACTCACAATCAAAATTTTCTTTGACAGATTCGAGAACCTTCATTAAGGTGTAACTCCCCTTGGGAACCTCTCGCTGTTTTCCCCTTTCCTCGGAGTGCCCGTGCGACTTCTCTTGGCCGAAAACGATCCTGCGTTGGCGACGTTTCTTCAGCGAGGCTTTGACGCTGAAAATTATGCGGTGGATTTAACCCAGGACGCCGAATCGGCGAAAAACCTGGTCCACGACGAGAGGTACGACCTCGCCATCCTCGATCTGAATCTTGCCGCGTCGGACGGGCTCAACACCCTTCGCGAAGTCAGGCTCCGTGGCGGCGGCCTTCCGATCCTGATTCTTTCCAGCCGCGGTCGTCCGGAAGACCGCGCACAAGCTCTCGATTTGGGTGCGGATGACCTTGTCGTCAAGCCTTTCGCGTTTTCCGAATTGTCGGCCCGCGTTCGTGCCCTCTTGCGCCGAGGAAGGCGCGGAGAGGACATGATCCTCCGCCTCGCGGACCTTGAGTTGAACCGAGTCGAGCGGAAAGTGTTTCGCGGCGGAGTGGCCCTCGACCTGACTCCCAAGGAATTCTCCCTCCTCGAATATCTCCTTCGCCATGAAGGGCAGACCGTCACCCGCGCCGAAATCATCCAGCAGGTTTGGAACCTGTCTTACGACACGATGACCAACGTGGTCGACGTATATATCAATTACCTCCGCAAGAAGGTTGACGCCCCCGCCAAAGTGAAGCTTATTCACACAGTTCGAGGCGCCGGATACGCCGTCAAGGAAGTGGACCCACGCGGGCCGGGTGACAAATTCGGGTTTCCGTCCGAAAGGAACCAATGAAGATTCGCTAATGTAGGAGCTTCTGAGACCAGGCCGGAGAGGGAGAGTGAACATGTCGGCGACAACCGCGGCGTTTGAAGCAATGAAAGCATCGGAAATCCTCGTTGTCAGCCCCTGCGAGGTTTTTCGTAAGCGGATTCTAAAAAATCTTCCCGAAAGCTCGCTTCCTCCCACGGAACTGTCCGGCGGGGCGGCGGCGCTGATCCATTTGGAGGGCAATCCCGTCGGCACGCTTTTTCTCGACAGGGAAATCGAGGATCTGGACGTGGACGAGCTGGCGGCGACCATTCAGTCGCGGCATCCGCATATAAATCTCGTCATCGTTCATCGCGAGGAAGAACCGAAGGCCGGTCTGCCCACGGCTTCGAGCGAAGCTTGGGAAGAGCCGCCCAAGACCCTTCTAAACGCCTCGGGGCATCCCATCTCCGCGATTGAATCATTGCCGGGAATGATTGGGACCAGCCGCAAGATGCAGCAAGTCTATCGTCTGGCGCGGCTCGTTGCCCCCCGCGACACGACGGTTCTGATCGTCGGTGAAACAGGGACGGGAAAAGAGCTGGTCGCGCGAGGCATTCACGACCTGAGCCGCAGAAGCCGCGGGCCGTTCATCGTTGTGAACTGTGCCGCCATTCCCGAAAGCCTCCTCGAAGCCGAGCTTTTCGGCTTTACGCGCGGCGCCTTTACCGGAGCCGTGCAGTCCCGCGTGGGCCGCATCCACGCCGCTCACGGAGGGACGCTTCTCTTGGACGAGGTGGGCGAACTCCCCTTGAGCATGCAGGCCAAGCTGCTCCGCTTCGTTCAGGAAGGCGAGGTGCAACGGCTTGGCAGCCCCGACGTTTTCAAGGTGGACACGCGTTTGATCGCCGCCACCAACGCCGACTTGCTCCAGCGCGTGCGTGAAAAGCAGTTTCGCGAGGATCTGTATTATCGCCTCGCGGTTTTTCCTCTCGCCTTGCCCCCCTTGCGAAACCGTCCCGAGGATATTCCGCCTCTCGCCCGGTCGTTTTTGACCGGCCTGTGCCGCCAGGCCAATGTCCCCTCGAAAGCCTTCAGCGGCGCTGCCGTTGGCGTCCTCCGCAAACATGTTTGGTCGGGCAACGTCCGCGAACTCCAGCACTGGATTGAACGTGCCTTCGTTTTGGCCGAGGACAAAACCCAGATCGGCCCGGAAGATCTTGTCATGCCTTCTGAGGCGGCGTGAGATTCAGAAAGTTCTAAGGAAAGCCCGCTGCCGGGTGGAACTTGCCGTGCAAGGATTGCCGTGCCATGTCCACCCCGCAAGCCTCGCTAAGAGCGCTCCCATCCAAATCGCTCCCGCGCGCTTTGCCTGCATGCGCGGCTCGCCTCCGCGGAAAGGGAAAAGCCCGCCCGGCCGGCCCACGCGAATCCGCCGCGCAACGGTCGCTCTCGCGTGCCTTTGAATCGTTCCAAATTGCTGCGCGCTCCCTTGAAAAGTCGTATGGCCATCTGCAAGCCGAAGTGTTGCGCCTGCGATTCGAGCTCGAGCGGACGAATCGCGATCTGGCCGTCAGTGTCGAGGAAAACGCGCGGATGCGCCTCTATCTCGCGCGCGTTCTGGAGGGGCTGCCCTGCGGAGTGGTCGTGACGAATTCCGCCGGCGAAATCCTCATGGTCAACCCTGAAGCGAGGCGCTTGCTCTCGACGGCGGTGGCTCCCGAAAGCGCCGGAGAAGTGAACTCTCTTTTCCGTTCCATTCTCGCTGGTCTCCATGAATCCGCCGGACTCGGCCGGCTCGAGCGCGAATGGATTCCGCCTGGACCAGGAGAAAATCGCACGCTGGGGCTGGCTTGCGCCGTCCTCGGCGAAAATGCCGGTCAGGGTGCGGCGGCCGAATCCGTCTTTCTCCTTCGCGATGTCACGGAGGAAAAAAAGCGGGCGGCGCGCGACGAATCGGCCCGCCGGCGGGAATCGCTCGCGGAAATGGCTACTCTTCTCGCGCATGAAATCCGCAACCCCCTCGGCAGCCTCGAGCTTTTTGCCGGCTTGCTCGCCGACGCGGCCGCCGCCCAGCCCGATCTCCGCCGCTGGACCGATCACATCCAGGCGGGCCTGCGTCTTCTCTCCTCGACCGTCAACAATGTCCTGCAGTATCACAGCCAGCCCGAACCTCAGCTGACGAGCATCAATCTCGGCCGCCTGGTCCGCGAATCGGTCGAGTTCCTCCGCCCCCTGGCCCGCCAATCAGGGCTGCGCATCGACCTTCACAACGCCCTCGGAGAGTTGGAGATTCCGGCCGACGCCCATCGTTTGCAGCAAGTGTTCTTCAATCTTGCCGTCAACGCGTTTCGCTCCATGACCATGGGCGGCACGCTCTCGATCCGCATCGCCTGGGAGGACGTTCGCACGTTCGACAGCGTCCAGCTCGAGTTCGAAGACACCGGATGCGGCATTCCCGCCGAGCATCTTCCAAAACTGTTTGAGCCCGGCTTCACCCTTCATCTGGGAAATCCCGGTCTTGGACTTGCCGTCTGCCGGACAGTCGTCGAGCAGCACCGCGGAAACATTCGCGTGAAGAGCGAGCCGGGAATCGGAACGACGTTCACGTTGACGCTTCCCCGCGAGAGAGGTGAAGGATGAATCATGTGCTCGTAGTGGACGATGAAGCTCCCATGCGCGCCGCTCTCGAGGCTCATTTCCGCAACGATGGCTGGGATGTTAAGACCGCTTATGGCGCGGGAGATGCCCTGGCGAAATTCCGGCAAACTCCCTGCCCGCTCGTGGTCACCGACATGCGCATGCCGGACGGAGACGGCCTGGGAGTGCTGCGCGGCATTCGCCAGATGGCTCCAGAAGTTGCCGTCATTTTTCTGACAGCTTTTGCGACCGTTCCGGAAGCCGTGCGCGCCATCCAGGAAGGGGCGTGCGATTACCTCGTCAAGCCGGTGTCGTTCCCGCAGCTTAAGCAGGCGGCGGAACGAATTCTCGCGAGCCGCAAGCCTGCTTCCCCGGATTCCGCCGGCAACGATCTGCTCGCCGGAAAATCTTCCGCGCTGTCCGCCCTTATCGAGCGCGCGTGCCGCGTCGCGAGGACGGACACCGATGTCTTGATCGAAGCCGAAAGCGGAACCGGCAAAGAGCTCCTCGCCCGGCTGATTCATCAGTCGAGCGGCCGCCGCACCCGCCCGCTGGTGGCCGTCAACTGCGCCGCTTTTCCCGAAACTCTCCTCGAGAGCGAGCTTTTCGGCCACGCCCGCGGAGCCTTTACCGGCGCGCTGGTCGCCAAACCCGGCAAGTTCGAGCTGGCCCATACCGGAACGCTGCTTCTCGACGAAATCGGCGAGATGCCTCTTATGCTTCAGCCAAAGCTTCTTCGAACCCTGCAGGAAAGGGAAGTGGACCGCCTTGGGGACACCAAACCTATGCGCGTGGATGTCCGCGTAATCGCCACCACGAATCAGCCCTTGTTCCGCCTGGTCGAGCAGGGGAAATTCCGCGCTGATTTGTACTACCGCTTGAATGTGGTTCCGCTCTCTCTTCCGCCCCTCCGCGAACGCCGGGAAGACATACCCGCTCTCATCGATCATTTCCTCGACCGTTACGCCTCCCGATCCCGCTCCGCCCGCCCTCAGTTCAGCCCGGGACTTCTCGCTCGCCTGATGTTGCACCATTGGCCCGGCAATATCCGTGAACTCGAAAATTTGGTTCGCCGCGCAGTCGCCCTTCATCCCGGTGAAGCCATTGCTCCTGAATTTTTCGATTTTGCTGCCGCGCCGCAAACCGGCGGCGCCGCAGGCATTGCTCCCGCCGCCAGCGGCCCGGGAGATGGGTTTTCGCTCCGCGAGATGGAACGAAAGCTCTTGGAATCGACTCTCGAAGCCCATGGAGGGAATCGGACGCGGGCGGCTCGAGCTCTCGGAATTTGCCCGCGCACCATGCGCAACAAAGTCCGCGAATACGGCCTTCCTCCCCGGAGGTATTCATGAGTCTGATCGATACACCCGACATGTCGTACCTCGAGCGCTATCTCGACGTCGCCGCATTTCGCCAGACGTTGATTGCCGCCAATCTTGCCAACCTCGACACTCCCGGCTATCAGACGCGCGACGTCTCCTTTCAAAGCGAAATGGTTCGCGCCAGCCTCGACGATTACCAAGAGCCGGTTCGGCCGTTCGTTCGTCCCGTCATGGGGTTGATGGAACGCCCGGACGGCAACAATGTCAGCCTCGACCGCGAAAGCCTTCTTCTCGCGCAAACCCAGATCCAATACAAGATTGCCATTGAACTCATGAAAGCCGAATTTCACACCATGCGCGGTGCCATCAACGACGGAGTTGAATCATGAACCTTTTTGGCGTCTTAACCATCACCGGTACGGCTCTGTTGGCGGAACGCGAGCGCGCCGAAGTCGTGGCCAGCAATCTCGCCAACGCGGAAACCACGCGCACCCCCCAGGGCGGTCCCTACCAGCGTGAGCATGTCATCTTCGCGGCCCGCCGCCCTTGGGTTCTGCCTTTTGGGCAGCAGCTAGCGACGATGGTGGATTTCAATGCCCGCGGTGTTCAGGTGGAAGGCGTGATTGGCGATCCTACCCCGCCGATTCGTCGTTACGATCCGGGGCATCCCGATGCGGACGCCCAAGGCTACGTCTCTTCCCCCGCCATCAATCCGATCGAAGAGGAAGTCAACCTCATGGGAGCCGCCCGGTCCTATCAGGCGAATATCTCGGCGGCGATGGCCACCAAAAACATGATTGTCTCCACCCTTGACCTCTTGTCTTGAAACGCGGAAGTGTGCGGCCCGCGAATCCGGCAGCGAAGGAGTGAACGATGGCGTCTCCCATTGATGGCGTCTCTTCCGTATCGCAATTCACGTCGCCCGCAGCCGGCGCTTCCGGCATCGGCGACGTTCCCGATTTTACTCAGACTCTGGAAAGCGTGGTCAATCAGGTGAACCAAACCGGCTCGGACGCTTCGGCGAAAGTTCAGGACCTCTTGCGGGGCAATGGCGAGGACTTGCACACGGCTATGATTGCGGTGGAAAAAGCCGACTTGTCATTCCAGTTGATGATGCAGGTGCGAAATAAAATCATTCAGGCGTATCAGACCGTCTCCCAGATGCAATTCTGAACCAATCGAGAGGCATTCGGCGGATCAGCCTTGGCCGGCAGGCTGGTCCCCCACGGAATGCCGCCGGCGCAACCTTCGACTGGATCGCATGATCCGGCAGAAAAAAGTTCGCGCAGTCTGAGCCGGGGCGTCCGTGGACAAATTCTTCAAGCAGCTTTCGCAGTTCTTGCGGGCGCTCACGCCGGGGCAAAAAATCCTGCTCGGCGCCAGTGCCGCGGTCGTGATGGCGTTGCTCGCGCTGTTTGTCCGCCTCTCCGGAAAAGCGGAAATGAGGACGCTTTTCTCCGGACTTTCGCCGGAAGACGCTCAGATGGTTGCCCAACGTCTCGCGGCCACCGGTGTTTCCTACGATATCTCCGCCGATGGATCTTCCATCAGCGTCCCCGCGGACAAGCTCGACAAGACTCGCTTGGATTTCGCCAGCGGAGGTATGCCTCCCACCGGACGCATGGGTTTTGAGCTTTTCGACAAGCCCAATTGGGCCGGCAGCGATTTTTCCGAACAAGTGAACTATCAGCGGGCTCTTGAAGGCGAACTCGAACGCACCATCGAAACTCTTGGCAACGTCGAATCGGTCCGCGTTCATCTCGTCCTTCCTCACGATTCTCTCTTTACGGACCGCCAGAGGGTAGCCAAAGCGGCTGTGGTTCTGAAAGTCCGCGGCGGCGGACTTTCCCCCGACCAGGTCAACGCCGTCACTCATCTTGTTGCCGCCGCTGTCGACAATTTGTCCCCGGAAAACGTCACTTTGATTGGCGCGGATGGCCGCACTCCCCTTGTGGCCAAAGGTGCGGACGCCTCCAACGGCATGGAAGCGCCAGTGGACATGGAAACATCTCTCGCGGAAAAAGTTGTCGCCACTCTTTCGCCCGTTGTCGGGCCGGATCATGTCAAGGCCAGTGTGACGGTGGCTTACGATCCCACCTCCGGCGACGTCACGCAGGAGACTTATGATCCTTCCAATCCCGTTCTGGTTTCCACGCAGTTGCAGGAAGAACACTTTGCCGGTGCTCCCCCCTCGGGTATCCCCGGAACTCCCAGCAATGTTCCCGCTGCCGCATCACCCGGTGGAACCCAACCCAATGCCGCCAAAGGCAAACCCGCCGCGCCGGCCGACAAAACAAAGGGACTAGACGCCGTCGCCCAATCCAACCCGCTCAATCCTATCGTCTCGGTCAGCTCCGAAGGCGAAGATGAGCACAGCGAAACGCGGCAATACCTCGTCAGCAAGACGCTTCGCCATACACTCGATCCCGCCGGAAGGGTCCAGAAAATTGCCGCGGCTGTTTTAGTGGACGATGTGATCGAAGAACACAAAGACGCCAAAGGCCAAGTGACCTTCACGCGAAGGAAGCGTACCCCCGAAGAGATGGCCCAGATTGCGGACCTCGCCAAAGCGGCGCTGGGATTTGACGCCACGCGCGGCGACGTTGTCTCCGTTCAAAATGTTTCCTTTCAGGAGCCGCCGCAGGAAACCGTCCCGCCGCCCACTCGCGTCGAGCGTGTCCGGCTCTTTACCGAAAAATGGCTGTGGGCCATTCGCTATCTCTTCCTCCTTCTGCTGTTTGTCCTTGCCTATTTGTTGGTTCTCCGTCCCGTCATGAAGCCCGTGATGAAGCTCTTCGAACAGAAAGTCTCCGCCGAGCTTCCCGCCGCGGCCCCGGCATCGCCCCCCGGCCAGATAGCCGGCGCGAGTTCGCCCGAAGAGATGGAATTGCAGCTCGATCAAACGAATTCCGAAGTCCAGCGGATTATTAAGTTGAAAAAGCATCTCACGGAAAAAGTGAAGAGTGATCCGGACCAAGCCAGCACGCTCGTCCGTCATTGGATTCGCGAAGGGAGCACCCACTCGTGAGAGACGACGACCAGGAGCTTTCCGGCCTCGAAAAAGCCGCCATCCTCCTCATCCTCCTCGGCGAGGAAGCTACCACCGCCCTGTATAAGAGCCTTCAGCCGCATGAAGTCCAGCAGATCACCCAGCAGATCTCCTCGCTCGAAAATGTTCCTCCGGAAATCGCCGATAAAGTCTTGCGCGAATACCACCGCCTCACTCTCACCCAGGAATATCTCGCGGGAGGCGGCGCCGAAATCGCCGAAAAAATGCTTACTCGAGCTTTCGGCGAACAAATGGCCCACGTCCTTTTGGACCAGGTGCTTCTGGCGCGCGAAGCCTCCACCAAGAGTTTCGACACTCTCCAGAAGGCCGATCCGCAGCAATTGGTGAAATTCGTCCAGGGCGAACATCCCCAGACCATCGCCATGATCCTCGCCCATCTCGGAGGCAAGGCCGCGGCTTCCTTGCTGGTCCTGTTGCCGGAAAAAATCCGCGGCCAGGCTGTCAAGCGCCTCGCGGAGATGCAGCAGTTCTCCCCGGAGATGGTTCAGAAGATTTCCCAGGTGCTCAACCGCAAGATTCTTTCTCTTGGCGATCAAAGTCGCCGCTCCTACGGCGGTGTAAAGACCGCCGCCGAACTCTTGAACCGCATCGAGCCGACCGTCAGCAAATCGATTCTTGAAAATGTCGAAGCCGACGACGCTCGCCTCGCCTTGAACATCCGCAACAACATGTTCACTTTCGAGGATCTTCTGGGTGTTCCCGAAACGGGCATTCGCGAGCTTCTTGCCGCAGTCGACAAAAAAACCTTGGCCACCGCCCTCAAAGGAGCTCCCGAGGATTTGAAAAATCACATCTTTAAAACCATGTCTTCCCGCGCTGTCGAAATGATGAAAGAAGATATGGAAGCCCTGGGCCCGGTCCGCAGCAACGTGGTCACCAAGGCGCAGCAGGAAATCGTTCAATCCGCTCGCCAGCTCGAAGCCTCCGGAAAAATTGTTTTGACCAATGAAGCCGAAGAAGCCTACATCGTTTGAATCGCGCGGCGCAGGCGCTTCCTCCCTGCGGCCCGCCCAGCCGTTCGTCTACCGCCCGGCGCCCGGATGGCCCGTTCACCCCTCCGCCGAACCCGCGTCTCCGGCCGCCGAATTATCTTCTGCTCAGACTGCCGCTGCATTCGCCACGTCCATTGTCGAAGAAATACAAGCCGATTTGTCCTCGCCGGATGGCGGCTTGCACGACGCCGAAAAAAAAGCCTGGGACGCGGGTTTCCAAGAAGGATTGGAGAAGGCTCGCGCGGAAAATGAAGCCTCGCTCCTGCTCCAAAAAGACGCTGTCGCCGGCGCTCTCCGCGAATTTGCCCGCGAGCGAAACGAATATTTTCATCAAGTCGAAGGAGAGGTCGTCGCTTTGGCCCTGGCCATCGTTCGCAAAATACTTCGCCGCGAGTCCCAATTGGACCCCCTGCTTCTTTCCGGCCTCGTTCGGGTCGCTCTGGAAAAAATGGCTGTCACCCGCAACGTCCGCCTCCGCGTCCATCCCTCACAGATTTCCGTTTGGCAGGACTTTCTTAATCACGCTGCGGACCTTCCTCTGATTCCCGAATTGATGGGCGACTCCACCCTTGAACCGAATCAGTGCTGCCTCGAAACGGACCACGGCTCGACGGATTTGAATCTGGAAACTCAGTTGAAAGAAATCGAACAAGGACTCTTCGACCTTCTCGCGCAGAGACCCTCCCCCCGATGAACCCCCCCGCGAATCTTCTGAACCCCTTCTTTCAGCGTCTCGATCAGATCTCCACATGGCGCTCGCAAGGGCGGGTGACCAAAGCGGTCGGCTTCTTGGTCGAATCCGACGGGCCTTTCTGCTCGGTCGGCGAGACCTGCGAGATTATCGGCGCCGATGGCATGGCGCACCCGGGAGAAGTCGTCGGCTTTCGCGGCAACACCGTCCTCACGATCCCTTTCGATCGCCCGAGCGGCATTTGTTTTGGCGACCGCGTCGTCACCCACGGCGTTCACCCCTCCGTTCCCGTCAGTGAAGGTTTGTTGGGACGCGTAATTGACGCGACGGGCAAGCCTCTCGATTCCGGGGGAAGCATCCAGGCTTCGGCCTTCCGCGCGATTCATGGCGCGCCGCCTCAGCCGCTCGACCGCACGCCCATCCGCGAACCTCTGGGCTGCGGAATTCGCGCCATTGACGCCATGTTGACCTGCGGTCGCGGCCAGCGCGTTGGAATCTTCGGCGGCAGCGGCGTCGGCAAGAGCACTCTTGTCGGAATGATGGCCCGCGGAACTTCGGCGGATTTGACCGTGCTCGCTCTTGTCGGAGAGCGCGGCCGCGAAGTCCGGGAATTCCTCGAAGATTCGTTGGGAGAGGAAGGCCGCAAACGATCTATCGTCGTGGTCGCGACTTCGGATCAGTCGCCTCTCCTCCGTCTGCGCGCCGCCCTCGTCGCTACGGCCGTCGCCGAATATTTTGCTTCCCGCAGCCGCCACGTCCTGTTGGTGATCGATTCTTTGACTCGCTTTGCCATGGCGCAGCGGGAAATCGGGTTGGCCGCCGGCGAGCCGCCCACCGCCAAAGGCTATACCCCGTCTGTCTTTTCCTTGCTGGCTCAGCTTGTCGAGCGCGCGGGACACTTTGGCGCAGGAAGCATCACCGCGTTTTACAGCTTGTTGATGGAGGGAGACGATCAGCAGGATCCGTTGGTCGACGCCGTTCGCGCTCTCCTCGACGGGCACATCGTCCTCGACCGCCAGCTGGCTTCGCAAAATTATTATCCCCCCATCTCCATTCTCGACAGCCTCAGCCGCCTTTTGACCTCCGTCTGCACGCCCGACCATCTTGCAAAAATTCAAAGGTTTCGCCAGTTGCTCGCCTCCTATTCCACTTCGGAGGATTTGATCCGCGTCGGCGCCTACCAGCGGGGAAACGATTCGCTTCTTGATAGAGCCATCGAAGTTCTCCCTCGGCTGCATGCGCTTCTCCAGCAAAAAAAAGACGAACACTCAACATTTGACCAGACGCGCTCTCAATTTCACGCTCTGCCTTCCTGACTCCCATGGCCTTCCGTTTTACTCTCCAGCCTTTGCTCAGGCTCCGCGCCAGCTTCGAACGTCTCGAACGCCTCCGTTTGCTCGCCTTGACCGCCCTCGCAAATCACATTCGCCACGATCTTTCGGGCTTGCAAGCCGAATCCGCTGAAGCGCGCCGCAAACTTCAGGACATGCTGGCGGCGGGCGCCAGCGGCGGGGAATTGCACTTCGCCGTCGCCAGCGAACACTCCCGCTCCACGCGTCGCCAGATTCTCTCCGACAAGTTGGCCCAGGTGGAAACGCGGCGCGAAAAACAGCGCAAAGTCTTCGAGGCGGCCCGGCAGAAGCGGCGGATTCTCGAAAATCTTCGCGCCCGTCGCCTTGCAGAATACCGCCGGGAACAGTTGCGCCGCGAACAAAAGCGAGTCGACGAATTGCATCTCATCCACAGGCCCGCAAGACCCGCGGAGGGAAACAGTGAATGATCTTGCCGCCGTAGTCGGCAATCCTTGCCGCTTTATTTTTTTTCGCCCGCGATTTTCAGCTCCTGGCGCTCTCCCGCTTCATTGCGGCGCTATGAAACGCAAGCGCATAGCTTCGAATCCCGCCTCTGCCTCGAATCTCCTCCGGTTTGGATGCTCCCTTGCATTCACGGCCGATGCCGACAGGACCGCCCATGCTGAACTTCGCTTCACTTTCGAAAGCTTCACCGGAGATGATTCCTGCCTCCTCCGCCAATTCATTTGGCGTATCGTCTTCGGTCCCTGGCGCCTCCTCCGATTTTTCGAGTGCGCTCCAAGGGGCATGGGCGGGCCATTCAAATGCGCCATCCGCAAACCCCGGTTCCGTGGGGACGATTCTTCGCCGAGTTCAGCCTTCTCCGCTCCCCAGCGAAAAGTCATCATCGTCACCCGCTTCCAATGCATCTGCTCCCTGGCTTTCGAACCCATCGGCGGGAGCTGCTGGAATCTCGCAGCCCTCCGCCCCTCAACCCTTCGATTCCACGGCCGAAAATTCCTCCACGCCGTCTCCTCTGCGCGCCGTCGCCGGAGAGGTTGCCTCTGCCGCTCTCACTCTTCTCGGAGTTCCGTCTTTCCTTGCCGGCGGCGTTGCGAACTCGCTGCTCGGCTTGATTCAGGGGGCCGCTTCCAAAGGCTCGCCGGGCGGTGATTCTTCCTCGAACTCCTCCGCCAAGGATTTAACGGCAAGTGCCGCGGCGGATCCTTCTTCAGCCAAATCGTCCGCCGAATGCTCGAAAGGCTCTGGCGCCAATGGTTCGGCCAGCCCTTCTGGCTCGACTTCCGCAAAGTCGGACCAAAACTCCGCCGCTTCAACAGCCATCGAAGCTGCCGTCGCAGTTGAATCCCAAGCCCTCTCCCAATTGCCCCTCGATTCGCTCGCCAAGCCCTCGACCGCTGCGCCGCAACCACCCACCCGCGCCGATGCTTCTCCGCAGCTCCCCGCTCTCGCCGCACCTGTCAATGGCGCTGCCGCCCAGGGGCAGCCGAGCTTTCTGTCAGCGGCTCAATCGTCCAATTTTTCGCAAGCTGCTGGACAAATCGCCGGTTCGGCGGAATCCGGTCTCAAGCCCTTGGACTCGCAAATTGCCTCAGCTTTTGGAAGTCAAAAGGTCACACAGGAAGCGTCGACCCGCATTCAATCCGCTCTTGATGCTCCTTCGGTAAAAAATTCTCCGGCTACTTCCGGCGGCTCCGCGGGGGCGGCGATTGCCGCTCCTTCCAGCGCCAACCGCAGCGCCAACCATAGCTCGAGTGATCAGGACGCTTCCAAGCAATCGTCGAATTCCGGACCAGGTTCCTCCTCGGATTCGGGATCGTCCTCGGCGGATGCAAACCGTTTCGATACGGCCCTTGCCAATTCGAATGGAAAATCTGCCCCTGTCGCAACTCTGGCTGTCGCGGCGGCTACCGCAGCTTCTGGCACGGTTTCAGCGGCCGCTGCCGCCGCCCAGGCTTCGGCCGCCGGAGGCCAGGAATTGGCAAGTCAGTCCGCGGCTGGCGCTCCCCGCTCGGCCGCGCAACCATCCCAAGCCGGGCCTTCCTCTCAGCCGTTTCCGCTTCCGCAAACTCTGCCTGGCTCGCTCAATGACGTCGTGAAAGCCAGCGAGCTCTATCAGCGCGTCGGCGGCGCCGAAATGCACATAACCATGCAGACCGACTTGATGGGCGCGATTGACTTGCGTGCTTCGCTGCATCAAAGCGAGCTTACGGCGACAATCGGCGTGCAACGCGGCGATGTTCAGACGCTCCTCTCCAATGAACTTCCATCCCTGCAACACTCGCTTTCCGATAAAAGCTTCCGCGTGGATCAGATTTCCGTGCTCCACAATTCCGTCGGCGGCCGCCTCGATCTCGGAGGCCAAAGACAATCGCAATCCCAGCCGCAATCCCAGCCGCACGCGCCGGCTCTCCCATTCTCCAATTCGAGTCGGGCTCTTGAAATCATTCCCCTGTCCATTCCCGACGCCGCGCTCGAAACTCCGGCGATCGGCAGGCTCAATATTCATGTTTAGTCCGTCCACGAGAAAGGAAGGTAGTCCGACATGGCCAGCTCCAGTCTCCTGAATCCGGTCGCCGCCGACTCTTCAACCAGTGGAACTTCCAGCACCGGGAGTTCCTCGTCCACTCCGAATAACCAGCTCACTGGGAACTCCTTTTTGACTCTTCTCACCGCCCAGTTGCAGTCCCAGGATCCGCTGGATCCCGTTGACCCCTCCACTTTCATGACCGAGCTTGTGCAATTCAATCAGCTCGAACAGTTGATCAACATCAACCAGACGCTCAGCGGTCTTTCCTCCGGTTCATCTACCACCGGTGCGTCCAATGCGGCCGCTCCCGCCGGCGCTTCTTCGCCGCAGGCCGCCCCCGCGAACTCTGCCGTGCCATCACAGGGCCCTTCATTGAACGTAGCCCCCGAAACCACTCGGCTCTCGTCACAAACGACCAAACTCTAGGAGGAGAATCATGGGATCGTTTTCAACATCACTTGCGGGATTGGAAGCGGATTCGCAGGACCTGAGCGTCATTTCCAATAATCTGGCGAACCTCAATACCGTCGCCTACAAGGGAGCCACTGCCTCATTCCAGGATCTGTTCTACCAGCAGATTGGCTCGAGCGGAGACGGAAACCCGATCCAAGTCGGCGTGGGAACCAAAGTCGGCGCCATTCCGGCGGACTTCACCCAAGGCACGATTCAGTCCACCGGCGTCGACACGGACGTCGCCATCGAGGGCAGCGGATTTTTCGTCGCCAGCGAAAACGGCGCGCAGGTCTACACCCGCGCCGGAAATTTTTCCGTCAACGCGGATGGGACGCTTCAAACTTCCGACGGCGCCACGATTCTCGGTCTGCCGGCCACCAACGGCGTCATCAATACCAACGCCACTCCCGGCCCCATCACAATCTCCCAGGGACAGATTAACCCGCCCAACCCCACGACAACCGTCGGGCTCACTCTCAATCTTGATTCTGGAACCGCCGCCGGCCAATCCTTCAGCACCCCGATTACGGTCTACGATTCGCTCGGCACCGCCCACGTCCTGACCTACACCTTCACCAACACCGCTCCCGGCTCCTGGACCTACGCCATCACTATCCCCGCCGCCGATGTCGGCGGCACCGGCGCTCCCGTGACCATCAATTCCGGTACTCTGACTTTCAATGGCAGCGGGCAATTGACCGCCCCCGCCGCCAATGTGACCGGCATCGCCGTCACCGGCCTTGCCGACGGCGCCAACAATCTGAATCTCACCTGGGACTTGTACGATTCCACCGGCACAGGAGAAATCACTCAGGTGGCGTCTCCTTCCTCCACCACCTCAACCCAGCAGGACGGCTACCCCAGCGGCTCCCTCAATTCCTACACCATCAACTCCAATGGCGTCATCGAAGGTACGTTCAGCAACGGCCAGACACAAGCCCTCGGCCAGATCCTGCTCGCCAACTTTCCCGATGTGCAAGGCTTGGTCCGCGATGGCGCGAATGAGTTCAGCTCCAGCCTCGCTTCCGGCGCTCCCGTCATCGCCGCTCCCGGTACCGGAGGGTTGGGAACGCTCTCCGGCGGCTCTCTCGAACAATCAAACGTTGATATCTCCACCCAATTCGCCCAGCTCATCCTGGCTCAAAGCGGATATGAAGCGAATGCCAAAGTCGTGACCACCCTCGACACGATTACTCAGGCAACGATCAACTTGATTCAGTAGTTTCGTCCCGCTAACCACAAATTGACGGCCCTCTCCCGGCCACCGCCGGAAGCGGGCCGTCACGCAAGATACTCTTCATTAGAAAATCCTATTTTGGTATGCGGTGATTTTGTGCGCGGCGTTCCCGAATGTTCGACCGTTTTGCGCTCCCTCTGAAGTTCCGGAAATCACAAGAGTTGGAGCAGCGCCGTGGCGTAGCGGAATTCTCTTCCTCTGGATCTCTTCGGCTCATCAATTGCATACCCGTCACGCCGGATATGCCTGAAGAACCCAGCACTCCCGCGCGGTCAAAAAAAAAGGAGCGGAGCAGCGGCACGGTTGTCGCCATGACCGTCTTACTCATTGCTTCTTGCACGCTTGCTGGCTGGTTTTATCACCGCTCCACTTTGGAACAGGCCTCGCAAGACGAGAACTCCCCTGCTTCCGTCGTTTCAGTTTTGCATCTGGACAGTTTTGTCGTGAATCTTTCCGGCGATGGGGGAACGGGTTATCTCCGCGTCGGCATTGACCTCGGCCTAGGAATCGAACTGAAAGAAGGCGCCTCGCGAGCTCCTTACATCGGCGAATTGCGCGACACCATTCTGACGGTCCTCGGAACCCGTACCGTCGAAGAGCTTCTGACTCCCGATGGCAAAGCCAAACTCCGGTCCGACATCCTTCAAGCGATTCAGACTCGGATGCCGGAAATTCACTGTCACGAAGTCTATTACACCGAATTTCTGGTGCAGCACTGAACCATGGCTGGAAACGAAAAGACGGCAACCAAGACGGCTTCGCCTCCCTTGCTTCCGCCCGAGCCGGGCGGCGACTGGGGCGAGCTTCGCTTCGTCACCGTCACCGCTTCTGTGGATGTTCCCGTCGTCGGATTGACTGTCCGCGAACTCTTTCGCCTGGAAAAGGGTTCTCTGGTTGTTTCGGTCCAGCAATCCGGAGCGAACGCGCCAGTAAAAATCGGAGAAACGATCCTCGGGTGGGGTGAATTCTACGTTGTGGACGATGCGCTGGCACTGCGCGTAGTCGAACTCGCGTAATAAAACCCGGCGGGCCGTCCGCACCGGCGGTGGAGGGAGCGATAGCGATGGATTCAAGAGCTGGAAAACCGGGCCGTTGGATGGACGCTGTGTGGGCCGTCTGGAAGCGGTTGTCCCGCAGAGATTTCCTCCTCAGGCCGGAGCGACATCTGCGTCTCTGCGAGACTCTTTCCCTCGGCCAGCGCGGCTTTCTGGCCGTCGTTCGGTTTGAAGAACAAAGGTTTCTGGTGGGCGGAACGAATCAGTCGCTGGCCTTGCTGGCGGAGCTTTCCCGGCCTTCCTCCGTTCTGAATTCCACCGCGCAATCGCCGCCATCGGAATGGCTTCCCAGGGATACGCGCTGAACCGATGACCCTGTCTCTTTATCTTCGACGATTGGCTCTGCTCGCGGCGCTCTTTCCCGGAGCGCCGGCGTTTGCCTCGCTTCCGCAACTCGACCGGAACACTCCTTTTCGCTTACCGCCGCCGAGCGACACAACCACTTGGACGATTGTTCTCGTTCTCACGCTGCTGACGTTTCTTCCCGCGCTCCTCCTTTCGATGACTCCGTTCGTCCGCATTCTCGTCGTGTTTCACTTCTTGCGCCAGGCTCTCGGCACGCAGACCGCGCCGACCAATCAGACTTTGGTAGGACTCGCGCTTTTCCTCACCTATTTCCTCATGCAGCCGGTCGCCGCCCAGATCCAGCAGGTCGCCATCGTTCCTCTCGAACACAAGCAAATTACTCCCATGGAAGCGCTCGACCGCGGCTCGGTGCCGCTTCGCGACTTCATGCTGAAATTTGCCCGTGAAAAAGACCTGGCCCTCTTTACCGACATGGCTCATCTCCCGCAGCCGCGCGATCCCGCCGACCTCCCCATGCGCGTCGTGGTTCCCGCCTACATCCTCTCGGAACTCAAAGTGGGGTTCCAGATTGGCGCCGTGCTCTATCTCCCCTTCATGGTGGTGGACATGGTTGTCGCCGCCGTCACCACCTCGGTGGGAATGTTTCAATTGCCTCCGGTCATTATCTCGACGCCGCTGAAAATCCTTCTCTTTGTCGTTGCGGACGGCTGGAACTTGGTGGTGGGCTCGCTCCTGAAGAGTTTTCATTGAATGCGTCAACAAGGTTTTGGGGGAATCCATCATGCCGATGACCCAGGTGATCGAGCTGACCCGGCGCACGCTCGAAATCGCGTTTCTCGTGAGCGCTCCGATTCTGGCTGCCGCCATGGTCGTGAGCGCTCTCATCAGTCTCGGGCAAGTCTTGACTTCGATGCAGGATGCCACGCTTTCCACCGTGCCGCGCATCGCCGCCGTCGGGCTGTTCGCTTTTTGGCTCAGCCCCTGGATGATGCGCAAGCTCGTGGAATTCACGATTTCTTTGTTTGCGAATTTTGGCCAGTACGCGCGGTGAGGGTCGCGTTGAATCGTGCTCGAAACCTGGATCTTGCGCTTCTTTCTGGTGGGCGTCCGCGTCGGCGGTTTGATGACGTTTGCTCCCTTCTTCGGCAACGCGTCCATTCCTCCCACGATCAAAGCCGGGCTGACGCTGTTTCTCACTTACTTGCTTGCCCCCGTCTACGCCAGTATTCCTTCTCCGCCGGCCGATCCCTCCGCCCTGGCGGCCCTTGTCTTGAGCGAAGCGGCTTTAGGGCTTCTCCTCGGCTTCTGCGTTCAGTTTGTCATCGAAGGAATGATTCTCGCCGGGCAGATTGTCAGCTTTCAGTTCGGTTTTTCTCTCGAGAACATCATCGACCCCAACACGCAGGTGGAAATCACGGTCTTCGCCACCTGGTACGAATTGATCGCTTTGCTGATGTTCCTCGAACTCGGCGCGCACCGCTGGATGATTCGCGCCTTGGGAGCCAGTTTCCGGATTCTTCCTCCGGGCAGTCTCGAATCGGGGCGCCTTCCCGCCGGGGAATTTCTGAAAGCCGCCGGAGCGTTGTGGCTGATTGGTGCGGAGATTGCTTTTCCCGTCCTCGTCGTCACCATGCTGACCGACTTTACTGTCGGCTTTCTCGGCAAAGCGTCGCCGCAATTTCCCGCTCTCTTTTTCGGCATTTCGGCGAAGGCGCTTCTCGGAATGGTTGTTCTCGCGGCCACGGTAGCGTTCTGGCCCTCGCTTCTCAATCGTTACCTGGTCCATGCGCTTCATTCGCTCGAAGGTCTGTTGGCCGTCGCCCAGGCGGGAGGATAAACGATGGCGGACGAGCAGAGGACAGAACGAGCCACGCCGCGCCGCCGGCAAAAAGCTCGCGAACAAGGGCAGCTCGTCCGCAGCCGCGAGCTTCCCGCCGCCTTCACTCTCCTCGGTATCGCCTTTCTCTTTCATTGGCGTCAGGGGAGCTGGATCGAGCCTTGGCGCGACTTGCTTCGCCATCTTCTCGATGCCTCCGCGCGAGCCGATTTGAGCACCATCTCCCCGCTACTCCTGTGGACCGCTTCGGGCGCGGCCCGCTGGGCGGCGCCGCCCCTCATTCTCGCTTGGACGGTTTCGGCGGCCTTCTTGATGGCCCAGGGTGGATTCGTGATCGCTCCCGAAGCCTTGCAGCCGAAATTCGACCGCCTCAATCCCATCAACAATATCTCCCGGATCTTTTCCGTCGCGGGGCTCAGCCCCATGCTCAAATCCCTCCTTCCCGCCGCGGCTTTGATCTATCTCGCTTTTGCGATTCTCCATCGCGAGTGGGGGACGCTTTCGCGCTCCTCCGCCGTCGGGCTCTCCGCCTCCCTCGACTGGCTTTATGCCATCCTCTACGAATTCGCCTGGAAAGGCGGTCTCATCCTCCTGGTTTGGGGCGGCGTGGATTATGCCCTCCAGAAATGGAATTACGAACGCTCGCTCCGGATGTCCCGCCAGGAACTGCGCGACGAATTCAAGGACATCGAAGGCAATCCGCAGACCCGCGGACGGATCCGCCGGCGTCGCCGCGAAATGCGCGGCCGCTTCCTTCTTCGCCAGTTGAAACGCGCGACCGTCGTCATCACCAATCCCGACCACTTCGCCGTCGCTCTCGAATACGTTCCGGAAAAAACTTTGGCGCCCGTCTGCGTCGCCAAAGGGCGCGGCGAAATCGCGGAAACGATCAAACGCGAAGCGCGCTGGCTCGAAATTCCCATCGTCGAAAATCCCCCTCTGGCGCAGGCCCTTTACCGCGCCGTGGAGATTGGCGGAACGATTCCCGCCAAGCTCTATATGGCGGTAGCCGAAGTGCTCGCATTTATCTATCGCGCGCAGCAGCGCATGCAGGAAGAGGCCGCGGCGCGTGCCGCCTCCGGCTCCGCAAAATCGGGCCCGGGGTCCACTCCTCCCTCCGGAGGCACGCGGAAAGGGAAGTAGCGACTCGCCATGGCTGACGCCCCGAAATCCATGAATCCCGCGGCCGGAATGACGCGCGACTGGCTTCTCCCCGTCGCCGCCGTCGCCGTGGTTTTTGTCATGGTTGTTCCCATCCCGGCGTTCCTTCTCGATCTTCTCCTCGCCGCCAGCATCACTTTGGCTGTCCTCGTTCTCCTCGCTTCGCTGCATATTCTCCGTCCGGTGGAATTCTCCGTCTTTCCCACCATGCTGCTCCTTCTGACTCTCTTCCGCCTCTCTCTCAATTTGGCCAGCACCCGCAGGATCCTGCTTCATGGAAATGAAGGGACGGCGGCGGCGGGACACGTTATCGAATCGTTTGGCCAATTCGTTGTCGGAGGAAATTACGTTGTCGGTTTCGTTGTGTTTCTGGCCTTGGTCGCCATTCAATACCTGGTCATCAACCACGGCGCCGTCCGCACGGCGGAAGTTTCCGCGCGCTTTACCCTCGATGCTTTGCCCGGCAAGCAGATGGCGATTGATGCCGACCTTAATGCCGGAGCGATTGACGAGCGTACCGCTCGCTCGCGCCGCGAACAGATTACCCGCGAAGCCGAATTCTACGGCGCGATGGATGGCGCCGCGCGTTTCAGCCAGCGCGACGCGCTTGCAACAATCCTCATCACGGCCATCAACATCATTGCCGGGTTCCTGATTGGCGTCTTTCAGATGGGCATGCCGTTCCGCGACGCCCTTACCACCTACACGATTCTTACCGTCGGCGACGGCCTCGTCACTCTCATCCCCTCTCTCCTCGTCTCCGTGGCGGGAGGAATCGTAGTGACGCGCGCCACTTCCGATCAGACCATCGGCGTCGAACTCGGACGCCAGCTCCTGTCTCGCCGCCGCCCGCTCTACATCGCTTCCGGCGTGATGGCGACTCTCATGCTCATTCCCGGATTGCCCAAATTGTCTTTTCTGGTTCTTTCCTCGGGGCTGGCCATCCTCGCGTCGCGCATTCCCGAAACTCCGGCGGCTCCCGCCAAGGAAGCGGAAGTGGACCGCAAACCCTCCGCGCAAGAGCAGTTGGAATCCTTGCTCAAACTCGACGAGCTGAGCGTTGAAGTCGGCTATGGCTTGATTCCTCTGGTCGATCAGAAGCAGGGAGGCCAGATGCTTCCCCGCATTCGCGCCCTCCGCCGCCATCTTGCCACCGAGCTCGGCTTCATCGTTCCCGCCATCCATATCACGGACAACATGCGCCTCAAGCCGCGCGAGTATGTCTTCCGCCTGCGCGGATCGGAAATCGCCCGGGGAGAAACCTATCAAGATTGGCTGCTGGCCATCAGCTCGGAATCCGCCCCGCCCCCGCTGCAGGGCGTCGAAACGCGCGAACCCGCTTTCGGCGTTCCGGCGCGGTGGATTCCCGCCGAAATGCGCGAAATCGCTCTCAGCGGCGGCTACGCTGTCGTGGACCAGACTTCGGTGATCGCCACTCACTTGGCCGAAGTCGTTCGCCGGCACGCTCATGAAGTCCTCACCCGCCAGGAAACCAAGCGCCTCCTCGACGCCATCGGCGAGACTCATCCGAAGCTCGTCGAAGAGCTAGTCCCGCGTGTTCTCAGCCTCGGTGAGACCGAAAAAATACTCCAGCAACTCCTGCGCGAGCAGGTTTCCATTCGCGATCTCGCCTCGATTTTGGAGACTCTCATTGACGCCGCGGCCGTCAACCGCAGCATCGTTTCCCTCGTCGAAGCGGTTCGCCAGGCCTTGGGCCGTTCTCTCGTTCAGCCCTTGCTCCAGGATGACGGCAAACTCAAAGTCTTGTCGGTCGATCCCTCCCTCGAGGAAGAGATCAACCGCGCTTTCGACCCGCAAGCTTCCCCGGCGCGGACTCCCGCTCTCCAGACCGGATTTCTTCGGCGCATTCTCGACGGGCTCCGCCGCGTGGCGGGCGACCAAGTGGCTGTCGCCGCCCCCGTCTTGCTCTGTGGCAGCCCCGCCCGCTTCCATCTGCGCCGCATGCTTGAACCCTTCGTCCCCCGCATTACCGTGCTTTCTCCCGCTGAAGTTCCGGCGGTAATCCAAGTCCAGTCCATGGGAGTCGTGCAATGAGCCCGCTCTTGCACCCGCTCGCGGCTTCGCCAGGAGTCTTCGCATGATTTCATCCGAAAGAAAAATCGATAGGTCCGCCTCGGAGTTGTCCGATTCCGAACGTGACCGCTTGCTTCTCGAACACCTCCCTCAAGTTCAATATATCGCCCGGCGAATCCACGATCGTTTGCCTCCCCAGGTTCTCCTCGAGGATCTGGTTCATGCCGGCATCTTGGGCCTGATGGATGCCGTCCGGAAATATGATCCCAGCAAGAATGTTCAGTTGAAGCACTACGCCGAATTCCGGATTCGCGGCGCCATCCTCGACAGCTTGCGCCAAATCGATTGGAGCCCCCGCGCTCTGCGAAGGCAGGCCCGCCGCCTCGAACAAGCCATATCCGACTGCAAGGGCCGCTTTGGCCGCGACCCTAGCGAAACGGAAATCGCCGAGCAGCTTGGTGTCTCGCTCGAATCCCTGCATCAACTGCTGGGAGATCTGCGCGGGCTCGATATCGGCTCCCTTCCGAGCGACTCCTCGGAAACGGGAGCTGGAGACGATGCTCTGCAATCCCGCGCGCGTTCGACCGAAGAAGACCCTTTTCACCGCACCCTTCGCACCGAAATGACCGATCTGCTCTCCCAAGCGATTGGAGAGCTTCCCGGCCGTGAACGCGAAGTTCTCGCCCTTTACCATTTCGAGGAGCTTACGATGAAGGAAGTGGGCGCCGTCCTCGGGATCGGCGAATCGCGCGTCTCTCAAATTCACACCACCGCTTTGCTCCGCCTGCGCGTCCGCTTGCAAGAGCTGCTCACCAGAAAGCCCGCGAAACCCGCCGCTGCTTTGCCCGGTAAACCTTCGATTCATCGCGCCGGCATCGCTCTGCGCCCCTCTGATTCGCCGAGACCGTCAAATGCGCCGGCTCCGCATCCCGCGCAGGCCGTCAAGACCCTCTCTGAGGACGTGTCATGGAAAAAATCCTAAACCAGGAAGAAATTGACCTTCTTTTTCGCGCGGCTCAGGGAGGAGCGTCCAAACCTCAGCCGGACCAGACCCGCCAGATCCGCGAATGCAATTTTCGCCAGGCAGGCGAACTCAGCAAGGAGCAAGTCCGTCAGGTCACTCTCCTTCACGAATCGTTCGCCCCCAGCATCGCCAATTCTCTCGGCGCCTATTTGCGCGTCGCCTTTCAGGCCAGCCTCGTCGCCGTCGAGCAGCTCAATTACAACGAATTCCTCAGCCGCCTTCCCGAACAAACCTATTTCACCACGGTCCAGCTTAATCCCATGGAAGAGCTCGCCGTCATCCAGCTCGATCTCCCGATTGTCTTCCCCATGATCGATCTTCTCCTCGGAGGTTCCGGCCAGCCGATGGCCGAGCCGCGCGACCTCACCGAAATCGAAGAGCAAATCCTGGAAGTGGTTGTCGCTATCCTTTGTCGCGAACTTCAAATCACCTGGCAGCCGGTCTTGCCCGTGATTTTTCACGTCGGCCAGCGGCAGAAACAGTCGCAGATCGTCGGCCTCATGTCCCCCGGCGAACGCGTCTTGAACCTCAGCTTTGAAATCAGCCTCAACGAAGTTCGCGGCCTCCTCAATCTGGCCTTTCCCGCCGTCGTTTCCAACGCTCTCCTCCGCAAGCTCGCCGCTGGGATGGTCCAGCGCCGCAAGCCTTCGGCGGGCCAGAGCGAGCGCCTCAAAAATCGCCTCCTCGACTGCAATTTTGCCGTGGACCTTGACCTTCGCAACGTCACTCTGCGCATCCGCGACGTCGTGGAGATGCAGCAGGGTCAAGTCGTCCGCCTCCGCCATTCGCTCAGCGAACCCATGTTCGTCGCCGTGAATGGCAGGCCCGTCTTCACCGGACTTCCCGTCAGTTGCGGTCCTCTTCGCGGCGGATTGATCCAGGAACGTATCCGAGCGGCGGAAACTACGAAAGAAAAAACATGAGCTCCGATACTTCCTCCGCCGCTCCTCCGCTCGAACGTGAATACCTGCAGATCTGGGCCGGCGCCGCGTCCCGCGTCCTCGAACAGCTTCATGGCTCCGCTCTCACCTCCACTCCTTTGCCCGCCGCTGATACACCTCCGGCCGGCCCTCCTCCGGATTCCGTCTGGATCGGCTGGAAGGTCGCGGGAAAACTGGCCGGCGAACTCTCGTTCTTCCTAACCCCATCCGACGCCGTCCGCCTCACCCAGTTGTTCATGCAGGAACCTCCCGACCCGGCGGCGCCTCTCGACGATTCCCACTCGGATGCCCTCAAGGAACTGTTTCGCCAGTTTGCCGGTCTTGCCTCCAGCTCCTGCAAATCCAAATACGGCCAGGAAGTCACCTTCGAACTCATCGCAAGCGCCAAGCCGGAATGGGCGCCGGGGTATCAGGAATCGTGGGTGTTCGCTTCTTCCCAGCTTCCGCCGGTCCAATGGACGGCCTTACTGAATTCCGCCCTCGTCGCCTCCCTGAAATCTGCCCCGGCGCCCAAGCCCGCCGCAGCCTCCGTTCAATCCGCCGCCTCTCCGGCTCCCAAACCCTCGCCTGCACCCGGCAGCGCCCCAAAACCGAATTCGCCTCCCGCTCCGGCCTTGGCTCCCCCCGCAGCAAGCGATCCCGCGGTTTCCACCAACCTCGACATGCTCTTGGACGTCGAGCTCGATGCCATCCTGCGCTTTGGCCAGCGCGATATGCTCTTGCGCGACATCCTCGAACTCCGCCCCGGCTCCGTCATCGAGCTCAACCGCAATATCGCCGAACCGGCCGAGCTCCTTGTCGGCGGGCGCGTGATTGCCCGCGGCGATGTCGTCATCGTTGACGGCAATTACGGTCTGCGCATCACCGAAATCGAGCACCCGCGGCAGCGATTGGGGTCGATCGAAGCATGAGCCTCCCTGCCGCAAAAGACGAAATCGTTCGGCCGGCTCTTTCTCCCAAACCGGCCGTGGACCTTTTGCGATGAGCCTGGCCTGCGAAAATCCGAAGTGCGAATTTCGGAATTCTCTCCGCCGCTACCTCCGCCGGCGCGAGGAAGGAGTCTTCCTTCAAGGCCGGTGGTACTGCAGCCTCGACTGCTTCGAAGTGGCCATCACCGACGTTTTTGTCGGCCTTCTTCGCCTGCGCGATGAACCCCTCATGCGCTCGAATCGCGTTCCCATCGGCCTGGTTCTTCTCGGCCGCGGCGTGATCACCGAAGCCGAACTCAAAGCCGCGCTTCAGGCCCAGAAATGCGAACATCCCGACCGCCTGGGACGCTGGTTCATTCGCTTGGGAATCGCTTCAGCCGAGGATATCTCCATCGCCCTCGCCGCCCAGTGGGGATGCGCTTACTTTCCTCTTGATCGCGATTTGAGTTACAAGGATTGCACCCACTTGCTGCCCCGCGCCTTGCTCGAATCTTCCAACATGCTCCCCGTCCATTACCTTCCTGAAAATCACAGTCTCTTTCTCGGCTTTTCTCACGACATCGATCACACCACCATCTACTCCATCGAGCGCCTTCTCGGCGGAAGGACGCAGCCTTGCGTTGTCACCGAACCGGCCATGGACCGCGCCATGGAAGAGCTCCGCTCTTCCGCTCGCCCCGAAGAGATTGTCTTCGATAAGCATTGGAATCCGCCGGAAATGGCTCGCACGATCCGCGACTATGCCGTCAAGCTCGGCGCCGATGAGCTTCGCCTCGCTCGTCCTCGCCGTTTCTTATGGGCTCGTTTGCGCGCTTCCGGTCGCGCCTGGGACATCATGTTTCGCCTGCCTTCCGAAAATCACGGCTCATAACCTCGCCTTGTTCTGGTTCAGTCTGGCACTCTTCGCTCGAAACTTTCGAATCCCGCATTTTTCCCGGCCATCTCCGCCTCACTCTTCTCCTTTCAACCGGCTAAAGGCCACTTATCTGTGGCCGATAAAGAAAACCAGACAGTTACCCGGCATCGTTGGGGTGTTTATGGCTCTAACTAGGCAAGATCAAGTCTGTTATCCGGATTCGCGCGCTGTCTCAGGAACAATCTCCAAGGTCTATTCCACGGTCGTCGCACAGCAAAGTCCCGCTCGCGAAGCCGATTGGCTTGCCAGGCTTGTGGATATGCTCGGGGCGGACCCGGTTGAATTGCGCTGCGTCTGCGATGAAATTCGCGCTCATCCCGAACTCGAAGCTCTGGTCATCCGCTTGAGCGGCACGTTGTCCCTTTCCGTCAATCCCTCCCCTGCGACCATCGAAGAGGCCGCCGTTCAATTGGGAGTTGACAGGCTGCGCGTTGTCTTTCGCGCTTGGTCCTCGCTTTGCAACGCCATGGGAAACCAGGAGCGCATGCAGAATCCCGACCGGTGGACCCCGGAGGCCATCTATCTCACCGCCTTCTTCCACGAATTGGGACTCGACGTCCAGGCGGCCAAATCCAAGAACCCTTCCGCCGGAGACCTCTCAAATCTTGAGACCGAATATCGCGCGGGTCTGACCGACGTCTTGATCCGAGACTTCCTCAGCCTCATCCCCCATCTCGATCCCTCTCTGCTCAAGCTGGATTCGAACCGCGCCCTGGCACGATTGGGCGGGATCGCCCGGGAGGAGGGAGAATGAAGCCGATTCGCGTCCTGATCGTGGACGATTCCGCCGTCATGCGCAAAATCGTCGAGCGCTGCCTTCGGCAGGCCGGCATTGACTTGACGGAAGTCGTCGAAGCCAACAATGGTCTCGAGGGGCTCGCCGCTCTGCAGGGAGGAAAAGTGGACTTGATCTTGAGCGACATCAACATGCCCGCTATGGACGGCCTCGAATTTCTCCATGGCCTTCGCGACGTCGAAAACGCGAAGAATATCCCGGTCGTGATGATCACGACCGAAGGAAGCGAATCCCGCGTCGTCGAAGCTCTTTCCGCCGGCGCCCGAGGCTATATCCGCAAGCCGTTCACTCCCGACCAGGTCAAAGAACGTGTCACTCCGCTCCTGGAAGGTGTTCGGTGAACCCCGCCTTGTCGGATCGCGCGGCCCGTGTCCAGCCGGACTCCACGTGGCCCGCCATCATCGTCCAGTCCGCCACCGAAGTCTTTCAGCTGATGCTCAACTCCAATATCGAAGTTCCCCCGACTCCGCCTTCTGAACGTCAAGGCCAGGTCTGCGCCATGGTTGGATTAGCCGGGTCTCTCTGCGCCGTCTTCCGCATTCGTTGCTCCAAGGAAAGCGCTCACAGCATCGCCACAAAAATGCTTGGCGGACAGAATCCCGACGACGAAGGCGCCGCCTACGACGCTCTGGGCGAAATGGCCAATATGCTCGCGGGGAATTTCAAAGGCAAAATTTCCGGCCTTTCCGATAGCTGCGCCTTGTCTGTTCCCACTGTGGTCATCGGAGAGGATTATGACGTTTACCCTCTCTCCGGCGGCCACCAGATCGAAGTTCATTTAGTCTATGAAGGAAAGCCTGTCTCCGTCACCTTGGAATTGAGCGGCTAGAAATTCGCCCTTTCCCGTCAGCGGTTGCATTCCTCTCGAATTCGATTGCCCGGCAAATCTTGCCTGCGTGGCCTTTCCATTCCGGCAATAAAATCCCTCGCTCTGCGTCCCGCCCCGCCCTCGTTTGCGGCCATTCGCCGCACCCCTTGTGTTTTCTTCGCTCTACGCTTCCTGAAGACCATTCCTCAATTGGATTCGTCCGTGCACTGGTTTCCCGCGAGTTCATATCATGGACAGCGGCTACTACGCGGCTTTCACCGGGCTTGTTGCTCGCATTCAGGCGCTCGACGTCATTGCCAATAATCTGGCCAACATCAACACCACCGGTTTTCGCGGACAGCGTGAATTCTACCGTTCCGTCACCGCCGACCTCGCCGATTTTCCCCTCACCCCGCTCAATCAAGCCATCAACAATTACGGCGTTCTGGGCGGCTCCGATGTGGACCTTCGTCAGGGCAATCTGACTCGGACCGGCAATCCCACCGACCTTGCCATTTCCGGACCTGGCTTCTTCGTCGTTCAGTCTCCCGGAGGCATTCGCTACACCCGCAACGGCACTTTCCGTTTGAGTCCCTCGGGCCAGCTCGTCACCCAGGATGGCCAGCTTGTTCTCGGTCCTCGCAACCTTCCCATTCAGGTCCCGCCCGGAAAGCTTCAAATCGCTTCCGATGGAACCGTTTCCGTCGCCGGCGCCACTGTCGGTCAAGTCCAGCTCGTCGAATTTTCTCCCGCGACGCCTCTTGTTCCCGAAGGAAACAGCAATTTCATCGCCCCCGATGGCGCTGCGTCTCCCGCAACCCAGTCCCAGATTTCCCAGGACATGCTTGAATCATCCAACCTCAACCCCATCCAGCAAACCGTGACCATGATGGCGCTTCAGCGCCACTCCGAATTGTTGGAACGGACTCTTTCGATTTTTCAGAACGATTTTGACAAGACCGCCGAGACCGATCTCGCTCGCGACTAATTCCAGGAGGAGCCTCTTTATGTTTCGTTCTCTCTATACCGCTGCCAGTGGAATGGAAGCCCAGGATCTCTCCCTCGACAACATCGCCAACAACCTCGCCAACGCCAACACGGCGGGTTTCCGCGAACGCCGCCTCCAGTTTCAGGATCTCCTCTACCAGAACATTGTCACGCCCGGTGCTCCCGCCACGCAGCAAACCATCATCCCCTCCGGCCTCCAAGTCGGCCTGGGTGCCCGTTCTGCCGCCACTGAAATCATCGCCACCCAGGGCAATTTTGATATGACCGGCAATCCGCTGGACCTTGCCATTCAAGGCCAGGGATTTTTTCAAATCCTGCTTCCCAGCGGCCAGATCGCCTACACCCGCGATGGCAGCTTCCATCTCGATAACGTCGGCAATATCGTCACCTCCGACGGCAACCCCCTCCAGCCCGCCATCACTGTTCCTCCGGACGCCCTCTCGATTACCGTTGGTTCCGACGGCACCGTCAGCGTCACTCAGCCCAATCAGCAGCAGCCTGCTCAAATCGGCGTGATTCAGCTCGCCCTCTTCCAGAATCCCGGCGGCTTAAATAGTGTCGGCCAGAACTTGCTCGAAGCCACCGGAGCGTCCGGCGACCCCATCCTCGGCAGTCCCGGCGGAGCGGAAGGCCTGGGCTCGATTCAACAAGGCGCTGTCGAGGAATCGAACGTGGACATCGTCACGGAATTCGTCAATCTCATCCTCGCGCAGCGTTCCTACGAATCGAATTCGCGCGTCGTTCATGCCGCGGACGAAATGTTTCAAACCTTGAACAGTTTGACCACCTGATCGGAGCCCCGGCATGAAATTCGTCCGTATTTTCCTGCTTTCGATCGGACCATTCGCCGCCCTCCTGCCGGCGATTCCCACCTTCGCCGCTCCGCCGTCTGCCGCTTCTTCGACGGCAGCCGCGGAGGTTCGCGCCAATCTCCCTTCCGTCGAGCTCCGCGACTCGAGCGTCGTCCGCCGCGACTCGGTCTTTCTCGGCGATCTTCTTCCTGCCGCCGCCCCCGAAACCCTTCGAACCGCCGCTCGAGAAGTGGCGATTTGCACTTCGCCGCTTCCCGGGCACCATCGCCAAATTTCTCGATTCGAAATCGAAGCGGCTCTCCAAAGGTTTCCCACATTGCCATCCCCCATCCGGATTCCTCTCCATGTGGACGTGACTCGCTGGTCGCGCCCCCTCTCACGCCGCGAAATTCTCTCTGCCGTGAGCCGGGCAGTCGAGCGGGGAAATCTCCGGTTGCCGCGCCCCCTCGTCGAAGACGACCTGCGATTGTTCTTCCCCGTGGACGTTACCGAAGACCGTCTGCAACTGAAAATCATCGGCATCGATGCGGACCAGAGAAAATCAGTCACCCATCTCCGCGTGGAAGTCTCATCCGAGCCTCACCAGCCTCCCTTCTGGGTGGATCTCGACCAGCTCATCGAAGAGCCTTCCGCAATCGCAAATCGCCCTACGCTTCCTGGCGCTCGGCCTGCTTCGAGCCTCATCCAGGCCGAATTCCGTCCTGCCATTCATCCGGTTTGGACCTACGACGCATCCGTTCCCGCCGGGCCTCGCGGTCTCCCCGCCCGCGCCGCTCCCTCCGGCGCCGCCTTCCTGCCTCAAAATCTTCAGTCCGAAATTCTTGTCCGCGTGGGGCGCCCCGTCCAAGTCGTCGCCCAAATCGCCGGCATGAGGATTACCACCACTGCCACTCCGCTTGTGGCTGGCCGCCGCGGCGACACGATCCGCCTTCGCTCTCTGGACAATGGCCGCGTCTTTGCCGGCACGGTCGTCGGCCCGCAAATCGTTGAAGTCCATCTCGAGGAATAATCCAATGCCCGACTCATCCTGCTTCGCTTTCCTCGCGCGTTCTCCTCTTCCAAAATTTTCCGCGCTTGGACTCGCGAAAATTCTCCTTTTTGCTGCAGCCTCTGCCTTTGCTCTTGCCTCTGCGCCCTCCGCTTCGCCCCAAGCCGCCCCGCCCTCCTCGCACCCGAATTCCAAAAGCGCCGCTCGCCCCGCCGATCCTTCCGACGGCCTCAACCAATATCTTCAGCTCGCCCGCCGCTGGGCTGATAATTACGCTCCCTCGAACGGCAGCCTCTGGAATCCCGATGGACGCCTTGCCGATGTCGCCTCCGACACGAAATCCCGCGCTTTGGGCGATATGGTCACCATTCAGCTCGTCGAATCCACGAACTCTTCCCAGCAGGGAACGGTTCAGACCCAGCGCACCCTCGCCGCCTCCTCCAGCATTTCCGCGCTCTTCGGCGTTCCCAGCTCCGGCTCGGCTTTGCAGAATATTTTCTCTCCGAATTCCAGCCAGGCTCTCAACGGCAAGGGACAAACCACTCTCCAAACCTCTCTCACCACCACTCTTTCCGGAAACGTTGTCGAAGTTCTCCCCAACGGTTACATGGTCATCCAGGCTCTGCGCGATGTGAATATCAGCGACCAGCGCCAGACGCTTATCCTGCGCGGCATTGTTCGCCGCGAGGATATTTCCCCTTCCAACGTCGTGCTTTCTTCCTCCATCAGCAATTTGGAAGTGTCCATGAAAGGCCATGGCGTGATCAGCGACGGCACCCGCCAGCCCAACGTTGTCGTCCGTTTCCTGCTGCGCATTCTCGGATTCTGAAGGAGCGCTTGCCATGCATCGAAAAGTCCCGGCTGTCTTCGCTGCCGCTCTCTGGCTCGCCGCCGCTCCGCTCTTCGCCGGCGATTCCGCCGCTCCTCCCCGCCGCGTTCGCTTGAAAGACATCGCCACGATTCAAGGTGTTCGCGACAACTTGCTCATTGGCTACGGCCTTGTTGTCGGCCTCAATCGCACCGGCGACACCCAGCAGACTTTCTTCGCCACCCAAACCCTCGCCAATATCCTCCAAAGAATGGGCGTCCAGATTCCTGTCGCTTCCGTGCAAGTTCGCAATGTCGCCGGCGTTTTCGTCACCGCCACTCTCCCGCCATTCGCGCGCCCTGGCGCGAAAATCGATGTCACCGCCAGCTCCGTTGGCGACGCCAAGAGCCTTCAAGGCGGCGTCCTGCTCCTCACTCCTCTCCATGCCAGCGACGGCCAGGTCTATGTCACCGCCCAAGGCCCTCTGGCCATCGCCGGTTACACCGCCGGATCACATGGAAACGTTTCGCAGCTCAATCACCCCACCGTCGGCCGGATTCCCGACGGGGGAATTGTCGAAAAAGATGCTTCCGTTGATCTCTCTCACGCCGATCACATCTCCTTCCTCTTGCGCGACCCCGATTTCGACGCCGCCGCCAACGCCGCCAAAGCCATCAACGAAGCCGCGGGAAAAGATGTCGCTCACGCCGTGGATGCCAGCCGCGTCGTTGTCAGCCTCGCCGGTGTCTCCCCCGACGCCGTTCCCGGATTCGTCGGCCACATGAGTGACGTCACTCTCTCCATTTCGCCGGCCGCGAAAGTGGTCATCAACGAACGCACCGGCACGATTGTCTTGGGTGCGGACGTCAGCCTCGGCCCGTGCGCCATCATGCAAGGCAGCCTCGCCGTCGAAATTTCCACCACCTACCAGGTCTCCCAGCCCGCGCCTTTTTCAAATGGCCAGACGACCACCGTCCCTCAGACCTCCGTCCAGACGCAGGAAGAGCCCGCGAAAGCGGTCCGCCTGCAGGAAGGCGCAACGGTTGACGATCTCGTTCGCGGGCTTCAATCCATCGGCGCCAGCGCCAAAGACATCGTCGCCATCCTTCAAGCCATAAAAGCTGCCGGCGCTCTTCAAGCCGATTTGGAGGTCATTTGATCTCCTTCGCTCCCTCCGCAAATGCCACGGCTGACACCCCTCTTGTCCCTCGCCTGCTCGCTGGCCCCTCGTTTGGCTCCTTTCTGCGCCCACCGGGCAAACCTCTCTCCCTGAATTCCAATTCCCACTCCTCCGGCCTCGACCAGGTTTCCTCCGCTTCAGCCGCCGCCCCCGATTCCCCCAAAATCCACAAGCTTCGCAAAGCCGCCTCGGAATTCGAAGCTCTCCTCCTCTCCAATTGGTGGCGCACCATGAAAGAAAGCGGCTGGTCCGACGATTCCGCCGATTCCGACCCCGCCAAGGACACCTTCGACCAGCTCGGCATCCAGACTGTCTCCGAAGCAGTCGCCAATGGAGGCGGGTTTGGAATCGCCAAGCTATTGGTTCACAGCTTGCTTACAACTCTGGAGGCGCAGAAGACGCAACAGGAAAGCTCGGCGCCTAATGCCGTAACCCACGTGAAATGAACCTTCTACTCGACGGAGGGGATGACATGAGGCTGACCTTTTCCCAGGGACATTCGTAAAGCGCCTTCGGTTTTTGCCGATATTAAAAGCCGAACCCAAAATCTTAATCTTTCTTCTAAAGGAATTTTAATTGCTGCCGATGAGATGGATTGACGGAGGATTTTCGTGAGGATTGATCCCAATCAAGGCCCTTCGGGCGCTCAGGGTGCCGCTTCAGAACGCGTCGTTGCCGCCAATTCCGCTCCCTCGCCCCGCTCGACCCAAGATTCGAACGCGAACCAGCTCGATCAGGCGAATCTTTCTTCGAGCGCCGTGCAGTATTCGAAGTTGCGCTCCGCTGCCGCCAATCTTCCCGATGTTCGCCAGGATCGCGTCGCTTCTTTGCAGCAAGCCATTCAGGCCGGCACTTATTCGGTCAGCAACCAGCAGATTGCGGGAGCTCTTCAGCGCGATTCCGGCTCCGCACCTGCGTCCGCAAAATAGCGGGACTTGGTGAATCACATGGCTGAACCAGCGGCGCGCATCGGGTTGCCCACGGCTTTTCGCGAGCCCGAAGGCGCTCCCGCGCGCGGCAAATCCAAAGAGAAGCCCAAGCCGAAGCTGGCCTCGAATCTCGGCCTCGCCAGCATCGATCCGGGAGAGCCGGACGAGCAGGACAAACACGAGTTGGACACGATTGCGTGACTCATGCTCCCCGATTTCACTCAGCTTCAGATCTTGACCGAACGCCACCTCCAGCTCCTTCACGAAGCTATTGCCGAGCTGGCTGGCTCCCGCCCCGCTCTTACCTCCATGGACCTCGATGGCATCTACAGCCACATCGCCCGCCAAACCTTTCTTTGCCAGCGCCTCGATGAGATTCGCCGCGAACGCGCCGCTGTATCTCACACCATTTCCCAGGCTCTCCCTTCTTCCTCCGGCCCGCCCGACCTCGTCTCTCGAATTCGCGCTTTCGATCAATCCGCCGCCGAACGTCTCGAGGATCTCCACCACGGCATTGCCGTTGCCGAGCGCGAACTTCGCCATCAGAACCGCGTTCACGCTCTCTTGATCGACGGTACTCGCCGCACCCTCGCCATTTTGGCCAACGCTCTGGCCACTATTTCTCCCACATATTCTTTTCCCCCGCCTTCCTCCACCGCTTCTGCCGAAAGAGTCCGCCCATGAGCCTCACTTCGGGTCTCTATGCCGCGCTCTCCGCTCTTCAGGCTGATCAGGGAGCCATGGACGTCACCAGCAACAACATCGCAAACGTGAATACGCCCGGTTACTCGCGCGAAGTCGCCAATCTCGTTGAAGCTCCTCCGGTCACCTACGGTGGCCTCCAGTACGGCACGGGAGTAAACCTGCAAAACGTTCAGGGCATCCGCGACAACGTCCTTCAGCTCCGCTTGAATCAGGAAACGCAAACCCAGTCCCAGCTCAACACTTTCGTCAACGGCATGAATCAGGTCCAGCCTCTATTCAACGACACGTCCGGCAGCGGCCTGCAAAGCTACCTCAGCGCCTTCTTCAACAGCTTTTCGACGCTTTCAAGCGATCCGACCAATAGCGGCGACCGCCAGGCCGTCATCGAAGCGGGTCAAAACCTCGCTTCCGCTTTCCGCCAGACCGCCGCCACCCTCACCACCCAGCAACAAAATGCCGATGTTGCCGTCACCCAAACCGTGGGGCAAATCAACTCGCTTTCCAGCCAGATTGCCGGCCTCAATGGACAGATCTCTTCGCTCCAGGGCGCTGGCCAGCCTCCCAACACCCTAATCGACCAGCGCTCCGAGCTCATCAATCAGCTCTCTCAACTTGTGGATGTTCAGACCATCAGCGCCGACCAGGGCTCGCTCACGCTCACCACCACCGGAGGCGCCGCTCTCGTTGTCGGCAATCAGAGCTTCAACCTCACGACCCAGACCAATCCAACCACGGGCTTCCAGGACGTCTACTCTCAAGGATCCGACATTACCTCCACCATCCAGTCCGGCTCTCTCGGCGGCGATCTTCAGCTTCGCGACCAGGAAATTCCTTCGATTCTCAATAATCTGAATACTCTCGCCTACAACATCGCCGGTTCCGTCAACTCGCAAAGCGCTGCCGGTTACGACCTCAACGGCGACGCGGGAACCGATTTCTTCAATCCGCCCGCGAACCTCGCCACCGCCGCCCTCAATCTTTCTGTCTCCATTACCGATCCCAACCTGATTGCCGCCAGCTCCGACGGCACCGCCGGAAACAGTGACAACGCCACCGCCCTCGCCAACCTCGCCAATCAAAACATCGTCAGCGGCCAGACCCCCGTGAACTTTTATTCCGGGATTGTCTCCCAGGTTGGCAACGACACTTCCAACGCCTCGAGCGCTCTCACCAGCCAGAATCTTTTGGTTCAACAGCTTCAGGATCAAATTGGCGCCGTCTCCGGTGTCTCCCTCGACGAGGAAGGCTCGAACCTCGTCCTCTATCAGAACGCGTATAGCGCCGCCGCCCGCGTTGCCAGCGTTGTCGCCTCCATGTTTGAAGTCGCCATCAATATGGGAGCTTCCTAAATGTCATCCGTCCGCATCAATCCCAATCCCGTTCCGGACCTTTTGGCCGGCGTGGACACCGCTCGCCAGCAACTCAACCAAGCCGACCTCGAAATCGCTTCCGGCCGCTCCATCAACTCGCCCTCCGATAATCCCGCCGGCGCCGCCGCCCTCGTCATCAACCAGGCCGCCCAGGACCAGACCGACACGTTTCAATCCAACGTCAGCGATCTCCAGTCCCGCCTTCAAATCGCCGATTCCGCTCTCGGCTCCGCCGTCACCGCCATCGAGCAGGCCATCTCTCTTGGAACCGAAGCAGGGAACTCCGACCTTTCCGATCAGAATCGCGCCGCCATCGCCAATAATCTTGTGGGCATCCAGCAGCAGCTCGTCAGCCTGGCCAACACCACCTCCGGTGGAACATATCTTTTCTCGGGCACCCTCGTCGAAACGCAGCCCTTTACTCTCGATGCCTCTTCTCCCAGCGGCGTCACCTACTCCGGAAACGACGGTGTCACTTCCGTCGATATTTCCAACAGCTTGAATGTCCCCACCAATCTTCCCGGCGACCAGCTCTTCTTGAACTCTTCCGGCAGCGTCTTTCAATCCATGAATCAGCTCATCACCGCCATCCAGACGAACACCAATATCGGCTCGGCGGTCACCGCTCTCGGCCAGGCCGCGCAGGAATTCAACGCCCAGCGCCAGTTCTACGGCACCACCCTCAATCAGATTCAGTCCACGGGGAATTTTCTTGCTAGCGAAAATGTTCAGTTGGCCACGCAGCAATCCGCCATTGGCGGCGCCGACCTGGCCCAGGAAACCACCAATTTCAGCCAGGCCGAAACCGCCTACACCGCTTTACTCGAAGCCGAAGGCAAAGTCCTCAATCTTCCGAATCTGCTCGATTACATTCAGTAGCGTCCCGCCCCATGCATCAGCCGTCCGGCTCTTTCCAGCCCCATACTTCCGCCGGACGCGTTCAACGCAGCTTTTGTGTCAGCTCCGCCCAGCGCTTCACGGCTTGCAGATGCGATTTCGCTCCGGTCATTTGCGCGCGCCGGATCTGCAATCGGATGCCGACGTGCTCGAGAGTGGTTTGCAGTTCCTGCAGGATCTTGCGGTAGCTCGCGATCTCGGCGCTCAGTTCCGGCGAATCCTTTTCCTCGCGCGGCGCTTTCCGCAGCGCCTTTTCCGCCCTCTGCAAGGCGCTCGAGATCGCTTTTATGTCTTCGCTGCGAATCCCTTTGGTGTCGGAATTCCGCTTCGCCGTTCCAAGCCAGTCTTGAAACGTTTTCCCGGCGTTCCGCAGGATGTCGGCGGCGCTCTCACCCATTACGGTTCGGCAAGCGCGCGTTGACGCCGGAATTCGACGCCTGAAACCGCCGCGGCTCTCTGGCCCGCTCCGGGCCCGGCCGCGCGTTCTCCGAACAGCGTTTCGTCCACTTTTCGCCAGGTTTGCACCAGGCCTGAAAACTCCCGCGCCAGCATTTCCAGTTTCTCCTGGTTCGACTCGACGTTCGCTTCCAGAATTTTTGCCCGCATCACCCCGTAGAATCGCGAGAGATTCCGCGCCACGTCTTTTCCGCGCTCCATGTCGAGGATTCCCTGCAAATGCCCGATCACTTGGACGGCGTGATTCAGCGCTTGCGTTCTCTGCTCGATATCGTTTTGCCGGATCGCCCGCTGCGCCCGCCGGATCGACCGCACGATTTCTTCGTAGAGAATCACGATCAGCCCGATCGGGCTGGCCCCGCGCACCGCCGATTCTCGGTACTCCCTCGCCGGATCTTTCATCGATTATCCTAGGCTTGCAAGTTGGCTCTGCGTTTGCTGGATCAGCAGCGGCAGCGCCTGCAGCGTCGCGTCCACCTGGTCGTACTCCGTCGTCAATTGCTGCTGCAGCGCCGTCAGCTGAGTCTGAAAATCGTTGATCTGCGTCGTCAAATCGCTCTGCGTCTGGTCCAGCCCGTTGATGTCCTGCGCCACCGCTCCCGTGACCGGATCGGCCAGCGCCGCAACGCTGTTTGTCAGATTCGACCCGAAGCTTCCCGCCGAGTTGGCTTGAAAGAACGACTGAACGTCGGTTGGATCGCTCGACAGCACCGAGGAAAGCGTTCCGCTGTCCACGCTCAGCGTTCCGTCGTTGTTCATCGTAATGCCCAAATCCGCCAGCCCGTTGACGCTTCCGTTCCCCGTCATCGAAAACGAAGCCGCCGATAGAATCTCGCTCTGCGCTAGGCTGAGCGTGCTGTCGGACGCCAGCGGCCCGGCGTCTCCCGTCGTCGGATCGATTGAAAATTGCGTGTTCAGGTCGCCGATCACCGTGTTGTAAGCGCTTACGAACGTGTTGACGGCGCTCTCTTCCTGCGTCGTGTCCGGCTCGATCGTGATTGTTGCCGGCGAATTGGGAGCCGCCGACGCCAGGTTCAGCGTCACCCCCGAAATGACTCCCGTCACGGTGTTGCTCGAGCTCGTCACCGGAATTCCGTCCACGGTCAGTGATGCGTCGGTTCCCGTTGCCGCCGTCGTGAAATTCAGTCCGCCGCTCGATGGCGTCACCGTCAGATTCCCCGGCGCTCCGCTCGTGTTGCTGAAGATTGCCAGCCGCGCTCCGCTCGCGTCGTTGATTACCGTTGCCGTCACTCCCGCGCTCGCGTTGTTGATCGACTGCGCCAGCCCGTCCAGCGTGTCGTTCGAGCTGTCGATCGTGATGCTTGTCGACGCGTTGCTCCCGACTTGAATCGTCAATGTGCCCGTCGGAATCGGCGTCGAGCTTGTCGTCTCCGCGGCCGAATAGACGGCGGAAGTCGTAGCCAGGTTGTTGACCGTAATCGAATGCGTCCCCGTGCTGGCTCCCGACACCGCGCTGGCTGTCACCACCGAAGAGTTCGACGACGTTGTGGCAAGCGCCGTGAACGCGCTCACCGGGTCGGTCAGCCCGTACACCGCGTCTTGCAAAGTCTGCAGGTCATTGCTGAAGCTCGTCAGCGCGGATTGCTGTGTCGAAACCGTTGATTGCTGGTTCTGCAGCACCTGCAGTTCGGCTTCCTGGTTGGCCATTGCCGCCGATACAAGCGTGCTGACGTCGATTCCCGCTCCCAGCCCTCCGCTCGAAGTCGTCGATTCGGACCCGGCAATAATTGCGGCGCCCAGACTCGTGCTGCTCATCGCATCCTCCCCAAGAGCGCAATAATCCCGCGCCGGGGTTCCGTTCTTCCCGTATGTCTTGCTTTCATGCGTCGAATCACTTTAGTCCCCGCCGTTCGATTGCCCCGGTGGGCGCTCCGCTTTTCGGAGCGCCCCCGGAGCCGCGTTTTAGTGAAGCAGGTTCAGCACAAGTTGTTGCGATGTGTTGGCCTGCGCGACCGCCGAAATGCCTGTCTGCTCCAGAATCGAATATTTCGACAGGTTGGCCACCACAGTCGGTATGTCCGCCGCCGTGATCTGATCCTCCGCCGCCGTCACGTTTTGAATTTCGTTGTTCAAAACGTTGCTGGCAGCTTGCAGTCGGTTGATGCCCGCCCCGATGGTGCCTCGGTCGAGCGCCACGGTCGAGATTGCCGTGTTGATCGCCGACAACGTCGCTTCCGGATCGCTCGATCCCGTTGATCCCGGCGTCCCGGTCAGCGCCGTTCCGTTCAACGAAAGCGCCGTCGTCGATAGTGCGCTCACGCTGACTCCGATCGTGTTCGTCCCCGCCGTTGTCGAATCGCTCAGGAAGATCGACGTTGTCGACGTGTTGGCCGTGTCGAACACTGTGGCCCCGTTGAACGTCGTGTTCTGCCCGATGCTGTCGATTTGATCCAGGATCTGCTGGTACTCGTCGTCCAGCGCGCCTCGCTGTGCGCTCGACACCGTTCCCGTCGACGCCTCGGTAGCCAGCGTTACGGCCCGGTTCAGCAGTGTCGTTACCTGACCCAGCGCGCCGTCGGCGACTTGCAGCGCTCCGACGCCGTCGTTGGCGTTCGCCACCGACTGCGTCAGCGCCGTCACGTTCGCTTCCAACCCGTTCGCGATCGCCAGTCCGGCCGCGTCGTCTGCGCCGCTGTTGATTCGAGAACCGGATGAAAGCTGCGTCAGCGTGTTCTGCAGGTTGCTATTCGTTGTGCTGAGTTGGTTTTCCGCAATCAGTGAGGGAATGTTGTTTAGAATGGAAAGCGCCATGGAAATGGCTCCTTGATTCCTTGCTCGAGTTCCGCTCTCGGTTCGCCGCCTTACTCACCGGCTGGCCACTCCCCCGCGCCGAAGGCTTTTCGACCGCTGAACGGGTTCTTTCTCATTACGCTCATCGGCGCTCGCTCAGAACCCTTTAATCCTCCTCCCCACCTCCCCATTGCCCTTTACTCTCATCCTTTTCCCTGCAACTCCTGCGACATCTTTGCTGTTTCAACCTCGTGCAGAAACCTTCGAATCCGTTCCGAATCGGGAAAGCTGCCCGCTCCTCTTTCCAGCAGCTTTGCCGCTTCTTCCCACTCTTCCAGCTTCGCCCGAATACTCGCCGCCTTCACGAAATCCTCCGGCCCCACGCGAGCCAGCTTCAACTTTTCTTCGGCGGTTTCGGCCGCATCCCGCGGACGCTTGAGCCACACTTCCACCTGAATCAGGCGGTCGTACAGCTCTCCGTTGCCCGGCTCTTTTTCGATCGCCCGCCGCATCCGGCTCACACCGGAGGCGATCCTTCCGATTCTCGCTTCCGCCAGGCCCAGCTTGCTCTCAAGCGATGCATTTGCCGGATTCTTCTTCACCCCTCGCCGGTAATTCGCCGCCGCCCCTTCGAACCGCCCCAGGTTGTAATTTGTGTCGCCTTTCAGCTCCTCGGACAGGAGCGAGCTATGCCCCGCTTGTTCGGCCTGGTGATAACATTCGAGCGCCTTCTCGTTCTCCCCCAGCCGCGCATGGCAGATTCCCGCGAAAAACCAGGCCACTCCGAGCTTTGCATTCAGCCGGCACGCCCGCTCGATTGATTCCAGCGCCTCTCGCGCGTTTCCGAAATTCTCCAGCTCCGAAACTCCCAGCTCGAAATGCGCCTGCGCGTTTTCCGGCATGTCTTCCACTTTTTTCCGCCCCAGCTCCCGGTACCACACCAGCTTTTTGGCCCGCTCTTCCGCCGGCCGCGCCATCCCCATGTGATGGATCACCAGTTTCGAAGCCAGGATCTGCCCTTTGCGCTCCAGAATCCGCCACCCCACCGTTTCGTGCACCCGCCCCGTGAAATAAATCTCCGGATCCCGCCGGAACAGCCGCACATTTTCATGCTCCACGTACGCCGGAAATCTCCGCCCCGCTTCGTATTCCGAATCGTTGGCTCTCGCCGGACGGTCCCAGATTCGGTGGTCCATCGTGGTCACGTAATTGCGAATCCTCACTTGATAGCCCGCCGCCTGCCGGTTCGAAAGCATCGCCGGCAACACCGCTCCAGCCTCCGGATCGAGCCTCTCGTCCGCGTCGAGCACCAGCACCCAATCCGTTGTCATTTCGCCCAGCGCCTGGTTCCGCGCCTTCGCGAAATCGTCTTCCCAATCGATCGCTATCACCTTCGCGCCCGCCGCCTCCGCAATCTCCCGCGTTTCATCCCGCGACCCGGTATCCGCCACCACCATTTCATCCGCAACCCCCCGCACGCTCGCCAGGCATTCCCCCAAATCCCGCGCCGAATCCTTCACGATCATTGACAGACCCAGCGTCGCCATGGCCTCCGCTTCCTCGCCCTTTCCCCGCCCGGCGCCTCAAAACTTTCCGGTTCGTCCGCCGCTTCGCCGCTCATCTGCCGCCAGAAACCCTCTCGAAAGCGCTTCCCGCCTTCCCCCCGCTCCCTTTTCCGCCATCTCCAGCACTCGCCTTTCGAGCGACAACAACCGCCCGACCATCGCCTCGTTTACCTTGGCCTGCGTCATGATGTTTTCGATCACTTGCTCCATCGCCCGCGCCAGCACCTGCAAATCCTCCGCCAGGCTCGATTCCTGGGTCTTTTCGCTCGTCTCGATTTCGGTTGTCATGGCTCCGCCTCGTTCCTCATCCTCAAAGTCTTAAAACTCATTCCTCAGCCCTGTCCCAGACTGCCCCTGCCGCTCCCCTCGCTCTTCTCCCCGGCAAATTCCTCCCCCCACCCACCTCTTGCCGCTTTGATTTTCCCGTTTCGGGTCAAAGCGGCCCCTCTTCGCGGGAATCGGGCAAACGTATTGCCAAATGAATCAGCGTATTCCCCTCCGTCCTACTTCTTCGCCCCTTGGCATTCGGAATGCACCTCTTGGATACATGCCGCGCAACCCGATCCCTCCCATTGCCGATACATCCCTCGAGGCCGCTTCGCGTTCTCGTGTGTCTTCCCGCCCGGGCGCGCCTCAAGGGACGGTTCGCGGATGATTTACCTCACTCGCTTGAACAACCAGCCGCTGGTCGTCAACGCGGATCTCATCAAATTTGTCGAGACCTCGCCCGATACCGTTATCACCCTTCTCACCGGAGAAAAGCTCATCGTCCGCGAGACGGTCGACCAAGTCCTCGAACGCATTGCCGATTTTCAACGCCGGTTCTACCGCCGCGTCGGCCCCATCGCCGATTTTGACCTCGATTCGGGAGCCGGCAAGCGTCCCGGCCCTCCGGATCGCACTGGCAGCGGCAATGCCTAAGGAGCGGAAGCTTGGATAAAGGAAGTATCGGCGGAATCATCGTGGCGATCGGCGGCATTCTTCTCGGCCTCACTCTCGAGGGCGGCAGCATCAGCCAGATCCTTCAGCCCACCGCCGCCTTGATCGTCTTTGGCGGCACTCTCGGCGCCGTCATGCTCCAGTTTCCTTTGCCGATTGTCCTCTCCGCCTTTGCCAGTCTTGTCCGCGTCTTCTTCAATTCCCGCAAGGATCCCCACGAAATGGTCAATGAAATGGTCGGCTATGCGCAGAAGGCCCGCAAGGAAGGCATCGTTTCGCTCGACACCGAATTGCAAGCCATTCACGATCCCTTCCTCCGCAAATCCCTGATGCTCGCCGTGGACGGCACGGAGCCCGCCGAGCTCCGCAGCATCATGCAGCTCGAGCTCGACAATCGCGCCGAGCACTCCGAAAATCTTCCCCGCGTCTTCGAATCCGCCGGAGGCTTTTCTCCCACCATCGGCATCATCGGCGCCGTCCTCGGCCTCATTCAGGTCATGCAGCACCTCGACAACATCTCCGAAGTGGGCCGCGGAATCGCCGTCGCTTTCGTCGCCACCATCTACGGCGTCGGCGCCGCCAATCTTTTTTTTCTTCCCGCCGCGGGCAAGCTCAAAATCCGCAACCACGAAGAAGAGCTCCGCCACCAGATCACTCTCGAAGGCGTCATTTCCATTCTGGAGGGCATGAACCCCCGCATGCTGGAGACGAAATTGCTCGGCTTTTTAGCCGAAGACCGGGAAGAGCCCCTGCGCGCCGCCGATGCCTCGTAAGAAAAAACCCGATAACGTCAATCACGAGCGCTGGCTCGTCTCCTACGCCGATTTCATCACTCTGCTTTTCGCCTTCTTCGTTGTCCTTTACTCCTCGTCTCAAGTGGACAAACGCCGCGTCGGCCAGCTCGCCCTCGCCATCCAGGTCGCCTTTCAAAAAATGGGAATCTTCGACGCTTCAAACTCCCATCCCGCCGTCTCCTCCACCGAGCCCATGCCCTTTTCCGATGTCCAAATGATTGAAAACGCCAAGCGCGTTCAGTCCCTCAATCGCCTCGTCAACTCTCCCTCCGGCATCCTCACCGACTTTCCTCCCCATCCCGATATGAACAATATCCAGGACGAGCTCGCTCAAGCGCTCGCCCCTCAAATCAAAGACCGCACCGTCTCCGTCACGCAGACGAAAGAAGGGATTGTCGTCAGCCTCCGCGAAGTCGGCTTCTTCGATAGCGGTTCCACCAATCTTCGTCCCCAGGCTGAACCTGTCCTCGCCAAATTTGTCAAAGTCATTCAGCCTCTCCCCCTTCGCATCCGCATCGAAGGCCACACCGACAATGTTCCCATTCACAACAGCCGCTTTGATTCAAATTGGGAGCTCTCCACCGCTCGCGCCACCGAAATCATTAAGCTTTTCATAACTAGGTACGACATTTCTCCCGATCGGCTTTCTGCCTCCGGTTACGCCCAGTACCATCCTGTCGCTTCCAACGCCACCCTTGAAGGCCGCGCCATGAATCGCCGCGTTGACCTCGTCATCCTGAACCCTCAATCCGATTCCGGCGCCGATCTTTCCTCATCCCAGGCTGTTCCTCCGTCCCCAGCTCGAGCCGCTCCCTCTGCCGCCCCTCCTTCCTCACCATCGAACTGACTAAAGCACCTCTCTCTAACTGCCGATTTCTTTCTGCAAGAGAGCGACAACCCTTGAGGACTGGCCGCTGACGTGTCGATTCACGACATCAAACTTTCCACCCGAATAATCGTTCTCGGAGCCTTGCCCCTGGCCCTTGTCCTCGCTCTCTCCCTTTTTCTGCTCGCCCGCATTGATGGATTAAACCGCACGTATCAGGATCTCCTCGCCCATCAGGTCGCTCAGGCCGGTCAGGCGCGGCTTCTCCAACTCACTTTCAAGAAGCAAGTCCAGGCGTGGAAAGACGTCCTGCTGCGCGGCCGCGACCCGAAGGACCGCGCCAAATACGGTGGCGAATTTGCTTCCGAAGATGCGGCTGTTGAAAAGCTGGCCGGTGAATTGGCCGAGTCCCTGCCCGACTCCTCCGCAAAATCCAAGCTCGAAAGCTTTCAATCGGCCCACAAGGAACTCGACTCCAAATACTCCCTCGCTCTCGCCCGCTTTGACCGTTCCCGCGGCCGCGCCTATCGCGCCGCCGACCACATGGTGAGGGGCCAGGACCGTCCCCCCACCGATCTGGTGGATCAAGTCGTCTCCGATCTCGAGAATCAAGTCCGCCAGGTTTCGCAGGATGTCGAGACCGCCTCGACCCGCGAACAAAGGATCATTCTCCCGGCCCTTGCCGCCTCCTTTCTCTGTCTCGCTTTCTTCACTTGGGCTTTGGCTCGCGGCGCCTCGCGGCGTCTGGCCGCCATCCTCCCTGTCTTGCACCAATACGCTTCCGGCGACCTCCGCGCGCGCCTCAGCGCAGACTCGTCGGACGAAATCGGACGCGTCGCCTCTTCCCTCAACTCTTTCCTCGATCATTTGGGCCAGCTCCTGAGTCGCTTCGGCCACGCAACCGAGCGCCTCGCCACGGCGAGTGAGCAGATTTCGGCGGCCGCGTCGCAGCAGTCGGCCGGCGCCGATCTGCAGAAGGATCAGACCTCCCAGGTCGCCACCGCCATGCAGCAAATGGCCGCCACCGTCACCGAAATCTCCCAGCACTCCTCCCAGGCCGCCGAAATGGCCCGTCGCGCCTCGCAGACCGCCCAGCAGGGAGGACAGATCGTCGAACAGACTCTCGGGAAGATGCGGGAGATTGCGCAGTCGGTGGGAGATACGGCGAAGAAGGTCGCGCATCTGGGAGAGAGTTCGGAAGCGATCGGAAAGATCATCGGAGTGATCGACGACATTGCGGATCAGACGAACCTGCTGGCGTTGAATGCGGCGATCGAAGCGGCTCGAGCGGGAGAGCAGGGAAGGGGATTTGCGGTGGTGGCGGATGAAGTGAGGAAGCTGGCGGAGCGGACGTCGAAGGCGACGAAGGAAATCGCGGAGATGATCGAAGGGATTCAGGGAGAGACGCGGCGGGCGGTGGAAGCGATGGAAGCGGGGACGCGGCAGGTCGAGGCGGGAGAAGAGACGACGGCGGCGGCGGGGAAGTCGCTGGCGGAGATCATCGAGTCGGCGGAGCGGGTGGGAGAGATGGTGGTGCAGATCGCGACGGCGGCGGGGGAACAATCGCGGGCGACGGAAGAGGTGAACGGGAGCGTGGAGCAGATTGCCAAGATCACGGCGGAGACGGCGGAAGGAGCGCAACAATCGGCGAAAGCGTGCCACGAACTCTCCACCCTCGCCCTCGATCTCCAAAATATCGTCAGCCAGTTTCAGATTCTCGACGATTCCGGCCGCTCTTCCGATCGCGCTTCCTCGGATTCCTTGCAAACATCCTCCCGCGCCCACTCGGACGATGGTCTTGCTCTGGTTCGCCGATTCGCCCCTTCCGATTCCCCCACGGGCGAACGCGACAAGGATTCGGAGACGATGCTCACCCGATAGCGCTTCCGGGAGTCTCCTCGGTCCTTTGCCCTTTTGCAAACTCAGCGGGTTTCTATCGGAGGGATTCATGGCTGCCAGGCAGGCGAACGTCAACGAACCAAAAAATGTCGCTCAGGAAAGCGGCGCGCAGTCAGACGGCGCGCTTCTTCAATTGGTCAGTTTCCGCCTCGGAAAGGAAGACTACGGCATTGAAATCCTGAAAGTTCAGGAAATCATCCGCATGCAACACCTCACTCGCGTTCCCAACGCCCCCGTCTCCATCGAAGGCGTCATCAACCTTCGCGGCAAAGTGATCCCCGTCGTCGGCCTTCGCAAGCGATTCGGCCTCGAGCCCCGCTCCCATGACAAGGAAACTCGCATCATCATCGTCGAAATCAAAGGCGACGTCTTCGGCTTCGAAGTGGACGCTGTCTCCGAAGTCCTCCGCATTCCCGCCGGCACGGTCGAGCCTCCTCCCCGCGCTTCCCGCCGCAACAACGAATATGTCTCCGGCGTCGGCAAGCTCAATTCCCGCCTCCTTCTTCTCCTCGATGTCGAGCGGTTGATGTCCGAATCCGAATTTACGGCCATGCAGTCCATCGTTTCTTCGCCTCCCTCTCCCCGCGAAGAGGCTCTGGTTTCCTGATATGCCTCGGGCTTTCCATTCTTCTCACACCGGGTGACGCCATGGCCGACCAGATGGAATTGGATCCCAGCCTTCTCCAGGATTTCCTCACCGAATGCGACGAGCTCCTCGAGCATCTCGACCAGGATCTTGTCACCCTGGAAACTTCCCCGAAAGACCCCGACCTCATCAATCGCATTTTCCGCGCTTTTCACACCATCAAGGGAACTTCCGGCTTTATGGGCTTTCAGCACATCGTCCGCCTTACGCATCAAACCGAGGATTTTCTCAACTTGATGCGCAAAGGCGAGCGCTCCCTCACCCCGTCCGCCATGGAAGCTCTCCTCCGCTCCTTGGATCTGCTTCGCCGGATGCTCGGCGACATTCGCAAGGGAAGCTCGCCCCAATACCCCCTCGACGATCTCCTGGCTCAATGGAAGAAACTCATCGCCGGAGAAGAGCCGCCTCATCCGAAATTGGGCGAAATTCTTGTCGTCGAAGGCGCCATCACCGACGCCGAACGCAAGCTCGCCCTCGACGAAGCCGCCAAATCGCAACGAAAGCTCGGCGAAGTCCTCATCGAAAAAAACCTCGCCAGCCCAGCCCAGATTCAGGAGGCGCTCCAAAAGCAGGCGGCGGCGGGCGACGTCAAGGAAGCGACCCGGACCATCCGCGTGGATGTCGCCAAACTCGATGAGCTCGTTAATCTCACTGGAGAGCTGGTCTTGGAGCGCAATCACATCGCCCAGCTCTGTCGTGACCTCGCCGCGGGCCGCTTCTCGCACGACGAGTTCCAGGCCGCCCTCGTCCTCTCCTCCTCCCGCCTCAGCTTCATCACCGACGAATTGCAATCCGCCAGTCTGAAGACGCGCATGATGCCCATCGACGTCGTCTTTCGCCGTTTCCCCCGCATGGTTCGCGATCTCTCTCTCGCGCTTGGCAAGGAAGTCAGCTTGGTCCTCAGCGGGGAGCAAACGGAACTCGACCGCAATGTCATCGAGGAAATTTCCGACCCCCTCGTTCACATCCTCCGCAATTCCTTGGACCACGGCATCGAATCTCCCGCCGTCCGCGAGAAAAAGGGCAAGCCCCGCAAGGGAACTCTCTCCATCGAAGCCGATGCCGAAGGTGATTTCATCGTCGTGAAAGTCTCCGACGATGGCGGCGGCATTGATCCCCAGCGCGTCGCCTCCAAAGCCATCGAGCGCGGCATCGCCACAAAAGAACGTCTCGCGGCTATGACCGAAGCCGAAATCCTCGACCTCGTCTTTCTCCCCGGTTTCAGCACGGCAGAAAAAACCAGCGACGTTTCCGGGCGCGGCGTGGGCATGGACGTCGTCCGCACGAATTTGAAGCGCCTCAACGGCACCGTCGAGCTGGCCAGCGTCTTCGGCCTCGGTACCACGCTCACTCTTAAGCTTCCCCTGACCCTCGCCATCCTTCCCGTTCTCCTCGTCCGCGTCGGCCGGGAAACCTACGCTCTTCCTCTTCGTTCCGTCTCCGAAATTCTTCGCGTCGATTCCGCCCAGGTTCACAATGACGGCTCGGGAGAAATTCTCCACGTTCGAGACACGGTCATCCCTCTCGGCCGCGCCTCCTCGATCTTTCACTCGCCCCCATCACCGCCTCGCGGCGACACCCGTCTCCGGGTTGTCGTCCTTTCTCTTGGCGGCAAGCGTCTTGGCCTTGTCGTCGACGACTTTCTCGGCCAGGAGGAAACCGTCGTCAAGCCTCTCAGCCCGCGCCTTGGCCACATTCCCGGCGTCGCTGGCGGCACGATCTCCGGTGAAGGCAGCATCCGCCTGATTCTCGACCCCGCCGGCCTCTCCGAAATGCTTTCGGCCGGAGTTCAATAGCCCCTCATGCCTCTTCCCAGCCAAGGCGCCATTCTCGATTCGGCCTCCAGAAACCCCGCCGTTCCGGATCCCCACCTGGTCCGCATCCGTGATCTCATCTATCAAGTCTGTGGAATTTTTCATCCCGACAACAAAATGAATTTTCTCCGTGACCGGTGTCTCCGCCGCATTAAGGCCCGCCAGGTCGATTCTTTCCGCGATTACATCGAATTGCTCACTGCCCGCGCCGGCCGCGACGAAGAAATTCGCAGCCTCCTCAACGAAATCACCGTCGGTGAGACCTGTTTTTTCCGCTGCCCTCCCCAGCTCGCCGCCGTTCGCAAAATTCTTCTTCCCCGGATTGCCGCTTCGCGCCCTTCCGGTGTCCACAGGAAAATCCGCGTCTGGAGCGCCGCCTGCTCCACCGGCGAGGAACCCTACACCCTCGCCATGATTTCCCTCGAAGAGGCCAACGCGGCTTGCAAAGGCTTGGCCTGGGAAATTCTAGCCACTGACCTGAACGACCGGTCCCTCGCCCGCGCTGAAAGCGGCGTCTACGACGCTTACGCCCTCCGCAATACGGAACCTCAAATTCGTCAAAAATACTTTTCCCAGGACGGCGACAAATTCCGGATCTCCCCCGAAGTCCGCTCCCGCGTCACCTTCAGCCGCCTCAACCTTCTCGACGAGAGCAAGCTGCTCTTCATGAAAGGCTTCGACATCATTTTCTGCGCCAACGTTCTCATCTACTTCGATACGGCTTCGAAACGCCGCGTCGTCGGCCACCTCTACAACAGCTTGATTCCCGGCGGCCATTTCTTTCTCAGCTCCACTGAATCTCTCTTTTCCATCTCCAGCCAGTTCCATCTCGTCCACTTTCCCGGGGCCACCGGATATCTCCGCCCCTTGGCCGACTCTCCTTCGTCTCATTCCGCCCCTGCCTTGCTTTCGGGAGGGAAGCCGTGAAAACTGTCGTCGAAGAAGCTCTTCGCTCTCGAATTCGCAATCTCGACGCGATCCCCTCCATCCCCGCCGTCCTCGCTCCCTTGCTTCGCTGTCTCGAACTCCCCAGCGATCAGGTCGAAGTCGAGAAGATTACGGAACTCGTCTCCTACGACAAATCCATCGCCGCCCAATGCCTTCGCATGGCCAATTCTCCCCTCTTTGCTCCCGGCCGCCCCGTCGAAACCATTCGCGGCGCCGTCATCGCCCTCGGCTCTCGCCGCTTGCGCGACATCCTTTGGTCCTCCTTCCTCATCCGCATGGCGCCCAAGACCGAATGGCCCGTCAATCCCGTCGCCTTTTGGGAACACTCTTTCGGTTGTGCCATCGTGACCCAGCAGTTGGCCCGCAAAGTCGGCTGCCAAGATCCAGAAAAGGCCTATCTCTGCGGTCTTCTCCACGACATTGGAGAACTCGTCTACGCCACCGTGCTCCCCGCGGAATTTCGCTCCGTCGTGGACGCTGCCCGCGCCAGAAATATTTCCCTCTACGACGCCGAACTCGAACTCTTGGGGTTCACTCATGCCGATACCGGCAGCCTCTTGGCCGATTACTGGTCTCTTCCTCCCGACGTGAAAAAGGTCGTCGAGTTTCATCATGCTCCGGAGCTGGCTCCTTCCCCTGTCGTTCTTCCCGCTCTCGTTCACCTCAGCGATCTTCTTTGCCGCATGCAAGGCATGGGATACGGCATTGAAGAAATGGCCGAAGTGGATTTCCTCGATTCTTCCGCTTGGCGACTCCTTCAGGACGAGCTTCCGCAGCTCGGCACGATTGATATCGCCCGTTTCACCCTCGAACTCGATGCCGAAGCCGAGGAAGTCCGCCGCTTGGTTGCCTCTGTGTTTCAGGTTTGAATGTGAAAATGGCTCTCGGCGCCGCCAACGAACCCGCGATTCGCGTCCTCGTCGCCGACGGCAGCCCTTTTATGCGCGTCGCTCTCACCCGCATGATTCAAAGTCATCCTCGCCTTCGCGTTGTCGCGGAAGTGGCGAACGCCAGAGAAGTTCTCGCTCAAATCGCTCGTTTCGATCCCGACGTGATTACTCTCGATATCGAAATGCACAACATGGATGGCCTCGAAATTCTCCGCCGCATCATGGAGGACCATCCGAAGCCCGTTATCGTTGTCAGCTCCGTCACTCGGGAAGGCGCCGAAGAAACCCTCGAAGCGCTCGCTCTTGGCGCTTTCGACTGCATTCCAAAGCTCGTCTCCTCGGACTCCTTCAATATCCTTTCCATCCGTGACCAGCTTCTCGAAAAAATTTTTGCCGCCTCGGCCGCTCCTCCGCCTCTTCCTCCCCGGCTTCATGAAAGGATGCCGGAACCGCCTCCCGACTCTCGTCTTCCCGCCGCGCTCGACTTTCCTCCCGCCGTAATCGCCATCGGCGCCTCTACCGGCGGCCCCAAGGCTATCCAGGAGATCATTCCACGGCTTCCCGCCGATTTTCCCGCGGGCATTGTAATCGTCCAGCACATGCCCCCAGGATTTACTTCTCCTTTCGCCCGCCGCCTCGGCGACCTCAGCCGCATTGCCGTCCGCGAAGCCGCTCACGGAGACCACATTCGTCCCGGTCTCGCCCTCGTCGCTCCCGCTTTGTCCCACATCACTCTCTCCTCCTGCTCCCCCTCCGGATTCTGCGTCCATCTCTCCAAGACTCCCGCCGGCACTCTTCACACTCCTTCGGTGGACGTCATGATGCTCTCCGCCGCGGAAGTCTGCGGCTCTCATGTGATGGGCGTCATCATGACCGGCATGGGGTCCGACGGCGCGCGCGGAATGAAGGCGATTCACGACAGTGGGGGATACACCATTGGCCAGGATGAATCTTCCTGCTCGGTCTACGGAATGCCCCGCGCCTGCGCCGAGCTGGGAATTCTGGACCGCGTTGTCCCTCTTTCCCGGCTCTCGGAAGAAATCCTGTGGGCCGCCAGGTCGCCGGCGGCTTCGTGGAAGCCCTCTATCTGAATCTGGTCCGCCGCACCAGCTTCTAGTCCTTCGGAACCGGCATCGGCGCTCTGCCCTGCGCCACCCGCGATTCCCCCGCGCGTCCTGGATCGCGCGCCGCGAACGCTTCCTCCCATCCGGGTTCCGCTTCGATCACTCCGGCGATCTGCAGTTTTCTCATCTCGTCCTCGAAACACTGCATCCCGCTCGGGTGTCCTTCGCGTATCGCGTCCTTTAAACTCATCACTCCCGCTTCGCCGTTGGCGATGCAGTTGCGCGTCCGCGGCGTCGAGAACAGCATCTCGAATACAGGTATCTGCCCCCGGCCGTCTTTTCGCGGCACCAGCCGTTGCGCCGTCACGGCGCGCAGGCTCCGCGCCAGCCGCTCCCGCGTCATTCGCTCCTCGGCGGGAGAAAAATATCGCAGAATGCGTCCCACCGTTCGCGGCACGTCCGGCGTGTGCAATTCCGCCAGCACCAGGTGCCCGCAATCCGCCGCTTCGATCGCCAAATCCATCGTTTCCCGGTCCGGAATTCTGTTCAGAAACATCACGTGCGGCGGATATCGCAGCCCCGCTCGAATCGCGGTCGGGAAGTTCGGCACGTCGCGGTGGATCTCCCGCTGCAGCACCGTCGCTTTCTTGTGCCTGAATTGGTATTCGATCGGGTCTTCCACCGAAACGATGTGCACCTCTCTTTCTTCGTTGATCCTGTCCACGATCGCCGCCACAGTTGACGATTTTCCCGACCCCGTCGGCCCGCACACGATCACCAGACCGCTTCTCATCTGCACCAGCTTCTGCAGCTGCCCCGGCAATTGCAGCGATTCGAAATTCGGAATCTGCGGATCCGAAATCGCCCGCAGCGCGATCGCATAGCTTCCTCGCTGCGAAAAAATGTTCACTCGAAATCGTCCCAGACCCGACAGGTAGCACGAAAAATCGCACGACCCTTCGGCTTCCAGCCGCGGCAGCACTCTCGGCCTCGTTCCCACCAGATCCGTTGTGATCCTTCTCGTGTCTTCCGGCAGCAGCATCGGCAGCGACCCTTCCGGCAGCCGGACGATGCTTCCGCATGCCCGCACCTCCGGCGCGCGCATCGGCGAAAGAAAAATGTCGCTCACTCCGCTCGACACCTTCAGAAGCGTCCCTATCAACGTCCGTGTTGGAGGCAGCGTCGGCTCGTCGTCCATTCGTCCCGTCAGGTCTTCGGACATGGTTGCACTCATATCGAAATGCATCGGCAACTCCAGCCGGGTCCATGAATTCGGCTGTCAGGGGAGGCGAATCAAAAGCGGAAAGTGTGGGGTTTGAAAAGTAGACTTTGCTTTGCTGTTTCGTTGCGGAACAGCCCCGCGCGTTCGGCGCTTCTCTCGCTTGCCTTTTCTTTCTCTTATCCTTTAACCCGCCGCCGGCCACGCGCGCTTTACTATCTGTTGTTGAGTTATTGCCCGGTTGATGCGCTTCGCCTCACCTCATCCGGCGCGCTCGCTCCCGCCCCTATCGGGCTCAGGTTATGCGGGACATCCGTCGCCGTCGGATGCGTTTTCTCGAGAATTCTTTTCACCACCTCGTTCGCCAATTTCTTACTCACCAGGCACGGCGAATCCACGATTCGGCATTGCGCCAGCGTCAATCCGCACCCGCACTGGCATGTCTCCGTGTTCAATTCCTTCAAAGCTTCCTTCTTTTGCGCCGGTGTCAGCCCCTTCATATCCACCCCCGGCAACTCCGTGGCCAGCGCCGCGTTCTTCAGAAAAACCTGTCCCTGATCCACGAACGTCTCGACTCGCGCGTCCACCGGCATTCCCAGCAGCGCCCGCACTTCCTCGTCGTAGAGCGACTCCGGGAGAAGCCCCACATGCTTTTGCACCACTTTCCCGTCCAAATTGATCACAAACGCCGTCGGCAGCGCTGGAACCCCTCCGTACTCTTCCACCAGCCTCTCGTCCGCCATCACCACCGGATAATTCATCCCCATCTGCTTCACGAATCCCTTCACTTCCGCAGGAGTCGCGTCATCCACCGACATGCCTACCACTTCCAGTTTGTCCTTATACCGGCTCTGTAGGTGGATCAGCATCGGAATTTCCGCGCGGCACGGCGGGCACCACGTCGCCCAAAATTCCAGGATCACCACTTTCCCTTTCCATTGCGCCGTCGACACTGCCTGGCCGTCCAGGTCCGTCATCAGGAATGGAGGAGCGGGCAAGGGATTGCTCACAAATCGAATCACTTGGTTCGCGTCGCCCTGCCGCCCGTTCTGCGCCGTTTCGGATTGATTTGCCGCGGATTCGCTCGAGGCTCTCGCCCCGGCCTGGAAGGGATGGCTTATCTTGATCGCGCTGGCAAAGCCGTTCTTCCCGCCATGCGCCGCGGCAAGCCCAATCACCAGCCCGGTCAGGGCCACTGCCGCCGCCACCATCACGATCAACTGTTTTTGCACGTTTCGCCAGACTCGCAATTTATTATGCGGCAGCCCGCGCCCCGGAACAAGCCGCGATGCACACTAAACGTATCTTCCGGCAGAAGCCTCCATCCCTCGCTTCATTTTGGGCAGCATGTCTCTCCCGCTGAGCCCCCTAAATAGTGCGGGGAGTTCAGTCCTCAAGCCCCGTTCCAATCGGGGACATTGCTTCCCAGTTTGGTTTCCAATTCGCTTCCACCAACCGCCCCTCCTCTTACACAACTCCACAAATGATTGATTATCAACGCCAAATTATTTTTGCTCTCTCGCGAGTTTGGGCATTCCAAATGCTATTGCTCCCGCATGGGTCGCGTTCCTACACGATCCATATCGTTTGATGAGTGGGGAGGAAGGGGCCCATTCATCGGGTGATACGGGTCGTTCCCACCTGCCTCTGAGAGGGAAGCTAGGATGGATGACCCCATGGTCCGGTCACGCCTAGGCCGGATCAAAGGAACGCGGCTTTGGGGGTTCCTGATCCCAAGCAGGAGCCCCCTCTTTTCTTTCTCTCCTCTTCACCCGCGCACCGCGATTCCCTGTATCTCAAATCGCGCTCCGAACAGCAGCCCTCCCGATCCGATAAATGCACGCGCCGGCAGCGGCCCACGAAAATACGTTCTGTAAATCTCGTTGAATACTCCAAACAGCGCAACGTCCGAACAGAACACCTGCACGTACACCAATTCCTCCATCGAATATCCTGCATTCGCCAGCGTTTTTTGAAAGGAATCCAGCATCAGCCGGATTTCCTCTTTCGCGTCGGTGGGAACTTTGCTTGTCTCGAGGTTTACGCCGATATGGCCGGAAAGGTAAAGAGTGTTTCCGGCTTGCACGGCGCTGCTGAACGGCAGCCGCCCCGGCTCTCCCGGCGGAGGGAAATGCTTGCGCGGCTCGGGCGCAGCCATTTTCAGGCGGGTTGAACGCGCCCGACCACGGGAATTTTTGCGGCCCGCAGCACGCTCTCCACCACCGTTTCCCGCAGCCGCGAAGCGTCGTAGTCGAAATGAAGATAGTTTTTCTTGTCGTCGTAGCGGAAGCGATGCAGCCCGTAGGTGTTTGCAAATTCACCGAGCGCGCGGAAATCCTCCGCCTTCAGCGGCTTTTGCAGCTCGTACGTGATGGTCATGAATGTCATGGCCGCCATTATAGCAGGACCCCGCGAGCCCGCTACAGCTCGACGCGCCGCAGCCGCAGTGCGTTGGTGATCACCGAAACCGAGCTTAACGTCATCGCCGCGCTCGCCAGGATCGGGCTCAGCAGCCATCCGAAAACGGGGTAGAGCGCCCCCGCCGCGATCGGGACTCCCGCTCCGTTGTACACGAACGCGAAAAACAGGTTCTGCCGGATGTTTTTCATCGTCGCCCGGCTCAAATTTCGCGCCCGCACGATCCCGCGCAGATCTCCCTTCAACAGCGTAATCCCCGCGCTTTCCATGGCGACGTCCGTGCCCGTGCCCATGGCGATTCCCACATCCGCGAGCGCCAGCGCCGGTGCGTCATTCACTCCGTCGCCGGCCATCGCCACCACGTGTCCCTGCCGCTTCAATTCCCGCACGACTTCTCCTTTGGCGTCCGGCAACACTTCCGCGCGGACCTCCTCGATTTTTAGCCGCCGCGCCACCGTCTCGGCAGTCGCCTTCGAGTCGCCCGTCAGCATCACGATTCGGATTCCCGCGCGGTGCAGCTCCTCGATCACCTGCGGCGTCGTCGCCTTGAGGCGATCTTCGACCCCGATCACTCCCGCGATTCCGTGGTTTGCCGCCACAAACACAGCCGTCTTTCCCTCCCGCTCCATTTCCTCGGCGCGCCCGCTCCATTCGCGAAGCGCGATGCCGAGCTCCTGGAACAGCGCGCGATTTCCCAGCGCGGCGGCCGTTCCATCCACTTTTCCCGTGACGCCTTTTCCGGGGCGCGAATAAAAATCCGCCAGGTCGCGCGGCTCAATCGACCGGCTCCTCCCCTCCGCCAAAATCGCCGCCGCCAGCGGATGCTCGCTCCCGCGCTCGAGCGTCGCCGCTATCCTCAATACGTCGTCCTCCGTGAATCCTTCGGCCGCCGCGATTTGCGTCACCCGCGGCTTGCCTTCCGTCAGTGTTCCCGTCTTGTCCAGAACGACCGTGTCCACTTTTTCGAGCGTTTCCAGCGCCTCCGCATTTTTCACCAGCACGCCGGCAAGCGCTCCCCGCCCCGTGCCCACCATAATGGCCATCGGTGTGGCCAGCCCCAGTGCGCAGGGGCAGGCGATAATCAGCACGGCAATCGCATTCAGCAGGGCATGAGCCATTTTCGGCGGCGGCCCGGCCAGCGCCCACACGATGAATGTGATCGCCGCCACGCCCACAACCGCCGGAACGAAGTAGGACGAGACTTTGTCCGCCAGCTTTTGCACCGGAGCCCGGCTCCGCTGCGCCGCGCTCACCATCTTCACAATCTGCGCCAGCATCGTCTCGCTTCCCACCCGCTCGACGCGCATGACGAACGTTCCCATTCCGTTCACCGTCCCGCCAATCACGCGCTCCCCCGGCGATTTCTCCACCGGCAGCGATTCTCCGGTCATCAGCGATTCGTCCACGGTGCTGTTCCCGTCGAGGACGACCCCATCCACCGGGACTTTTTCGCCGGGGCGAACCCGCAAACGGTCGCCCGGCGCCAGATGCTCGACCGGAACGTCAATTTCCGTCCCGTCGCCCCGCACCAGCCGCGCTGTTTTCGGTGTCAATTTCAGCAGGGAACGAATCGCCGCCGAAGTCCGGCTCCTCGCCCGCAGCTCCAGCACCTGCCCTAGCAGGACCAGCGTCGTAATCGCCGCGGCCGCTTCAAAATAAATCGGCGCCCGGCCATCGGCTCCGCGAAACGACGCGGGAAAAATTCCGGGGAAGAGAACCGCTATCAAACTCGATAGATATGCCGCTCCCGTCCCGAGCGCGATCAGCGTGAACATGTTTGCGCTGCGGTTCACGATCGACGCCCATCCCCGCTCGAAAAAAGGCCACCCGCACCACACCACCACCGGCGTCGCCAGCAGCAACTCCAACCATCCCATCGCTCTCTCAGAAAGCAAGCGTTCCACCGGCTGCCCCGGAATCCAGTGCGACATCCCGAGGAACACTACGGGGATCGTCAGCGCGACCCCCACCCAAAATCGCCGCGTCATCGAAACCAGCTCGGGATTCGCCTCCTCCTCCACGGCCACCGTCCGCGGCTCGAGCGCCATCCCGCAGATCGGGCAGCTTCCCGCCTCGCTCCTCACGATTTCCGGATGCATCGGGCAGGTATATTCCACGCGCGTGGCAGGCGCCGCCGGAACATCCGGCTCGAGCGCCATCCCGCAAATCGGGCACGCTCCCGGCCCGCTCTCCCGCACCTCGGGATCCATCGGGCAGACAAAGGCGCCCGCACGAGGCTGCCTTTCCGCCACTTGTGCGGGCGGTACCGCCTCGCTCAACGGCGCCGGAGTCGCCGCGGAAATTTTTGCCGGAGCCGCGTCAACCGTCGCCAGCCCTGCCGGCGATTTTGCCGCTCCGATCTGCACCATCGGCGAATGTCCCGCCATCGGTGCGGGGGATTTCGCCGCAAGATATTTTTCCGGGTCGGCGCTGAATTTCGTGGCGCACCCCGGGCAGCAGAAATAATAGATTTTTCCGGAATGTTCCGCGGTCGCCCTGGCTTTCGACGGATCCACCGCCATTCCGCAAACAGGGTCTCGTTCCATCACTCCGTTCCTTTGGATCGGATTGTTTTCATCTTCGAATCGCGCCTCATCGCGCATGCGTATAAATCAGGTTCATGAGTTCGTCGTACATCGCTTCGGTTTCTTCCGGGCCGCCTTTGCGGATCGCTTCCGTGGCGCAGTGCCGCAAGTGGTTGCGCATCAGGCCGCGCCCCACGGCTCGCAGCGCCTCCTGCACCGAGGAAATCTGCGTCAAAATATCGGGGCAGTAGCGGTCTTCCTCGACCATCCGCGCCAGGCCGCGAATCTGCCCCTCGATTCGCCGCAGCCGCCGCAGGTTGGCCGCCTTGATTTCCGGGTCCACTCCCGCCGCCTTGCGCCCGCCGGTGTGAACGTCGCACCCGCAGGCCGCGGCGACAATGCGCAATTTGCTCTTGGCCATGAATCCTATACCCCCTGGGGGTATTGTGCGTCCCCGGGATTCGATTGTCAAGCCGGGGCGGCGGATTCAAGGCGATAGGCCGTGCCGCGAAAGTGTTGCGATTAGAACCGTCCCCTGTCGTGTGTTTTCTTTGGGTTACCACGATTCCGGTTTCCGGGCGTGTTGCGATCAGAAAAGCAGTGTCTGGGGCCGAACGGCGAGTGGCGGGAGAAGGACAAAGCCCGGGCGGCGCCAAGGCGCGCGAATTCGCCGCGTCTATTGCACGCCACGGATCGAAGCTGACATCGGAACTCATCGACGGATGGTAGCAGGGAAGGCGGAGAAAAAATGCTGGCAGGAAGTCGTGGTCTGGGACGGTTTTAGAACTCGACGTATAGGACTGTACCGAAGGACAGGCAGCCCAAGCGAACCGCCCGGTCCGAACGCCTCACCCGAGACTTCTCAGTGTAAGTATCGCGGGAGCAAAATACTGCAAGCAGGGAGACGTGGCCGCGCAGCGCTACGGCGCCGCAATCTTAATTCGACGGCTCATCCGTAAGGAGCATTGGCGAATGAATTGCGGTGGTTCTCTTGCAGGCGAAGAAGATTATTTCTGCGCGAGGACCGAATTGAGGTAGCTCATCATTTCCGGGGTCGTCCAATCCTGCGGGCCGACGATCTTGCGGTCGAGCTTTCCTTCGCGGTTGATCACATAGGTTTCGGGGATCATGGTGGTGCCGTAGCTGCGGGGGATTTTGGCGTCTGGGTCGCGATAATTGGGGTAATCAACGTGGTGCTGGGCGAGGAACTGTTCGTAAGCTCCTTCATCCTGGTCCTGGCTGATGCCCAGAATCGTCCCGCCCAGCGGCGCGATTTTTTTCTGCAGCGCCACCAGCGAATCCGCCTCATCCACGCACGGCGGGCACCACGTCGCCCAGAAATTCAGCAGCACCACTTTGCCGCGCAAATCCGACAAATGCGCCGCCTTCCCGTCGAGAGTGAACGCGAAATTAACCGCCGGAGCGCCCCGCAGGCTCGGCGCTCCCTGCCGGTAATTCGGGCGAATAAATAGGACGAGCAGGGCGGCGACAAACGCCAGCGCCAGCCAGGTTTTCAGATTCCGTTTCAATCCATTCTCTCCGCACCCTATAATAGGGACATTCACAAACGGAAAGCGATTAGTTTAGCGGCCCCATTCCGTTGACGGAAAGTGAAAAATTTGGTTTCCGCCATTATTCCGGCACGAAACGAGGAATCCTCCGTCGCGCGTGCCGTTGAATCGGTGGCCGCGCAGGCCGAAGTTTCCGAAATCATCGTCGTGGACGACGAATCCACCGACGCGACCTCCGCCATCCTCGCCGGGCTCGCCTCGCGAATTCCCAAGCTGAAAATCCTCCGGACCGGCGGCCTCCCGCCCGGTTGGGTGGGCAAAAGCTACGCCGTCTCGCTTGGCGCGGCGGCCGCTTCCGGCGAATGGCTGCTCTTCACCGACGCCGACACCTACCATTACCTCGGCTCGACGCGCCGCGCTCTCACCGACGCCGTGGACCACGACGCCGTGATGGTCTCCTATTCGCCGGAACAGGAGCTCGGCTCGTTTTGGGAGCGGGCCTTGATTCCCATGGTCTATTGCCGCTTGGCCGAAAAATTTTCTTTCTCGCGCGTGAACGACCCGTCCCTTCCCGACGCCGCCGCGAACGGCCAATTCCTCATGATTCTGCGCGACGTGTACCAGCGCATCGGCGGCCATGCCGCCGTCTCCGGAGAAATCCTGGAAGACGTCGCCCTGGCGCGGCGCGTGAAGCTTGCCGGCTACCGCATCTATTTCACCGCGCCAATCGGCATCGTGCGCACCCGCATGTACCGCACGTTCCGCGACCTGTGGCAAGGCTGGACGAAAAATCTCTACGCGCTCCTGGGCGGAACGGGCGGCCGGGCCCTCCTCGAGGTGCTTTCTTCGGCGCCCTGGCTCGAAGGGACGGCTTTGATCCTGGCGCCGTTCTTGGCATTCGCCGCGGCGCGGCGAGGCGCCTTTCACTGGGTCACGGAATCGCGCTATCTCTTCCTGTACGCTCTCGCCTTCCTCGCCGGCCGCCACTTCCGCTACGGCGTCTCGCTCTACAGGAATCTTTATCCCGTGCGTTACATCGAATACTATGTCCCCGGCGTGGCTCTCTACGCCGCGGCGGTGGTCGCCTCCTGGTGGAAAAGCACGCGCGGCGCCGTCGTATGGAAGGGCCGCGAGTATCCGGCGGGGACGTCCTGAGAATCCGATGATTCGAATCACGCGCAAAGTGGAATTTTCCGCGTCGCACTTTTATCACAACCCGGAACTGTCGGCGGAAGAGAACCTCCGGATCTTCGGCAAATGCAATAATCCGCGGGGCCACGGCCACAATTACACGCTCGAAGTGACGGTCGCCGGCGAGCCCGACCCCGTCACGGGAATGATTCTCGATTTGAAAGAGCTCAAGGAAATTTTGAACCGCGAAGTGATGGACCGCATGGATCATCGCCACCTGAATTACGAGGTTCCCGAGCTGGCGGGCAAAATCCCCACCTGCGAAAACATCGCGGGCGTCATCTGGAAACTTCTCGAGCCGAAAATCACGCAGGGGCGCCTCGACCGCGTCCGACTCTACGAATCCCCGGACCTTTTCGCCGACTGCACGGCGGCGCCGGCCGGCGCCCCGGCGGGGAAGAGCGCATGAACGCCGCCTCGCCGCTCGAGTTTGCAATCACCCGGCGCTACCGCTTCGCCGCCTCGCACCGGCTGCACTCGCCGCGCCTTTCCGAGGAGGAAAATCGCCGCGTTTACGGCAAATGCGCCAATCCTCACGGCCACGGGCACAATTACGTCGTCGAAGTCACTTTCGCCGGGCCGCTCGATTCGCGCACGGGCATGGTTGCCAGCGTCGCCGATCTGGACCGGTTCATCGGCAGGGAAGTGCTCGAGCCGTTCGACCGCAAATATTTGAACGAAGAGGTCGCCGAGTTTCAGCGGGCCGTTCCCACCACGGAAAACCTCTGCCGCGAGATCTTCCGTCGCGTCGCGCGTTTTTCTCAGGCCCGGCTCGACCGCGTCCGCGTCGAAGAAACCGCCTCGAACAGCTTTGAATGCAGCCGAGAAGGCGAAAGGATCCCCTCATGAAGACCAAGCCGTCTTCCGTCAATTCGACGGAGATCGTCATCCCGGAATCATCGAGTTCGGGGAAAATTGCCGCCCACGTCCGCCAGATTCTCCTCGAATTGGGCGAGGATCCCGACCGCGAGGGGCTCCGCCGCACTCCCGAGCGCTTCGAGAAAGCTCTGCGATTTCTCACCAGCGGCTATCGCCAGGATCCGCATCACGTTCTGAACGGCGCCATGTTCAGCGTGACCTACGACGAAATGGTGGTGGTCAAGGATATCGAGCTCTATAGCCTCTGCGAGCATCACTTGCTGCCGTTCTTCGGAAAATGCCACGTCGCGTATATCCCCACCAAGCGCGTCGTCGGGCTCAGCAAAATCGCCCGCCTCGTCAATCTCTACGCCCGCCGGTTGCAGATTCAGGAGCGCCTCACCAGCCAGATTGCCGAAGCGCTCCAGGAGCAGTTGAGCCCGCAGGGCGTGGGAGTCATCGTCGAGGCCCGCCATTTGTGCATGGTGATGCGCGGAGTCGAAAAGCAGCACTCGACCGCTTCCACCAGCCACATGCTCGGCGTATTCCGCGAGAACAAGCAGACCCGCGACGAATTTCTGGCGCTGGTCCGCGGCGGCAAAATCTAGGGGATTCGCGCCTCTTTTCGGGCCTTCGCGGCCCCTCGGGCGCCTTGCCAGGCCTCTTCCGGTCAACTTTGACCCGTCCGCCCGGGCCAAATCTTTTCTTTGCACTCTTTCCCGCCTATGCTACGATTTTACAGTTGAAGAAGAGACGAACTGTGTTGAGCAGGGCACGGTGATTCAGAGGGGGTGGGAAAGTTGAGCGAAGCCAAAGCAGAATTGATCGAGCAATTCCGGGTGCACGCGAAGGATACGGGTTCGCCGGAAGTGCAGATTGCATTGCTGAGTGAACGCATCAACTATCTCACGACGCATTTGAAAGCCCACGCCAAAGACCACGCTTCGCGCCGCGGGTTGATCATGATGGTCAACAAGCGCCGGCGTCTGCTGGACTACCTGAACCGCCGCGACCCGGATCGGTATCGCGAGATTGTCGAACGACTCAGCTTGCGCAAGTAGCCCGGTGACCTCACGCGGCATTTCCCGCCGCGCCAACCCCTCCGAACAAACCAGATTTGTCGGCTGTGAGGGTGTATCCGTCCGGTCCGCTGCGCCGCACGCCGTTCCTCGCGATTCATCGCCCCGCTGCTGACATTCCGCTTCGCTCCTCTTCGCCGTTTTTTCCGGGAGAATTCTCTCGCATCTGACAACGCGCGACCGGCGATCCGGGGCGCAAAGGAAGTGTGGAATGTTTGAACAAGTCAGTCTCGATTTGGGCGGCCGCCAGTTGATTCTGGAAACGGGCAAGATGGCCCGGCAAGCTCACGGCGCCGTCGTGGCGCGCTACGGCGATACGGTCGTCCTGGCGACGGCCTGCATGGACAACAAGGCCACGGAAAAGGATTTTCTCCCGCTCACCGTGGACTATCGCGAGTACACCTATTCCGCCGGGAAAATTCCCGGAGGCTTTTTCAAGCGCGAAGGCCGGCCAAGCGAGCGCGAAATTCTTACTTCGCGCCTGATTGACCGCCCGCTGCGCCCTTTGTTCCCCGAGGGTTGGTCCACGGAAACCCAGATTGTGGCCATGGTTCTTTCCGCCGACAGCGAAAACGACCCGGACACGATCGCCGTCACCGCCGCATCCGCGGCGCTCAGCATTTCGAAAATTCCCTTCACCAATCCCATCGCCTGCGTTCGCGTGGGCTTGATCGACGGCCGCTTCATCGTCAACCCCACGGTTGCCGAGCAGAAGACAAGCCTGCTGAATATCGTGATTGCCGGCTCGAATGAAGCCATCGTGATGGTCGAATCCGGCGCCCTCGAAGTCTCCGAGGATACCGTCGCCGACGCCCTGGAATTCGGCCACGCCGAAATCCGCAAGGTCGTCGCCGCGATTTACGATTTGCAGTCGCGCGTCGCCCCCAAAAAGGCCGGGGTCACTCCTCCGGCGTTCGACGAAGCCCTGTACAAAGATGTTCGCGCCAAATTCGAGGACCGTCTTCGCGACGCTCTCGACACCGCCAAGCATCCCAAGCTGGAAAGCTACGCGCTCGTCGACGCCGTAAAGGCCGAAATCCTCGAGGCCATCCCCGAAGAGGACGAAGATAGGCGCAAGCTCGCTTACCGCGCCTTCGAACGCCTCCGCGAGCGCATTTTCCGCGACGACATGCTCCTTCGCCGCCGCCGTCCCGACGCCCGCGCCTTCGACCAAATCCGCCAAATTACCTGCGAAGTCGGCGTCCTTCCCCGCACCCACGGCTCGGCTCTTTTCACCCGCGGCGAGACGCAGTCCCTGGCCACCGCTACTCTCGGCACCAAGGAAGACATGCAGCGCCTCGACCTGCTCTTCGAGCAAGACACTTTCAAGCGCTTCATGCTCCACTACAATTTTCCGCCGTTTTCCGTCGGCGAAGTGAAATTTCTTCGCGGTCCCGGCCGCCGCGAAATCGGCCACGGCGCTCTTGCTGAACGCGCCCTCGCCAATCTCCTGCCTTCCGACACCGACTTTCCCTACGCCGTCCGCGTCGTTTCCGACATCCTCGAATCCAACGGCTCCTCCTCGATGGCCAGCGTCTGCGGCGGTTCGCTCGCTCTGATGGACGCCGGCGTCCCGCTCAAGTCTCCTTGCGCGGGCATCGCCATGGGCCTGGTCGTCGAAGGCGATAAATACGCCATCCTCACCGACATTGCCGGCGCCGAGGATCACTATGGCGACATGGACTTCAAAGTCGCCGGAACCCGCCAGGGAATCACCGCGCTGCAGATGGACATCAAAGTCGGCGGCGTCAGCATCGCCATGATGCGCGAGGCTTTGGCTCAGGCCCGCCGCGCCCGCATGCAAATTCTCGACACCATGGATGCCACGCTCCCCAGCGCGCGTCCCGAGATTTCCACCTACGCGCCTCACCTCCACATGCTCAATATCCCCACGGACAAGATCCGCGACCTCATCGGCCCCGGCGGAAAGAAAATCCGTTCGATCATTGACGCTACCGGCGTGAAAATCGACGTCATGGACGACGGCAAGGTTCACGTCTTCGCCGCCAACGGCAAGGCCGCCGACGAGGCTCTAAAAATGATTCGCGACGTCACTGCCACCGCCGAGATCGGCAAGACCTATCTCGGCAAGGTGGTCCGCATCGCCGATTTTGGCGCTTTCGTCGAGCTCTTCCCGGGCACCGACGGTTTGCTCCACATCAGCGAAATCGCCGAGCAGCGCATTCGTTCGGTCCGCGACGAGCTCAAGGAAGGCGATCAGATCCTCGTGAAGGTTCTGGCTATCGAGGGGAATAAAATCCGCCTGAGCCGCAAAGCGGTTCTGCGCGATCAGCAGCGCACCACGCAGCAGCCCAAGACGGAAGCCGCCGGCTAAGTTCAGCAAAGTTCAGCAAGCCGGCGCGCCGCCCTGCGATGGATCCCAGCTGCGGCCGCTCTTGTCCAAATTAGGAATCTGGATTAAGAAGTCATGGCAGACCTTCCGGGCCCCCATTCGGTCCAGGTCTGCCTTGTTCGACTGCCCCTCTTATTCAAGTGGGAGGCGCCTATGTTCGAAAGCGTAATCCCCGCCGAACGCCGGCCGGTCAGCGTGGTTGGTTCGCGCTGGCTATGGGCGGCTCGGTGCTCTGCCTTGATCTACACGATTTTTTTGGTCGCAGAATGTCTGGTCGAGGCTCTGTCTGAACCAGCGCCCGCCCTGCTCATATTGCTATTCACGTATGGCGCTCGGGTCTTGCTCGCTCTTGTGCTCCTCTATTTTTTGTTTCGTGGAGAGATAAAATCGCTGGCATTTGCGCTTGGTTTGGGCGCAGCAACGGCTTTCATCGCCCTGTTTGGGGTCGCTTCGAATGCGCTTTTCTGGCCAATCGGCCGGTCATTCAATCTATTTTTAGCGTTGGTAATCTTTAGCCCCGTTACGCCGCCATTTGTCGCTATGATGCATCAACCCGACCCGCACCTTGCCGCGGTGGGGTTGTCGCTCTTCTGGTCCTTTGGCATCTGTTCGGCGGTGCTTGGGGCAGCGAGCGTCGCCACGTTCAGGAATATATCGCTCGAAGCGAACGCGGTGGGGGCGCTTCGATTCGCTTTTCGCGCCGGAATTTTTTGCCCGCTTGCCGTTTGGCTGGTATTCGCTCTGCTGATCTTGATCTGGATTGCCACCGGCGGGGGAATCCACATCTAAGCATTCTTCGCCCGGCGGACATGCTCAAGTCCTACTCGTCGCCGCCGCGGCTCACTCGTTGCTCGCCTCTCTTGCGCACGCCCGCTGGCCGAAGGCCACCGTGCGTCGAAGAGTCTTCTGTCTTCTGAACTACCGCTGAAAAGTCAAACGAGGCAGGCTGAGGGTAGTGGGCTACTTTGATTTTCTGACCCCTAGAAAATTCCAGTTGGGCATGGGAAACTGTGTCCATGCCAAAGCGCACTAGCAAGAAAAAGAAAGCCAAGAAAAAGAGAAATCCGGAAGAGGATGTAAACCAGCTCGCCTACCGCCTTGTGCACGAGTCTACTGCCGAACCGCCAGCACTATCGCCTACGAAAGAGGAAATTTCTAGGTTTATGCAAGAAATGGGGCGTAAAGGTGGCAAGATTGGCGGCAAGCGGCGATTGGAGACAATGACCCCCGAAGAACGGAGTCGGGTTGCTCTAAAGGCCGCTCAGAGCCGCTGGAAGAAGCACCAAAAGGCTACGCAGCCGTCTTGACGATATGATATTTTCCGGCTGCGGTCTTTTCGACCTCTCCCGACTTAATCCATTTTCCCAAGAGCATCATTGCGACATTTGACTTCGTGCCGGCTTTCGCAGCTATCTCTTGCGCCGACAGTTCAACTCCCGGCTTATTCAGCGCATCCCAAAGCCTTTGCGGGACAGTTCCTGATGCCGTCGCCGTTTTAGCTTCGACCTGTTGTGTGCGCTCTTTCGGTTTGGGGCCAGGTTTCTGACGCTTCTTCCCGTTTGAGCGACTAGATGCCCCCGATGCCACTCCGCGCGGATACCATTCAGCAAGTCCCCAATGCGAACGGTCTAGTTTGACGATTCCCGCACCCGATTTCGCAGAGCGCATAAGAATCGAATGGACGATAGAGAAAAAGTTCTTGGAAGTAGTTTCGACGCCTCCCTTCTTGAGGGCTTCTGCGATCTCCCGGCTAGTCGCTTTCCTCTTGATAATCTGTAGGGCCAGTTTTGCCGCTTCAGGAATGCTCTTTCCAAGAAAGGCCCCAACCGGTACCTCGCCACCATGCAGACTCACGGCGACGCTATCCGCCATTGGGGGTATTGCATCTTCAGCGGAGCCGAAAAGCACACCCGAGGCCTGTATTGCCCGAAATGAGGCGATGGCTTTATCTAGCAAGTCCCGCTTCGCCTCCAATTCCGCAATAACAAGGCCCCAATCGACAGGCCCGCGTGGGAATCGGCGAATTAGCGCCGATGGCACATCATTGAACGTTTTCTTATTCTTGTCGGCAGGCATAGAAGCTCCTTTTTTTTTGGCCTAGACCATGCTATAAACGCCGAAGAGGGCATGAGGTCGGGGCGGATTTCTCCGCCCCGGAGCCTCGCGGGCGTATTTAGCCCGCTCTGACTCTTTGCATCGCTACCCTCGATTCTCGCTATCGGGTCCGGTTCTTTTCATAAGGGATTCCGGACCCGTTAGCCTGCCTCGCAGTACAGCACAAACGCCTAAATTCGTGCAAGTGAAATCTGCATCCCGCCAACTTATTTTCCACAGGCACGTGAGGCGAAAGTGGGCGAAACATGGCACCGTACTGCGATTTACTCTTGACATGCTAAAGCGGTTTCGTATATAGTAGCCGCATTATGAACAGGCTCACACACACCGAACGGGTTCAAGCGGTTAGTTGCCTTATCAAGGGATGCTCAATTCGCGCGACGGTGCGCATGACCGGAATCGCCAAGAAAACCGTCATGCGCCTTTTGCGCGAAGTAGGCGAGGTTTGCGAATCATATCAGGACCGAGTGTTTCGCAATCTCTCCAGCCAGCGCATCCAGCTCGATGAACTGTGGGGATTTAATTACTGCAAGGCAAAAAATGTGACACGCGAGATTTCGGAAAAGGTTCCTGCCGCTGGCGATGTTTGGTTGTGGGTCGCGCTCGATGCGGATACGAAATTGGTCCCATGCTGGCGTCTTGGTGATCGCGGCGCACAAACTGCGTTCGCGTTCGTGCATGATCTTGCTGCGAGGCTGCGGAGCCGTATACAGCTAACTAGCGACGGCCATCGCGTTTATGTTGACGCTGTGGAATCTGCGTTCGGCCCTGAGATCGACTATAGCATGTTGGTCAAAACGTACGGAGCCGACCGCGAGGAAAGCGAGACGCGCTATAGCCCGCCAATATGTACGGGCTGCAGGGAAGTCCGAATCATTGGCAATCCCAACCCAGAGCACATTTCGACGAGCTTTATCGAGAGGCAGAATTGGAGCGTACGGACCGCAATGCGTCGTTACACGCGCCTGTCGAATGGTTTTTCGCGGAAAATTGAGAACCATGCGGCTGCGGTCGCGTTAAACTATTTCGCCTATAACTTCATCAAGACTCACAGGACATTGCGTGTGACTCCGGCAATGGCCGCCGGCGTTACAGACAGGCTTTGGAGTGTAGACGATCTAGTTTCTCTGTGGGAATCCGAAGAAGTGAAAAGAGCGGCTTAATTCAAAGTAGCCCACTACCAGGCTGAGTTTCGGATAATTGAGGGAGTTCCAAACCAAGGAAACCCGGGAGACGCGTCTCGCCTCCCCTTTTTTATTCGTCCCGGCCGGTCACGCGCTCGATCCGCGCTCCCACCGACATTAGCTTCTCTTCGATTCGCTCGTATCCCCGGTCGATGTGATACACGCGGTCAATCCAGGTGGTGTTGTCCGCCACCAGTCCCGCCAGCACCAGCCCGGCGCTCGCCCGCAAATCCGATGCCGTCACCGGCGCGCCGCTCAAATTCGCCGGCCCGCTCACGATCGCCAGGTTTCCGTCGATCGCGATGTTCGCGCCCATGCGCATCATTTCGCTGGCGTGCAGGAACCGGTTCTCGAAAATCGTCTCGCGAATTTTCGATACGCCTTGCGCCTGCGTGGCCAGCGCCATGAACTGAGCCTGCATGTCGGTCGCGAATCCGGGATACTCCTCGGTGTCCACGTCCGCGGCCACCAGTTTCTTTCCCGCCTTCACGTGCAAAGCCTTCGCCTCGCACCGGATTTCCACGCCGCATGATTTCAGCTTTTCGATCACGGCCCGCAAATGTTCCGGCGCGCAGTTCTGCAGATGCAGTTCGCCGCCGGTGATCGCCCCGGCCACCAGAAACGTTCCAGTCTCGATCCGGTCCGGAATGATTTCGTGCTCCGCTCCGTGGAGGCGCTCCACACCGCGAATCCGCAGCGTCGAAGTTCCCACGCCTTCGATCTTCGCGCCCATTTTGACCAGCAGTTCCGCCAGATCGGTCACTTCCGGCTCGAGCGCGCAATTTTCGAGGATCGTCTCGCCCTCGGCGAGCACCGCAGCCGTCAGCACGTTTTCTGTTCCTGTCACCGTGATCTTGGGAAAGCGAAATTCCGTTCCCCGCAGCCGTTTGGCCCGCGCTTCCACGTATCCGTGTTCCACCACAATCGTCGCGCCCAGTTTCTCGAGCGCCTGGATGTGAATGTCGATTGGCCGCGCCCCGATCGCGCACCCTCCCGGCAGCGACACTTTCGCGTATCCCGTCCTGGCCACCAGCGGCCCCAGCACCAGCACCGACGCGCGCATCGTCTTCACCAGTTCGTAGGGAGCCTCCGCGTGCGAAATCGCTTCCGCCTGGATCGTGAATTCGCTCGGCGGTATATCCGGGCTGTTGACCCGGCAGCGCATGTGCGCCAGCAGCTTGGCCATGGTCATGATGTCGCGCACGCGGGGGATGTTCTGCAGGCGCACGGGTTCGTTCGTCAGCAGCGTCGCCGCCATCGCCGGCAGCGCCGCATTCTTTGCTCCGCTGATCTGCACCGTGCCTTCCAGCTTTCGCCCGCCCATGATTTTGAATCGGTCCATCGCTATTTCTCCCCGGCCTGTGGTCTTCCTCCGCTCATCGCCGCTCTCACATTTCCCTGCGACTTCGCCAGCCGTTCCTGCGCTTCCCGCGAATTCGCCCCGGTCCGCAGCATCACCAGTGCCACCGGCAAATCGTGTCGCGCCTGACGCAGCGCGTGTCTCGCTTTGGACGCGCTCACCCCCGCCGCCTGCTCCAGGATCCGCGCCGCCCTTTTCTGCAACTTCTCGTTCGTCAGCCTCACTCGGATCATCCAGTTTTCATAGACGTTCCCGAGCCGCACCATCGCTCCGGTTGAAAGCATGTTCAGGACCATTTTCTGCGCCGTTCCCGCCTTCATCCTCGTCGATCCCGCCAGCACTTCCGCCCCCGTATTCGGCGCGATCGTGATCTGCGCCAGCCGCGCCAGCGGCGACGCGCGGTTCGATGTTAATCCAATCGTCTTCGCCCCCACTTGTCTTGAGTATTTCATCGCCCCGAGCACGTACGGCGTCGTACCGCTCGCCGCGATTCCCACCACCACATCCCTCGCCCGCAATTTCCGCCGCGCCAGGTCCTGCGCCCCGTTCTGCGCCGAATCCTCCGCGCCTTCCACCGCTTGCCGCATCGCTTTCTCGCCCCCGGCGATCACCGCCTGCACCAGGCTCGGCGGCGTTCCGAACGTCGGCGGGCATTCCGCCGCATCCAAAAAAGCGATCCGCCCGCTCGTCCCCGCGCCCACGTAAAGCAGCCTTCCGCCGTTCCCCAGCGATTCGGCGATGGCATCCACCGCTCGCGCGATTTGCGGCAATTCGCGCCTCACGGCCCGCGCCACCCGCGCATCTTCGGAATTGATCAACCGCACGATCCCGAACGAACTCTTCTTGTCGAGCCCGCGCGAACGCGGGTTCGGTTGCTCCGTTTTCAAATGCTTCAAAGTGAGCCTCGCGCCGAATTTCAATTATAGCGGGATGCGCTCGTCCGCGCGCCCAGGGAAGGAGCCTCCGCGCCCGATTGTGCCGAGGGAGTTATCGGGCTGCGCTCTTGCCGCCGGCCAGGCCCAGCGCCTCGAAGACGGCGTTGTGCACGGCCGGGCGTACTTGCCGGATCTTTTCGTTCGCCCGCGTCGGATGCACGCGGTTGGTCAGCAGAATAATAAACAGGTCGTTTTGAGGATCGATCCACAGCGACGTCCCCGTGAATCCGTAATGCCCGTACGCCGACGCCGAAAAATATCTTCCCGTGTGCTCCGGTTCCGTGATCACGTCCCATCCCAGCGTCCGCGCGGAATCGCCGATGTTCACCCGCTTCGTGATTTCCTCGATCGTCGACCGGTTCAGCAATCGTTCGTGCTCGTAAATTCCTCCGTTCAGCATCATCTGCGCGAACGCCGCCACGTCCGGCGCCGTTGAAAACAGCCCTGCTTGCCCCGCCACTCCTCCCATCGCCCAGGCATTCTCGTCGTGCACCTCGCCCCAGATCATCCGGTGCCGGTACACCGTATCGTCCTCGGTCGGCGCGATGTCGTCCCGCAGCGATTTCGGCGGCCGGAACATCGTGCGGTCCATCCCCAGTGGCTGGAAAATGTGCTCGCTCGCGAATTCATCCAGCGTCTCGCCGGTCAGCCGCTCCACGATCTCTCCCAGCAGCATGAACCCCAGGTCCGAATATTCCACCTGCGTCCCCGGCTCATGCACCAGCGGCTCCGCCATCGCCCGCGCCAGCACTTGATCGTGCCCCTTGACTCCCTCCAGGTAATACCGCCGCACTCCCGGCAATCCAGAATCGTGCAGCAGCAGCATGCGCACCGTCACGCGCGCCCGCCACGCCGGATGCGGGTCCGCTTTCGACGCCGCCGTAAATTCCGGCAGGTAGCGCCCCACGGGCGCGTCCAAATCCAGCCGCTTTTCTTCCACCAGCATCATCACCGACGTTGTCGTCGCCATCGCTTTCGTCAGCGACGCCATGTCGTACATCGAATCCTCGTCCACGCTGTACGCTTCGCCCTCGTCTTCCAGCTTTCCAAACGGGTGCACCACGAGTTTTCCGTGCCATCCCACCCCCAGCACGCCGCCCGGGAACGCGTCGTCCGCTACCGCTTTGTCCAGCACCGCGTACACCGGCTTCAGCCGGTTCACCGTCTCCTCCGGCGCGGGCTCCAGCTCCATCGCGTTCGCCGCGACGCTCAATCCCTCGCCGCGTTTCGCCGCTCCCGGCACCGTCACCGGAATTTTTCCTCCGATCGCCGTTTCGCCGAAAATCGCGCTGGCCACCGCTTCCTGCGACACGCCGTTCGTCGAAAACTCTCCAATCCACGTTTTCGCGTCCGGAAACTCCGAAATCAGGTACGGGCTGCCGAACGCCGCCACGATCACCGGCTTGCCCGTCGCCAGCATCTGATTCACAAACGCGCGCTGCTCCGCCGGAAATCCTACGTTCCCCTTGCGGTCCGCCACGCGCACGAACACCGCCGCAATCGCCACGTCGTACGAATCCGGCGCCGGAAGTTTCAGATTCCCCACGGGCGAAAATGCCGTGTCCGCCCGCAGCGCCGTCAGCGAATCCACCCGCCAGCGGATCGCCGGCTCGAGCGACGCCCCCGGGTACCCGTCCGGGTCCGCCGAAAGCGAAACCAGCAGCACGCGCAGCGGCTTCGCCGCGTCCAGCGGCAGAATCTTCGGCGTGTCCCGCAGCAGCGTCACGCCGCGCGCGGCGATCTTTTCCGCCGCCTCGTCGTACGCGGGCAGCGCGAATTTTTCGTTCAGCTTTGCCACGTCCACGAACCGGTTCTTGTCCAGCCCCAGCCGCGCCTTGGCTTCCAGAATCCGCCTCACCGATTCGTCCACGCGCTCTATCGGCAGCCGCCCGGACTTCACCGCCTCTTCCAGACCCTCCAGCGCCGCGTCCGGATACGGCGGCATCAGCAGCACGTCCGCTCCCGCCAGCACGGCCCGCACCGCCGCTTCCCCCGGCGACAGCATCGACGTCACTCCGCCCATGTCCAGCGCGTCGGTGACGATCAATCCCTTGAAATTCATCTGCTCCCGCAGCAGCCCCGTGAGTATCGCCGGAGAAATCGTCGCTGGAATCGTCGCATCCGGCTCGAACGCCGGCACCGCCAGGTGCCCCGGCATCACCGCGTCCACGCCCGACGCGATCGCCGCACGGAAGGGAACCAGCTCCGTTTTTTCCATTTCCTCGCGGCTTCCCGGAACCGTCGCCAGCGCCAGGTGCGAATCCGTGGCCACGTTTCCATGTCCGGGAAAATGTTTTACCGTCGCCATCGCTCCGTTGTCTTGGACGCCGCGCACGAATTGCACCGCAAATTCCGCCACGCTCTCCGGATCCTCGCCAAACGATCGCGTGTTGATGATCGGGTTGTTGGGATTGTTGTTCACGTCCGCGTCCGGCGCGAATATCCATTGAATCCCCGCCGCGCGCGCCTCCAGCGCGATCGTTTTACCCTCTTCGTAGGCCAGCTTCGGATCGCCCGTCGCCCCGATCGCCATCGCCGCCGGAAAATATGTCCCTTCCTCCAGCCGCATTCCCGTTCCCGCCTCGAAATCCGCTCCCACCACCAGCGGCACATTCGCCGCCTTTTGGAGTTCGTTCAGCGTCACCGCCGTCGGATACACCTGGCTCCGCTCGACCCCCAGATCTCCCCGCTCCGTCCCCAGGATGAGCCCCCCGATGTGGTCCTGTTCCACCAGGCGCACCAGCTCCTTGTAGTCGGGACTTTCCGCGGACTCGTACACGCCCCAGTAGTGGACCATCAGCAGCTGGCCCAGCTTCTCGGGCACCGTCATTTTCCGCAGCGTCGCTTCGACCCAGCCGGATCGGCTCGTCGCAACTTTTGTTTTTGTGGCAGGTTTTTTCTGTGCGCGTGAAATGGGTGTCATGACAGAGAGCACCGCCACCACCACCGCCCCTAAAATTCGTCCCGTGGCCCGTGAGGCGTTTCGTGTTGACGCTTGCATCCCTCGGCTGTATATAGCACACGGTCGGATGCCGCACAACAAAACGCCCTCGCCTATGTTCCGTTCTTGTTTCCTGATCGTCATGCTCCTCGCTTTCTTCCTGGCCGCCACTTCTCCGCGGCCGCCGTTCGCCGCCGCGTCATCCCCGCTTGCGGCGCTTTCCGTCGAGACCGGCATTGACGTCCTCGAAGCCGAAAATTTTGCTCCCCTCCGCGGTATGCGCGTCGGCATCATCACCAATCAGACGGGCGTTGATTCGCGCGGCCGCCGCACGATTGACGTGCTGGCTCGCGCTCCCGGTGTCAAGCTCGTCGCCATCTTCAGCCCTGAGCACGGCATCGCCGGACGCATTGACGCCGACGTCCCCAACTCCGCCGACCCCGCCACGCATCTCCCGATTTTCAGTCTTTACGGCGAGACTCGCCGCCCCACCCCGGAAATGCTCCGAAATCTCGACGCTCTCGTCTACGACATCCAGGATGCGGGCGTCCGCTTCTACACCTTCATCACCACCATGGGCTACTCCCTCGAGGCCGCCGCGCAAAATCACATCGCCTTCTTCGTCCTCGACCGTCCCGACCCTCTCGGCGGCGAAATCATCGAAGGCCCGATGCTCGATCCCGCCCGCACTTCCTTCACTGCCTATTTCCCGCTCCCCATCCGCTATGCCATGACTCCCGGCGAACTGGCCCGAATGTTCAACGCCGTAAATCGTCTTCACGCAAATCTCCACGTCATCGCCTTGAAAAATTGGCGCCGCTCGGAATTCTATGCCTCCACCGGTCTGCCCTTCATCCCTCCTTCGCCCAACCTCCGCACCATGAACGAGGATTTTCTCTACCCCGGCTTGGAAATCCTCCAGGCCGGGGGCGTCTCCGTCGGCCGCGGCACCGGTACCCCCTTCGAGATTCTCGGCGCTCCGTGGATTCGGGGCGGGGAACTGGCCGCCGAGCTCGACCGCCGCCATATCCCCGGCGTCCGATTTTCTCCTGCGCGTTTCACCCCTGACGCCGATCTCTACCAAGGCCAATCGTGCGAAGGCGTGAGCGTGTCTCTCACGAGCCCCGCCGATTTCCGCTCCATGCGCATGGGCCTGGAAATCGCCGCGGCTCTCCATCGCCTCTATCCCGATTCCTTCCATCTCGACAAGACAATCCTCCTTCTCGGCTCCCAATCCACCGTGGATCAGCTCGAGCGCGGCGTTCCTGTCTCGGAAATCCTCGCCGGTTGGGCGCCCGCCCTCGCCCAATTCCGCGTCTTGCGCGCCAAATATCTCCTGTACAATTAATTCCTCCGATGCCGCCCCAATCTTCCGCCGCGATTTCGCCGCGTCCTCGCGCCTGGCTCTCCTGGAGCAGCGGCAAAGACAGCGCCTGGGCGCTTCACGTCGTCCGGCAGAGCGGGGAATTCGACGTCGTCGCTCTTCTCACCACCGTCAATCTCACCCATTCGCGCGTCGCCATGCACGCCGTCCGTGAAGAGCTGCTCGACCAGCAAGCCGCCGCCGCCGGATTGCCCCTTGTTAAAATTCCCATTCCTTCGCCATGCCCCAACGACGTCTACGAGCGCGCCATGGCCGAGGCCATGGCCGCCGCCCGCTCGCAGGGCGTTCGCCACATGATTTTCGGCGACCTCTTTCTCGAAGACATTCGCGCTTACCGCGAAAGAAATCTCGCCTCCTGCAATATGATTCCCATCTTCCCGCTCTGGAAAATTGACACGCGCCGCCTTGCCGGGGAAATGCTCGCCGGAGGACTCGAGGCCTATCTCACTTGCGTTGACCCGCGGAAGCTCGCTCCCGAATTCGCCGGCCGCAAATTTGACCGCGCTCTGCTTCGCGATCTTCCCGCCGCTGTCGACCCATGCGGCGAGAACGGCGAATTCCACACCTTCACTTGCGCCGGCCCCATGTTCCTCCGCCCCATTGCGGTTCGCCTTGGCGTGGTTGTCGAGCGCGACGCCTTCGTCTTCGCCGATCTTCTTCCCGCGGACTCCGCCGGTGTCGCTTCCGGCGCCTCTCCGGTGTAATCTTGAATCGCGCTCAGCTCCGCTCGCGCCGAGGCCTCGATGCAGATCTGCTCTCTCTTGCCTTCCGGCACCGAAATTCTCTACGCTCTCGGCCTCGGACCTTCCGTCGTCGGCGTCACTCATGAATGCGATTACCCTGCCGACGCCGCCACCAAGCCCGCTCTCATCCAGCCTCGTGTGGATCCTCACGCTCCTCCCGCCGAAATTGATCGCCAGGTCGCCGCGCTCGTCGCTCGCGGCGAGAGCATTTATTCTGTCAATGCCGGGCTTCTCGAATCCCTCGCGCCGGATTTGATCGTCACCCAGGATCTTTGCCACGTCTGCGCGGCTTCTCCCGACGACCTTGCTTCCGCCCTGTCCCGTTTCTCCAAATCGCCCCGCGTCCTCTCCCTCGTTCCCCACTCGCTTGCCGACGTTTGGGACGACATTCGCCGCGTCGGTGAAGCGACAGGAACTCAACCGGCGGCCGAATCGCTCGCCGCGAGTCTCGCTCAAAGAGTCGCCGCCGTCGAATCCCGCTCTTCCTCCCTTCACCCGCGCCCTCGCGTCCTCTGCCTCGAATGGCTCGACCCTTTTTACATCGGCGGTCACTGGGTGCCGGAGATGGTGGCCAAGGCGGGAGGAGAAGACGTTCTCGGTATCCCCCGCGAGCCGTCCCGCCGCGTTACCCTCGAAGAAATCGCCGCATCCGGGCCCGATGTGATTCTCGTGATGCAGTGCGGCTACACGGCCGCACGCAACTCCGCCGATTTCTCCAAAATGTGTTTGCGCGAAACTTTCAAGGGATTTCCTGCGGTCCGCCACAACCGTATCTTTGCCGTGGACGCCAACTCTTACTTTTCCCGCCCCGGCCCTCGCTTGGCCGACGGCCTCGAGCTCCTCGCTCACATCCTCCACCCCTCGCATTTCCCTTGTGCGAATCTTCGAGAGGCGTTCCTCCGGATCTAAATCATGCCTCGCCTTCCCCCAACCGCTTTTTCCAGTGCCGGTAAAAGAACAGCCCCGCCAGAATCATCGCCAGTCCGGCCGTGGACCTCACCGGCCGCGCCATCCACACCGTCACCGTCAGCGCCGCCGCTCCCACGACGAAGGCCACCGGAACAATCGGATAGCCCCACGTTCGATACGGCCGCGGCATTTCCGGCTCCGTCCGCCTCAGCCGCAGCAGCGCGCATACCGCCAGCCCGTAGAATATCCACGTCGCGAAGATGAAGAGCGACGTCAGGTCCTCGAACGTTCCCGAGAGCGCCAGCACGCTCGCCAGCGCGCATTGGAACACCAGCGCGTTCCCCGGCGTTCGGAATCGCGGATGGATTTTCGCCGCCATCCGGAAAAATAACCCGTCGCGCGCCATCGCGTAATCCACGCGCGCCCCGCTCAGCACCGACGAATTCAGCGTCCCCAGCGCCGATATCACCATCGCCACCGTGATCCACAGCGCCGCCTTGTGTCCCGCGAAGCTCTGAAACACGTCGGAAGCCACCTCCCGCGACGCCGCCACCCCCGCCACCGGCAGCGCGTAAAAGCACACCGCGCTAAACAGTATGAAGATCACCGCCACGAACGCCACTCCCCCGATCAGAGCCAGCGGAATATTCCTCTCCGGGTTTTCGATTTCCGACCCCACCAGATTCAAATCCTCCCACCCGTCGTAGGCCCACAGCGCCGCCGCCAGCGCCGCCCAGAATCCCGTCATCACCCCCCATGAAATCCGTCCCGGCCACACCGGATGAAAATTGCCCGCCGTTCCGTGCGCCAGCAGGAACCCCAGCCCGATGATCGCCAGCACCGCCGCGATCTTCAAAAACGTCAGCACCACCTGCACCTCTCCTCCGAGCTTCACTCCCAAATAATTGACGAACGTCGTCAGCACCAGCGCTCCCACTGCCAGCGGCTGCGCCCAGGTAAACACGAATTGCCCTTCGTGCCCCCCCAAAAACGGAATCGCCATGTGAATCGTGAAAATCGGCGCCGCCACCGCCGGAAATAGAAACCCCAAAAATCGCAGCAGCCCCGCGGCAATCGATGCCGCCGATGCCGGCCGCCCCACGATCGAATGCATCCACCCGAATAAAAATCCCCACACCGGGCTGAATCCCCTGCTTAAATACGCGTATTCGCCTCCCGCTTCCGGCATCGCCGCGCCAAGCTCCGCGTAGCTCAGCGCTCCAAACATCGAAAGCGCCCCGCCCACAATCCACGCCGCGAACACCACCCCGCTCGCTCCCGCCGCTTGCGTCATTTCGGCCGGCTTCAGGAAAATTCCCGTCCCGATCATCGTGCCCACCACGATGGCCGCCGTCGCCCAGGCTCCCAGCCCGCGCACCAATCCCGGCGATGTGCCCGCCTCGCTCTTTCCCCGCGTCACGGTTTTGCGTTTTCCCTTTCCGCCGCCTCGCCAGGCCCTGCCAGGCTTGCCAGCGACCCCGCCGCAAACGTCACCAGCGTTCCCGCCGCCACATACCAGGTCCATGCGAGAGGCGTGTACCGATTCACCAGGATCATCGTGGCCAACCCCACTCCGAATCCCACCAGCGCGCCTCGCTCATTCGCCCGCGCATTCCATGTTCCCAGCAAAAATATCCCCAGCATCGCTCCGTACGTGATCGAAGCGATGGTCAGCCCCGCCACCAGCACCGGCCCCCACCTCACCAGCCCCAACCCGATCAGCACGATCGCCCACCCCACCGTCAACAGCCGGGAAAGCAGCAGGCTCCGCCCCGCATCCGCGCCGCTTTCCCCTTCGTTTTTCCCCCTTCGCGCGAAGTCCATCATGCTCGACGATGCCAGCGAGTTCAACGATCCGCTCGCGTTCGACATCGCAACCGCAAAGATCGCCGCCAGCACCAGCCCCGCCAGCCCCTGCGGCATGTCGTACACGATGAACGCCGGGAAAATTTTGTCCGGATCGTGCCTCGCGTGCGCCAGCAGGGAAGCGCCCGGGCTTCCCGCCGCGCCCGCTTGCTGCCCGTACACGAACAGCATCACTCCAATCACCAGAAACAGCGCGAACTGCACGAAAATGATTCCTCCGCTCGCCAGCAGCGCCTTCTGGCTGTCCCGTTTGTTTCGCGCCGCCAGCAGCCGCTGCACCATCGTCTGGTCGGTCCCGTGGCTTGCCATCGTCAGAAATGTTCCGCCGATCAGGCCGGCCCAGAACGTGTAGCTTTGCGTCAGGCTCGCCGCGAAGTCGAACACTCGCAGCTTCCCGCCCGACATCGCCGCCACTTGCGTCACTTCTCCCCATCCGCCCGGGATCCGGTGCAGCAGCAGAAAAAACGCCGCCACGGATCCCGTCAGGTAAATCCCGAATTGAATCACGTCCGTCCAGATGACCGCCTTCATACCTCCTTCAAACGTGTAGAACATCGTCAGCACGCCCACGATCAATATTGACAGCCGGTTCTCCGTCCCAAACGCCACGCTCACCACTTTTCCCACCGCCGCGATTCTCACTCCTTCCGCCAGCGCCCGCGTCCCCAGGAACACCGCCGCTGCCGCCGACCTCATCCGCTTCCCGAAACGCTTTTCCAAAAGCTGATAAGCCGTGTAGAATTCGCCTTGGAAATACTGTGGAACCAGGACCACGCACAGTATGGCCCGCGCGACGACGTAGCCCAGCACGACTTGCAGAAATCCCAGGTTTCCGCCATAGGCGATTCCCGGCGTTCCGATGATCGTCAATGTGGAGGTTTCCGTCGCTACGATCGAACACGCCAGCGCCCACCACGGCGCTGTCCTTCCGCCCAGGAAGTAATCGCGCAGGTCTTTCTGTCCGCGCCGGAAGCGCGCGCCGAATATCGTGATGGCCGCGAGATACACCAGAAGAATGGCGAAATCCGGATGGCTGATCGGCATGGTTGCCCGCGCGCGGGCCGCGCGATGCTAACTGCCGGTTCGAAACTCTGTCAAGCGAAGTGAGGTCTTATGTGGAATGAAGACACGAAAGCGATTCCTCCCTATTTCCTCGGTTTCGATGGCGGCGGCACCAAGACGGACTGCGTCCTCCTCGATTCCGCCGGATCCGTCCTGGCCCGCGCCACCACCGGCCCTTCCAATCCGCTTCGCGCCGGCTACGCCAAGGCCTGGTTTACGCTCAGCGACGCGGGCGACATCGTCCTCGAGCGCCGCCATTTGAAAGCCTCCGACATTCGCGGCGTCTGCGCCGGCATCGGCGGCGCCGGCCGCGAGTCCGTCGCCCATCGCATGGCCACTTTTCTATCCCGCAGTTTTCCTTCCGCCGCCGTCGAAGTCACCACCGATCTCGACGTCACTCTCGAAGCCGCCGTCGGCGACGCCCAGGGTGCCATTCTCGTTGTTGGCACCGGCTCCGCCGCCTTTGGCCGCAATTCGAGCGGCAAGACCGCTCGCGCCGGCGGCCGCGGCCCGTGGTTCAGCGACGAGGGCAGCGCTTTCGACATCGGCCGCCGCGCTCTCAATGCCGTCGTCCGCGCCGAGGAATCCCGCGGCCCGGAAACCGCTCTCTCGGCTCAAATTCTCGAATGGCTTGATTCCCGCGACTGGTCCCATGTTCTCGACTGGGTCGTCAAGAATCCCGACGACATTTTCCCTCGCGTCTTTCCCCTCGTCGCCAGGTTGGCGGACAAGGACGACGCCGTCTCCCAGGGCATCCTCAATTCAGCCGCCGAATCTCTCGCCGGATTGGTCAAAAGCGTCCTCGTTCGCCTTGCTCTGGATTCCCAAGCCGTTCCCGTCGCTCTATGCGGCGGCACCATCGGCCGCAGCCGCTTCTTCGATTCCGCCATCGAGGCCGCCATTCGCCAGGCCGCTCCCTCCGCGACCGTCTCCCATCTCGAAACGAAGCCCGCGGAAGCCGCTGCCCGCCGCGCCATGCGCCGCGAGCGCCAGGCAGCAAATGCCGCCGTCTGATTCGCCCGGCGACGCCTCGGATTCCTCCGCCCCGTCCCGCAATCTCCAGGCCCGCGTTCTTGCCGCCGCTGAAGACGAACTTCTCGCTCTCCTCGATTCCGGCTCCCTCGACGAATCTCTTCTCTCCCTCCTCCTCGACCGCCTCGACATCTCTTCCAAGGTCGTTTCCGCCATCGCCGCCATCCCCGGCTCCGTCGCCAACGAGGCCATTCGTTTCCGCCTCGCTCGCCACCCGCACTCTCCCCGCCGAATCGCCCTGTCTCTCCTCCGCCAGCTCTTCCTCTTCGATCTCGTTCGCGTCAGCTTGATACCTTCCACTCCCGCCGAAATTCGCCGCGCCGCCGAGGAGATTCTCATCACCCGCGTTCCCAGCCTCCCCATCGGCCAGAAACTTACTCTCGCTCGCCGCGGACCTTCCCGCGTCGCCGGCGCTCTCCTCGCCGAGGGTCATCCGCAAGCCATCAAGCTCGCTCTTGATAACGCCTTCCTCACCGAGAGCCAGGTCTTGAAAGTCCTCGCCAACGCGGCCGTCCCGCCTCGCGTCGTCGCTGCCATCGCCCAGCATCCTCGCTGGGCAATTCAATACAACGTCCGCGCCGCGCTGGTCCGCAATCCTCACACGCCCGTTCCTTGCCTCCTCGCCGCTCTTCCCAATCTCACTTTGCGCGACCTCAAAGACATCGCCGCTCTCGAAACTCTTTCTCCCCACGCCAAAACCTATATTCACAAAGAGCTCACCCGCCGCTCGTCTCATTCCTCCTCTCGCGGCACCTGAAAATCGCGTACAATCTCGCCGGAGCCTTATGGCCAAAAAACCCGCTCCCGTGAAGCTTATCGTCGCCGTCGGCGCCGTCTGTTTGTTCGCCTATCTCATCATCTCCTCAATTCAGGACACCCGCCTGAAATACGAAGTCTGCATGGATTTCAAGGGCGCCTCCCACTGCTCCACCGCCACCGGCGGCAACGCCACCGACGCCATCCACAGCGCCCACGAAATCGATTGCGAGCTTCTCTCCAACGGCCGCGACGAGCTGATGGTCTGCATGGACCAGGTCCCTTCGCGCATCACCCAGCTGAAATAACTCCCGAATTCGCCAATCTTTCGCGCCATCTGATTCTTTTTGGTGTCTAAAATGGGAAGGTGCTGGTGCGCCCGGTCGATTTGACACTCGCCGCCGCCCTGCTTAGCATCGATACGTTGCAAAAAGGATGGGGATGACGCGCTGCCTGAATTGCGGCGCCGAACGCGACGCCGACATTTGTTCCGCCTGTGGGCTCGGCTCTTCCGCCGCTGAGTTTTCTTTCCGCGTCAAGCTCCTCAATCGCACCGCCGTATTTCTTCTCGGCGCTCTGGCCTTTATCGTCGCCGCGCTTCGCTATCCCGCGGTCGAGCTCGACGGAATCCTGATCTTTATCGGCGTTCTCTTTTTCCTCACCCTCGGCCTCGTCATCTACGTCGAGCGCCGCGCCCTTCGCCACTCCGAGCTCGAAGTCCCCAAGCGCGTGTACTTCGCTCTCATCCCCGCGCCCTGGCTCCTCGCCGGTCTGCTCTTCATCAATGGCGCTCTCGACCATTACCCGGTCCGTCCCGAGCCCGTTCGCGTCGTCGGAAAATTCTCCATGCCGGGTCCCATCCCCATTCGCCGCCTCGACGTCACTTCCTGGCGCGAGGGCCGCCGCTACGAGCGTATTCCCGTTGGCCGCTTTGATTTCGACCGCTTCTCTCCCGGCGACCCCGCCATCGTTGAGGTCCACCCCGGCCTCGTCGGCATTCCCTGGGTTTCCGGCGTCTCCCGGCCTTAATCTCACACCCTCGCCGGATTTTCGCGCCTCAAAAATTCTCCCGCTCCCGCCTTTCCTGTGAACTTCCCGTTCTCCACCACCACTCTCCCTCGCGACATTACCACTTTCGGCACTCCCCTCACCCGGATTCCTTCGAACATCGAATAATCCACCCGCATGTGGTGCGTCTTCGCGCTGATCACTTGCTCTTCGTTCGCGTCAAACACCACCAGGTCGGCGTCCGACCCCACCGCCACCGTCCCTTTGCGCGGGTATAACCCGAATAATTTCGCCGGCGCCGTTGACACCAGCTGCACGAACCGGTTCGGCGAAAATCTCCCTCCGCCCACCCCGCCGCTGTAAACCAGGCTCACCCGGTGCTCCACTCCCGGCCCTCCGTTTGGTATTTTCGTGAAGTCGTCTTTCCCCATCTCCTTCTGCTCTTTGAAGCAGAACGGGCAGTGGTCCGTCGACACCACCTGCAAATCGTCCTGCGCCAGCCCTTGCCACAATTTCTCCTGGTTCCATTTCTCCCGCAGCGGCGGCGTGAACACGTATTTCGCTCCCTCGAATCCCGGCGCGTCCATGTTCTCCAGCGACAAATAGAGATACTGCGGGCAGGTCTCCGCGTACGCCCGCAATCCCCGTTCCCGCGCCTCGCGCACTTTTTCGAGCGCGTCGTTGCACGATAAATGCACGATGTACACCGGCGTGCCCGCCATCTCCGCCAGTGCAATCGCCCGCGACGTGGCCTCCGCTTCCGCCGTCGTCGGCCGCGTCAACGCATGATATTTCGGCGCCTTTTTCCCCTCCGCCAGCGCCTTCTGCACGATCACGTCGATCGCTCCTCCGTTTTCCGCGTGCATGCAGATCATCCCGCCCGTGTCCGCCGCGGCTCTCATCGCCTTGAAAATCGACGCGTCGTCCAGCATGAACACGCCGGGATACGCCATGAACAGCTTGAACGTCGGCACTCCCTCGCCCACCAACTTCTTCATTTCCTCCAATTGCGCCCCGCTCAAATCCGTGATGATGCAGTGAAACGCGTAGTCGATCGCCGCTTTTCCCTCCGCCTTCTTCATCCATGTGTCGAACGCGTGCCGCAGCGTTTGCCCCTTGTACTGAATCGCGAAGTCAATCAGCGTCGTCGTCCCCCCGAACGCCGCCGCGATCGTTCCCGTCTCGAAATCGTCCGAGCTGGTTGTCCCGCCGAACGGCATGTCCAGGTGCGTGTGCACGTCGATTCCCCCCGGCATCACCATCCGTCCCGCGGCTTCGATCACGCGCCCGGCATTCTCCACCGGCAATCCCGCTCCGATCGCCGCGATACGCCCTCCCGTAATCCCCACATCGCTCGCGTACGTATCCGCGGCCGTCACCACCGTCCCGCCCCGTATCACCGTGTCAAACCGCATCTCGCGTCCCTCCCTCGCTCTTTTCTTCCGCGCTGTAGCTTACACCGTTTTTCTTCCCCTTCGATTGGCCGTCCTCCCGCTTGATCCCTGTTCAACTGGCGCGCTTCCGGCCATTTCCAGCCACTCCCCCTCCGTCTTCCGATGCTAGAATGGCCTCTTTCCGCAACCCCCGTTTCCGGAGCGACGATGCCCCTCGAAAATCCCGCGCCCAAACTGCCCGCGGAGCAATACGAAAAAAATTTCGCCGAAATCTCTCCGCCGATGAACTCCCGCCAGGCCGCCGTCGAATCCGCCCGCTGCCTCTATTGTTTTGACGCTCCTTGCATTCAAGCCTGTCCCACCCGCATCGACATTCCTTCATTCATCCGGAAAATCTCCACCGGCAATCTTCTCGGCTCCGCCCGCGTCATTCTCGAGGCCAATATCCTCGGCCACAGTTGCGGCCGTGTCTGCCCCACGGAAGTCCTCTGCGAAGGCGCCTGCGTCATGCACGAAAAGGGTGTCGAGCCGATTGAAATCGGCCGCCTCCAGCGTCATGCCGTGGATTACGTCCTCGACCGCCGCATCCAGCTCTTCCATCCCGGCCCTCCCAACGGCAAGCGTATCGCCTGCATTGGCGCCGGCCCCGCCTCGCTCGCTGCCGCCGCCGACCTCGCCAAGCTCGGCTACTCCGTCGTCCTCTTCGACCGCAACAAACTTCCCGGTGGTCTCGACACCTACGGCATCGCCGCCTATAAGCTTCGCGCCGGCGACGCCCTCCGCGAAATCGGGATGATTGCCGGCCTCGGCGTTGAAATCCGCCCCTCCACGGAAATTGGCCGCGACATTTTCTTCCCCCAGCTCGAAAAGGAATTCGACGCCATCCTCATCGGCGTCGGACTCGGCGAAACTTGGGATCTCTCCATCCCCGGCGAAGACCTCGACGGCGTCGTCGGTGCGATGGAATTCATTGCTCCCACCAAAACCAAGGCTTTCTTCGACGTCCCTGTCGGCCGCCGCATTGCCTGCATCGGCGCGGGCAACACCGCCATTGACGTTGTCACCGCCGCTCGCCGCCTCGGCGCCGAAATTGTCCACCTTCTCTACCGCCGCGGCGAAAAAGAGATGCCAGCCTTCCGCTACGAATACGATCTCGCCAAGCTCGATGGCGTCACGTTCCACTGGTTCACCCAGCCTCTCCGCATCCTCGGCCGCGATGGCCGCGTCTCGGCTGTCGAATGCCTCCGCACCCGCCTCGAACCCGGAGGCTCTTCGGGCAAGCCCAAAATCGTTCCCGTCCCGGGCTCCGAATTTTCGCTCGAAGTCGATATGGTCGTCCGCGCCATTGGCCAGAAACCCGTCACCGAAGCGTTCCGCTCTCTTTCCGGCGTCGAAATTCGTTCCAACGGCACGATTGCCACAAACGCACTTTTCCAGACCGGCCGTCCTCAGTATTTCGCCGCCGGAGATTGCGTCAATGGCGGCAAGGAAGTTGTCGACGCCGTTGCCGAAGGCATGGCCGCCGCCCGCGGCATGGATCGCTGGCTCGGCGCGCCGCGCGGCAAAAACTAGGCCCAATGCGCCTTCCCGATTCATGGACGCAACGCGTTCCCGCACTCGCCGTCCTCGAAGACCCTTGGGAGCCTGTCCCCCGTGCCCTCTTCTTCGTCTGGCTCGCTTTCTATCTCCTCTTCCTGTACGAACTCTTCCGCGGGCAGGGCTTCCTGCTCATGCTCGACCTCGTCCTCATCCCCATCCACGAGGGCGGACACCTTCTGTTTCGTTGGTTTGGCGAATTTCTGATGGTCGCCGGCGGCACGTTCATGCAGCTCTTCGTTCCCGCCGCTTTAGCTCTCTATTTCGCTTTTCGCCGCCAGCCGCAGGGTGCTGCGTTTTGCTCCTTCATTTTCTTCGAGCAGTTTCTTCCCATCAGCCGCTATATGGCCGATGCCCGCGCGCAGGAGCTGCCCCTTCTTTCCGTCGGCGGCGGCGACGACGTCATCCACGACTGGAACTATCTCTTCGGCCATCTCGGCCTGCTCGCCCACGACACGCAAATTGCCTCTCTCACCCGAACCCTCGGCTGGCTCGGCATGTTCGCCGTTCTCGGGTGGTTTACTTGCACCTCCGTGTGGCCTCACAATGCGAAAGTCCGTTCGAGGTGAACCATGGCCGACCTGCGCGTTAAATTCTGCGGCATCGAATCTCCCAATCCCTTCTGGCTCGCCTCCGGCCCTCCCGCCAACACCGCCGGCCAGGTCATGCGCGCTTTCGACGCCGGCTGGGGCGGCGCCGTCTGGAAAACCATCGGCGACCCCATTCAGAACACCTCCTCGCGCTACGCCGCCATTGATTACAACGGCCAGAAAGTGATGGGCCTCAACAATATCGAGCTCATCAGCGACCGGCCCATCGAGACCAATCTCCGCGAAATCGCCGAAGTCAAAAAACGCTATCCGAGGCACCTCGTCATCGCCTCGCTCATGGTCGAATCCAAACGCGAAGCCTGGCACGACATCGTTCACCGCGCCGAAGATGCCGGCTCCGACGCCCTCGAACTCAACTTCGGCTGCCCCCATGGCATGAGCGAGCGCGGCATGGGCGCCGCCGTCGGCCAGGTCCCCGAATATACCGAGATGATCACTTCCTGGGCCAAGGAAGCCGCGAAAACTCCCGTCATCTCCAAGCTCACTCCCAACGTCACCGACATCACCTACACCGCTCTCGCCGCCGAGCGCGGCGGCGCCGACGCCGTCAGCCTCATCAACACCATCAATTCTTTGATGAGCGTTGACCTCGAAACTTTCGCTCCCGCTCCCCACGTCGCCGGCAAATCCTCTCACGGCGGCTACTGCGGCCCTGCCGTCAAGCCCATCGCTCTCCACCTCGTTTCTTCCGTCGCCAAAAAAGTGAAAATTCCCATCGTTGGCATCGGTGGCATCGGCGCATGGTCTGACGCTGCCGAGCACATCGCCGTCGGCGCTTCCTGCGTCCAGGTCTGCACCGCCGCCATGCACTACGGCTTTCGCATCGTCGAAGACATGGCCGACGGCCTCAACTCCTACATGGACTCCCATGGCTACCGCTCTATCGCTGATTTCCGCGGCCGCGCTCTCCCCAATATCAACGACTGGGGCGATCTCGACCTCAACTACAAAATCGTCGCCGAGATTAATCCCGCTCTCTGCATCGGCTGCCAGCTTTGCTACGTCGCTTGCGAGGACGGCGCTCACCAATGCATCGGCCGCGCTCCCGCCAACGGTCACAAGCTCAATCCCAACGGCATGGGCGTCCACGTCCCCCGCATCATCGAGGACGAATGCGTCGGCTGCAATCTTTGCGCCCTTGTCTGTCCCGTGGATTCCTGCATCACGATGAAGCAAATCGAAACCGGCCGCGCTCCCATGTCCTGGAAACAAAAAACCGGAGCCTCCTCCGGCTCGGGCGCTCCCGCGCACTCCTAGCTCCGGGGCCATTCCACGCCTTCGGGCGATTGAGGAGAACTTTGATGAGAAAACGATTCGTCCCTGGCCTTCTCTTTGCTTCTTTCGCGCTTCTTTTCCTCTCTCAATCCGTCTCGGCTCAATCCGCCTCCGCCATTCCCGGCCCGGGGTGGCAAGTGATGTCCGCCACCTACGGCGCCGGCGCTCGCACCCGCGACGTCACCTATCACGTCCGCAACCTTCTCGCCGGCGCGGGCAAGGTCCAGGTTACCAATCAGAATCTCGGCGGCGATCCCGCTCCCGGCGCCAACAAAGTCCTCCGCATCCAGGCCAGAAATTTCCAGGGACTCGAACGCCAGTTCTCCTACAACGAAGGCTCCTGGATCGACGCCTCCCAGTTTTACAACTACAACGGCGGCGGTGGCGGCTACAACGGTTCGGCCTGGATGGTCATGTGGGCCGACTACGGGGCGGGGAATCGCCGCGTCGAAGTCACCGACCGCGTCCGAAGGCTTCTCTCCGGCAGCGGTTTCGTTCGCGTCACCAATCAGAACATGGGCGGCGACCCCTATCCCGGCGCCGATAAGGTCCTGCGCATCTCCGCGAGAAATTATCGCGGTCATGTTCGCGAATTTTCCTACCGCGAAGGCTCCAGCATTGACTCCAGCCAATTCTATAATTACGGCGGCGGCCGCCCGCCGGTCCCGCCCATTCCTCCTCGCCCTCCTCTCCCCGGCCCTCCTGGTTCTTTGCAGATTGTTCGCGCCTACTACGGCCTCAACAACCGCACCTCCGACGTCTCCCAATCTCTTCGCCGCATGATTCGCAACAACTCCCTCGTCGTTCAGGTCACCAACTACAACATGGGCGGCGATCCATATCCCGGCGCGGACAAAGTCCTCACCGTCGTCTATCGCATCAACGGCCGTGAGCAGACCTCTACCGTCAAGGAAGGTAACACCCTGCGAATTCCCTGATGGAGTGTGCCGGCCGGGACTTGGCGCGGCGGCGGGAGAAAAATTTCGACCCTAGTAGAACGCCCTTAAATCCGGCGGGTGCGGTATCGAAACGGACACGCGCCGCCCGTAATCCCGCAGCGTCAATTGGATCAGCTGCTCCGGGCCCACGTCCCGCGAGCTCCAATCGATGCTCGGAATCTGCTGCGCTGTCCGCCGCAAATCCGTGGTCTCCAGATCGCTTCCGTCTTTTTGCAGATCCGTCAGCTCGATCTCGTACGCCAGCTTGGCCTTCGTGTCGAGCAGGATGTAACGCCGCCCCAGCAGTACGATCACCAGGTCGCCGTATTTCTTTTTCTCTTTTCTTTCAGGCTGGTAGGCGTTCCAGCTAAGCGGCACTTTGTCGTCAATCTTCACTTGCGCCCCGTCCACCGGCTCCCACACGATCTTTTCGCCCTCACTCCCGCCGGCCGCCGCGCCTTGCGCCAGCAATATCGCCAGCACCGGCGCCGCGCAAATCATTGCTCGCCGCCCCCGCCGCAGAAGGGAAGTCCAATCCATCAAACCATCGTCCCGCTTGCCGCTATCTTAATTGTGGCTCCCGCGCCGCGCGCGCCTCGCGCTGCTTCCCTGGCGCCGGTTTCCTTCGCGCCGCATCTCCCGCGAAGCCTTCGCTTCCTCGCCTCCAAACGAAATCTCCTCCCGTCATTCCCACTTCACGGGAACCTGTCTCGAGGACAAAATCACAAATCCCTTGGCTCGCCCGTGCTCCACCACGTCCCGCAGGATCGCCACGTCCTGCTCGCAATACGCCGCCACCTTTTCTTTCTGTCCCGCCCGCCACCATCCCACCGCTTCAACTCCGTCGCCCGATTTCGCCGTTCCCAGCGTATCCTTCGCCAGTTGGTCGAGCTTCACCCGGTGCCCCAGCTGCCTGTGCAGCTCTTCGTGTATGTCCCACGAGAGTTTCCTCAGTTGTTCGATCGGCGCGTACGCCCGCAGCACTTCCAGATCGAACCGGTTGCCGTTGAACGTCACCACGTGCGTGAACGCCTCCAGCTCCGCCACCAGTTCCCGCGCGTTCTCCTCATACCAGCGCCGGAAGCCGTGCTCCTTGTCCCACGTCACCGCCACCGCCAGTCCGAACCCGCGGATGTTTCCCCATCCGCCTTCCACTTCGTGCGAGAGCCGCAGCGTCTCGATATCCAGATAAATTTCTCGATCGAAAAGTCCCGCCGTAAATTCCTCCCCGTGGCCTTCGCTTTTTTAGGGAACTCGCGCCCGCCCGCCGCCGCCTTTCGCTCCCGCGCGCGAAGCCTTCCGCGTCCGGCCCTTGTCCGTCCGTTTCCGCGCCCTAGTAGATGCTCGACTCCCGTTTCCGCCCCGTGTAATCCACGTACACGACCTTGATGTCCGTGTAGAAATCCATCGCTGCGTGGCCCACTTCCCGCGGCCCCACGCTGCTCTCTTTCGCCCCGCCGAACGGCACAGGCGCCTCCCCTCCCACCGTCGGCGAATTCACGTGCGTCATTCCCGTTTCGATCCGCTCCACGAATTCGAATATCGTGTTCGAGTCCGTCGAATAAATCGAGCTCGACAGCCCGTATCTCACCGAATTCGCCGCTTCCACCGCTTCCTCAAAATCTTTCACCCGGATGATGCTCACCACCGGCCCGAAAATCTCTTCCTGCGCCACGCGATGTTCCACCCGCACTCCGTCAATCACTGTCGGCGACGTGAACCATCCCTTGCTGTATTTCGTTCCCGTCAGCCGCTCCCCGCCGCACACGATCTTTCCCTCGCTCTTCGCGATTTCGATGTATTTCATCACCGTTTGCAGCTGGTTTTCGTCCACCGAAGGGCCCATCTCCGTCCCCGGCTCCGACCCGTCTCCCACCACGAACGAATTCGCCCTCTCCGCCAGCCGCTTTACGAATTCGTCGGCGATCTTCTCTTCCACCACCACGCGGCTCGTCGCCGTGCACCTCTGCCCCGTGGACCCGAACGCTCCCTGCGCCGTCGCTTCCACCGCCAGCGGCAGATCCGCGTCCGCCATCACCACCACCGGGTTTTTCCCGCCCATCTCGCACTGGATTTTCTTCAGGTGTTTTGCCCCCGACGCGTACAGGTGCGTCCCCACTTCCGTTGACCCCGTGAACGATAGCCCGTGCACGTGCAGATTCTGCACCAGCTCGTCCCCCGTCTCCCGCCCCGAACCCATCACCAGGTTCAGCGCTCCCGCCGGCAATCCCGCCTGCTGGAATATCTCCGTCACCTTCATCGCCGTCAGCGGCGTCAGCGTCGCCGGCTTGAACACCACCGTGTTTCCGTACGCCAGCGCCGGCGCGATCTTCCACACCGGAATCGCCACTGGAAAATTCCAGGGCGTGATCGCTCCCACCACTCCCAGCGGCCGCCGCAGCGTGTACGAAAAATTCTTCCGCAGCTCGCTCGACATCGTCTCGCCGTTGATCCGCCGCCCTTCCCCCGCCATGAATTCGATGATGTTGATGGACCGCTGCACTTCGCCCGTCGCGTCTTTCAGCGTCTTGCCCTCTTCCCGCGTCAGCGCTCGCGCCAGCTCGTCTTTCTGCTCCTCCATCAGCCGAGCCGCCCGGAACAGGATTTTTCCCCGCGCCGGCGCCGGCGTATCCCGCCACCCCGGAAACGCCGCCTTGGCCGCCACGATCGCTTCCTTCATCTCTTCGCGCGTCGACAGCGGCACTCGCGCCACCACATCGTCCGTGTTCGCAGGGTTTCGCCGCTCCACGACCCGCGCCGCCTTCGATTCCACCCACTCCCCGTTCACAAAATTTTTCCCAAGAACTTCCGTCGTCGTCGCCGTCGTCATCGCTTCTCCCCAAGTTCATCCCGCGCGTCGCCGGTCGTCCCTTCCGCCTCCGCGCGATTTAATTATACCCATGATGAACCAAAATTCCGTTCCGCGGAAGCTCCATCCCGGCTCCTCCCGCCGCGTCCCATCGCTTCGTGGCCCGGATTGCTCGAAAGAGTTAAAATACTTTCTGTCGGAGCTGCCCGGCGAGCGTTGCTCTCGCCCCAGCCCGGTACTCTGCTCTGGTACTCTGGAGTCGCTCATGAAAGCGGCCCTCTTTCTCGCCATCCTGTCTCTTTCGCTTTCCCCGCGCCTTTTCACCCACGTTCCCCCCGGCACGGTGCTTCCCGTCACCCTCGACTCTTCTCTCTCTGTGAAATCCCGGCCCGGCCAGGTAATCACCGCGCGGATCATGCAAGACGTTCCTCTCGGCCCCGGCGTCAAAATCCGCGCCGGCTCCAAGCTCCTCGGCCACGTCATTGAAGTCGTCCATCCCGCCCCGGGCTCCGGCGCCGCCATCACATTTTCCTTCGACTCCCTGAAAATCTCCCATCGCACGATTCCCGTCGTCACTGACCTTCGCGCGATGGCCTCCTTCGTGGAAATTGACGATGCTCAGATTCCCGACACGGGTCCCGACCGCGGCACGGCTCCGGCCGTCTATACGACAAATCAGGTGGGAGGAGAAGTTGTCTATCGCGGCGGCGGGCCGGTCGCCGATGGCGACGAAGTCGTCGGCACGCCCGTTCCCGGCGGCGTTCTCGGCAAACTCCGGCCCAATCCTTCCGGCCAGTGTCGCGGCCCTATCGCCGCCAATGACCAGCCGCAGGCTCTCTGGCTGTTTTCTACGAACGCTTGTGGAGAGTACGGTTACCCGGAAATTACCATCGCTCACGCCGGCCGCAGCGAGCCTTTCGGTCGAATCACTCTGAGTTCGAAAGACGCCGGCTTCAATGTCCGCGGAGGCAGCGGCATGCTCCTCCGCATCATCTCTTCCATTTGATTTCGGCCCTGCGGGCCGGCCCCTGTCCTTCGCCCCGCCGCGATAGTGTCGCGGCTCCGCCGCTACATGCGCACTTCGCTGAATGTTTTGTCCAGCAAACGGATTCCTTCATCCACGTCGGCCTTGCTGATGTTCATCGGCGGCGCCATCCGGATCACGTTCGCGTACATCCCGCCCTTGCCCACCAGCAATCCGTTTCGCCTCGCCGCTTCCAGCACTTGATTCGTCTCCTGCGCGGCCGGCTCTTTCGTCTGCCGGTCCTTCACCAATTCCAGGGCCTGCATCATCCCCATGCCTCGCACGTCGCCGATCAGCGCGTATTTTTCCTGCAGCTCTTCCAGTTTCTTCCGGAAATATCCGCCCACCACGTGCGTGTTTTCCCGCAGATTTTCTTCCTCGATCACTTCGATCACCGCCCGCGCCGCCACCGACGTCACCGGATTCCCCCCGAACGTCGAAATCGTCAGCCCTTGAAATTTGTCCGCCAGCTCCGCCGTCGTGATCGTCATCCCCACCGGCACGCCGTTCCCCATGCTTTTCGCCGACGTGATCACGTCCGGCGTCACTTCCCACTGCTCGATCCCCCACCATTTCTTCCCCGTCCGGCCCCATCCCGTCTGCACTTCATCCGAGATGTACGCTCCGCCGTAATTCTTCACGATCCGGTACACGATCTTGAAATATTCCGGCGGGGGAGTGATGAACCCTCCCACGCCCTGAATCGGCTCCGCGATGAACGCTGCGATCGCTCCGCTCGTCGTCGTCTGGATTACGCTCTCCACATCCTTCGCGCACGCCACTCCGCAATCCGGATACTTCAGGTGCAGCGGGCACCGGTAGCAGTACGGATTGATCGCGTGCGAAATCCCCACGCTGATCACCCCGCCCTTCCGCCACGCCGATTGCGCCGTGATGCTTTTCGCCAGCGCCGATCCCCCGGAATACGCGTGCCGCAGCGCCACCACGTCGTAGCTCGGCCCCGTCATCCGCGCCAGCAGAATCGCCGCTTCGTTCGCTTCCGTCCCCGAGCTCGTGAAAAAACTCTTCTGCAATTTCCCCGGCGTGATTTCCGCCAGCTTCTCCGCCAGCGCCACGATCTGTTCGTTCGGAAACAGCGTGGACGTATGCTGCAGCTTGTCCACCTGCGCCTTGATCTTCGACGTCACCTTCGGATTGCAATGTCCCACGCCGATCGTCACGATTCCGCCGAAAAAGTCGAGATACTTGTTGCCCTCGACGTCCCACAGGTACTGCATCGACGCGTGGTCCGCCACCAGCGGCTTTTGGTAATAGTTTGTCACCGCCGGCCACAGGAATTCCTTGTGCTTCCTCACTACTTCTTCGCTGCGCGTCTCCGTCATCTTCGGTGTCGTCGTCATGGTCCGCTTCCTTTTCCTGTGGTCTCGATTCGCTCGCGAACGCTCGAGCCGTTCCGACTCAATCTCTCCACTCTCTCAATTCGTCTTCGCCTGCGCGGAGCGGTCCCATTCCCGCCATTCAATCCGCTGCGGCCACCGCATGTCTCCCCGCATGCTGCTTCGTAATCTCCTCATACGAGTCCGGCCGCCGGTCCCGGAAAAATTGCCACGTCGCCCGCACCTGCTCGATCTCTTCCAGGTCCAGCTCCGCCGCCACCACCTCATCCTTGTCCCGGCTCGCCTGCGCCACGATCTTCCCTCTCGGGTTGCAGAAATAGCTCTTTCCGTAGAACTCACCGATATTCCACGGCGGCTCTTTTCCCACTCGATTGATCGCTCCCACGAAGTACCCGTTGGCCACGGCATGCGCCGGCTGCTCCAGCTCCCACAGGTATTCGCTCAACCCCGCCACCGTCGCCGACGGGTTGAACACGATTTCCGCTCCGTTCAATCCCAGTATCCGCGCTCCCTCCGGAAAATGCCGGTCGTAGCAGATATACACCCCGATCCGCGCGAATTTCGTCTGAAACGTCACATACCCCGTATTTCCCGGCGTGAAATAGAACTTTTCCCAGAATCCCGGTTTGCAGTGCGGGATGTGATGTTTCCGGTATTTTCCCAGATACTTTCCGTCGGCGTCGATCACCGCCGCCGTGTTGTAAAACAGTCCGGTCATCTCCCGCTCGTACACCGGCACGACTATCGCCATTCCATGCTTCTTCGCCACTTTCTTCATTCGCTCGATCGTCGGCCCGTCCGGCACAGGCTCCGTCAGCTCGTACCACCGCTCCTGCTGTTCCGCGCAGAAATACGGCCCGTTGAAGAGTTCTTGCAGGCACAGGATTTGCACTTTCTTCTTCGCCGCCGCCTCGATCAGCTTTTCGTGCTTCTCCACCATCTTTTTGCTGATCTCCCGGATCGAATATTTCTCCGGCGACCACTCGCAATGCACCTGGATCAATCCTCCGCGCACGATTCGTGGCATTTGGCGCCTCCAATTTCAGCGGCAGCCGCAGTTTACCTTGCCCCCCTCCCCCCGGCAAGGCGAACGCCGCAAATCTGTCCTGAAATCTCGCTCTCTCCCGTATAATCCGCCGGACGTATGAAGCCGCCTTACATCAAATGTTTCTTCCGCGGCCTCGGCCGCCTCTTCCCCAATTGTGTTTTGGTCGGGGAAGCCATCGCCTTCAACATGTTTCTCGCCTTTTTCCCCATTCTTCTCCTGGCCATCGGCATCCTCAGCGCCACCGACTTTTTCCTCCCCGCCATCCGCGAATTCTCCGAGCGCCTCCGCCAGATTCTTCCGCCCGGCAGCGAAGATGTCGTCATGTCTTACTTTGTCCGTCGCGGCGTTCACACCGGCCGCTGGCTCACTCTCGGTTTGGGCGGCACTCTCATCGCTGGCTCGCAGGTCATGGTCGGTTTTATCGAGGGCTTTCGTATCATCGAAGACGATCCCATCGTCCCGCGCTATCTCGCCCGCAATGGCCGCGCCTTGGCCCTTCTCGTCCTGACGATCCTTCCCACTCTCGCCGTCGTTATTTTCACCGTCTTTGGCAGGCAGGCCCGCGCTTGGCTCATTCGCCAGATCGGGCTCCCGTTCCTCGTCCGCGAGCTCTGGTTTTTCCTCTACGCCGTCATGGTCTTCACCCTCGCCATGCTTGTTCTCGTCCTCCTCTATCGCATCGGGCGTCCCGGCCGCCGGGGTTTTCGCCGCCTCATTCCCGGGGCCATTGTCGCCACCGTTCTCTGGTGGGTCGCCGACATTTCCTTCGGCTTTTACGTCCGCCGCATGCCTTACGACGTCGTCTACGGCGGCCTCGCCGCCGCCATCGGCTTGATCCTCTGGATGTACCTCACCGCCATGATTATTCTCTTCGGCGCCGCCTTCAACGCCGAGTATTGCGAATTCCTCTCTTCGGAATAGCCCGCTCCTCGCCGCCAATTCCCCTGATTCCGCTTTTTCCCCTCGATTCGCTCCTCCCCCTAATTCTTCCCGCACCCCGGCCGATATAGTCATCGCCGGTGGTGTTTCCGTAAGGGGGAACTGTGTTCCAAAATCTCAAGCTGACTCCTAAAATTGCCGGCGCCATCGCGGCCATTCTCACCCTCACCTCGCTCTCAGGTTTCCTCCTCGCCCGGCGCCGCATTGATGCTCAGTCGGACGCCGCCTTCATTGACAAGCTTCGAAAAACCGACGGAATGGCCACCAGCGTCCGCGTCTACTTCTCCAAGAATCTCGACCTCTACAATCCCACTCATACTTTCACCGACGTCAAGCAGGTCCCGGTCGTCGTCGCCTGGACCATCGCCAGGAAATACGCCGAATCCCAAGGCATGTCCTTTTCCACTCCCTCGCTTCATCCTCGCGACCCCGCTCACTCTCCCGACGACTTCGAGCGCGACGCCTTGGAAGCATTTGCAAAAGATCCCGACCTCGCCGAGTACTACCGTCGCACCAAGCTCGACGGCCAGGACGTCCTCCGCTACGCTCAGCCCGTCCGCCTCACCCAAGATTGCTTGCAATGCCATGGCGGTCCCGCGGGCGAAAAGGATCCCTTCGGGTACGCCAAAGAAGGAATGAATGTCGGTGATCTCAGAGGCGCCTTTGTCGTCACCGCCCCAGCCGGCCCTTTGCTGGCCCAGGCTCGCGGCAATAGTCTCGCTCTCCTTCTCACCAGTCTCCTGATGTTGGCCAGCGCCGTCGTTGTCGTCCTGTTTGTCGTTCGCCGTTTCATCGTCAAGCCGGTCTCCGCCGCTGCCTCCCTCGCCTCGGAAATCGCTCGCCACAATTTGGCCGTCCGCGATATTGACGTTGATTCCCACGATGAGGTCGGCGAAGCCGTCCAGGCTCTTAATTCCATGAAGAACAATCTTCACGGTATGGTCTCCCAGATTTCGCTCAGCTCGGACCGTCTCGCAAGCGCCGGCGAAGAAATCAATCGCACCGCTCTCCATCAAGTCGGCACCGCCCAGACTCAAACCGACCGGACCAACGAAGTCGCCGTCGCCATGGAGGAGATGTCCGCCACCGTTTCCGAAGTCTCTTCCAATACGCAAATGGCGGCCGAGCTTGCCCGCGATGCCACCAACCTCGCCGTGCAGGGCGGCAAAGTCGTCCAGGACGCTGTCTCAAAAATGCGCGCCATCGCCTCTTCTGTCGGCGGTCTCGGCGCTCGCATCCAGCAGTTAGGCGACAGCTCCCGTCAAATCGGCGAAATCGTTCGCGTCATCGAAGACATCGCCGACCAGACCAATCTCCTCGCTCTCAACGCTGCCATCGAAGCCGCTCGCGCCGGTGAGCAAGGCCGCGGTTTCGCCGTTGTCGCCGATGAAGTCCGCCGTTTGGCCGAACGCACCAGTCAGGCCACTCAGGAGATCGCCACTCGCATCGGCGCCATCCAGTCCGAAACCGCCAGCGTTGTCACCGCTATGCACGGGGGAACCGCTCAGGTCGAGGAAGGCGTCGAATGTGCCGCTCGCGCCGGCGGTTCGCTTGAAGGAATCATTCGCATGAACGACCAGGTTCGCGACCGCATCACGCAAATCGCCACGGCCACCACCGCTCAATCCACCGTCGCCCACGACGTTTCCTCGAGCGTCGCCGACATCGCCAATCTCGCCAAGGGCTCCGTCCACGCTTCCGAGGAATCCGCCAAAGCCTGCGAAGAGCTCGCCTCTCTCGCCATCGATCTCGAAAAACTCGTCCGTCAGTTCACGCTTTCCACCGCTTCCCGCTCCGCTGCGCCAAGGCCTCCGCAATTTCAGTTGATGTCTTCACCTCGAGCCAAGGCCTTGCGCCTTCCCTCGCATTCCGAATCGCCATCGCCCTCCGAGCGCGCCCATGCCCTCGAGCCGGTTTCCAAGCATTGACCGCCTCGGCGGGCGGAGTCTTCATCCATGCCTGGCCTTGCCCACATTCAGCTCTCCCGCTTGCAAATCCAAGACGGCCCGCGCTTCCTCCCCACGCCCCGCCATTCGTTGGTAACATGGCTCCTCTGACCGGCGTCCGTGTTCTCGGCGTCCGCCGCGGGGAGGCAGCCATGCCCAAAGTCTCCGTCGAATGCTATTCCGGCTATCGTGCCGACGAACTTCCCACGAGCTTCACTCTTCGCGGCCGCCCCTATCAGGTCCAGGCTCTCGACGGTCAATGGTTTTCTCCCGGCGCCACTTACTTTCGAGTCCAGGCTCAGGATGGCAATTTCTATGTCTTGCGCCACGACGAAGCCCAGGATTCCTGGAGCCTCGACGGCTTTCGCGCCGCGCGCTGAGATTTTCCATGCCCACTGCCATCGACAAGCGGCGTTACCAGCGTATCTTGGTCCCTTCCGGCCACGCCATCCTCGCCCGATGCCACCTCAACGGCCGCCGCTTCGATGGCATTGTTACCGTCATCGGCCTCGGCGGCATGTTCGTCCGCACGCGTGAATCCCTTCCTCCCGGAACGATTCTTCAAATCGCTCTCACTGACCCCATCGTCTCCTTCGATTCCGAGTGCGCTGTCCGCGACTGCACCCAGACCGGCATCGGCCTCGAAATCGTCTCCATCGAACCCGCCGCCCAGCGCAAACTCCGCTTTCTTCTCGAACAGTTGAAGCGCTAATCCCCCTCTTTGCCCTCTCTTCTATTGACTCTCCCGGCGCGCCTCGCAACTTTCCTCCCCGCGGCGGGTTAAACTCAAAGAATCGGCGGAGCTTGCGTCGTTCGGCTTTCTCCCGCCGTTTCCGAGGCCAACCGCATGACTCCTACGGCGCCGCGCGCCCGCCGTCATCGTCTGAACACCCCGGGATTGCTGTCTCTCGCGCTCCTCTTGTCGTTGTCTTTCGCCGCGGCCTCTGCGCTTTCCGCCCCTCCCGCCGCAGCCAACCCTCCGGAACCCTCGCCCGCCCAGACCATCAAGCTCGACAAGAAATTCAAAGGCAATCTTCCCATCACCCAGCTCACCGAGGACGAAGCCATCCTCCACGCCTTGAATCGCCTCGCCTACGGTCCGCGTCCCGGCGACCTCGACCGCATTCGCGCTATGGGCCTCGAAAAATGGATTGACCAGCAGCTCAATCCCGCCTCCATTGACGACTCCGCTTTCGACGAGCGCCTCGACCAATACCTCACCCTCAACATGTCCTCCAAAGCCCTTCTCGAGCTTTTCCCCCGCCCCAATCAGGTCGCCAAGGCTCAAGGCCTCCCCAAGGAAGAGGTCGAGGCTCAGATGAAGCAGGAGCGCCAGGACGCCGTCGCTCAAATCAAGCCCACCGGCGATCCCAACATTGACAACGCTCAGGACCAGCTCGCCCGCATGGTCGGCCCCAATCGCATCGTCGCCGAACTTGCCATGGCCAAGCTCGATCGTGCCATCTACAGCAATCGCCAGCTCCAGGCCGTTATGGAGGATTTCTGGTTCAACCATTTCAACGTCTATGCGGACAAGGGCGAGGAAAGGTGGTATCTCACCTCCTACGTTCGCGACGCGATTCGCCCTCACGTCCTGGGCAAGTTTCAGGATCTCCTACTTGCCACCGCGCAAAGCCCCGCCATGCTCTTCTATCTCGATAATTGGCTGAGCGCCGACCCGCAAGCCGTCGCTCTCAACCAGCAGCGCCGCCAGATGCGCCGCGGCCTCTTCGGCGGAGATTTTGCCGGCGTCGAGCAGCCCGCCCCCGGAGCCTTTCCCGCTCCCTCCTCGTTCTCTCCGCAAAACGCGGCCGCCAATCCTGCCGCCTCCAAAAAATCCGAACGCGGCTTGAATGAAAATTACGGCCGTGAAGTCATGGAACTTCACACCGTGGGCGTGGACGCCGGCTACTCCCAGCAGGATGTGATTCAAATGGCTCGCGCTCTTACCGGCTGGACCATTCACGAGCCTCGCAAGGATCCTCAATTTTATTTCGATGATCGTCTTCACGCCCTCGGCAAAATCACCGTTATGGGCCGCACGTTTGACGAGGGCGGCATTCAGGACGGCGAAGCCGCCCTCAAATTTCTCGCCGCCAATCCCAACACCGCCCGCCACATTTCCTTCGAGCTGGCGCGCCACTTTGTTTCCGACGATCCTCCTCCCGCTCTCGTCGCTCGCATGGCCAAGACCTACGAATCCTCGGGCGGAGACATTCGCGCCGTCCTCCGCACCATGATCTATTCCCCTGAATTCTGGTCGCGCGACGCCTACCGCGCCAAAATAAAGACCCCCTTCGAGCTGGCCGCCAGCACCGCCCGCGCTCTCGATGCCGGCGTCGTCGTCTCTCTTCCCCTCGTCAATTGGGTTGGTCGCATGGGCGAGCCGCTCTTCCAGTGCCAGCCTCCCACGGGCTTTTCCGATGTCGCCCAGACCTGGGTCAACGCCGGTTCGCTCCTCAATCGCCTGAATTTTGCTTTGGCTTTTGCCACGGGCCACATGGGCGGCGCCAAGGTGGACCTCGCTTCCATGATGGGCGCCGGCGCTTCCACCAATCCCGAAGCCGCCCTCTCGAAATCCATCGATCTCTTTCTCGGCGGCCAGATCGCTCCCGGCACGCGGCAAATTCTCGAAGCCCGCCTCGGCGATCCGCAAATCCTCCGGGCGCGCCTCGACGATCCCGTAAAGCAAGTGAATGAAGGTTTGATCTCCGGCCTGGTTCTCGGTTCGCCGGAGTTTCAGCGCCGCTGATTTGTCGCGGCTTGTTTCAGTTTAATTCGTGCGCCGGGCGGCTTCCTTTTTCTCGAGGCCCTGGCGCACGGGAGGGCCGTCATGAAAATCTCTCGCCGTTACTTCATCAAATCCGGTGGCATCGCCATGCTCGGCATGGCTTCCTTCCCGGCCTTCCTCCAGCGCGCCATGGCCTCCTCCGTGAATCCCGGCAAAAAGAAAATGGTTGTCCTCTTCCAGCGCGGCGCCATGGACGGCCTCAACGTCGTCGTCCCCTTCGGCGAACCCAACTACTACTCCTTGCGTCCTTCCATCGCCATTCCCGCGCCCTCCCGCGGCTCTTCCGTCGCCGCTCTCGACCTTGACGGCTTCTTCGGCCTTCATCCGAGCCTCCAACCCATCTTCCCCCTCTATCAATCGCGCCAGCTGGCCATCGTCCACGCCGTAGGCTCGCCCGATCCCTCCCGCTCCCATTTCGACGCCCAGGATTTTATGGAGTCCGGCACTCCCGGCGTGAAATCCACCGACGACGGCTGGCTGAATCGCGCTCTCCAGGCCGCCCCTGACCAGGACCCCTCTCCTTTTCGCGCCGTTGCTTTCAGCCCGTATCTCCCGCTGACTTTGCAGGGCGCCGCCCCCAGCATCGCCATTCCCGATCTCAAGCAGTTCAAAATGTACGGACCGCCGCAAACTGTCGAAGGCGGCTTCGAAGCTATGTATGCGCAGACCGTGGACCAGGCCCTTCACGGCGTCGGCTCGGAAACCTTCGAAGCCGTTGACCAGCTCAAGAAAATCAATCCCGCCGAATATCAGCCCGAAAACGGCGCTCAATATCCCAAGGGGCGTTTCGGCCAGAACTTGATGGAAATCGCCGAGCTCTTCAAAGCAGATGTCGGCCTCGAAGTCGCATTTCTCGATAGCGGTGGCTGGGACAATCACGTCAACGAAGGCGGCGTGCAAGGCCAGCTCGCCAATCTCCTTCGCGACCTTGCCGAAGGCCTCGCCGCATTTCATCTGGATATGGGCGACCGCATGGACGACGTCGTCTTCGTCAGCATGTCCGAATTCGGCCGCACCGCCCGCGAGAATGGCAATCGCGGCACCGACCACGGCCACGCCAACTGCATGTTCGTCATGGGCGGCGGCGTCAACGGTGGACGAGTCTTCTCCCGCTGGCCCGGCCTCGACAATGCCCAGCTTCACGACGGCCGCGATCTCGCCGTCACCACCGACTATCGCAGCGTCCTCGGCGAAATCCTTGCCCGCCACATGCGCGAGCCGTCTCTCGCCGCTACGTTTCCCGGTTTCGCCAACGATGCCCGCCAGTTCCTCGGCGTCCTCAAGGCCTGACACGGAAAAATAGCGATGCAGTCGCCGCTTGTCGCTGTGAAATGTCTCTGAATTATTTGCAGTTCATCGGAGTTGTGGATCCAGCTAGAAAATCATGTACCTGGGAGCGTGCCTCGGCCACGGCGTTCTTGCGTTCGCATGCATCCTTTGATTCCCAGTGTTCCTCGATGTCTTTTTCATCCGCCGGAGATAAATGCCACGAAAGCGGCGCGTTTTCCGCGTTGTACTCGAATACCGCGTCGTCGATCTCCACTTGCTTGCATGCCTCCAGGCGCTTCAGCACCTCGCGCTCTTCATCGTTCCTCGATAACTGCCCGAGGTCGCGAACGTTCAGCATCGTGGATATCGGCGCATAGCTCTGATACGGCCAGCCCTGTGTTTTGGGGTTGGGCCCGGAGGAAGGGGGCGAAGCCCGTATTTCTATGATCAGCACGCGACGGACCGGATTGTCCGCCGCGCTGAGCGCTTCATCGGCCCAGGAAAGCAATGTCGCCATTCCATAATTGTCCGTGTATCCCCCGTCCACCACGTGAATTTGCGCTCCCCCCGCATCCGGTCGCGCTGCCGGAGATACATACGGAAACGTCGCGGATAGCCTCGCCGCCGTCACCAGCGTCACGTCCAGCCCGGACAATCCTTCGGTTTTCATCTCCTGCAGGCTGGTTCGGCTCCTCATCGATTTCAGATCCGTCGTCCCCAGGAGCAGCCTCTGCCCGCTTTCCACGATTGTCGCGTTCAATACGATTGCCGGATACCACCCTTCCGTGGCTCCTTTCCGCCATTCGCTCAGCGGTTTCCAGATATGCGCCGGCTGCTTTTCAGTTTCCCGCGTCAGCGCCCTCTCCAGCGCTTCTCCCCGGTCCTCATACTTCAAAACGGGGAAGAAGACGCGAATAAAGTCGGGATACACCAGGCCCCAGGCAATGTCGTCGAGGCTCGATGCCTCCGCGTCGCCTACGGCTTTTTCGAGTTCGCTCGAATCCTTCGGAAGCCCTCCTCCTTTCAAGTCGTACTCGCTGAAGAAATACATCGTTCCCACGCTGCCTCCGGATACCCCGCTGATCAGACGCACGGAATCCCCGAAAATCGACGCGTTCGTCGGAAAAGCTGCCCGGCTTTCCTCCTCCAGGCCCGTGAGCACTCGTGTCGTCCATGCGGCGGCTTTGATTCCTCCCCCGCTCGCCGCAACCAGAATTACGCTTGTTCCCTTTTTTCCCGACCGGATGACATCCTCGGGCTTCACAATCCTGGAATCTTCTGCCCCGACCATCCGGAAGTAGTGGTCCGTCCATGGAATATGCGCCGTCGGCACGATGACCAAAAGCAGCGGCAGAAAAACTGGCACTCGGAATCGGTCCAACAGGAACGTCACGGCCGTCAAACCCCAGCACGCGATCATCTCGAATACCAGCAGATCGGCCAGCGTGGGCACCACCGGCTGGTGTCCGATATGCCGCGACTTCATCACGCCGATCGCGACGTACACAAAAAAACAGAGCAGGAACGACCACAGCGCCAGGTAATGCCCCTCATGCACTGACCCGTCCTCTTTGGCGAAGCCCGGACCGAGCATCGCGAGGCCCTTTGTCGCAACGCCCAGCCTCGTCCATCTCTTCCCCTTGAATTGTCCTCCGCCGATTAAAACCAAAATCGCCGCTACCCCTCCGCAGAGAATTCCGGCCAGCAGCCGCGGAAGGGTCGACGTCCCGCTTGTTACGGATACGTAGGCTCCCACTCCAACAGCTGGAACCGCAAAAAAAACGAACACGAACGAGTGTCCCCTTCGTGTGGGCCTCTGCATCACTAGCCGAGACCTCCACGGAAACGGCGGGATGCCGAAACGTTCCGGACCGTACAGAAAGATCTGCCACGCCGTGACCATCAGCGTCCAGCTCGTTAGCGTCGCCGTTAAAGTCACAAAACCAATCCCATATTGCGTTACGTCGAAAATTCCTCGCAACAGGCTCGGTGCGAACCATATGGCGACGAACGGAAAGGTAATCAGCAGTAGAAGGGAAATCAGCGGGACGCGAAGCAGGTAGACATACGGGAGCGCCTCCCCGAGAAAACTAATCGCTCGACTCAGGCCCGATCGCCCCGGATTGCTCCCGGAATTATTCACGGAGGCACACCAATTGCCTGACCATTTACCACACACTTTCTGAAAAAGGCAAGTACCTTTATAACAATAAACGCGCTGCCAAAGCCCTCATCCGCCCCTATCGCGGTTCCGACGGCGCGCTGGCCGCTCCGTCGGCGTTGTATGCCGTCACGCGGTAGCGCGACCCAAACCCTCCCGGATGTGGATCGACCCATGGATCGTCCGCGTCCGTCGCGCAGCGGTCGCACACGGTTTTCCACTCACTCCCTCCGGGATCCATTCTCTCGATCGAATACTTCACCGCGCCCGCCGACCCCCTCCACGCCACCAGCCCGCCGATGACCACCGTCGTCACCACCGGTCGCTCCGGTATCATGTGCTTCGGCGTCGGCAACCCCGCCATCGCGTACGCGTGCGCCCGCAATTGTTGCGCCCGCTCCCCCATATCTTCTGCCGTGTTCACGAGCGTCTTGATTCCCGGATAGTAAAGCGCCCACCATTCGCCGCTCTCGCCCCGCTCCGCATACGCTGCGTTGTTCGTATCCGCCGGTATCGGCTGAAACCCGAAATTCTCCAGGTGCGCCTGCAGCGCCCAGAAATCGTCCCCCGAAATATTTGTGTCTTTCGCCAGCGTGTCCAGCACCTCCTGCAGATCCTCCTGCGTCTTCCAATCCGTTCGGTCCCATCCAAACTCGTTCACGATGTACGCTTTTCCGTGCGACGTCACCGTCGCCGCGTCTGCGCGAAACGTCTCCGCCGTCGTGTGCAGTCCCGGCCCCAGCAGCGCATCCCAGTGCGGGTAATACTCGAACGTGAACATGTCCGGGCTCTCGTCGTCGAGCGCTTTTGGATACGCCCGGAAAATCCCCGAATTGTCCAGAAACAAATGCCGCGGATCCTCCATCTTGATGTGCTCCCCGACCGTCTCCACCCAGTCCGACACTTGCCCGAACGCTCCCGCCCCTCCCCCCAAAAACTGCGCCACCAGCCCGCACATGTTGCAATCCTCCCACGCCAATATCGTCGGGTCGTCCTTATACCGGACTCCCGTCAGCGGGTTCATGTGGTTCAGCACCGCGTCAATATGCTTTTCGTACGCCGCGATCAGCCCCGGATCGGTGAAAAAATCCTGCGGATTTTTCTTTTTCTCCCACTCCAGGTACTCTCCGATTCCTCCGCCTTCGCACGCCGCGCAGTCTCCCACCAGCGTGATGATCAATTTCATCCCGTGCTTCCGCGCATCCGCCAGAGCGTAATCCGACGCCTGAAATCCCGCTTCGTTGAATTTCCCCTCCTCCGGCTCGATGCACCTCTCGCATCCCACCGTATCGCCCATCGTCTGCGACCTCACCACCCGCGCTCCCATCTCCTCCGCCGTCGCAAACGCGTCGTCAATTTCCGCTCGCCTCGGAAACCTCGGCCCCATCGGATCGTGCGGCCCGTATCCCTCGAGCCCCAGCCACTCGATGTTCGGCCCGCTGTAACGGAACGTCGCCCCGTCCAGCGTCAGCCGCGTCTCCGCCCGCTTCACAAAATCGTCGTGACGCGCCGTCTGCGCTCTCGCCGGCCCTGCCTGCATCATCGCCGCCGCCAGCGCCATCGCCGCTATCCCGCCCGCTTTCCTCATCGTCTTCCATCCCCTGGCTCCGCTCATCCGCTCTCCTCTCCGGTTGGTAATCTCCATCCTTTGAACGCTCGCCGCTCCATCCGCCGTCATAAATTTCCTTTCGTCGCTCGAAATCTCAAAAATTCCCCTCCTGGCCGCCTGCGAGCGCCGCTCCTGCTTCTCGCGAATCCTCATCGCCGCGCGCTCCCCCGCGTCACAAACTCCCGCAGCCTCTTCACCGCGCCCGGAATCTCTCCCACCGTCGTCCCGCCGAATCCCAGGATGAATCCCTGCCGCGCTCCTGGCCCCGAATACATCGGCGAAAGCGGCCAAAGCCACAAACTCTCGCCCGCGGCTCGTCCCGAAATCTCTCGATCCCGGTATCCTCTCGGCAGCGTCACCGTCAAATGCAGCCCCGCGTCCGCTCCATGCATCTCGAGCAGCGAACCTAGCTCCTTGCGAATCCCTTCCACCAGCGCCACTCTTCGCTCGTGATACGTCTGCCTCATCCTTCGAATGTGCCGCGAAAAATGCCCTTCGTTGATGAACTCCGCCAGCACCGCCTGGTATTGGTGCGCCGGGCTCACATCCATCGCGTGCCGCACCGCCGTGAAGTGATCCACCAGGTCCGCTGGAATCACGATGTACCCCACCCGCAGCGACGGAAACATCACTTTGCTGAACGTCCCCACATAGATCACTCGCCCCGTTCGGTCCAGCCCTTGCAGCGACGCGATCGGCTTGCTGTCATACCGGTACTCGCTGTCGTAATCGTCCTCCACAATCCACGCTCCCGCGCTCTGCGCCCATTCGAGCAGTTGCAGCCTCCTCGAGGCGCTCATCGTCGCTCCCATTGGAAACTGATGTGACGGCGCCACGTACGCTGCTCGCGCTTTCCGGCACCGCTCCATCCCCGCCGCCACGTGCAGCCCGTCGTTGTCCACCGGCACCCCCACCAGCCGGCATCCCGCCGACGCCAGCATGTGCTTCGCCAGCCAGTATCCCGGCTCCTCCATCCACACCGGGTCTCCCGCTTCCAGCAGCACCCTCGCCGAAATATCCAGCGCTTGTTGCGACCCGCTCACGATCATGATCTGCTGCCATTCGCATCGCACCGACCGCGCCGCCCTCAGGTACGCTCCAATCGCTTCGCGCAACTCTCGCAGCCCCATCGGGTCCCCGTATTGCAGCCCGCTCAGCCGCACCTTCCTCCAATACCGCGTCACCAGCTTCGACCACGCGCGAAACGGCAGCTCCTCCACAGCCGCTTGGCTCAGGCTGAACGCTCCCTGCCCGCTCACCCAAACCGGCCGCTCGTACTTCGGAATCTGCTGGCATCGCCGCGCCACCGGTCGCGGCGCCCGCTTCTCGCTCGCCCGGTGACCGCTGTGCGCTTCGCTCCGCGCCGCCTGCCCGGGCAGGGAACTCGACACAAACGTTCCCGCTCCCACCCGGCTCTCGAAATATCCCTCCGCCAGCAGTTGCGAGTACGCGTTCAATACCGTGATCCGCGAAATCCCCAGCTCCGCCGCCAGCGATCTCGTTGACGGGATGCGCTCGCCCGCCCTCAAATTTCGCGACACCACCGCCGCCCGCAGCGCGTCGCATACCTGGGATTGCAGCGGTTTCCCCGCTTTTCGGTCCACAAAAATCAGAGGCGAAAATCCGCTCGCCGTTCGCTTCATCCCGGCATCTTAGTGGTCTTATCGATTCCGCCGCAAGTGGTTATTGCCGCCAACCACTTTTTCCCTCAAATTTGTACGGGGCGGCTTCCTTCGGTTCAGGGACTCTGCATGCTTGCTGTCGGCCACGTGGTTCACAATCTGCCGCCGCCGCATTTCGCTGCCCCTCTGGCCTCGCTTTACATTCCTGCCACTGTCTTCGGCCCATACCTCGCCGGAGCCCTCATCCTTGCCGTCGGCCTCCCCTTCATCATCCTCACCGAACTCCCTCGCGCCCGCGGTCTCGACAAAATCCTCCCCTTCGGCCGTCTTTTCTACGCCATCCCCCTCGCCGTCTTCGCCGGTGACCATTTCGTCTTCTCCAAGGGCGTCGCTCAAATCGTCCCCTCCTGGATTCCCGGGCACATGTTTTGGGTTTTCTTCGTCGGCGTCGCTCTCGTCGCCGCCTCCTTAAGCATCGTCCTCAATCGCCATGTCCGCCTCGCCGCCACTCTTCTCGGAATCATGCTCTTTCTCTTCGTCGTCTTGATTCATCTCCCCAATATCCTCGCCAATCCCGCCAGCCGCTTCCCTTGGATCATTGCTCTCCGCGACCTCTCCTTCAGCGGCGGCGCCTTCGCTCTCGCCGGTGCTCACACCGACGCTCCCTCCTCCTCCTTCTTCATCACCCTCGCGCGTTTTTTCATCGCCATCCCCGTCCTTGTCTTTTCCGTCTTCCACTTTCTTCATCCCCGCTATGTTCCGGGCGTTCCCCTCGACCGCCTCACGCCCGGTTACGTCCCGGCCCGGATCTTCTGGGCCTATCTCGCGGGCGCTGTCCTGTTCTTGGCCGGCTCCTGCATTCTCATCAACCGGAAGGCGCGCCTCGCGGCCATTTATCTCGGCATCATGGTTCTTTTTCTTGTCCTTTTCGTCTATCTCCCCATGAATCTCGCTGCCGCCTCCGACATCGGCAACGGCCTGAACTATTTCGCCGATACGCTCCTTTTCAGCGGCGCCGCCTTTGTTCTCGCCGAAGCTCTGCCCCAGGAGGGCCATTCGCATGTCTGAAGAAGACGACTCTCGCGCCGTTGATGTTCTCCCTCAATCCTCTAGCGATGCTCCCAAGCCTCCCCGCATCGGCATCAAGGCCAAGGGCAGGATTCTTTTCATAGACCCTGCCGACGTTTTGACCGTCGAAGCTCAGGGCAATTACGTTCTCCTCGCTCGCTTTTCCGGCTCCGACCTCCTTCGCGAGACCATCTCCTCCGTCGCCGGAAAACTCGCTCCATTCGGCTTTGTCCGCATTCATCGCTCCGTCCTCATCAACTCTTCCTTCGTCGACGAGATCCAGCCTCGCGAAACCGGCGAATACATCCTGCGCATGAAAAGCGGCAGGGAATTCACCGTTTCCCGCACCTACAAGAAAAATCTTCGCTTCCTCACCTCCCTCTGGTTCGGAACCGGCCCTTTCGGGGAGGGCTGACCTCTCGTGTCCCAAGTCCTCCCCTTGCCTTTCAAATTCGTTTCGCGTTTCCCTTTAAATCTGCTTCAATGGTCCCGCGATTCTGCTTCTCCGGAGGTTTTCTCATGCCCGATGATTCAGCGCCCCTCGGCGCTTCCCCCGCCGCGCCGGCAGGCGCTCCTTTCGCCCCACCGCCCGCGCCAAAAAAATTTAATCCCAGGGTTCTGATCAGCATTCTGGTTTTTATTCTCATTGCCGCCGGACTCCCGGCGCTCGTCTTTCATCTCCTCCACGTTTTTTTTCACTTTAAGTTGAAAATTGAAAATCTCGCTCTCCCCACCGTTCTTCCCATCGAAGGCACTCTCGCTATTTCCGTTCTCCTCGCCACCTTCTTTGCCTCGCGTATCGCGCGCAAATCCCTCGATGAAGTCGGCCTCCCTCCCCGCCAGGCTCTGGGCCTCCTCTTCTGGGAAGGCGTCTTGTGGGGATTCGTCATGCTTTCCGCCCTTCTTCTCATCCTGCATATCGGCGGCGATTTCCGCATCTCCGGTCTCGCCCTGCCTCACGCCGCCATCCTCAAATACGCGCTCGCCTGGGGCGTGGCTTTTCTCTGCGTGGGTATCTACGAGGAATGTCTCTTTCGCGGCTACTTCTTGTTCTCTCTCTCCCGCCGTCTCACCTTCTGGCCTTCCGCTCTGATTATGTCGTTGTTGTTCGCCGCGGCCCATCTTGGCAATAGCGGTGAAAACTTTTTCGGCATTCTCCAGGTCTTCGTCATCGGCATGGTTCTCTGCCTGATCATTCGCCGCACCGGCAGCCTCTGGTTCGGCATCGGCCTCCACGCGTCTTGGGACTGGGCTCAAACCTTTTTTTACGGCACTCCCGACAGCGGCCTCCTCGGCGTCGGCCATCTTCTCAACTCCGCTTCCGCCGGCTCCAAATGGGTCTCCGGCGGCTCCGCCGGTCCCGAGGGCAGCGTCTTCTCTCTCCTCGTCATTCTCCTCGCCGCCGCTTTCATCCATCTCCGTTTTCCCAAGGCTCTCTATCCCAACAAACCCGTTTGAATATTTCTTTTCCAACATCTCTTTCGGAACATCCGATTGAACCCCTCCGCCGGACGTGGCATAGTGGCCCTTCCAGCCGCCCGCCTGACCGGCGGTTCATCTCACGCGTCTCAACGAAAAGGAGATATTCGATGCAAAACAAAAAGTTCGTCCTCGGCGGGTTCCTCGCCCTCGTTCTCGCCGCCGCCGGTATCGTTGTCGCCCAGGCGCCCGGCGTCGATATCAATGCCAGTCGCCATCCCAATCTCGCCGACGCCCAGCACCACATTCAGCAGGCCTACGCGAAAATCGACGAAGCGCAGAAGGAAAACAGGGACGAGCTCGGCGGCCACGGCGAGAAAGCCAAACAACTCCTCCTCGAAGCCGACCGCGAGCTCAAGCTCGCCGCCGACGTTTCCGACGCTCACCACCGCTAATCCTTTTCTAACGGTTCTTCTCGGCGCCGCCCGCGTCTCGCCGGCCAACCCCTGCTCCCGGGCGGGGGTTGGCTTGCGTTCCCTCGCTCCACCACAGGTCTTTTCCCCAAAGACTTCTCCTGCCGCATGCCCGCTTCGGTCAGCCCCAAAGGACGCCTCCACCCAGCCCCCGCCTATCACCTTCGGCCCGATCTAACTTTTTTTGCGACGAAACCCCCTTCTCGCGACTCAAATGTCTGTGCGCTATCCACTGCGCACGCCACTCCAGGAGGCTCCATGTCTCTTCAAGAGAAGCTCGACGCTTATAAGGCCGAATTCGTTAAAAAAATGCCGCCCGAAAAAATCGCCATCATGCACCGCGCTACCGACGATCTCCGCCGTTCCGGCATTCTCGACCGCGTCCTCCAGCCCGGCGCTTCCGCCCCCTCTTTCTCCCTTCCCAACACGCGCGGCGAAATCGTCAGCTCTTCGGACCTTCTCAGCCGCGGCCCGCTCGTCCTCACCTTCTACCGTGGCGTTTGGTGACCCTACTGCAACATGGAGCTGGAGGCTCTACAACAATCTCTTCCCGAAATTCGCTCCGCCGGCGCCAATCTCGTTGCCGTCTCTCCTCTCCGCGAGCCTTATCTCCGCCAGATGGCCGACAAAAATCATCTTGAATTCGACCTCTTGAGCGACCCACGCAACTCCGTCGCCGCCCAGTTCGGCCTCGTGTTCAAGTTTCCACCCGACCTCCGCGATCTCTACTCCTCCTTCGGTTTGGATCTCGCCCGCTTCAACGGAGACGATTCCTGGACCCTTCCCATGCCCGGCCGGTTCATCATCGACTCTCGCGGCGTCATCCGCAGCGTCGCCGTCGATCCCGATTACACCGTCCGTCCCGAACCGTCCGAGACCGTCGCCTTTCTAAAATCCATGCGCTGAGCCTGTTCCAGCCCGTTAGCTGGTCGCTTCCGGGATGAATCGAATGGAGTTCCCGATCATCTAAGTGGCTACCCGGCTATTCGCCGTTTAACTGAGGAGAGACAAAATGAGCAAGCTTGCGGGGAAAGTGGCTGTCGTCACAGGCGCATCGAAGGGCATTGGCGCCGCTATTGCAAAATCGCTCGCGGCGGAGGGCGCATCCGTCGTCGTCAATTACGCTTCCAGCAAAGCGGGCGCCGAAAAAGTGGTTGCCGCCATTGTCGCCGCCGGCGGCAAGGCCGTCGCTGTCGCTGGCGATGTTTCGAAAGCCGCCGAAGCCCAAGGCATCGTTGACGCCGCGATCCGCAATTTCGGCCGCCTCGATATTCTCGTCAACAACTCCGGCATCTACGAATTCGCTCCCATCGAAGGCGTCACCGAAGAAGCGTTCCACAAGCTTTTCAACATCAACGTTCTCGGCCTCATCCTCACCACGCAGGCCGCCGTCAAGCATTTCGGCGAGGGCTCGAGCGTCATCAACATCGGCTCCGGTGTCAGCCGCCTCACTCCCCCCAATTCCGTCGTCTACACCGCCACCAAGGCCGCCGTGGACGCCGTCACGGGCGTTCTCGCTCGCGAACTCGGCCCCCGGAAAATCCGCGTCAACTCCATCAATCCCGGCATGGTCGAAACCGAAGGTACGATCACCGGCGGCTTTATCGGCTCGGATTTCGAGAAGGCTCTCATCGCCCAGTCTCCTCTCGGCCGCACCGGCAAAGTGGACGACATCGCTCCCATCGCCGTCTTCCTCGCATCCGACGAATCCCGCTGGCTCACCGGCGAGCAATTTCTCGCCACCGGCGGCATTCGCTGATCTGTCTCGCCCTCTGCCGCAGCCCCGGTGCACGAGCGCCGGGCTGCGACCGGGCGCCCTCGCTCCGCCCCCCCAACCAATCGAGGCACGCCACGCCTCCGCGGCCCCTCGCTCGCCGCGCCCCCTCGCTCGCCGCGCCCCCTTCTATTTCTGCTGCTTCGCCTTGTACTCTTCTTGGGAAACGGCCACCGCTCCGCTGGGACTCGGCATGTAGACGTCTTCCCGCACCGTCGTCTTCAGCGTGAACGTGTAATACTTGTCCGGCGAGCCGATCTCTCCCGCCAGCAGCTCCAGTTTTACCGGCTCCTTTTTCCATTTGGCCGCATAGTGCGCGTTGCCGATCGTCCGCAAGAGCGTCGTGGAGGATTCATACGTGAAATCGAACGCGTGAATCGAGTCCCCGTCCGTGATGTCCCCGCGGCCCCAGCCGCTCACCGATCCGTCTTTGTGCCGCGTCCAGTGCGACTCCACCACCTGAATTTTCAGCGGGTAGTCCCCCAGATTCTTCACCGCCGCCAGCACCGCCGGCAGCAGCAAACACAGTCCCAGAGCCAACGCGAATTTCTTCATGGCTTTTCCTCCTCGCGCCTTCGCCGATCCCCTGCGCAGGATATCCTCGCGGCCAATAACCCTTGCGCTATTTTTTGGTGCGGGCTTCCTAAAAATTGAATTTCCGTGGATTCTCCTCCCAACCTCCGCTTGCGTCAATCCGAAAAAAATTCCGTAGGCCGCTTCACGGTCTCCTCCCCCAAAAAAAATTCCCTCAACCTTGTCAAACTCCCCTTCGCTCGAGGTTCGCCATGCCACCGGCCGCGCGCGGCCGCTGCTCCGGCGTGCCCAACCGCGCCATTCGCTTTTCCAGATTGAACTGTCTTTTTGGGAGAAATTCGGGGAAGGGAGCTGTCGCGCCGGAACCGGCCTTTTAAGCCCGGATCTGGGTAACAGATGTGATGCACATCAGGCGCATTTTCTCGCGCTATGATTTCGCTTTTGATTCGCCTCGTCCCAAAAAAAGAGTCGCGAATCGCCGGCTCAAAATCCCGGCTTCTAGCTCTTGATCCTCATGTGGTAGAACGACCGGTAGACGAACGTCAGCGAGATCGCGAAAAACAGCGCCGCCAGCATGTGCGTCAGATGCGAGCTCCCTCGCGTGTTCGTCAATTGGACCGCCAGCTCCACCGCCAGCAATCCGAACAGCGTCGTGAATTTGATCACCGGGTTGAGCGCCACCGACGACGTGTCCTTGAACGGATCGCCCACCGTGTCTCCGATCACCGTCGCCGCGTGCAGCTCCGTTCCTTTCTGCTTCAGCTCCACTTCCACGATCTTCTTCGCGTTGTCCCACGCGCCGCCCGCGTTCGCCATGAAAATTGCCTGGTAAAGTCCGAAAATCGCGATCCCGATCAGGTAGCCGACGAAAAAAAACGGCTCGAGAAACGCGAACGCCAGCGCCGCGAAAAACACGGCGATAAAAATATTCAGCATTCCTTTTTGCGCGTACTGCGTGCAAATCTCCACCACTTTTTTGCTGTCCGCCACGCTCGCCTTTTCCACGCCCTCCAGCTTGATGTTCGCCTTGATGAATTCCACCGCGCGGTACGCCCCCGTCGTCACCGCCTGTGTCGAAGCGCCCGTGAACCAGTAAATCAGCGCCCCTCCCGTGATGATGCCCAGGAAGAAAGGCGCGTGCAGCAGCGACAGCTTGTCAACGTTGTGCGTGATTCCGTCCGTCAGCGCCATGATGATCGAAAAAATCATGGTCGTCGCTCCCACCACCGCCGTCCCGATCAGCACCGGCTTCGCCGTCGCCTTGAACGTGTTTCCCGCGCCGTCGTTTTCTTCCAGCAAATCCTTGGCCCGCGCGAAATTCACGTCCATGTTGAAATCGCGTTTCAGTTCCTGCGCGATGCCCGGAACGGTCTCGATCAGCGAAAGCTCGTACACCGATTGCGCGTTGTCCGTCACCGGCCCGTAGGAATCCACCGCGATCGTCACCGGCCCCATCCCCAGAAATCCGAACGCCACCAGCCCGAAGGCGAACACCGGCGCCGCGATCATGTGGTTCCCAAGCCCTTGCAGGCTCACCAAATAGCCGATGGACATCAGGAACACCATCGCCAGCCCCAGGTAATACGCCGAAAAATTCCCCGCCACGAATCCCGAAAGGATGCCGAGCGAGGCGCCCCCTTCCTTCGCCGAGTCCACCACTTCCCGCGTGTGCCGCGATTCCACCGAAGTGAACGCCTTCACCAGCTCCGGAATCACCGCGCCGGCCAGCGTGCCGCAGGAAATAATCGTCGATAGTTTCCACCACTGCGTGGGATCGCCGGGAACCGTGTCGCTCCCGCCCAGCACCGGAATGATGAAATACGAAATGACGTAGGTGAGCGCAATCGAAATAAACGAAGTGATCCACACCAGGGAAGTGAGCGGCGATTCGAAATTCATCTTGTCCGCGTTCCCGTATTTTCCCCGCGCGATCGCCCCGTTGATGAAATACGCCGCCGCCGCCGACACCAGCATCGCGATGCGCATCACGAAAATCCACACCAGCAATTGCACCTGCACTTTGGGATCGTGCACGCCCAGCAGGATGAACGTGATCAGCGCCACGCCCGTCACCCCGTACGTTTCGAATCCGTCCGCGCTCGGCCCCACCGAATCGCCCGCGTTGTCTCCCGTGCAGTCCGCGATCACCCCAGGGTTCCGCGCGTCGTCTTCCTTGATCTTGAAGACGATCTTCATCAAATCCGAGCCGATATCCGCGATCTTCGTGAAAATTCCTCCGGCGATTCGCAGCGCCGCCGCTCCCAGCGATTCGCCGATCGCGAACCCGATGAAGCACGGCCCCGCGTAATCGCCCGGCACGAACAGCAGGATGAACAGCATCATCACCAGCTCCACGCTGATCAGCATCATCCCGATGCTCATTCCCGCTTCCAGCGGAATCTGGCAGATCGGGTACGGCTTGCCCCTCAGCCCCGCGAACGCCGTCCGCGAATTCGCGAACGTGTTCACCCGGATTCCGAACCACGCCACTCCGTAGCTGCCTGCCATTCCGAACAGGCTGAACAGCAATATAATCGGCAGCGTCACTCCCACCGGCTTCCCCCCCACCGGCGCCAGAACCCCGAAATACAGCACGATCACCACGGCGATGAATATCCACAAAAGCAGCAGGAATTTTCCCTGCGTGATCAGGTACGTCTTACAGGTCTCGTAGATCAGCTCCGAGATTTCTCTCATCGACCGGTGCACGGGAAGATTCTTCAGCCGGCTGTAAATCGCCAAGCCGAAGAGCAGCCCAAAAATGCAGAACAAAATTCCCCACACCAGCAGGTTGTGTCCATTCACGCCGAGAAATTTCACTTGAGTGAGATCGGGCAGCTTCAGGCTCGCTTCGCCGCCGCCGTGCTCGGGCGCCGCGCCATGCGCCGCTCCCGCGCAAACCAGAGCCGTCGCCGCGCACACCGCGCCGGCCCGCGATCGCCGCGCAACCCTCATGCCCGCCGCAGCCGCTCGCTTTATTTTTTCCGCGAGCACGCGCACCTTTCTACACGATTCATCCAGCATCCGATTTTCCTCCGGTGTCAGGCTCCGGGAAATGGAGCCCCCGCTTGCGAAGATTGCCGCACGCAAAGGGTGCATTTTTAGCAGGATTCGCCGCTCGCGTCAACAGGAGACGCGGCCATTACGCCGCTTCGAGGGCCTGCAAATGCAACTGTATACGAGATTAATAACTCGCACCCGGCCGGAAATTTACGGAAGCACCGTCCCCGCGCCGAGCGGTATATCGAAAAACAGAAGCGGGCGTTTCGCCGGAAGCGTCACGACGTCCGGAATGTAGAGGTCGGCGGTGGCCGCCAGCTGCATCTCATGCACCAGGTTGAAATAGATGCACCCTTCGAGGCGTCCGTGCGGAGGCACGATGTCTCCGTCGAGCGTGTGCGGCTTCAGCTCATCCACCACCTTCTGCACTTTTTTATCCGGGCTCGATCCCCCAATGCCCAGCGGGAATCGACTGACGGAGGGTTCCTTCAGGCCTCCGGGATAGGCGATATTTTCCGCCACCTGAACGATGCCCATCGGATCCAGCTGCTGCTTCGGTCCGTCGCCCTGCTGAACTTCCAGCTGAATTGTTTCCAGATCCACCTGAACGGCCTGGTCTCCATCATTTTGAAAAATGACGTTGACGGCGAGTATCCCGGCCTTTTGAGGATTGGCCTTTTCGAATTTCCTTTTCGCGGCGTCGGCGTCCGGGAATGCTTCGGCGGAAATGGTCACGTTGTCGTGCGAGTCGTGCGGCAGCGCGGAAGCAGGCGCCGGAGAATTCGTTTTTTCGCCGGATTGCGATTGCGCCGCGCCGCGCGCGGCAGCCGGCGGGAAAAGAAAAAACGCTCCGGCGGCGATCGCCGGAATCGCAAGGCAGAAGAGAGATTCGATCCGCGAAGAGATCCGCGGATGTCGAATCGCGGTCATTCGAATCTTTTGACCCATGACGCTTTCGTACTCCGATGCCGGATTCGCATCCGAAGTTGTGCTTGCATCCGGCGCTGGGACACTATAATACCGGCCTTGCGCCGGAACAACTCCTGGGGACGTTCGCGGCGCATCTCGATGGCTCTCCTTTACCGGATTCTCACGGCTGCCAGCGTCCTGATTCTGGCGCCGTACTACGCCTGGCGCGGGTGGCGGCGCCGCGAACCTCGGCAGACGCTTCGCGACCGATTCGGATTCCTTTCTCCGCAGATTCTCGAGCGGGCGAATGCGGCGTCCCGCGAAAACCGTCCCGTATGGATTCACGCCGTGTCGGTCGGCGAAGTTCTCGCGGCCCAGCCTCTTCTGGAAGGGCTTCGAGCGAGGTTCCCGGCGCGCCCGTTGTATGTTTCGACCACGACGGAAACGGGACAGAGGCTGGCACGCGAGCGATTTTCCGCGGCCGCGGACTTGTTTTATTTTCCGCTCGATTGGACCACATCGGTGCGGAGGGCGCTGCGTTCTTTGCGCCCCGCGCTGATCATCATCATGGAGACGGAAATCTGGCCGAATTTTCTTCGCGTGGCGCACGAGGCGGGAGTCGCCGTGATATTCGCGAACGCGCGGATCTCGGAGAGGTCTATGGCCCGGTTCGAGCGCTGGAAATTTCTAGTCGGCGATTTTTTCGAGCGCATCCTCCAATGGCCGGCGCTCTTTCTGGCGCAAACGTCCGAGGACGCCGCGCGCCTCGCTTCCATGGGCGCGCCCGAAGAGCGCGTGGAAGTGACGGGAAACCTGAAATACGATTCCGAACCGCCGCCCGCGACTCCGTTCCTCGAATGGCTGGCCGGGCAAATCAAGAACCAGGAGCGCTGGCCAGTTCTCGTGGCGGGAAGCGTGGTGGCGGAAGAGGAATCGCACGTTCTCGCCGCTTGGGATCTGGTCCAGCGGCAATGGCGGCACTCGCTGCTGATTCTCGCTCCGCGCAAACCGGACCGGTTCGACGCCGCCGCGGCTCTGTGCCACGAAGGCGGCTGGAATGTCGTCCGCCGGAGCCAAATCAACCTTTCGCTGCCGTTGGACGATCAGGCCGACATACTCCTTCTCGATTCGATCGGCGAACTCGCCGGGCTTTACTCGATCGCGGAAGCCGTTTTCGTCGGGGGTTCTCTGGTTAGGTCCGGCGGCCACAATATTCTGGAACCGGCGTGGTATTCAAAGCCGCCGGTCTTCGGTCCTTCGATGGAGAATTTTCAGGAGATGGCGGGACGTTTCCTCTCCGCGCGAGCCGGCATCCAAGTAGACAGCGGGCCGATGCTGGGCCGAGTGTGGATTCAGCTGATTGAAGACGCGGCGACGCGCCAACGCGCGGGCGAGGCGGCAAAGAAAATTTACCTGCAAAATCGCGGAGCAGCTCTTCGCTCTTTGGACCGAATCGCCGCGTTGCTGGCGTCCGGAGATGAGGGCGAATGTCGCTGAGAGGCTCGATTCTGTGGCCGTTCTCGCTGCCCTACGGCGGCGTGGCGCATTTGCGCGCCCGGGCGTACCGGAAGGGAATCCTGAAACAGAGGTGGCTGGACGGAATTGTGATCAGCGTGGGAAATCTGACGGTCGGCGGGACGGGCAAGACGCCGATGGTTCTGTGGCTGGCGGAAAATCTCGCCGCCGAAGGAAAGAAAGTCGGCATTCTCACGCGCGGCTATCGCGGCGAGCCTTCCCCGGAGGGCGATCCCGGAAAATCCACGAGTGATGAGGTGCGGCTGCTGCAATCGCGCCTGGGAGACCGTGTGGCCTTTGGAGTGGGAGGGGATCGATTTGCGAAAGGCCAGGAACTCGAGAAGCAAGGGATCGAGTGGATGATCCTCGACGACGGCTTCCAGCATTTGCAATTGGCGCGGGACGCCGACGTGGTGCTGCTCGACGCTTCCGATCCGTTCGGAGGCGGCCACCTGTTGCCGGCGGGAAGGCTGAGAGAGTCGCGGACATCGCTATCGCGCGCGGACATCATCGTCATCACGCGCTCTTCGCATTCTCCCGCGGTGGAAGCGGCGGTGCGGCGCGATTCGCAGGCGCCAATCTTTTACGCGCGAATGGAATTGGAAGCGGCGCTTCCCGTGCCGGGCCCGGCAAACGAAGCGGGCGCAAATTCCGACGCTTCATCCGTCAAGGCCGACGCGAGCGGAACGCGGAACGCCGGTGACGAACGCACGCGAAAGTGGTATGCGTTTTGCGGCATCGGCAACCCCGGCGCATTTTTCAGCGATTTGCGGGAATGGGGGTTCGAAATTTCCGGGCACAAAATCTTTCCCGACCACCATCGCTACACGCGCGCCGATGTGGACGCAATCGCCGCGGCGGCGGAGGCGAGCGGCGCGGAGGGCGTGATTTGCACGGAGAAAGACGTGTTCAATTTGAGCGGCCTTTCCTGGCGGCTGCCCCACCCAGTTTTCTGCCGGATCCGCGTGTGCCTCGACAGGGAAGAGGAATTCTGGCGGGCGCTGCTCTCCGCGATTGAAAGCCGCCGCAAGCAGCGGGCGGGACATTTGCCGCTTTCCTCGCGCGTGTGATACTTTTTCGCTGGGGCGGGGTGCGAGCCTGCCACGGAGAATTCTTGAAGACAACTCGACGCAACAGTGGCAAACGGCCCGCCAAAACCTCGCCTGCCGCAACCGCGAATGCTTCCGCCGATTCTTCCGCCGATCTCCCGCGGCTACTCGATGTGGTCGCATCGTTCGCTCGCCAGACGATCGTAGTCGCCGGCGACATGGTGCTCGATGAATTCGTCTCGGGCGAGATTTCGCGTGTCTCGCGGGAGGCGCCGGTGCTGATTCTCCGGCATCGCCGCACCGAAGCGCTCCCGGGCGGGGCCGCGAACGCCGTGAACAATCTCGCCGCGCTGGGCGCCCGCGTGTTTCCGGTCGGCGTGGCGGGCGACGATGCGGGCGGCGACGATCTTCTCGGCTATTTTCGCGACCGGCGTGTGAACACATCGGGAATCATTCGCGTGCGCGGCTGGGTAACGACGTCGAAGACTCGGTATCTCGCGGGATGGACGCACACGACCGAGCAGCAAGTGCTGCGAGTGGACCGCGAGCCGCGCGGAGCGCTGCCGGCTTCCGTCTTGAAAGCGCTCGCCGAGAAAACACGGCGGCTCTCGGCGCGAGCCTCCGCCGTGCTGATTTCGGATTACGGACTCGGGGTCGTCACGCCAGCGCTTGTCCGCGGATTGAAGGCAAAAACAATCACGCTCGATTCGCGCCACAATTTGCTCGACTACCGCGATTGCGGCGTAACCGCGGCAACCCCGAACGAACCCGAGCTCGAAGCCGCCTATCATGCGCAGATTGGCGCGGACACAGGGAAGCTCGAGGAACTCGGGAGAAAAGCGCTGCGCGACCTGAAGCTCGAAGCCCTCGTGGTGACGCGCGGGAAAGACGGCATGGCCGTCTTCGACAAAACGGAGGCAGGGGCGGCTGACTCGCACCACATTCCCATTCACGGCTCGGACACGCCGGTGGATGTGACCGGCGCGGGCGACACGGTGATAGCGGTTTTCACTCTGGCGCTCGCCGCGGGGGCCACGTATTTGGAAGCGGCGCAGCTGGCCAATTATGCGGGTGGCATCGTGGTGATGAAACCGCGGACCGCCACGGTGACGCGCGCGGAATTGGAGACAGCGCTGCGCCAGGACGCGACAGCGCTCCGCTGAATCAATGGACACGCGCCAAAAGATTCTGTCGCGCGAGGGGCTGCATGCCGTTCTCGCCGAGCACCGGCGCGAGCAGCGGAAGATCGTATTTGCGAACGGGGTCTTCGACCTGCTGCACGCGGGGCACGTCCGGTATCTGCAATCGGCGCGCGGAGAAGGCGATTTACTCGTGGTTGCGATCAATTCCGATTCGAGCACGCGCCGTTTGAAAGGGCCCGGACGGCCGGTGCTGACCGAACGCGCGCGGGCGGCGCTGGTGGCGGCGCTGGGGTGCGTGGATTACGTGCTGATATTCGACGAGGACGATGCTTCGGGAGTGCTTCGGGAATTCGAGCCCGACGTCCACGCGAAAGGAACGGATTATTCCGCCGGCACTTTGCCCGCGCCCGAGCGGGAAGCCGCCGAGGGCCTGGGCATCCGGGTGGCGATCGTGGGAGATCCAAAGGATCACTCGACGCGAGAACTGCTGTCTCGCATTCGCTCCGGGAAAAATGGCTGAAGAGAGCTTCCTTCTCGTGCGGCTGGGTTCGCTCGGCGATGTAGTCCACGCGCTTCCGGCGGCGGGCGCGCTGCGCGACACCTTTCACGGCGCGCGTATCGATTGGGTGATCGATCCGAAATGGCTGCGTCTGCTTGACGGCAATCCGGATCTGACCTCGGCGATCCCGTTCGACCGCAAAAGCCCGGGAGGAAGCCTGGCCGCGATTCGGAGGCTTCGCGAAGCGCGTTACACATGCGCCGTGGATTTTCAGGCGCTTTACAAGTCCGCGTTTCTCTCCTTTGCGTCGGGAGCCCGGCGGAGAATTGGATTTTCCTCGGCATACGCGCGCGAGGGGCTTGCGGCGAGGTTTTACACCGAGCGATACAATCCGCGCGGCCCGCACAAAGTGGACCACAACCTGACGCTGGCGGCCGCGGCGGGAGCGAAAATTGGAACCGCGCGGTTTCCGCTGGCGGTCCACGCGCAAGACGACGAAATAATTTTGCGCGAACTGGGCGAACGCAACCTCTCGCGTTTTTTTGTGTTGAATCCGGGCGGAGGATGGCGGTCGAAATGCTGGCCGGCGGAGCGCTACGGCGAATTGCACCGGGCGCTTACGGCGCGTTACGGATTTCGCGGAGTGGTCAGCGTGGGACCCGGGGAAGAAGATCTCGCGAGGGCGGCGGTTGCGGCGGCCGGCGATTGTGCGCCATCGAGACTGATGCTTCCACTCGGGCCGCTGCTGGCCCTGCTGCGGCGGGCCGAATTTGTGGTGTCCGCCGACACGGGGCCGCTGCACCTGGCCTCGGCGCTGGGCACGCCTTCGATCGGGGTGTTCGGTCCCACCGATCCGGCGAGGAACGGGCCGTACGCGAAAGACGACGTTTACCTTCGCAATCCCCGGTTCAGCGAAACGACGTACAATCGCGGCGCGTCCTATTCGCATTCGATGCTTTCGATCACGGTGGAACAAGTGGTGGCCGGAGTGGCGCGGCGGCGTGGCGAGGCCGCATGAGCGAGCGGCGGAATTTCTGGATGCGGTGGCGCGTGCGGCTGGGGTATCCGCTGGCGATTATTTATTGGATACTGGCGCGGCCGACGCCACATTCGATCGTGTATGGCGGATTGATCGCGGCGTTTGGCCTGATCATTCGGGCGCTGGCCGCGGGACACCTGGTGAAATACCAGGAGCTGGCGACATCGGGGCCGTACGCGGCCACGCGGAATCCGTTGTACTTCGGGAGCTCGCTCCTGGCGGCAGGGTTTGCGATCGCGGGGCGGTCGTGGATCGGAGGGGGGCTGATCGCGGTTTATTTTGGGGTGGTCTACTACGCCGTGATGCGCAACGAGGAGCAGGAACTTCGAGCGAAGTTTGGAGCGATATTCGACGAATACGCCTCGCGCGTTCCTCTCTTTTTTCCGCGGCCGCCGCACACGCATTCGGCGCAGCGGAAATCCGACGACCCGAGCGCGAAGGAATTTTCCTGGGCGCAGTATTTGCGGAACCGGGAAACCCAGGCGCTGGTGGGAACGGTTCTGGCGCTGACCGCGGTGTGGCTGAGAACGTACGCGCCGATCGCTCTGCCGGGATTTCTACGGCATTGATTGAATTGATGGCGGATGGGAGGAGAGCAGGATTTTCGAAAGAGATTCTGGAAGCGGGGAAGACGCAATACGAGGCGGAAAATTACTGGAGGCGGTAAACAGCGTGCATGAGGCGCTGGAATTGAGGGCGGTAAATCAAGTCGAAGGCGTCCTCTTTTCCGGGAAACATTTCGAGAGCGACGCGGCGCGTGGCGGCGATCATGCCGGAAGCCTCTTCGGGGGACAGATCGCCCGAGGAGATCGTGTCGAGAGTCAGATGCACCAAGATTCGCAGGCGGCGGATGCGGCGGCTTTCCTCATCAATTTCCGCCTGCGTAGGTTTGTTCCCGGGGACATCTCCCGGAATGGCCGTGGGTTCCACAAAGTTCAGTATGGACGGGGGGAGCAATTCGCGCAATAGTACTGCGTAAGGCTGTGCGCAGCGGACTCATATGAGCGAGCCAGGCAAAGACGATCGAGTCGTGAACGTTCATACGGCGGGGACTGCGGCGGAAGCGATGGTGATCCGCTCGCTGCTGGAGAGCGCGGGAATCCTGTCGCCGGACCCGATCGTTTCCGACCCGTTTCCCCTTCGGGAGCCGCCGGAAGGAACGCACGGAGTGGAGATCTACGTCCTGGAATCGCAGTCGGCGCAAGCCGAAAAGATCATTGAAGACTATCTGCAGTCCGATGATTCGATCGAGGCGTCCGATTCGGACGGCGAGGTCGAGACGGAATCGGAAGAGCCGCCGGACGAGGCAGAAACCTCCTAGCCGTTCTCCCACCCCAAGCAGCAGCCTTCGACTTCCCCACTAATTCGGAGCGGTTGCGTCGGCAAAAGCGCGGACCCAGAGATGGACGCCGTCGGTCGCGGCCGTAACTTCACCGTCGCGATCGGTGCGCAAGAGGCGAATACCGTCTTGACGGTAGCGTTCGACGGTTTCTTCGGAGGGATGGCCGAAGGGATTTCCCTCGCCCGCGGAGACAACGGCGACCTTCGGCCGAACAGCGTCGAGAAAATCCTGGGTGGAAGAGGTTTTGCTGCCGTGATGAGGGACTTTGAGGAAATCGGCGGCGAGAGGTTCGCGATCCTCGACCATGCTCTCTTCGGATTTCTTCTGGGCGTCGCCGGGGAGGAGGAAACGGACGCTGCCGTCCTGGAGGCGCATCACGAGCGAATCATCGTTCGAGACTTCCTGGGTGGGAGCGTCGTTTTCCGGCCAGAGAATTTCGCCGGCCACGCCGCCGCGTTCAAAACGATCGCCCATCTTTTTTTGGACGACAGGGATTCCGCGCGCGTGGGCCTCGGCGAGAAGGCGGGCGAGGGCGGGAGTCTGCTCGAAATGCCCGATCCAGAGTTCGCCGACGCGAAAATTGGCGAGGACGCTCATGAGGCCGTCAATGTGGTCGTGATGCGCGTGAGTGAGCGCGACGACGTCAATGCGCTTCAGGCCGCGCGACCACAGATACGGCGATACGACTTCTTCGCCCACGTCGAAGGAAGAGCGAGCGCCGCCCGACCAAGCACTTCCGGGCACGCCGCCTCCGTCAATCAGCATCGTCTGGCCAGCGGGAAACGCGACGAAGATGGAATCGCCCTGGCCCACGTCAAGGACATTGACTTCCAATTTTCCGCGGGGAAGGCGGGGAGCGAACGGGTAAGTGGCGACGAGGAGGGCGAGCGAGGCGAGAACGCCTGCGGCCAGCCATTCGCGCGACGCGATCCGCGGTTGCGGGCCGGCGTTCGCGGCGCGAAATTTTCGCGCGCGGAGACTAGTTCGCGCGGCCACGGCCAGGCCGATGAGCGCCGCGAAAAAAGCAATCGCGAGCCATGCGGGAGGTCCGGGAATGCGATAGGACGCACGCGGCCAATTGGCGAACCAGCCGACGCCGGCGAGAAGCCACCCCGCGAGAACGCCCAGCAGACGCGCGAGAATCACGGCCAATCCATGCCAGAGGAAGCTGAGGCCGAGAGTCAAGAAGCCGAGGGGGACGATCAATCCAGTGAGCAGGACGGCGGGGACGTTGCTGAGCGGCGCGAGCAGAGTGACGCGATGAAAATCTGAAGCGAGGGGTGGCATCATGCCCAACTGCATCACGGCGGAGAGCAGCAAGACATCCCAGACGCGGAGCCCGGCACGAATCGGCAAAGCGAGGGTTCGGTCTGATTGGGGTGCGAGGCGCGCGGGAAGACGGGCCGCGAGCCAAGCGGAGAGCGCGCGCATTTCCAGACGGAACTGGACGATGCGCGGGGCGTAGGCGGAATCGCGCGTGACGTCGCCGAGATGCCTCAGCCCCTCGCGGTAGGGAGCGCTCGAGCGGTCCATCCAGGGAATCGCGAGTCCGGCGAGGACAAGAGCGGCGAGAAACGAAAGCTCGAAACTGGAATCGAGGAGGAGCGAAGGCTTCGCCAGAAGGATGATGAGGGCGGCGAGGGCGACCGCGTTCAAGAGTTCGACGCGGCGGAAAAGCGGGCGGGCGCAGATGTAGAGGGCGGCGACGAGCGCGGCGCGGAAAATCGGAGGGCGGTCCTGCACGATGGAGACGTAAGCAGCGAGCGCGGCGAGGGTGACGATGCTGGTCCAGGCGATCGAGAGGCGCAGGCGACGGCAGAGCCAAAACAGAAAAAGGGCAAGCGCGCCGACGTGCAAGCCCGCAACGACCAAAACGTGATACGCGCCCGTTTCTTGAAATTGGGTCACGACGGAAGAATCGACGAAGCTGCGATCGCCCAGGAGCATGGCCCGGAGGACGGCGGCGCGGGCGGGATCGGCTTGGAAGAGAGTATCGACTTGGCGAAGAAAAACACCTCGCAGGCGCGCTACACGCTGCGCGAGGGTGGGCGCGGGCCTTCCGAGCAATTGCAGAAGTTCGGGGCTGCGCAAAGTTCCGATCAGATCCACGTCCTGGCGCGCCAAGAAATCGTGAATGTCGAAAGCGCCGGGGTCCTGAAAATTGCGCACCAGGTGAGCCTTGACGAGAGCCTCGACGCGATCTCCGGCGCGAAGCGAATCGAACGCCGTGAGATCGTCATTGGCGTGGTCGCCTTCCGTGTAAAAATTCAAGCGAAGGCCGCCGCGCACCGAAGCGGGAGCGCCGCTAACAGTCACGGTTTCGAGGTCAATTTGCAATCGGCGCCCCCAGGGAAAAACGCGGGGGTCTTCCCGCAAACGACCGCACCAACGAAGGGTGGCTGAGGTGTCCAAACGGCCCGCGGCGATAAGGCGGGTGACATGATTTGGGGGAACGGAGGCTCGCTCGACAGCAAGAGCAAATCCCCCCAGCGAGGCCCAAGCCAGCAGCGCGGCCAGCCAGGCCAAGAACAAGCGATCCTGCCACGCGAGCAGCGCGCCCACCAGCAGCGCAACGAGCGCAAGAGCCAGCCAAGCCGCGAAACCCGGCCTCGCCCAGGTTCCCGCCAGGGCAATGCCCGAAGCGAAGGCCGCGGCGATCCAGAGCGCGGGCAGCTTCATGGCTTCTCCAGTTGCGTTACCGTTTCCATGTGAAACGTTTGAGGAAAGAGGTCAAAGAGTTCGAAGGATTTGACCGCGTAACCAGAGCGGATCAGGGCGGCGAGGTCGCGCGCGAGTGTGGGAGGCTCGCAGGATACGTAGGTGATTTTTCGCGGCGCGATTTTTGCAAGGCGGGCGATCCATTCGGGCTCGAGGCCGGAGCGCGGCGGGTCGACGACCACAAGGTCCGGAGTTTCCTTGAGCCGAGCGAGAAACTGGTGCGCTTCGGAAGAGCGAACTTCAATGGCGCCGACGCCGCGGGCGTTTGCCTCGAGGTCCCGCGCGGCAGCAGGATTGGATTCCACGGCGATGACGCGGTCAAATTGACGGGCCAGCGGCAAGGAAAACAATCCGACACCGGCGAACAGATCGAGTGCGAGCTTTCCGCCGGAAGCACCGGCCTGAACCGCCGCGCGCGCGAGTTCAGCAGCAAGAAAACGATTCACCTGGAAAAAGGAAAAATGGCCGACGCGAAAGCGCGTGCCGCCGGCTTCGTAGTCGATAAAGCCGGGGCCGTCGAGCTTCATATCGTCGCCACGAACGTCGTAGAGGACGAGGCTGGCGAGGCCCGGGACGGCCCGGTGAAACTCCGCGGCGCACTCTTCGAGGCGGGGAGGGAAGCCGGCAAAATTGGCGGTAAGGAGCAACCGGGATTCGCCGCCGCTTTCGGCCGTGTGGGCAAAGGTCTCGATTTCGCGGAGCGACGCGGGAAGGGAACCGGCGAGAATCGCGGCGCGCAATCCCTGGAGCGCGGCGAGAAGAGGCGGGGCGAGCACGGCACAATCATCCACGGCGCAGAGCGAAGCGGAATTGGGGCGGAAGTAGCCGATGCCAAGGTTGGCATCCTGGAAATTCGCGCGCGGCCGCGGAGCGGCATTGGGGCCCAGCGGGCGGATTTTCCATTGGGCGCGATTGCGGTAGCCCCACTCGGGCGAGGCGTGGGCGGGTATGTCGCGCGTCCAATCGATTTTGCCGATGCGGCGCAGAGTCTCGCGCAGAATTTCGACTTTATAGGCGAGCTGCCTATCGCAGGGAATGTGCTGGTAATGGCAGCCGCCGCATTGGCCGAAATAGGCGCAGCGGGGAGCGATGCGTTCGGGGGAGGAATCGAGAATTTGGCCCAGGCGGGCGTGGACGAAATTCTTTTTGCGCTCGACGGGATCCGCCTCGACGCGTTCCCGCGGGAGGACGTAGGGGACGAAGACGGTGGCGCCCTCCTGCCGGGCCAAGCCATCGCCGCCGTAAATCAATTTTTCGATGGTGACTTCCATAGCCGCGCCACGCTCACGTGAGATAAAACAAGCTCAACCGGGGAATGCCGAAATGTTCGAACAGACGCTTTTGCAAGTACTGCCGCTCGAGCTGCGCAAGTTGATCGGCGGACATTTTTCGCCGGTAAGGGGCGAGCGAGCGGTCCATTTCGCGGCGGACATCGAGGAGGAGATTATCGTCCGCATCGGCCGCCAGGGCGGCGGACAATTTTTCCTCGACGACGGTGAGGCGGCGTTCGAGATCCTCGAGGTCGAGCGAGGAGGGCGAATCGAGGAGAGGAAGAGACTGGGCGAGGCGAGCGGCGGCGTCGAGAAAGCGGGAGGCAAGCGCGGGATGGGAGGATTGGCGCTGCGCGGCGGCGGCACGAAGCCGGGCGGAATTGCGTTCGAGATATTTGCGGAGTTCGTCGCGGGAAAAAGGTTCGCCGGAGGGGCGAAAAGATTTTGTTTCCGGCCCGGCGCCGACATTGGCTTCGCGGGCTTCGGCGGCGGCTTCGAGCACGGCGTCCACGCAATAAGCTAATGTTTTCATTTGGCGGCCAGAGGCGGCGCGGCGCGAGCGCTGCCAGCTTTCAAAGGCGCGATCAATTCCTTTCAAGACGGCGGAAAGAGGAATGCCGGCCTTCTGCCAGGTCTCGACGATGGCCCAATCGAGCGGCGAGACGAGGAGATGGGCACCGCGCTTGCGCCAGAAATATTCCTCGATTTCCGTGAAGTAATTGAAATAGTTGAACGAGTCCATGAGAGGTGCAGGGCCGAGGCGCGAAACGGAATCATTGGCGCGCATGTCCGGACCCTCCCGGTCAATTTCCAAGACTCCGTCCGGTCCCAAGACCCCGTCCGGGTCCGCGTACACGGCCCGCAAGCGGTTACTTGCGCGGCTCCGAAATCTTTTCCGGCGAAGAGGCGCGCGACGGATGCGGAGACTGGTTGCGCTCCCAGATGAGCCGGAGACCGTCGAGAGTCAGGAAATCGTCTACTTTCTGGATATGGCGCGAAGCCCTGGCGATCAATTGAGCCTGGCCGCCCGTGGCGACGACGCGCGTTTTCGCGCCCATGACTTTTTTCATGCGTTCGAGAATGCCGTCGACGAGGTCGGTGTAACCATAAAAAAGGCCGGACTGCATGGAAGCGGCGGTGTTGGTGCCGATCACTTTTCCCGGGTCCTTGATTTCGACGCGAAAGAGGCGGGCGGCGCGGGCGAAAAGCGCTTCGGAGGAGATCCCGATTCCCGGAACGAGGACGCCGCCGATGAACTCGCCCTTGGCGGAAACAGCGTCGAAATTGATGGAAGTGCCGAAATCCACAACGATGCAGGGGGCGCCGTATTTCTCGAGAGCCGCGACGCTGTTGGCGATGCGGTCGGCGCCGACTTCGTTGGGACTGTCGTAAAGAATGGGAAGCCCGGTCTTGATGCCCGGCTCGATAAAGAGAGCTTCGCGCTGAAAATAGCGGCGGGAAGTCTCGGCGAGGGTGGAATTGAGCGGAGGAACGACGGAGCTGACGATGACGCCCGTGATGGCACGGGATTCGAGGCCGGCGAGAGTGAACAGGTCGCGGGTGAGGATGCCGTATTCGTCCACGGTTTGATCGCGGGCGGTGGTGAGCCGCCAGTGGGCGACCAGGTCCTTATCGTGGAAGACGCCAAGTACGGTGTTGGTGTTGCCGACGTCGAGAGCCAGAAGCATCACTCGGCCTCCGCCACGTCGCCCGAAAGAATCGGCTCGACGCCGCGGCCGTCGTCACGAACCACGCGGAGAACGCCGGAAGGCTCGAGGCCGGAAGTGATGCCGGTGAAGACATCGTTGGCGGTGGTGATGCGGACATGCTTGCCCTGAAAATAGCTGGAAACTTCGGCAAAGCGCCGGAGGATGGGTTCCGGCCCCTGCGAGAGGAAGAGATTGTAATAGCGGTCGAGATGGCGGAGGAGGCGGGCGAGGATTTCGATCCTCGAATGCGTCTTGCCGGTCTCGATGCGCAGCGACGTGGCGAAGTCCGCGAGCTCCGGGGGCATCTTGGTCTGGTTGACGTTGATGCCGACGCCGATCACGGCGTAGTGGATGCGGTCCGGCTCGGCGTGCATTTCGGTGAGAATGCCGGAAAATTTGCGGCCGTGGACCAGAAGATCGTTGGGCCAGCGAATGTCGGGAACGGCGTCGAGCTCTTCGGCGGCGGCATCGCGCGCGGCGAGGCCGGCAACAAGGGTGAGAAGCGGGGCGTGCGCCGGCGAAATCTGCGGGCGGACGAGGACGGTGCAGTGAATCCCGGCGGATTTTTCCGAGAGCCATCTGCGTCCGGCGCGGCCGCGGCCGGCGGTCTGCTCTTCGGCCAGGACGACGGCGCCGTGAGGCTCGCCGTGCTCACCAAGCTGGAGGGCAACGGTGTTGGTGGAGTCAGTTTTGAAGAAGTGGTAGATGCGACGGGCGAAAGGAGTGCCGTAGAGGCGATGGCTGAGGAGTTGGGGAACGAGAATGTCCGGAATTTTTTCGATGTGATATCCGGTGTGGGGATGGCCCTGGACGCGGACGCCGAGCTCGCGCAGGCGTTCAATCCAGCGCCAGACCTGCTGGCGGGTGACGCCGATTTCCTTGGCGATTTTTGCGCCGCTGATGACGATGGTCGAGTTTTCGGCGAGGAGAGTGAGCAGCGCGTCTATGCGGCGGTCGGTGGTGCCGGGAAGCGCGGCGATACGTTTCGAAGCCATTGCCGGGGAGGAAGGATACTTCGAGGGGCGCGGGGCGGCAAGGTGGCGAGGGGAGGAAGAGGAGCCGGGGGAGGAGTCGCGAGGAGAGAGGCGCGCAGCCCTGTGTTTGGAAGGAGTTGCGGGGATTTCCAACACCTTGGGGGAGCGATGGGAAGGAAGAGATGGTTTCGAGGTTTCGGGTTCAGGCGCCGTTGTGTCGCGATCTTCCATTCATCCACCTCGAAACACCCTAGCACCGATTCCGAATGTCTTCAAATCGGGATATGTATACACTCTGGCAGGCGAGCCACGAAACCGGGTGAGAGAAGCGGGAGAGCCGGAGATTTGAGGCGGCGATCTCGAAGGCGCTTCGAAGAGAGAAACATGAGGACGCACGCGTAGGAAAGCGAAGGGAGGAGAGAATCATGCAGGCGCGAACCGTATTTTTGAGCAAGTTGCTGGGAATTTACTGCATTTTGATGGGGCTGTTCATGGCGACGCATTCGGAAAGAGCGTGGGAGGACGTGACGGCGTTCAGCCAGGACCAGGCGCTGGTGTTCATCACGGCGATCCTGGTGATTTTCGCGGGAGTGGCGATGGTGCTGTTGCACAACCGGTGGTCGGGAGGAGCGACGACGGTCGTCGTGACGTTGCTGGGATGGGCGGCGCTGGGCAAGGGATTGGTGCTGCTGTTCGCTTCGCCGGTGCTCATCGCGAATTTCTACATGTACGCGATACATTACATTTGGGTGATGTATGTGGATGCGGGGATTGCGCTGGCGCTGGGAGTGTATCTGAGCGTCATGGGATTCAGGGGGAGCGCGGCGGAAAAGGCATAGACCGGGGGGAAAGGCAGGCGGAATCGCGGGCTATTCGAGCTGGCGGAGGCGGTCGAGGAGCTTCTGGTGCTCGATGACGCGGTCTGCGAGTGTGGCTTCGAGGTCGGCGACGACTTTGGCGGGAGCTTTGGAGCGAAAAGCCTGGTCGGCGAGGCGGGCGCGCTTGGATTCGACGTCTTTGGCGAGGCGGTCGATTTCTTTTTGGAGCTTGGCGATTTCGGCGGGTTTGTCGGCGACATCGGCGTAAGGGATCCGAAGATCGAATTGCGCCGAAGAGCGCATGGCGCCGCCGGAGTGGTCGAGGCGGTCGCCGGAAACCGTCAGTGCGGAAAGGGTAGCGAGGCGGAGAAGGGGATCGAGATTTTCGTCCACGATCTTTTTGTCCCATGCGTTCGGGACGGATAGCTGAGCTGAGATTTTGCGCTTGGGATCAAGCTTCATCTCTGCCCGCAGGTTCCTCGCCGCCACGACAATAGACTGGAGAAATGGGAATTCAGGAGACGTACTTGGGTCAACGCCCGCGGGACGCTCTGGAAACTTGTCAAGCGCGATGGAGCGGGCGCCGGAGGCTTGCGGGAGCTTGTGCCACAGTTCTTCGGTGAGGAAGGGCATGATGGGGTGGAGGAGGCGGAGGGCGGCGTCGAAGGCGGCGAAAATATTGCGCCAGGCGGGAAGGGCGATGGATTTTTCGGCGGCGAGCTGAGGCTTGACCCACTCGATATACCAATCGCAGAAATCGTCCCAAAAAAAGTGGTAGATGGTTTGTGCGGCTTCGTGGAAACGGAAATCGTGGAGCGCGGCATTGACCTGGGCGATGACGGCGGCGAGGCGCGAGAAAATCCAGAGGTGGGCGAGCGAGCCGTCGGCGGGAACTTCGTAGGGAGCCTGAGCGCGGATTTCGGGCGAGGCGAGATCTTCGAGCGTGAGGCCCTGCGCCTCAATTTTTTCCAGATTGAAGAACAGGAAGCGCGCGGCGTTCCAGATTTTATTGGCGAAGTTGCGCGCGGCGACGATGCGGTCCTCGGACATAACGATGTCGGTGCCGGGCGCAGCCATGGAGACGAGCATGTAGCGGAGGGCGTCGGTGCCGTACTGCTCGGTAACTTTGAGCGGGTCCATGCCGGTACCTTTAGTTTTGGACATTTTGGCGCCTTCGCCGGTGCGGACGAGGGAGTGGAGGTAGAGGCGGCGAAAGGGAATTGAGTTTTGCGCAAGCACCCCCGAAGGGAAGGACTCCCTAAGTCCTCCTGAAGCAGAGGATGTTCCAGAGTTGCGTAGCGCTGAAAGATGGAGCCCCATCATGATCATGCGAGCATCCCAGAAGAAGAGGATGTCGTAGCCGCTGATGAGGAGGCTCGTCGGGTAATAAGTACGAAGGTCGGGAGTGTCGTCGGGCCAGCCGAGGGTTGAGAAGGGCCAAAGGCCGGAGCTGAACCAGGTATCGAGGACGTCATTGTCTTGCTCGAGCTTCGAGCCGCCGCACTTTGGGCAAGAGCTGGGAACGCCGGCGGCACGGGCGTGGCCTTCGAAAAGTTCGACGGAGGAATCGGCGGCGGGAATCATTTCGCGGCAGGCGGCACAATGCCAGATGGGAATGCGATGGCCCCACCAGAGCTGGCGGGAGATGCACCAGTCGCGGATGCCGTCGAGCCAATTGAGAAGAATCGTGCGCTGATTTTCGGGAACAACTTCGATGAGGCCCTCGAGGACGACTTTTTTGGCGGGCTCGGCAAGCGGCTTCATTTTCATGAACCACTGGGTGGAGAGGCGGGGCTCGACGATGGCTTTGCAGCGGTCGCAGGTGCCGACGGCGTGGGTGTGTTCTTTTTTGCCGGCGAGAAGGCCCTGGGCTTCGAGGTCGGCAACGATGCGGCCTCGGGCGGCGAAGCGTTCGAGGCCGGCGTAAGGGCCGCCCCTTTCGTTGATGTGGCCGTCGTCGGTCATGATGTCGATTTCGGGGAGATGGTGGCGCTTGCCGACTTCGAAGTCGTTGGGGTCGTGGGCAGGGGTGATTTTGACGACGCCGGTGCCAAATTCGGGGTCCACATAGGCGTCGGCGATGATGGGGATTTCGCGATTGAGGAGCGGGAGTAAAACCCTTTTGCCGATGAGATGCTTGTAGCGGTCGTCGTCGGGATGGACGGCGACGGCGGTGTCGCCGAGCATAGTTTCGGGGCGGGTGGTGGCGACGGTGAGGAACTCTCCCGGAGCGCCGACGATGGGATAGCGGATTTCCCAGATTTCGCCGACACGTTCGTGATGGACGACTTCGAGATCGCTGATGGCGGTGAGGCAGCGCGGGCACCAATTGACCATGTAGCGGCCGCGGTAGATGAGGCCTTCGCGATAGAGGCGTAGGAAGGCTTCGAGAACGGAGCGGTAGAGCGCGGGCTCGAGAGTGAAGCGCTCGCGGGTCCAATCGCACGACGCGCCGAGGCGAATCATCTGCTGTTTGATGACGCCGCCGCTCTCGGCTTTCCATTTCCAGACGCGGCGCTCGAACTCCTCGCGGCCGAGATCCTGGCGGCGGACGCCCTGCTCGGCGAGTTTGCGCTCGACGACGAATTGAGTGGCGATGCCGGCGTGGTCCATGCCGGGAAGCCAGAGCGTGCGGTCGCCGCGCATGCGGCGCCAGCGGACAAGCATGTCGATTTGGGTATGCTCGAGCATGTGTCCGATGTGGATCGAGCCAGTCACGTTGGGCGGGGGAAGCGCGATGGAGAAAGTCTGGCCGGAACCGCCGGGAGAGTTTTCCGCGCGGAAGAGTTCCTCGTCGTACCAGGCGTTGGCCCAGCGCTGCTCGATTTCCAGGGGCTCGTAGGCTTTGGGGATTTCGCGGGGCATGGGCCTCGTGACGCCGAGAATAACTGTCAGGGCTGAATTAATAAATATAAGGGGCGGAAGCGCGCGGCGTCAAATGCGGCGGAAGCGGCAAATCCCAGCGAAGGGGCAATTTCGAAATAATTGAAACGGGAGGAAGACGGCGCACGTCGCAAGAACAGGACCAAGGGGAGCGGGGAGCCGAGTGCGAAAGCGGCCCTCGCCGTTAAATTCAGTTGAGTGCCAGCCCGGTACGCGGAAATCCAATCAGAGAGGATGCTCATGATGAAAGGCTTGATCTTGTTCGTCGCACTGGGAAGTTTCGCGGCCCTGCCAGCGTTTGCGCAACACGAAGGGGAGGCTCCACACGGAGAGCAGCATCAGGAAGCAGCGCATCCGAAAGCGAATGGAGGGCATCCGCCTCCGGCGCCCGAGGCGCGGTCAAACCGGCAAGAGAAGCCGGAGTACGAGCACGCGCCAACCGGAAAAGTCGATAAGACGCAGCACGTGAGCAACGACAAGTGGTACGGGCGGCCCAGCCCGAGCGACAAGCGGTACGTATTGAAGCACCCGTTCCCGCACGGGCACTTCGAGCATTTCGGGGCGAGCTACCACTACAACGTGGTGCGGATCGATGTGGGCGCGCACCGTTTCTGGCTCCCGGGAGGGTTCTATTTTGAAGTGGCGCCCTGGGAGTGGACGGTTTGCGCCAACTGGTGCTGGAATTGTGGCGATAACTTCATCATCTACGAGGACCCCGACCATCCTGGATGGTACCTGGTATACGACATCCAGACGGGCCAATACGTCCATGCGCAGTACATGGGCTCGTAACCCAGGGGCGAAACTGGTTTTTTGACCCCCGCCACCACCGCAGCGAGGCAGGGCGGCGCGCCTGATCGGCAGCGTCCTGCCTCGCATTTAACTCTCTGAAAATAAAATAGATAAATCGTGGAAACCTTTTTTACGGTGTGAGGTTCAATAGAATAGGGCACCGCCAAGAGGCAGGGTGTACGCAGGGCCTTTGAGGCTGTAAAATAGAGGCATCCAGCCCAGACAGATTCCAGGAGCAGGGAGGCAGAGGTGGGGAAGAGTGCGACTGCGAGGTTCGAGGGCCGGAAGAGGACTCGGACTGCGCGAACCCTGGTCCGGATCGCCTTGGCATTCGTGCTGGCGTGTTTGGGCGGCACCGTGGCGGAAGCGCGCGTGGGCGTGGTGCTGAACGAGTCGCTGGACACCAGCCTGGCGCGGATCACGGGAGCGGGGCACACGGCTGTCTATTTCTCGCGGATTTGCCCGGCGTCGCCGGTGAAGCTGCGGCTGTGCCGGCCGGGCGAGGAAGGGTCGGTGATCAGCAACTACACGACCCTGGGAGAAGATTCGCCTTACGAATGGAACGTCGTGCCGCTGAGCATTTATTTGTACGGCGTGGAAAACCCGGAGAACCGGCCGCTGGTGGGGTCGGAGAAAATCAAGAACGCGCTGGAAGAGAGGTACCGCGAGAAATACCTGGAGGAGTATTGCGAGAATGAGTCGTGCCGGACGAGCAAGGATGCGGAGTGGCGGGAGATGGTGGCGGCGACGCTCGAACGAAGCCTCTATATTTTTTCCGTGGACACGACGCTAGAGCAGGACAAGAAGTTCATCGAAATGTTCAACGCCGAGCCGAACGTGAACCATTTCAACGGAGTGACGCGAAACTGCGCGACATTTACGGCGCGCATACTCAACTGGTATTACCCGCATTCGGTGACGCCGGAATACTTGAACGATTTTGGAATGTCGAGCCCGAAGGCCATGGCGCGGTCGCTGACCCACTATGCGTTGAAGCATCCCGAGCTGCAATTTGACATCACGCACTTCGCGCAGGCGCCGGGAACGATCAAGAGAAGCAGCGAGTGCCGGGACGGAACCGAACAGCTCTACCACTCGAAGAAGCTGCTGGTGCCGATGCTGATCTTCGCGGACCACGAGCTGGCGGCCGCGGCGGCGACGTATTGGCTGACGGGACGATTCAATCCCGTGCACGAAGCGGAGTGGTATCCGAACGTGGAGGCCAGCCAAAGAGCGGCGGAGTTACAAGTGGCGGAGCGCGACAATGAGGACGCGGTGGCGAAGGAGCTGCGGGAAGAAGCGCGGGACGAGCGCGAGCTGATATATGGAACGCCGGGTGAATGGCGGCGCTACCGAGACGAGCTGGCGTCGGCGGAGGATGAGACGGTGGCGGAGGAGTGGGTCGGAAGGACCGCCGATTTGAACCATACCATCCAGCGGCTGAATCGGGAGGGACGCGTGAAAGTGGAGCCCGATGGTTCGCTCTGGCTGGAAATCGCCGGCGACAACGAGCGGATGCGTGTGGGGATAAGCGCAAGCAATATTCTGGGACGCGAATCCGATGCGCGGCTGGCGTACGAGCTGCTGCTGGACCGAGACGAAAGGGTGGTGAAGAGCCCGCCGCACAGCCGCGAATCGATGAGGGAGTTCCGCGCGGACTGGCGGGTGTTGGAGGGGGCGCGGAAAAGGAATCTGATTTCTTTCGCGAGAGAGGAAACACCGGGAAGCGCCGGACAAGCAGGCGTGGCGACAGGCGCGAGGCGAGCGGAGCAATTCAGCCGAACAGCGGCCATCAGCGAATCGGGAGCAGGGAATTAGCGAAGGGGAGATGATCCTCGGTTTGCCATTGGTTCAGAGCACAAGTCAGGCGCGGCGTTCAAAAGCGTGATTTTGCAGAAGAGCGGTTCCCGCCGGTTTACTTCTTCTTTGCGAGTTCCTGCTGAAGGAGATTTTCCACCAGGGGTTTAAGCAAGCCCTGAGCCAGCATTTCCTGAAGCTGCGGGCCAAGTTTCTCGACAACTTTCTGGACAACCGCATCCACGTCAACCGGCGCCGCCGTGGATTCGGGAGGCGTGACGTCCACTGGCTCCGTGATTTCGCGCGGCGGAAGAAGGAAAGGGATGCCGGAAAGGGCTTCGCGGTTCGGCGGAGGCGCCGTGGGAATCCTCTCGATGGTTTCCTGAGAGGCCGAAGTGAAGATGCGGGAGACGGTCTCGACGACGGTAGATTCCGCAGCCGCAAAATCGGAGGGAGCGGATTCGGGAGCGGGAGAAGCGTCGCGAGCGGAGACGGGCTCCGCCTCCGGAGCGAAAAAGGAATCGTGGCGACTCTCGGCCGGAGAGGAAGCCGGAAGTTCGGGTTCGACGGCGGGGAGATCCGAGGAAGCCGCTTCATAGGAGCTTTGGGCTTCGTGATCGTGAGCCGGCTCCTCGCTCGAAAGATGATAGGAAAATCCACCGCGGCCGGAGTCGCCGCCAAACGCGCGGGGTTCCTCGGGCGGCGGGACATGCTCGAAGGATTCGATTTCGGGAGCGGCGGATTGAGATTCGATTGCGGGTTCCGCCGGGGATTCAGAAGAGATTTGTTCATCCGCCGAGGCGGCGGATACAGGTTCGGAAGGAGTGGCCGGCGCGACTTCGGAAGCGGCAGGCTCGGCGGGTGCGGCCGAGGAAGCTTCCGGCTTGGTCGAAAGAGCGTCGAGCCAGGAACCGGAGCCGTAGTGAGAAGAGGACGGCGCGGGCGACATCAGATCCATCCAGTGCGAAGAAGCGGCGGCTGGATGCGGCTCGGGAGCGGGCTCGGGGCGGTCCTCGACGGCAGGCGCCGCGACCGAGGAAGAAAGGGGCTCGGGTGAGGCGGCGACACCGGCAGGGACAACCGGAGCAAAAAATGTGGACAGAGTGTCGGACGGAGGGCGCACAGGCTCGGGAGCGGGCGGCGCGGAAGATTCCGAAATTTGCACAGCAGCCGGAACGGCAGGCGATTCGTAGCCGGATTTCGCGGGCGATTGCTTCTGCGGTTCGAGCGGAAGCTCGAGGTGAGGCTTGGCGAGCTCGACAGGTTCTTCTTCCACTTCGCGAGAGCGGATGCGGCGCGGAGGAACGTCTTTTTCGGAAGGAAATGTGATCGGCGAAGATTCCTGTTCCAGAGAGAAAGCGGGCTGGGAGGAAATATCGTCGGGGATATCCAGATCCATGCCGCGACGCCGCCAGTCGTGGTGCGTCGAAGTGTTGTCGTCTTCCTCGTCTTCTTCTTCCTCGGCGGCCGGCTGTTTGGGAGAGCTGTCTTTCGTATCTTCTTCCACCTCGTCAAGCGTGCGGACGCCTTTGCCGAAGCCGTAGATCTGGGCGGCTTCCTCGGCGGTGGGTTCGGGGAAATCGGGAAGAGGAGCGGGCGCCTTTTGGGCGGGATTTTCCAAGACTTCGGGAAGGGGTTCAGGTTCGGGAATAACTTCCTTGGCCTTGGCGAGTTCGGCGGCCACGCGAGGATTGCGCTCGAGAGCGGACATCACCATGGCGATCAGAGGATCGGGAGGAACGAAAGGCTTCTTTAGAACGCCGTCGGCGCCCACCCGGCGGGCTTCCTTTTCATCCAGGGGGTCAAATGCGCCGACGAGAAGAATGACGGGAACGTGGGCGTAGCGAGTGTCTTTTTTGACGAACTCGCAGACTTCATAACCGTTGCGGACGGGCATGAAAACATCGGCGAGAACGAGATCGGGGTTGACGTCGGGAAGCTTGCGAACGGCGGTTTCGCCGTTGCCGACCGACACGACGTCGATCCCGCGCTCTTCAAATGCGAGCGAGACCATCTTCTGGATGTTGGTGTTGTCGTCGGCGATCAGGATTTTCGGCACTGTCTTCCCTCGGGAGACGCGCCCATAGTGGGACGCACCTGCCCCCGCTGCTCAACATATTGCAGCACTACGCAAGGGGGGCGTCAATGAACTCGAGGTACCGGAGTGCCTCAATTGTTAGCAGGGGGTAAACAGTCCAATTACCAGGGGATGAGCTTGTGAAGGCCCTTTTTCTTCTTACTCGACGATTCGTTCTGGGAATCGCTGGATTCACTCGAAGAGGCCGCGCCCGCTGAGGGATTGGGTGTCTGGCTGGACCCGGCGGAGGGAGAGGGCGCCGGAGTAGGAGCTGGAGCTGGCGCCGGGGCCGGAGCGATCGAGGAGGAGCCCTGGGTGGCCTGGGTGGTACCGGCCGTAGAGGGGGCGGAACTGGGAGCGGGGCCCGCATCGGTGCCCGTGACGGCTTGAGGAACGATCGTCTGGACATCGGAGCCGCCGCCAACGGAGGTGGGGTTCGTGACGCCATTGGCGTCAACGGATGGCGATGGCTGAGAGTTCGGGCCGGTGGAGATAATCTGGGCTCCGACAGAAGTAGCCGCCGAGCCGACGGATGAGCCGGGCGTGACGTCCACCTGGGCTCCGCCATCCGCCGCGGCACTGGAGTCAGCCGTCGCGATGGAGCGGTTCGCAAGATTGAAATCGGGTCCGGCAGCGTCGGGACGGAGAACTTCGGTGGCAGAGATGGCGTCGTTCGGGGGATTCAGATTCGGAGCGCCGACGCGGGCAGCATCGCTGACGTTCGGCTTGGTGTTGAAAAGCTCGAGTGGCATTTTCAAAAAAGAAGCCTGGTGGCCAAAGATCGACGCTTCATGCTGCTGCGACTGCTCCAATTTTTGCTCGCGCGCCATGCGTTCGTAGGCGCCGGGGTCGGCGGCGGGAACGGGCATGCCGAGTTCCTGCAAGCGGCGCTTGGCATCCGCGGAGCGCTTGGAGAGAGGGTAATCGGTGACAATCCTGTCGTAGCATTTCGCGGCGAGATCGGCCCAGTGATTTTTTTCGTCCTCGTTTTTCACGGACAAGCGGGCCTTCTGATAAATATCGCCGAGCATGAAAAGAGCTTCATCGCTCTGGCTGAAGAGGGGATAGCGCTGAGTGAGTTCGACCAGACGGGCGGCGGCGGCGCGGTAGTCGGGCTTGGTGTAGTAATAGTGGGCGATTTCGTATTCGCCCTGGGCTAAAACTTCCTGCACGTCGCGCAATCGTTGTTCGGCCTGAGGAATCAGGGGGCTCTGCGGATATTTAAGAATGAAGGACTGGTAGGCGTCTTCGGCGTCGAGAGCTTGCTCGTCGTCGCGGTCCGCTTTTTCCATCATGCGGTAATGGCACATGGCAATTTGCATCTGGGCGTAGGCGGCCTCTTCGAGGAAGGGAAAGAAAGTGGTGAAATCCTGATACTCGGAGATGGCTTCGGTGAGATTGGAATTGCCGCCTTCCTTGTAATAGGAGTCGCCGGTGGCGAGTTTTGCCTTGGCCAGGAATTCGCTGTCGGGATAAGTGTTGATGAGAGTCTGAAGCGCGAGACGGCCTTCGGTGTAGCGGCCGTGCTTGAGATCGAGAATGGCCCGCTCGTAGAGAACTTTATCGGGCTCCGCCGGGGTTTGTTCGCTGGCCGCGGGCTGCGCGGGAGCCTTGACAACCTTGGGTTTCTTTTGAGCGATTGCGGGGCCGGCGAAGAGAAGGACCCCCAGAAGAAAAATTCCAAGCTGTTTAGAACCGCCGCGAATTCCTTCCATCAGACCCCTTTGCGAATCCAAGTTCATTCGATCAAGCTTTCTGGCTGAGAGCGCCGGTGGCTCGCTGGCGCAAATGACGAGCCGCAGAGGCTGGGTCAGGGGTGTGGAAGATCGAAGTCCCGGCAACGAACGTGTTGGCGCCGGCTTGAGCCAGTTCGCCGACGTTTTCCAGATCAACTCCCCCATCCACCTCAATCCGGAAGGCGCCATTATAGCGCGCCCGCCACTGAGCAAGCTGGCGAATTTTATCGTAGGAGCCGGGAATAAATTGCTGGCCGCCAAACCCGGGATTGACGGACATGACCAGAACGGTGTCCACCGCCCCGAGGACCTCCGAGAGCATGGCGACCGGGGTGGCGGGATTGATGACAACTCCAGCCTCGGCGCCGTGCTCGCGAACCATGGCCAGAGCGCGATTCAGGTGCACGGTCGCTTCCTGATGAACCAGAACACGGTTAGCCCCCGCCCGGACGAAATCCCCGATGAACTCCTCCGGATTCTCAATCATCAGATGCACGTCGAGGGGAAGGCGGGTTGCCTTGCGCAGGGATTGGACAACGGGAACGCCAATCGAGATGTTTGGGACGAAGTGGCCGTCCATGACGTCAACGTGGAGGACGTCGGCTCCGCCGGCTTCGACCTTGGCGATTTCATCGGCGAGGTGAGCGAAATCGGACGCGAGGATAGAGGGTGCGATTTCGATTCGGGAGTAGGTCATGGACGCCAAACCGATTCTAGCATGGGTCTTATTCCGTGACTTGGAGTTCGACGGAGGCGCCGGGGTCGACGCGGGAGCCGGGGACAGGGGTCTGGCCGACGACAATGCCATGAGCGACGGTGGAAGAAGGCTCGGTGGTGAGCTTTGTTAGCTTCAGGCCTCCGGCATTCAATTTGGCTTCGACCTCGCCGAGAGTCAAGCCGCCGAGGGCCGGCATGACGTAGGAAGGAGGGCGAGGGCCGAGCGAAACGAGAAGGTCCACGTGAGGGCTGACGACGTTGGAGCTTCCGGGGGCGGGATCCTGGCGAATGACGGAGTCAACCGGGCCGCCCGGAAGATAGAGGCTGGCAATTTCACCGAGCTGGAGGCCGTTGCGAAGCAGTTCGATTTTGGCGAAACGAAGGCTGGCATCCACGACGTGGGGGATGGTGACTTTCTGGGGGCCGAGGCTGAGGATGACGTGAGCGTATTCGCCGGTCTTGACGCGGACGCCTCCGGCGGGGCTTTGGCGGACAACGGCGTCAACGGGAAGCGAACTATAGATGCGGTCTTCCACGAGAAATCCGAGGCGTTCCTTGAAGAGCATGTTTTGAGCGTCGTGAGCGTTTTGACCGACGAGGTCGGGCATGACGACTTCACGGCCCTGAATGGCGAAACGCATCGCCGTGAGAGCGCTGAGAAAAGCGACCGAAGTCAGGATGAAAAGCATCAGCGCCATCCTGAAAAACCATTGCAGGCGTTCTTTGAAAGTGGGCATGGCTTCGAGGCGCGGCAAGGGCCAGGACTGCGGAAGAGCGGGAGGCCGATCCGAGCCGGAACGAAGAAAGCGTAGCACGAATTGAGAAGCGGCGGTGCGGGGTTGACGCGAGCGGCGGCGATTTTGCGATTACTTTTCGAGAACGGCGGCGAAAAACCCGTCGCAGGGGTGTTCGCCGGGGAGGGTGCGGAATTGACCGAGCGAGTCGATCAGCGATGCCGCGGAAACGCCGGGAGCGAGGTGGGGCTGCAATTCGGCCGCGACGGAACGAGCCGGGGCGCGGCGCAATCCGGGGGATTGAGCGAGAGCGGCTTCCACGACGTCTTCGTTTTCTTCTCTTTCGAGCGAGCAGGTGGAATAGACGAGGCGACCGCCGGGAGCAAGTTGCTCGATTGCGGCGAGAAGAATGGACAGCTGGAGAGAGCGGAGCTCGACGAGATCTTCCGGAGCGAGGCGCCAGCGAATTTCCGGGTGACGCGCGAGAGTGCCGGTGCCGGTGCAGGGGGCATCCACAAGAATTTTGGCGAAGGGCGCGGCGAAAGGAAGCGGGCGAGCGGCGTCGAGTTCGACGAGATTGGCGGAGGCAAGGCGCAGGCGGCGGAACTGCTCGTGCACGGCGCGCAGGCGGTGGGAGTGGCGGTCGGCGGCGACGACGAGTCCATTTTCTCCAGCGGCTTTGACCAAAGGGGCGGTCTTTCCACCGGGAGCGGCGCAGAGGTCGAGAACGCGTTCGCCCAGGCGGACGCCGAGAAGGAGTGGGACGATTTGCGACGCTTCGTCTTGAATCGAGAATTCACCGTTTCGAAAAGCGACAGAGTGCGAGGGGCTGCCACCGCTCAGGGCGAAGGCATCGCGCAGGAGCGCGCCGTGGTCCAGACGAATTCCGGAAGCGGCGAGGGAAGAGGATAGATTGTCGCGGCGGCCTGGATCGTGGAGGACGCAGCTCAGCGGGGGCGGGCGGTTGCCGGCATCGAGGAGCTGAACGGTGCGCGACGGACCGAATCGCGCAAGCCAGCGCTCGACGAGCCACGTGGGATAGGAATGAAGAATGCCGAGGCGCTCGGCGGGCGCGGAATCGGAAGGAATCAAATTTTCGAGAGGCAGAGCGGAGGATTCGGCGGCGCGACGGAGGACGGCGTTGACCAGCGGCGCAGCCGAGGATTTTCGCGCCTGCTTGACGAGCTCGACGGATTCGTTGACGGCGGCGCGGGCGGGAATCCGCTGGAGGTAGAGCAGTTGATAGAGGCCCATGCGAACGGCGAGCAGGACGGGAAGGTCGAGCCGGGCGGGAGATTTTTTCAGGTGGCGTTCGAGGAGGAAATCGAGCAGGCGGCGGCGCCGCAAAACGCCGAGCGAGATTTCGGTGGCGAGAGCCGCATCCTCACGGCGGACACCGGAAGCGAGAGCTTCATGGAGCAGATCGCCGGCGTAGGCGCCCTGCGATTCGACGCGGCGGAGGATGTCGAAAGCAATTTTGCGGGCTGGGCTGATGGTCATGAAATTATTGCGCGCGGGAGACAACACGCGTCACACGCCGAATCGCTCGCCGGGAAGGATTCTGGCGCCGTTGATGAATTGGCGGTCGGTGACGCGTTTGCGGCCTTCCGGCTGAATCTCTTCGATGCGGAGGACGGTCGAGCCGCCGCAGACGACGAGCAAGCCGTCTTCCCGCGCGGAGAGAATCGAGCCGGGCGCGCCGGCCGGGGCAGCGGGGTGCAGCGGCTTGCCCCAGATGCGGCACGTCGAGCCGCGAAACGTGGTAAACGCGCCGGGCCACGGAGCGAGCCCGCGAATGCGATTGTAAATCAGAGGAGCGGAAAGCTGCCAATCGATGAGCCCGTCGCCTTTTTTCAAAGGGCGAGCCAGTGTGGCCTGGGAACTGTCCTGCGCGACGGGAGAGAGATCGCCCTTTTCGAGGCGGCGGAGAGTCTCGGCCATCAGGGGAGCGCCGGCCTCGGCGAGGCGAGAGGAAAGCTGAGGCGCGGTTTCATCCGGGCCGATGTCGATTTCGCGCTGAAGGAGGATGGGGCCGGTGTCGAGGCCGGGGTCAATGCGCATGGTGGTGACGCCGGTACGAGTCTCGCCGAGAACGATGGCCCATTGAATGGGAGCGGCGCCGCGATATTTGGGGAGCAGGGAGGCGTGAAGATTAATCCACCCGAGACGAGGAATGCCGAGGAGGTGCGCGGGAATGATCTGGCCGTAGGCGATGATGACGATCACGTCGGGGGAGACGCGCTGGAGGAAATCGCGGGCCGAATCGGATTTGATTCGCTCCGGCTGGTAGACGGCGATGCCGGATTCGAGAGCCGCGTCCTTGATCACCGGGCTGGCAAGTTCGCCGCCGCGGCCGCGGGGGCGGTCGGGCTGGGTGATGACGCTGACGATTTCAAAATCGGGCTGGGCGGCGAGGTGGCGAAAAGCGGGCAAGGCAAACGCGGGAGTCCCGCAGAAGACGAGACGCAGAGGCATGGCCGGGGCTACCACTCGCCGGCTTTTTGCATCTTGCGGATCTTGCGGCGGATCATGTCGCGTTTGAGAAAGCTGAGGTGGCGGATAAAGAGGACGCCGTGGAGATGGTCGATTTCATGACAGAAGGCGCGGGCCAGAAGGCCTTCGCCGCGCATCTCATATTCCTTTCCCGCGACGTCCTGGGCGTGGATGGTGACATAGAGAGGGCGGGAGACGACGCCGCGAAAACCCGGGACCGAAAGGCAGCCTTCCTCTTCGTGCTGCTCGCCTTCGGTGTGAATGATTTCGGGATTCGCGAGGACGAGCTTGGCATCGGGATTTTTGCCGTTGGAAACGTCAATGACGGTGAGGAAAAGCGAGACGCCGATTTGCGGGGCCGCGAGGCCCACGCCCTGAGCGGCGTACATGGATTCGAACATATCGGCGACGAGCGCCTGAAGTTCGTCGTCGAATTTCTCGACCGGCTTGGCCGGGGTTTCGAGAATGGGGTCGCCGTATTTGACAATCGGATGAATCATCGCCAGTCCGTCCTAGAAATTTTCGACTTGATCCAGATAGCCCTGGAAATTGCGCCTGGCCTCAGCGAGCGAATCGCCGCCGAATTTCTCGATGAAGGCGCCCGCCAGATCGAGAGCGACCATGGTCTCCGCAGCGACACCGGCCGCGGGGACGACGCAATAGTCCGACCGCTCGTAAGCGGCCTGGAGCGTTTGCTTCGTGTTCAGGTCGGCGGTCTGAAGCGGCTTGCGAAGAGTGGAAATCGGCTTCAGATATCCGCGAACGACAACGTCCTGACCGTTGGTGATGCCGCCTTCGAGGCCCCCGGCACGATTCGAAGAGCGCGTGAAGGAGCGCCGCGCGGAATCATATCCGATTTCGTCCTGAACTTCCGAGCCGTAACTGGTGGCATTGGCGACGCCGGTGCCGATTTCGACAGCCTTGACGGCCTGGATGGACATGACGGCGCGAGCGAGCCTGGCATCGAGCTTCTCGTCCCACTGGACATGGGCTCCGAGGCCGACGGGCAAGCCCTTCGCCACGACTTCGAAAATTCCGCCGACGGAATCGCCGGCGCGAAGCACTTTGTCCACTTCGGCTTTCATGAGCGCCTCGGCGGCCGGGTCCACGCAGCGGAGAGGGGAATCGAGGTTCGCGCAAACCGCCTCGATTTCCTCCCAGGACGCGGGGCGTTCGAGGCGCGCATGGCCGACGGCAATCGTGTGGCTCAAGACGCGCACGCCGAATTCCCGCAAATAAAGCTTGGCCAGTGCCCCGGCGGCGACGCGAGCCGCGGTTTCTCGGGCGGAGGCGCGTTCGAGAATGTAACGGGCATCATGAAAATCGTATTTCAGGGAACCGGCCAGGTCGGCATGGCCAGGACGAGGGGCGGTCAGAGGCCGCCGGGCGTCTTTGGCGTCCTCGGAGTCTTCGACGGCCAGGGCTTGTTCCCAATTTTTCCAGTCGCGATTCTCGATGCGGATGGCGACGGGCGCGCCGATGGTGCGGCCATGGCGGACGCCGGCCAAAAAATCGGCGGTGTCTTTCTCGATTTTCTGGCGGCCGCCCCGGCCAAAGCCGAGCTGGCGGCGGTGGAGCTCACGATTTACAAATTCGGAGTCCACGGGCACACCAGCGGGGAACCCGGAAACCCAAGTGACCAGCGCCTGCCCGTGCGATTCTCCCGCTGTGACCCATCTCAGCATTCCGGTGGTTTTCCCGCCTTGCGACGACTTCACCAAATTCTACCGGAGGCACAGGCCAGCGTAAAGCCGCGGGATCCCGTCGGATCGTTTACCAGCAGGATTTTAGCGAGCAGGTCATACGTGAAATCGAAACCCGGGGAGAAGGGGAGGAGGAAGGGAAGTGGAGTGTAACGCGGAAGTGGAGAGCTTCGATTTCAATCCGTGAAAACCAAGAGGTAAGGGCGTGCCACCCGCCAAGGCGCGGGCATGGGCGCGCCATCGTGGCCGTCGCCCGGCATCTTGCCGAAGCCAGCTATTGGATTCTCCGCAAGCGGGAGCCCTACCGGCCGCCGCGCCGCAAAACAGATTTCGTCCAGGAGCGGGTAAGCGCGAGAC
>DATJTF010000025.1:0-72258 GCA_035503815.1 Verrucomicrobiia bacterium
TCCGTTGGCGATTCCGACTTCAACCTGCCGCAGCAGCGTCACGATCTGCTCCGGCTTGTATTTCCTCATGGGCATACCAGCTTCCCTCCAAAGTGAATTCTCTCTCACTCCTGCTGGTACAAAAACAGCCGGTCAGGTCAGAGGTAGAGCCGTCTTAACCTTCATCAGAAGCCAGTATCGACTCCAGTTTGGTCCGACAAGCGTTGAGAAATTGTCTGAGCCTCCGGAGCGCAAGTGATAGCAATCAATTCTTCTCAAGTCCAAAAGCGACCTGTAAAGTTCGCAGCAACCGGGAAAATGCGTAATATAGAACAGACGCCAATGATGATTCTTGTGACGCTTGGAGGTGAGTGTTTCGGGGCAGAGTACGAAGGTGTTGGAAACGCTGACGGGCGTGATGGTGTCCTTTACTATTTCAAGCTGGAAGACATGCGTAAAGATCGCGGAGAGCGAATTGTCTCGCTGTTCCGATCCGGAACTGACAAGATTTTCATAAAAGACTATGACGCGCGGATCGAGGCGGTAAGACTGAATGCACTCCGCCGAGCCTTCGATTCGGGCACCTTCAGTTTCGAGACGCCGTTCATTGAACATCGATACCATGAACTCCGTCTCACAGCGAACGATTTTCAGCCCCAGAAAAAGGCTAGTGACGAGACTATCCGTCACTTCATCAAACTTAGTGCCTACTACCTTGGATTTAAACATCCGCAAAAAAATGCTCCAGAGGCGTTAGTAGACTTCGACTGTGCCGAAGACTTTGATTACTTGGGAGTGCAACCACAGGACATCGGTCGGAACTTGCGCCTACTAACGGAGGAAGGGTATCTTCGCCGTTCTTCTGCGGCCACCCTCACTAATCCGGACAGGGTTTCGCCTACTCCAAAGTTGATTAGAGAAGTCGAGGGCACCATTCAGGCTGATGACAGCATTCATGGGCCAAATATTCAGCATGGTCAGAGCGTCAGTCGCAAGATTTTTCTGGTGCATGGACATTCTGAGGACGTGAACCGAGCAGTGGCGTCTTTCCTGAGAACTCTTAGTCTCGAAGTTGTGATTTTGCGTGAGCAGCCGAACCAGGGACAAACAATCATCGAGAAGTTTGAGAAAAACTCCGACGTTGGGTTTGCCGTAGTGCTTTTGACTCCGGACGACTCCGGCGCACCGATACGCGACGCGACCGGGGCGAAAAAGCGAGCGCGTCAAAATGTGATCCTTGAACTGGGTTACTTTATTGCCAAGCTCGGTCGGGAGCACGTCTGTCCAATCTACGTGGACGAAGTGGAACTTCCGTCTGACCTTCTTGGGGTCCTTTGGGTCCGCTACGACAAGAATGGAGAGTGGCGCTCGCAGCTAGCCAAGGAGATCAATGCTGCTGGGATCAAGGTGATGATGGAGTGACGATTTTGAGAGTTATTTGCGTTCAACTAACATTCGCAAGGGGGCTACCTGCTTCGATGAGGTATTGCCTTTGGACTTGATGACATGGACGCTCGTTTTCACACCCTGCTTGTTTAGAAGCTCATACCCCTCAGCGAGGGCGTGCTTAATCAGCGCCGATTCCACGATATCCAGCACCTTCTTTTCCTGCTGCCCTGGATGCAGTTTCAAATGGGCAACGAGCAAAATACGACGGCCTGCTTGCGCGTTTTTAACGCCCATCATCAACCGGACATTGTTTAGCTGGTCGTCGATTCGCTTCCTGACCCTAGAAGCTTGTCCAACGTAGAGCGGAGCAATGGACCGACCGAAACTCCGCGCAAAAATGTACACTCCGGCTCTGTTGGGGATGCGGTCAAGGTTCCTAATGGCGTAAATCTGATTCGTCTTCGACCCATCCTTCAATCGAACCGGCTTATCCCACTTTAGGTCAATTTTCAAATGTCGTCCCCTTCGATTTTGGCAGGAACGTACTCTCAAACGCCGAGTGTGTCAACTTTCTGCGGGATCACGGTTAAGCGTGATCCTTCTTCTTGGGTGTTGGCTTTGGTAGCAGCACGTCTTCTAGCTTTTCCAGAATCTGAGGGAATTGTGAGTCCGAGTTGAATCTCACACGATAGCCATTTCCTCGATGAAGTGCGGCGGCCAGAGAGGGCTCTGCATAAGCGAAGAATTTGCCGACGTACAATTCCGTTAATTCCTGAAAGACATTGAAACTTATTCCCTCCTCACGTTTTCTTCGAAGTTTTTTCACGTAGGGGCGGATGACAATCACTTGTCCAGACGCCGGAAATCTCACGGTGGCCGTTCCATCCCGCACCATTGACCGTGAGAAACTGCCCGGCTTGTACCCGGAGTCTTCGTCTATCCCGCCTCGCCGAGCGGCGGTCTTCGCTGCTTTGTCCACCTTCTTTCCAATTTCCGTCTTCTTGCCTTTTTGGTAGACGAAGTCAACACGCACGCCCAGCTTCGAGAGTTTCCCGATGCTCTTCAATATTTTGTCCCAGAGGTCTTCGTTCGCGGTGGGCTCACCGCTTTGTTTGCGCCAGCCACTTTTCTTCCAGTATCGAGCACTGGAATGACAATTCGCCACGTACTGGGAATCCGTCACGATGTAGACTCGGTTTGCATACGGCCACGGTGCGTTTTCCAGCGCCCACTCCAGAGACTTTGCACAGGCGATCAACTCCATTCGGTTGTTGCTACTTTCGCCGCATCCGAAATCGACAATTTGCTCTTCCGGCAGGCCCACCGCGTCTGGGTATAGGACGTACGCTGCTCACCCTGAAATGCCTCCTAGATTTCTGTAACAGGAGCCATCCGTATGAATCTGAATTGCCCTTGGGTCTAGCACAGGGCTTAGTTTCTCGCTTGCGCTGCTTTCATCATCTTTTCAAACTTTTCTAACGTCGCTGGCGCGTACCCCGCGTAGTGATTATTGGCGTATGCGAAGATTTGAATTTTGCGTTTGTGAACCTTGCGGACGACCTCGACCCACTCCGTCAGCTCTCTTGTTCGGTTCACGACTGTTTTGTCCCACACTCTCGTTTCCTTCTCGATTCCCTTTCGATCTCCGAGCCAGCGAATGTAGGTGAAGTCAGCCGTGATCGGATCAGCCTTCGCGAATAGCTCGCTCGGGCGGGGCATCCACGATTGATCCGTCAACGCGTAGGCGACTTTGTTTTCGCGCAGCACGTCAAAGAACTCTGGGACCAACCAGTTCTTGTTGCGAATCTCAACTGCGAACTTGTGATCCTTAGGAAGCTTTCCGACGAATGGTTTCAGTCTCGCCAGAAACTGCCTGCCCGCCGTGAACATCGAACGATTGAAGTACCCAAACTGAAAAAGCATCGGCCCGAGCTTTGGGCCAAGCAATTCCATCGTGCTTACGAATTCCTTAAACTCCTCCTCGCAATCGACGAGGATCTTCTCATGTGTGATCTTCTGAGGAACCTTCACCGCGAAGATGAAATTGGCGGGCGTCTTCCTCTCCCAGCCGTTTACGACCGCCGCTGAGGGCGTCCGGTAAAACGTCGAGTCTACTTCGACCGTGTCGAATTTCGTGGCGTAAAAGCTGAGGTAGTCAGCAGGCTTCATTCCTGTCGGATAGAAAGCCTCTTCCCACCCCTTGGCGGTGAATGCAGACGTGCCTAAGTGAATTCCATCCAGTTTCATGTGCCGATGGTCTCGCGACAAATGACTTGGGTCAATGTTACACTCGCGACATGATGCCCACAGAAGAGCAAATCGAATTAGCGAATTCGTGGTTGGAAGACCGCATCGCTGGCTACATCAAAGACGGATATTTCGTCATGATGCCTGTGGCCCTCAGAGACGCGATGAAGAGTGGAGCCGATTTCAGTGAGGTTTTTGCGAAGCGCGGCATTGGGCCAAATGGGGTTCAATTGCTGCCGGACTTTTTGGAGCTCAGCCTTCGCAAGACGTAGGGCCGTTATCGCCTTCAAGCCGATTCCTCACCTGCTCAGTTTTCCAAGCAATCGGAAACCTGAACAGTCCCCCGATCAGGCAAAGTCCAAATTTAGCCCAGCCATTTGTCCCTGCCGCAGGCCCTTGAGGGCGGGCAGGATACGTGCGGCCAGACTCACTCGCGGGGTCTGGGCGTCACATGTGGTCTATCCGGGGGATTCAAACCCCCACAGTATTACTCAAAGAAATGTAATATCTCTCGATATTCACTTGACAGCTAATCCATTCAGGCTTATATAGCCGCCAATATTTCTCCTGGAGGAGACATGCGATCCTCGATTGGACTGTCGGCCAGCCTTGCCTTCCTCTTTTCAGTCACCGTCTTTACAATGAACGGCAATGCACAGTCCGCGCTGCAGCCCGTCCGCAATCCGCAAGCCCTCACGCTAGTAGCACAGAGTCTCGTAGCCATGGGCGGAGTGGGGCCGCTTGCTCAGGTGCAGAACTCATTTGTGAGCGGTACAAGTGTAGTCAGCGCAGCCAATGCAGATCAAGCCGCGCAACAAACGGCTACAACGAATTTTACCTGGACCTACGCGGGGACCCAGTTCCGCCTTGAAGACACTGCTGCGACCGGTAGCCACACTCTCGTCAGTAACGGAGGGAGTCCGCAGGATTATCACGACGGCGGGTGGTTTATTGTTCCTCCGGTAACAGCGCGAACAAATCTTCCCTACCATATTCCGGCCTTAGCTCTTTATGAGGAGATCCAAAGCCCTGGTTATTCGTTCATTTATGTCGGGGCAACGACCCTGAATGGCAAGACGGTGATTGAAGTTCAGACTCGCGATGACTCTGACCTGACGGGGCATTCGTTTACACCGCAAAACTGGTATTTCGATCCTGCAACGGCATTCCCACTTCGCGTGGAATATCAAATCCCGATATCCGCAAACGCGACGGATTCCTTGGAAGCCTCGATGACCTTTTCGAATTTCCAAACCGTCAGCGGAATCGCTGTGCCCTTCCAGCTAAACGTCACTGATGGGCCAGTCTCTTTTGTCTCTACCGTAACTTCGGCTACTTTCAACGCCAGTGTCGATCCAAGCGGATTTGCACCTTCCTCTGGAGGTGCCCAGTGATCTCGCGCCCTCACAGACACCCGGTCCTGAAACTTGTAATGTTGTTCTTTGTGTCTGGAGCCTGCTCAGTTTCTGCAACGGCCCAGACTCTGCCGCCGACAACTGCGGGTGACCAACTAGGGTTGCAACCCTATGAGAGTTACCATGGCGGAGACATCGACTATGTCAACCTCACGAACGGAATGCTTAATATAAACACCCCATTCCTCATCTACCCTCAGCGAGGAAAACTGCACCTCTCATATAACCTCTTCTACAACAACCGATGGCAACACCGTGGCGAATTCTGTCCGCCGCATGTGACATGTGAGTGGCTTTGGGGATACCAAGCAATTCCTCCAACAACTGCCCCCTCAACCGTCTCTGTCCAGTTGGCCCAAGGGTACAGCGTATTGGGGAAAACCGTTCCCTATGTATTTAATCCAGGCAAGAACACTCAATACACAATTTATTACGCTAATTGGTCCCTTGAGATGCCGGATGGCAGCCAACACACGCTTGGAAACCTTGGGACGATGACAGAACTTAACTACGACCCGAGCTACTACGAACAATACAGCGGCCCGTGGGAGACGCTGGACGCCTCAGGGTGGAGAGTAAACGGGACATTCCAATCCAGCGGGGAACTTTATGGCGCGGGGATTCCGACCTCCGTTATAGGTCCCGACGGAGTAATGTACAACACTTCCACGGCGTTCGAAGAAGATTCCAACGGCAACGCGATCACTAACAACAATGGAGTCTTAACCGATTCACTGGGGAGACAAGTCTCGGGGACCTCAGTCAGTGCTTCAACTTCGGCATGTCCACAACCGCCGCAAGTTCTACTACCAGTGGCTTCAGCGACAGGATGGAGCGTACCAGGCCCAAATGGAGCTAATGTTGAGTATATATACTGCTATGCGGCTGTCTCAATTAATATTGCCCCACAATATCCGTCAGACATTTATCCCGCCTACACTGGTACTCAAACCCTGTTGCAGAGCATTGTGTTGCCAAATGGGCAAGCGTGGAACTTTCAGTACAACGATCCGGGAGATGGCAGCACATATAACGGCGCGCCAGTCAATTACGGAACTCTGACCCAGATTGCGCTTCCGACTGGCGGAACAATTAGCTATACCTACGGAACGAATACCGGAGAGTGCCAAAATAACGGCCGGTGGGTCATTAGTCGTTCTGTGAACGCCAACGACGGAAACGGGCCTCACACCTGGACGTATAGTTATACTACTGGTTCCCCAACCAGTTCGACGACCGTGACTGATCCCTTGGGAAATTACGAGGTTCATACCTTTACGGTGCTTGCCGCTAGTTGCTCGGGGTACGAGACGGAGACACAGTATTACCAGAACGGAGGGACATTACTGAAGACGGTCAACACGAGCTACAACTATGGTTCCAGCAGGAACACGCAGGACGGCTCTGAGGACGGCCCAATAAACGTCGTTCCCAAACAAGTCATTACGACTTGGGCGAACGGGCAGACGTCCCAGATAGAAAAAAGCTATGACTCAGGTTTCAGTTATATCGACTATCTGGGTAGAACTACAAACAATGAGAGCGCAGCAAATGTTGGCATCTATGGAAAGGGCCTGACAGAAGCAGACTACGATTACGGTGGGGCACTTCTCAAGACCACAAACACGAATTACCTTGCACTGTCCAACCCTTACTATCTAGCGAGCAATCTCTTGGATTTGGTTTCCTCTGAGCAGATTCTCGACACCGGCGGAACTCAGCGCGGGTATACAACTTATTCCTACGATGAAAACAACGGCAGCCCACAGGGAGTCCTTGGTAATTTGACATCCGTTCACCGGTGGCTAAACACCACGGGCGGCTATCTTGTCACAAGTAATGTTTATAACTCCAACGGACTCATGACTTCATCCACAGACCCGAACAACAACACGACCATGTACGGTTACTCCTCCTGCTATGCGGGTTCGGGCCCCACATCCGTCAAGAATCCGCTGAATCAAACCACGAGTTATTGCTATGACACCAACACCGGATTAGTGACGTCATCCACCGACCCAAACAGTCAGACAACCAGCTACGCCTACGACGACATGGCTCGACTGACTCAGATTATCCGCCCGGATGGTGGGCAGACGAACTTGAGTTACCTCACGGCAACCGAAGTGGAAATCTCTGATTCGATAGACAACTCCGGGAATAATCGAACGTCATACCTTGAGGTAGATGGCCTCGGTCGAAAGGCCCGCTTCGCCGTTACAAATGGAGAATCCACGCCATACGATGAAACGGATACCTGTTACGACGCCGACGGAAGAGTGGGTTTCTCATCGTACCCATATCAGGACACTGGTCCGTTTTCCGCGACGCAATGCACAAAGCCGGGAGATTCATTCTCGTATGATGGAATCGGGCGGGAGATATCGTTGACCCACGTCGACGGCTCCAGCATATCGACTTCGTATTCCGGCAACTCCGTGACGGTCACCGACGAGGCGGGTAAGACGCGAGAGAGCTTTACGGACGGGCTTGGCAGGCTGACCGAGCTAGTAGAGGACCCGAGCGGACTCGACTACACCACCAATTATACGTACGACGCGTTGAGTAACCTGACGGGCGTGACGCAGGCTGGCTCTCGCCAGCGAACTTTCGTTTACGATTCGCTTTCGCGTCTAACAAGTTCGACAAACCCTGAATCCAATACTGAGGTTATGTCTCCCTACTCGTCTGTCCCAACAACCTATTCATACGATGGAGATGGAAACCTCATTTCAAAAACGGAACCTGCGCAGAATCAGCAGGGCACTTCTCCCGTCACTCTGTCGTACTGCTATGACCAACTAAATCGTCTGACAGCGAAGGCGTATACCCTTCAAACATGTACGAACGGAATGATGCCGTCACCGCTCGTCCAATATTCTTACGATGGTTCGAGTTGCGGTGGTCTGTCACCGTGTCTGAACGTCGGACATCGAACCGGCATGGTCGATCAGGCCGGATCCGAGACATGGAACTATTCCTATAATCAATCCACACCCCACCTTGGCGTTATGGTGACGGACACTCGCACTACAAACTCGATACAGAAAACGTCCACCTATCAATACAACCATTTGAACTCCCTCGTGAGTCTGCAATACCCGAGCGGACGTGCGGTTAACTATAGCTATAACACTGGGGACAGACCGGTCTCCCTCGTGGACGGCACTACCTCCGTTTACTACGCAAACACGCTGCATTATTGGGCGGGCGGAGCTCAGTGCTGGGCCGTCTTTGGAGACTCCGCAACTGTCGCGGCCACTTACAACGGTCGGTTACAACCTTCCAGAATGCAGGCCACGGGTAGCGTGGTGTCTTATCCCTCGAATTGCCCAGGATTGGGCCAGACCGGAAACCTGATCGACTTGACTTACAATTTTAGCTACGGGTCGGGTGACAATGGAAACGTGATTGGAATTACTAACAATTACGACGGAACGCGCTCGCAAAACTTCACATACGACTCTCTGAACCGAATAACGATGGCAGAGACGACTTCGAATTATTCCACCAGCCCTGGGCATTGCTGGGGCGAAACCTATCAATTCGACAATCTTAATAGTGGCGGTGCATGGGGAAACTTGACAGGTATCACGCAAGTGACAGGTGGTTATACAGGCTGCAGCCAAGAGAGTGGCTTGAGCGTCTCGGTGAACACGCAAAACCGCATCACGACGAGCGGCTACGGCTATGACACGGCGGGAAATATGACCCTGGAACCTCCCGGGACCACTTTGGTTTACGACGCCGAGAACCACCTCACCTCGGCTGCGGGCGTCACTTACTCCTACGACGGGGACGGCAAGCGCGTCGAAAAATCCAGCGGTAAGATTTATTGGTACGGAATCGATGGAAGCGTCTTGGACGAGACTGACCTGACGGGCAGCACGACAAACAGCAGCTTCGCGGAGTATATTTTTCTCGGCGGCGCGAGGATCGGTCGCCGCGACGCTTCGAACAATGTAATCTATTATTTCGCGGACCATCTTGGGACTTCGCGGGTAAACGCTGAGGTGCTTTCAGGACAGAACACGGCCACTCTCTGCTATGACGCTGACTTCTATCCTTTCGGCGGCGAGCGCACCATCGCCAGCACTTGCGAGCAGAATTACAAGTTTGAAGGCAAAGAGCGCGACACGGAAACAGGGAATGACGATTTCGGTGCGCGGTACTATTCCTCGCAACTGGGCCGATGGCTTTCAGCGGATTGGTCGGCGGTGCCCTCGCCGGTTCCGTACGCCAATCTTACGAACCCTCAGACTCTTAATCTGTATGCGATGGTACGCGACAACCCGGAGACTTTCGCCGACCTTGACGGTCACCAGGAAGGGGAAGAGGACCCAGAGGAGGACGCGCGAGATGAAGCCGAATTCGAAAGAGAACTGAGCACAGCGCTTTCAGGGATTGGGGCCAATGCATCGTCACGTGGGGCCTCATCCTTTAACTATGCCCATGACGATCCAATCACAGGGACGTGCTATACAGGATTGGGCAACGAACCGCCTCAACTAAGATCCGGGAGAGAGGCGCATAATAACGAGGAGGTTCGGCCCGGCGAGAAGCCTGAAGTGACAACTCCCTCTGGTAAAGGTCGGATGGACCGTTACGATGAAGGAAAAGCGCACATTAGAGAGATCAAACCGGATAATGCACGCGGTGAAAAAACGGGCCAGAAACAATTAAGTCGCTACAAAGAGGAAATGGACAAAGCCACAGGCAGATCTCATACAACGGAGCTCACGAAATACAAACAGGCGACACCGACTCCGACACCAACTTCTACGCCGACCACAACTCCGACACCGGCGCCATCTCCATCTCCTCCACATAAGGATCCGACGAGCGATTGATAGGGGGAATAATAGTGTACGCAAAAGAAGCAAAACGCATTAGGCCATCCAAGAGCTACGAAATCTCGTTACCGCGATGTGTGCAAGAGGAATACGATGGCAGGGTATCAAGCTTTTGGTTCGCAGGTGAACCACTACTTCTACAGCTATCGAGCTACATTCGAGAAGATGGGCCTCAAGTCACGGCACGAAATCGCCTTCAGGAGCGAATTGCAAAGACCCCGGGGAACTGGACATATTGGAAGCGGCCCTTGAATGAGAATCCCCAGGTCGATCAGGCGACAGCCGAGTTGCTTGATGAGCACGGCGTGTTATGGGTGCATTCCTACTTCGTTTGGTCTCATCTGGCGGTTTATGCCACGATTTCCGGACCGCCAGACGTGATCCGGAATCCAGATAACTGGGCCATTAAAGGTCTACACAGCCTCGAACCGATTGTCCAATAAATCCGGGTGAAAACGCGTCTCCCCCGGTCGAGTGGCCGACTACTTCGCACCCACCAAGCGAACGCCCCAGTAACTTCGGGGCGAAATCCCTGCTGTGTTTGCAGGGGCGGTCGCTCTTGAGCTTGTGCCCACACGGTAGGTGGCTGACCTTTGCAGCACCGGCAAGCGACCGCCTTTAGCTTTTCTGGGTGGCGCAGCCATTTGCGCAGTTCGCGAAAGGTCCGTGGTACTAGGTCAATCCCTACCCCTCCGGCTCAGGGTTCGATGTACACCCACTTCGCTCGCAACGCAAATCTTTGTCGCATGAGACAAGGATATTTTGTGCGATGGGACGGTTGTGCGGTTCCTGTGTTCGTCACGGACGACAGCATTCGGAGACTGGCGAAAGGATAACGAGCATCACGATTACGCGAATCGAGAAAGGGAAGATCGTTGAGGGAAGGGGTAAGCGTCCGGTTTAGGCCGTGTAGACGGACAGTCGGAGGGCAAGGATGATGGCCTTTGTGGACACGATGATCGTGTCCACAAAGGTGGATCGTGGACACTTCGCAGCAAGCCATACAAGTGAGGGGCAGGGAGTCAAAGCGACGATTTCGCACGGTGGAGGAGAAGCGGCGAATCGTCGAGGAGACGCTTCAGCCCGGCGCTTCGGTCGCGCGCGTGGCGCGAGCGCATGGAGTGAACGCGAACCAGGTGTTTGGATGGCGGCGGCTCTATCAGCAAGGACGGCTGGAAGGCAGGTCCAGTGAGACGCCTGATCTGCTGCCGGTTCGCGTGATCGGCACCACAGCGATGGAAGCAGCGCGATCGACGGGCACGCGGAGACGGCGAACATCATCCGGGATGATTCACGTGGAGCTTCCGAAGGGGCAACTGCGGATTGCCGGGCGCGTCGATGCGGAGGCGCTGCGTGTGGTGCTGGAGCAGTTGCTCGGATGATGGGCTTGCCCGCAGGAACGCGCATCTGGATTGTGGCGGGCGTGACGGACATGCGGCGCGGTTTTGTGGGACTGGCGGGCATGGTGCAGACGGCGCTTCAGGAAAATCCGTTCTCCGGACACGTATTCCTCTTTCGTGGGCGGCGCGGCGATCTCGTCAAAATGCTCTGGTGGGATGGCGACGGGCTGTGTCTGTTTGCCAAGAGACTGGAGCGAGGGAGATTCACCTGGCCGAAAGCGACGAGTGGAACGGTTTCGCTCACACCGGCGCAACTCTCGATGTTGCTCGAAGGGATCGACTGGCGACGACCTCGGCCGCATCGCAAGTGCAAATTGTGGCTCGCCTTGGTCCCAGACCTTCAGCTACGACGTGTTCGGAAACCTAAGTAAGAGCGGTACGCAATCGTTCCAGCCGACTTATTCGTATCTGACGAACCAGATGACGCAGATTGGAAGCTCCACGCCGACATATGACGCAAACGGCAATGTGACCAATGATTTCTTGCACACCTACGCTTGGGACGCGGCGGGTCGGCCTGTTACGATTGACGGCGTCGGCGTAACTTACGACGCCCTGGGACGGATGGCAGAACAGGATAACAGCGGAACCTATTCACAGCTCGTATACGCCCCATCTGGCGCGAAATTGGCTATCATGAGCGGGCAGACTTTGCAGAAAGCGTTCGTGCCACTCACTGGCGGCTCACTGGCCGTTTACAATTCGAGCGGACTGGCTTTCTATCGCCACTCGGACTGGATCGGGAGTTCACGTTTCGCTTCGACTCCCTCTCGCGGCCTGTACTACGATGGTGCCTATGGGCCGTTTGGCGAGCCGTACGCGCAGTCTGGAACTACGGACGTGTCGTTCACAGGGATGGACCAGGATACAGTATCCAACCTTTACGATTTCCCCGCTCGGGAGTACGGAATCCAAGGTCGATGGCCGTCGCCCGATCCTGCAGGAATATCGTCGGTTCGCATGAATGACCCTCAGACCTGGAATCGTTACTCCTATGTCCGCAATAACCCTCTGAAACTCACCGATCCTACGGGGATGATAGATTGTGATATGTGGACTGGCTGCGTCAACGGCACAGGCGGTGGGTGGGGCGGTGGAAGCGGTGGGTTTTCTGTTACGACCTCAGACGGTTCAAGTGGAGGTGCTAACCCAAGCGGAGTGTGCGTGTACTTGAACAATGCCGGTACTGGAGTTGACCAACAATACGGCAACGGAATCGATATGAATAGCAACTCCGGCGAGTGCGCGATGAATGGGGGATACTTCTTCCCAGGTTACGCCAATCCAGCCACCATTGACATCGATTCCGACGGTGGATTAGACCCCATGACGGAAAGCGCTGTCACTGTGAACGGAGTATGGAACGGCAGTCTCTACAATCTTACAATGTTCGCGCCGGGGGCTCTTGGGACGTTCGGTCCGACACCGTCTCAACTGTTTACCCAGGATCAATGCAATCAGATGAATCAGGGTCTTAACAGACTGAACCTTCTCGGTGGCTTCGGTATTGCCGTCACATCCATGCCATTCGTGGGAGGATGGAACGGAGTGTTATTGGGCGGGGCGGTTTCGCTTTCCACTACAGTAACAGGCTCCTATGTCAACCAAATGCTGTGTGGTGGGCCATCCTTCTGACAGAGGAAAAAAACATGCAGCGATACTTCCTAAAATCGCCCTTCAGGTCATATAAATTCTTGGTGAGCACAGCAGTTCTAATCGTGTTTCTTATATGGGCTTTCCACATTCAAAACTCCATGGAAGCTCGAAAATCATGCGTGAGTGGTGCGGTTCTCGAAGTTGCTTTGTTTCCCCCTCTCGCGTGGGTTTACGCCTTGCTTTTACACTGGGAGATTCGAGGGATGGCTAGACTAAATATAGAGCTTCCTCAGAACTCTCGGCTTTCCCAGCTGCACGAAATCCTCGTGCCCATGACTATTCTATTGTCGTCACTAATTATCGTGGGGATGAAGTTGACTTGTTCGAGAGTGTAGGACCACCTTTTCACACCGCGATGTCTCCATAAGCATTGCGCCCCCGATTGCCCGAAGAGCTGAGAAAGTTGAAATTGTGCCCTCTCGGTTGTACCCATCAACAGGTAATGATCTTCGTCACGGAAGCACAGCCCAACCTGGGACTCCGACGCGCTAACTTACATTTCGGATTGCCGGGCCCCACATCCCCAACGCGTACTAGATCGCTCTTCTGATTTCGGAACACCGCACTACCTAGCCGTCATTCTTTCTCTTCCCGCGCCGATGCGGCACCCGTTTGGACATCTTCACCGCGGTTGAGAGCAGCACCTGCCTGTCTCAGGTTTCCATGTGGGAGAGCGCTACACAGAAGCGGTGGAGCATTCGGGCCTCTCGGCCTTGCGATCCCCATCCGTTGTCGGCGGATTTCTGAGGGCGGGCTACTGGAGGATTTTCACCTTCGTAGAAGAAGTGAAACAGCGGGACTTCGAGTGCCCTCGCGAGCTTTTCCAAGGTCTCGATCGCTGGCACCGTGTGTCCGTTCTCGACACGAGAGATATAGCAGCGAAGCAGGCCAGTTCTCTTCTGAATGTCTCCTTGCGACATTTCTTTCTGTTCGCGTAGAGCCTTCAATCTGTCACCGATGACCATGTGGAACTCCTCTGGTAGAGAATTATAGCTTGAGTGGACGCGCGGCACTTTCTCCGACTAAGCCCCCTTGGCAACAAATCTCGTGAATAGGTGGCGTGGCAGAGACTCTTTACGGAGAGCGATTACGAATTCCCTGCTCTGAGTGCGAACGAGGTCATTTGACCATTGGACATCACGCGGGGGAACGTGTGTAGGCGGTAGGTGCGTCTGTCCGTCGCCCCAGTTTTGGACTGATACACAGATGTATGGCGAAAGCGCGATCATGAAGCAATGTTTTGGGCTGCTTAGAATGTCCGTGAGGTTGGTGATGGACTCTTGAGGAGTGTCTCCCGGCATCCACACTCTGCTTTCGTTTATTTGGATAGCGAGAACGGGGCTGTCCCCCGTGACGTAATGCTCACCAACCAAAGGTAGCGATGTAAAAAAATGGATCGTCGGAGTCCGGTTTCTCCAGTTCTCAATCAAGGCGTGCGTCTGCCTGAGCATCACCCTGACAAAAGTATTGGTGTCAACCGATGTTCCAGCCTGCTGCTCCATACAATGTTTATGCGCAAGGGTTCGAGTAGTCTGAGCGGCGATAAAACGACAAAGTACACCCTGCTCGACTCCACTCATAATCGAGAATTTGCTCCCTTCCTCTTTAATCCGTTGCGAGAGTAATGCAAATTGCGATTCAACTTGATTCCCAAAGAATTGTTCGACGTTATCGGTCGCTACGCCCTTCTGTGTCCAGATGTAAAGATCGCGCCTCTTTCCTACACTTCGTGGATTTCGATGGACCGGGTTCGGCTCGTTGGCGAATTTGACCCAGACCTTTCCCGAGGTATCGGCAAAGCCTCTCTGGTAGCTCACAGGAAGGTAGTGATTCTCGCGCCTCAGTTTAGTCAAGGATACAGTCCCCTGCCAACTAGTCTACCAGCGGCCTCCTTTTGTCAGCTAGCAACCATGCTATCGCGTCAGCTGGTAACGCATTGGGAAAAGTGCCACGGTTCGTCTCCGCGCGGCGTCAACCAAATGCTCCAAGACAAGCCTGCCGCATTTCAACTCCATCCGCGACCATTAGGCAAAACACTTTCTGCTTTTTTGGCAAGTTTTGGAACTCCGGGAGAATCTGCACCTGGCTCGAACTCAGTCGAGATTTTTGGATGGGATTTCTCACTTCTTTACCTCCATGCTCAAGAACTCAGCAACGACACCCTGAATGATTCGCGCGCGAAATATTTCAAGATCGCGGGCGGTCATTGTGATCGCAGGCCCTGGCTCGATAGGGACGTTTTGGCTTCGATAAAGTTCGTCCTGCAACGCAAATAATCTATTTTCGTATTTCGTTCGAAGCCCCGCAGGAACCGCGACGTTCTCCAGAAAGTTTTCAATCTCCGCGATACGCGATTCAAAACTGCCTTCCTCGCTTGGCAAAACAATCTCAGCCGGTGGTGGGGTTGGCCCCACGGGGGCACTAGCGTTGATCTCTTTTTGCAGTTCGTGACGCCGTGATTCCAAACGCTCGCGGGTCCTGCCGTCCAAAGTCGAATTCGTCAACATAACGTCCAATGCGGCAACGCGTTGCTCGGTGGTAATTTCGCTGGGCGCTGGAACCTGGCTTTCTGCGCCGGACGCGACGGCCACAGACTCTGCAGTCGCCCGGAGCTCGGTCCTTTCAGCGCTCAGCACATCCAATGCCTGTAGAAGACTTTGTGATCCGACACTCACGCGCAACTCCAAAAAACGGGTGGGGTCGAAGTCGAGTGAAGGAGCCGACCTTGATGGTTGACTGCTCGATTGACCCCACAATATAGACCCGGCTGAGGCTATTCTTGCCCGAAAGGAGCCCGATTTTTGTGCGAATTTCACTCGAAAACAAAAGTGCGGCTGGGCCGGGGGCGCACCGGATCACCAAAAAGCGGGGCTTTCACCTGACTTAGAGTCCAGGCGCAACGCGACCCGCGCGAAAACCGAACCGCGTGAGACGACGAGATTTTTCGAGGGAGTCCAGTGGCAATAATCCGGGTGGAATGATAGGTACAGCATTACGCGCGCCGCCTTGGGCGCGTCGTTCGGAATTTGCCGATAGAAATCAAATTGCACGAGACGTTGTTCCAAGGCCGAAGCGCGCTCATCTAACCCTTTGCCCATAGCGCAACTGTCCCATTGGCCTTGACCAAAAAGATCGGCGAATCTCTTCTCCTCTTCGTGAGTATCAAAAAAGTTTCGGATTTCCCGGTAGTGGTCGTACCACAAGTTATAACCTTCGGTCGAAGGCACCTTCTGAATAAAACGCCGCACGACGGCTTCATCGGCCTCCTGAAAAAACTTGATTTCATCGGCGAAAAGTTGCAACCAAAAGTCGCGACTCATTTCGGGACAAAAAGTAAATGTCGCTTTTTGCTTCTGAACGTGTTGGGCAAAAAGAGCTTCGACCAGGGCATCGCGGTCGAGCGGTACGGGGGTCGCCTCATTGACCGGTTCACGGGTGTCCACAACGACGGGACCGGGCGTAGTTTTTCCAGTCGATTCCACGGGTTTATTTTTGTCGAACACTGATTTCCTCCGCGTTCTCGATTTCACCGTTGGCGTCCAATTTCGTCACGCGATACTCGACTTCGTCTTGGACCACGATTTCGTTCAAAAAATGTTTTGGCTTTTCGGTGGACTTCGAAGCCTTGGGCTTCGGGGTCGATTCGACCGGCAGCAGGGCTTCGCTGGAAGACTCAAGTCCGGCCAGCTTTGAATACAACGCTGCAGCCTCGACGCGCGCGACCGCCGATGTGGCATTGACTGCTGTGTCCTTCAACGAGTCCAAAAGAACGAGTCGAGGGAGCTCTTGGCGGAAAAATCGCCAAGCCTTCGCAAAACGCGGGGCGCGGATCGTCTGATACGCCGTCTGCGAAACTCTCCGAGAATTGGCACAGCCGTAGACTTCGCGCGCAGCGACCGTCGCATTCCCTGTGGAAACCAGGATCGAGAAAAATCGCCGTTGCTTGTCAGACAGAGCCGTCCAAACGGAGGTGGTCAAGAATTTGACCCAGTCGGTCGCGGGCACTCCGGTAGGCACCGGATATTCTGGCGGGACCCTGAGCTTGGTGCTCATAGCTTTTGTCCCGCCCCAAAACGCAGCTCCAAAATACGAGCGATCCTCGGATCACCGAGAGCCACCTCGGCCAGCACTGCAGTGAGCTCCGGGTACCTCGCCAAACCAATGTGAATATCGGTCAAATCCCAGGAACCCTCGGCGATTAAATAGCGCATCGCTTTTTGGATTGCGGGGGGTAGCGCGTCCCACTCGCGGGTCTCGATCAACTTGCTAAATTCCATAGTCTTGCTCCTTTCAAAAATGCTCGGTGGCCTCGCGCTCCGCAAGGCGGCGCTTTAGCGTTCCAGGCGACACGCCCATGACCTTCGCGGCGTTCACCCGCGACAAGCCAGCCCCCAGGCGCTCATACTTGCGCCAATCGAACTCCTTCATTCCGCTGCCGCGTGGCCTCCCCGATTTATGCCGAGGTGCGCCATCCGACTTTTTGGTGGCCTGCTCCGAAGCTTCGGAGGATTTATGCCGACCCGAGCTGAGACTTTTTGAGAAGTCTGGTGAATTTGTGCCGAGGTCTCCTTCTGAATTTGTGCCGAGCAGGAAATCAATATCGTCTTGAGCGTTCATGAATAACCCACGATCAAAAGGTGGGGTCGGGCACTACTGACGGAGGGAGCAGCGATACCCTTTACCCTTGAGACCGGCGCGAGACGCGCCACTCCACAGTAATGGGCGGATGAGGCTGTTTGTAAGCGAACTTCGAAAGCACTTTGAGATGACTTCGTCCATATATTGCACAGACGGTAATATATCGTCGAAGGTACGCTGGGGCGACAGGGTCGAGGGCCGGATCGCGGATTTCACAGGGGTTTAACCGGTACTTGGGCGCGAGAATGTCGCTTGAGATTCCTACAGTACGGAGCGATTTTTATGGGCGATAAATGGCTTGTTTTTGTGCGGCTTTGGGACGACGAAGGAAAAAGGTGGGAGCCACGTCGCCGGGCTCGCAAACTTCCGTGGGGGCTGTAAATCCTTTACAATGAACGGGATAGGATCCCCCAATTCTTTCTGCTGGCCGCGAGAAATAATTTACTCATCTCGTACGGAACTTGTCGGTACTTATTGCTAACCCAATAAAATCAGTGCGTTGCAGCGGGGTGATCGGGGTGGGATTCCCACGTCCGCACGTCCGGCTCGTCCGCGATGGGCTCGATTATCGAGTGAAATCAATGACTTGCGTGTGATCCAACGCGGATTCCACACGCTGATCGGTTTCGACTCTTGAAAATAGATATTTTCCGACATGTCGCCATGACAATTCCGCAAGCTTATGGCTCTAAGCTGTTTGTTTTCAATAGAGACTACCTAAGTGCAGTAACGTTTCTATCCATTCGGTAACTTTTCCACCCGGTTGGTAAAAATATTACATCGCGCGATCCAAAAATGGGCGCGTGCCTAACTCCCTCACCTATCGCGTCCACCGCCGGAGTGGCCGCGTTCACTCTGCCGAGTCGACAGCTAAGGCGACCCGTGCGATTGCTTCGCTGTGGGACTGCGCAGCCATCCATACGCGTCCCGGTGGCTCTTCTGCCCCTTGTGGCCGAGCCTGTGAATGCCTTGCCCTTACGCAGTCTCTAACAGTGACATCCGCGTCCTGTTGATCTCAGCAACGTCAACAGCGCAAGGTCGCCCGGAGCCCGCCGACTAAAAACTCTTCCCGCCGATGATACCGCAGCACCCCATTCGCGCGGGAATCCAATGCTCGCCAGTGCCTCGGTCCTGGCGGTCTCAGCCCTATCTCGGCCCGCTGTTCCCCGTGTCAGCACAGTGCTCCACTCTGCGAACGCCCCCCAACAAGTGTCGGGTTCGCGCGGAGCGTATTGTATGCGTCGCGCGGTAATTCCCTTGAGGGGCGTTACGCCCTCGTCGCGGCTGATATGCGAACACTGCAAAACGCGTTGGGAAGCCCAAGACGAACGCAAACCGATTAGAGGGCAAGATCATCTAGCCTACCCTGTACCATTCGTCACCGCCTTCGCCTATCGCGCGGCTCTCCATCCAGCGCGCGTCCTAACCGAGCGCTTTTTACATACCGAAACATCGACCCGAATAGTATAAAAATACTATGGACATATGTGCATGAATCTGGCACTATTTGAGCATGAAAAAGAAGGCCGCAGCCGACAAACAAAACAGCCGCCTGATCGTCCTGGTCAACGAGTCCATGCGCCTAGAAGTCGAAGCCGCCGCCGCAAAGGCCGACATTTCTTACGCGGAGTGGATTCGTCGAGCAATCACAGATTCTCTTTCGGAGGAACGCTAATGAGCAACGATACTGCACGGCAACCTATCTGGTGGACGAAGCAAGAATTCGCACGCGTTCGTGCCCTTGCCTCTGGCAGCACGCGTGACTCGCTCATGATTCTTTTGGCGACGACGTACGCTCTGCGCCGTTCGGAATTGCTTTCGCTGACGCTGGCGAATCTCTCGGACGGCAAAATCTCTTGCAATCGCGGCAAAGGCTCGAAGCCCGTATACGAGTCGCTCGTTCCTGAAATCTCCGCCTTGCTGGCACAGTATGTCGCCGAAGAGAAGATCACCGATGCGGCCCAGCCTCTTTTCCGCATCTGCAGCGATCAGTTTTACAGAATCGTTCGCAATTACGCTTTGAAGGCAGGCTTAAAATCCGAGAAGGCTCGGGCGCATGCCCTCCGTCACTCCGGCATCGCGTGGTTTTATCGCGCGTGCCGTGATATCTACCGCACCCAAATCTATGCGGGCCACGTTGCGATTTCTAACACGGTGAAATACGCCAACCTTTCGCCGGAGGAAGCCGCTGCAGCCAATGAATCAGTGCTCGGCAATCTGCTCGCGGCATGATTCCCAACCGATTCGTTCCCCCGAGCCCGCTTCAAGCGAGGCGGCTTTTTTGTTTCGGCCTCAGTACCGGCTCGGAATGATCTTGCTCACAACTAGAATATCAGCTCCTGCGTATGAACAATCACGACCGCACTTCCTGCGCGTGTGATTTCTAAGGTAATCCGACCTCACCGAAACTCGGGCACCACAACGACATTCGCAGTCGTACCAAATCAAACGCGACGAATCCCCTGGCGTCTCCGACCGACCGATCACCAACAGAAATCCGAAACGGACCCCGACAAGGTCAATCACGGGTGCGGACATGGATCACCTACCACGTAGATTCTCAACGTATAATTTCCGATGAGTTGGACATAGCATCCGGCGCGCACCCACAAATCTGTGCGAGTCCTTCCGCTAAACACAACAGGATTGAAGCCCAAACGTTCCAACTCCTGCTGGGCAAATCGCGCCCATATTTCCGAATACTTCGAGCGAACCGACACAACCTTAACTCCATGCGCTTCCTCGCCCAGTGCGGATCTTGCTCCGAAAGTTAATTCGTCTTTCCTTTTTGGTGCAAAATTCCTTGTTTGTCGAACGCCAAGTCAAACTGTTCCATAGGTCCGTTTCGCAGAACCACTTTCAGCTTTCGCGTGTTCAGTCCCAATGGCTGCATCACCATGACGGTTTCAGCCAAACGCTCCCACGGGTCTGATCTCAAGCCGCGAAGGATTGCAGGGCGGATCACAGTGCCGATGATGGCGGCTTCGTGTTTTTCGGCAATGTGTTGCAGCGCGCCCATAAATCGCACGACATGCGGAACGCTGTTCGCAAATCTGCACAGAACATCCAAGCCATCCACAAGCAAGACCTTCGGTGAAGTCTCGGCAATGCAACCATCGATGAGCTTCAGAGTTTGAGCGTCCTGCTTGAATATAAATCTGTACGGAAACTCAGTTGGGCCGATGCCCATGCATTCCATCGTTTCCTCGTGGGAGTCCTCATTCCGCTCCGTAAATATCACCGTGAAAGGCAGTGCATTGGTTTTGTGCCCGAGAAAAGGAAGTCCCTCACGTTGCGTCCGAAGTAAGTCAAGAACGAGCCGGGTTTTGCCGATGTGCGAGAAACTGCACGCTAGTGACACGTCGCCAATTGGGAACCAACCATCGACCTGACCTTTTCGCGGGTTGAGAACAAATTCTGGATTTTTCACAGATCACCTATTCATACCCCTCTGTCCCGCGTATTAGTTCAACCACAGCGTGACCGATGCGAGGATTGACGCCGTCGATCATAAAAAACTGTCCAGGCTCCATCGGAAACACCACGAACGCGTCTTGGTCTGGACACTTCCGAAGCACTCGAACCAGTTCCCGGACGCTCAAGCGGTCATTCGAACCAGTGGTAATCATGTTCTTCCTCCCGTGTTCGTAGCCATCCCAAGGACGCATTTTTACATCCGCCAGACAAATGACCCTCGGCTCTTGCTTGACTTCTTCGCTCATTTTGAAACCCCCGTCGAAACTCCAAATAGTTTTGAGACATCCGAAAATCGACATACAGGTCGCAAGGTCGCCTCCCGACGCGTGCTCAAGAAACCGTCAAAAAATTGGGTCGCACCGCATGTCCTGTTTTTCTCTTCTCTCTTCTCTTATCTTCTTTATATTCTTTAATTTAACTTTTTGGCTGCGGGAGGCGACCTTGCGACCTCCCTCTTTTTCAGGTCTCTTCGCTTTTCGGCAAAACGGGACATGTTGTGCGACCCTGCGAAAAATAGACCGTAACCCCTCTTTTGTTCTTCGAAGAAATCAATCGACCAAGGCGCAGTAGCTGTTCCAAGTCCGCAGCGATGTCTGTAGCAGAACGATGCCGACCGAACAGAACCTTGAGGAAATCGGTCTTGGTTGCGCCACTGCGCTCGCGCGCAAATTCAATTATCAGTTGTTGGTTATCGGTCAGTTCCTCAAAAATGAATCGAGCCGAATCCTCGCAATATCGCCAAAACGCCAAGGCCGCGCGCAGATGTTCGGATCGGATGTGACCACTACGATCCAACATCGCGTATATCAAGCTCAGCCGCAGAACTTGGGCCTCCCCCCTGCTCGTGACCGCGCCAAAAAGTCCACCGCGATCTTCAAAACTGTGTGTATACGCGCGGCTCCACATCTTCCTGGCATTTTCATCCATAAAAACTCGATTCTGACTCTGACCGAACTCGATGGCGTGTTTCAATTTTTCGACGTAAGGACTGAAGTCAATTTCTTCCCCACCGAACGGCAACAACTTTGTTCGCTCGACATGAACCCACAAAAATCGATTGCCGAAGCCGTTTACAGAATCGTTAGCGCTCATTCTGCTTTTGAGTTCGGTACCCGTAATGTCCCCAAGGATGCTAATCGTATGGTTCGTGGCGCATCGTGGTTTAATCGTCATTGTGCGGAGGGGCTTTCCGTCCCAAGCGTTCCGAAGGTTGGTTGAAATCGTGTTACCTGCGCGTTGCATAACGACAAGTACCTGTGAAAACTCCCCCTCGTAAGAAACCAGTCTCTTGTCGTGGACCTCTCCGTGAAGTACGACAGGATGCCCGTCACGGTCTTCGCTCAATTCTTCGTCACCAACTGCAACAATCAAACCCTCGCTAGAACTTAGGCCGCTGCGAAGCCGAGTTCTAAACCACACAGGATCAACTTGTTCAAATAACGCGTTGATGCGGTCACCGCCCGTCCCTTTTCGGGCGCGGGAACTAATCCCAACGCGAACAATAAAAAGATTGCCGTAGTGACGGGTTGACTCAATTTGGAAATAAGCTGTGTGCCCAAGCACGTTTCCAAAATACAGTAAGATTTGCGCAAGCAGCCCCGCAGGGTGCGACTCCGTTTGAGGTTCAATCATTTTTACGATGTCGCCAGCTAGACCATAAAGAGCGTCGTCCGATAGTTTTGGATGAAGAAGTTTCGTGGACTGTTCTGCCGGTTTCGACGGAAAAAAGTCTTCGAATTTCAGGCGCTCTTCTTTGCAGATGGCCCGTGCACAGTCGTACATCGTCCGGTATTTTGCCTTGCCGCCGTCTAGCTCGCGGCACGCGGCAACCATGTCACCGCTCCATTGGCAGTTACCAAGGCAGTGCAATACTTCGGGCGCGTCCTTCAGCGGCCCAAAACAATTGCTGTAATCAGCGTGCCTGTGATGCGGCATCGGGCAAGGGACGACCTCACCAAGTTCGAGATCGCTGATGTGCAGACTGACGTTTTCAAGATTGTTGATGCGCTTCACCAGCGGGCGATATCCTACGGCGTCGAATAGCTTTCGGAATCCTGGTTCGAGTTTCCCGTTGTCGTCGTCCTTCGCCTTCTGGTTTTCAGGCTTGCGCGATTCACTGAGTGCAAATGCTTTTTGCAGCCATTCAAGCAATTGGACGGAAGCCGCTACAATCGGAGCGTCGTTGCATATTTCATAGAGCGCGCCGGACGGATGAACCGACATCGGGCCAACGACGTACTGGTTGTTGCAACGAGCCTCGCCTTTGTATCCGGGGATGGCGATGACCCCCGAGTTTTCATGTCCGTCATAGCGGACTAAGCGTGACGCTTCGTCGTGTAGAAAATAGTAGTGGTATCCGCGAGCTGTCTTGACCGTGAACGTGATTGGCAGGTCCTGTCCTGTGTCGGCTTTGTATCTTGAGGCCAGGGTTCCCGCGTCATCGTCCAACTTCCAAAATCCGTCAAATCGGGCAACAGCGCCGACGTTGCTATCCGGGCTGTATAGCTTGGCCCACTTGGCGATCTGATCCGGATTCGAGCTGGCGTCGTATGCCGCGTGCGCAGTGCAGGGCGCTTTGCTGCGTGGCAGCAACGGAATGATGGGAATGCCTCGGTCTATTAAAATCTTCGCCCGTTGTTGAAACGGTGTCAGCTGTCGCGGCGTCGGCGCAGCTGGTTCCGTCAACCTGAGGAATTCCCTGGCCACGGCAGAAACACGGAAGGCGCTCATCGCTGCTGGCCTCCGTTTTTCAATCCGACTTGCAACGGAGGATTCGCAAAGGTTCCGCGTCGAGGCGCAGTGCTGCCGACCCATCTAACGTCGACCGCGTGGAAAAATCCAGGTTTGCGCGGGTTCGGGGCGACTTCAAAGAGCACGATATCAAACTCGTGGAGATTACGATTTTGGTGAACGGAGGAGTGATGAATGAAGTAGAGCGTGTGGGTTTCGTCCTCTTCGACGAGCCACCAGCCTTTTTTGGATTCAAGAGTAACAACGCCTTGCATTTGATGCCTCTGATTTCTCCCGCACTTCCTGTTCCCGGCTCGCGGTAAGCCTGTCGCGTTTTTTGTGGATCGCGGCTTCCAGATTTAAGACTCTCTCATCGTGATTACACTGTGGGTGCAGCTCCGGTCCGAGATTACCCCGAGGTTTTGCTCGTCGGCTTACCCGCAGTTGAACGGAGAGCCTTCTGCACGTTTGCTGCTTTGTGCTGTGCTACAATGTCACGCAAAGCCGACCGCAAAAGTGCTCCAGCCGTCGTGTCGTTCTCAATCGCCAACTTTCGAATCGTCTTCCATAGCGTCGGCTCGACCTGAAACGTAGTCTTCAGAATTGGTTGTTCATTCGTCATGCGCGTCTCCATATATAAGGATTTAAGAGGCTATTTTTTGCCTCGAAAATCCGTAATGCTTTCGTAAGTCTGATGACGACATGGTGAAACGCAGCCCGTTCGAGCCGGACCTCCGCTTAACGGGCACGCGCATGCCGCTTGGCAGGAATCACGCCGCCCTCGATTTTGTCTCACGCCGAGCCAAGAAACTCTCAACAGCTTCGGGACGAAATCGCAGGGACGCACCTATGCGAATAAAAGGAATTTCCCTACGATTGAGGAGCCGCTGCAATGTACGGCGACACACGGACAGATAGGTACAAACTTCTTGGGGGGTTAAGAGCGATTTTGCCGGAGTCATGACGCACTCCCCGCAAAACGTCGGATGCTTTCGACGGACACCAAAAAATTTGTCTGCGAGATTTTTTTGACGGAGAGTTCTTTATGGCGAATTAGCCTCCTGACTTTCCAGGTTGACACGCCAAGCATTCGTGCAGCGTTTTGAGTTGAGATGAGGAAAGGCTCAGGAAGCGAAACTATGTTTCGTGACCTTTTTTTAGATGACATGAAATACAAAACAATCCGGGGGCGCTACGTTTGGATTGTTCCTTCTTCGTGGCGGCTTCTGCTTCCGACATTCCCCAGGATTGAAATTCACCTGACGCCAAAGAGGTCGGCCAGCAATTCTGAAGCCAAAGACAAGGTACTACTAGGCTCTGGTACTGTCAAGAGTTTAATCGGGTTGTGGAGGGTTGTGCGGCCCGAGGGGGGGTTGATCCCACCTCAGGGCCACACGATCAAGCGGCCTCGAATGCCGCTGCCACTGATTCAATCTTCTTGCGAGTCTCCTTGCTGCGAACATCGGCTACGCCAAGGTAGCGCATTGTCGTCTCGATACTAGAATGGCCCAAGTACTTTTTCGCCGCCTGAATCCCAGACTTCTCGCACCACTTGGTTCCGATTGTCCGGCGGAAGGTATGGCAATCGACATCCACGGCCACGCCAGCCTTCTCTCCAAGCGCCCCTAGCCAACGAGTCATCGTATTGCGCCCGAGCGGGCCGCCATCGTATCCGGCAAAGATCAGCTCACTGGTGGCGCGTTTCTTGGCTTCGATCAGCAAGTCATTCAAAGACTCTGGGATCGGCACTTCGCGGCACTCCGAAGTCTTGGGCTTCCAGTTGTATTGCGGCTTTGGCGTCACGCGAATGGTCTGCCCTTCCGCCGACCAATCAGCCCACGTCACATGCATGGCCTCGCCCTTGCGGAACCCAGTGAAGAGAAGGAATTCAACCAGCAACTGTGTACGACCTTCGTGATTCATTTCCCTCGCCGCTGCGCGCAACTTCTGGACTTCCTCATCCGAATAAAACTTGACAGGGGGCTCGATCTCTTCTGGCCACATGTCAGTCTCAAGAAGCCCAGGCCGACCCGCGTGTTTCAGGAAGATAGTCGTGGCGAGGAAATACTGCGCCACAGTGTTGCCGCCCAAGCGCGTCTCGCCGTTCTCGTCTTTCAGCTCACGGAGGTACGTTATGAACTTCAGGAGGGACTGGCGCGTCACCTGGTCAACGCGGACGATACTGTGCGAATTGCAGAAATCAGTAAACGCGGCAATTTCTTTGGTGTACTTCACGATGGTGGACTTCGAGCGATGCGCGCGGACTTCATCAAGCCAGGCTTCGACCGCCGCCACAATGGTGCCATCCTGTGTCCGCTCGGCTTCAGCGTTGGCGATTAAGTCTTCTACCAGTGCGGGGCCGTTCGCGGCGTTCGCAGCCGCCGTCAAAATCTCGTCTAGGGATTTCCGGGTAATGTTAACTCGGTGACCGTCGTGCTGGACGCGGACAAGGTAGGATGTTGCATTGGGCACGTCCTGAATTTTTCCGCGCTTGTCGTAGAGCAGCCCGACTTGTTTGAACGTGCCGTCAGCCTGCCGGACTCGCGCCGCGATTCTCACTCTTTTCTGTGCCATGGTCGTGTCCTCCTCAATCTGACAAGACCATCCTACCACAGAAGTGGCACAGTGCAAGAAGAAAATGGCACAGTCAAGTGCAATCTCCTTTCTTTTCAGAATAGGTATGCGGAAGGGGGGATTCGAACCCCCACGCCTTACGGCGCCACCCCCTCAAGATGGTGCGTCTGCCAGTTCCGCCACTTCCGCAGAGGAGAGGTGAACCAGAATTGTATCAAAAGGGCCTACTTCTTGGGAGTCGAAGGAGCGCTTGGAGGCGTCGCGCCGGGCGCCGGGAGTTGCACCGGAGGATTGGCGGCGGGCTTGGCCGGAGCGGTTTTTTGCGTCTGCTCAAGGATCGAGCCAATCGCGGTCTGCTCTTCCGGGGCGCGCTTCACGGAAAGCGCCAGCGAAGTCATCATGAAAACGATAGCGCACCAGGTGGTCGCGCGGGAAAGAAAAGTCGCCGCGCCACGCGGTCCAAAGGCCGTTTGGCTGCCGGCGCCGCCGAAGGCTCCCGCCAAATCCGCAGCCGAACCGCTCTGCAGCATGATGACGATAACCAGCACAAAGCAGACGACAATGTGCAGAGTTACGAGCAAAGGCAGATATTTCCAGCCCAGCGCGATCAAGGCGATCGCCACTCCCAGCGAAACTCCCCATTTTGCCCAAGACGGCATTTACGGCTCCTGCGCGGCCCGGCGGGCTCTTTCGTCCGCCATACTCCGCTTTCCTAGAAATTTACGATCGAAGCAAAGGACTGCGGGTCCAGGCTCGCCCCGCCTACCAGCGCACCATCAATCTCGGTCTGCGCCATGAGACCCCGGATATTGTCGGGCTTGACGCTGCCGCCGTAGAGGATGCGGAGGGCCGAGGCCGCCTCAGGCGTGAATCGGGCCGCTACCATTCCCCGCAGGTGGCGATGCGCTGCCGCCGCAATTTCCGGAGTGGCCGTGCGCCCGGTCCCGATAGCCCAGACCGGCTCGTAAGCAACCAGAATACGTGAGAACTCGGCATGGGTCAACGCGGCGACGCCGTTATCCAATTGCCTCTCGAGGATCGCGTCGGTCAGCCCCGCTTCGCGTTCTGCCAGTGTTTCTCCCACGCACATAATCGGGGTCAGCCCTGCCTCGAGGGCGGCTTTCACTTTTCGATTCACCAAGTCATCCGTTTCTCCGAAAAATTGCCGCCGCTCCGAATGCCCGACGATCACGGCGCGGCAGCCCGCCGCCATCAGCATTTTCACGGACACTTCGCCGGTGTAGGCGCCCTCCGGCGCACAGAAGCAGTTCTGCCCGGCAATGCCGATCGGCGTGCCATGGACGGATTCAATGGCGGCCGAGAGCGAAGTAAACGGCGGAGCGATGATGATTTCGCAATGGGTCGCGTTGGCGACCAGCGGCTTGAACGCGCCGAAGAACCTCCGCGTCTCCTCGGCCGTCTTGAACATCTTCCAATTGCCCGCCATTACAGGTACGCGCAAGACTTTCTCCTGTCTGTTTCTTTGCACGGCTCGATTATTTGTTCGTCAGCGCTTCCACGCCCGGCAGCTTTTCGCCAGCCAGAAACTCGAGCGAAGCGCCGCCGCCGGTGGAGATATGCGAAATCTGAGAAGCCACGCCGGCCTGCTCGACCGCCGCCACGGAATCGCCGCCGCCGATAATCGTGGTGGCGCCATTTTTCGTGGCCGCCGCGACGGCGCGGGCGATTTCGAGGGTGCCGTGGGCGAACGCAGGCTTTTCGAACATTCCGAGCGGCCCATTCCACACAATAGTCCTGGCCTTCGAGATTTCGCGCGTGTATTCGCGAATCGTCTCGAGGCCGATGTCCAGGCCCATCCACCCGTCGGGAGTGTTTTCAATTGTCGTTGTCTTGGTTGTCGTGGACGCAGGCGATTCCGCGAGGACATGGTCAACGGGGAGCAGCAAGCGGAAGTTTTTCTTTTTCGCTTCGTCCAGCAACGCGCGCGCCAAGCCGAGCTTGTCGTCCTCGACCAGCGATTTGCCGATGGGGTGTCCCTGCGATTTCAGAAACGTGTAGGCCATGGCGCCGCCGATGAGCATGGCGTCGGCGAGCTTCATCAGGTTTTGCACCACTTCGATTTTGTCGGAGACCTTCGCGCCGCCGAGAATCGAAAGGAAGGGCCGGTCGGGATTGGAAATCGCTTTTCCCAGATAGGTCAGCTCCTTTTCCATCAGAAGCCCGGCGGCGGCCTGCCGGACGAACTTGGTGATGCCGACAACGGAAGCGTGGGCGCGATGCGCCGAACCAAAAGCGTCGCATACGAAGAGACCGTCGCAGAGCGCCGCCAACTTCCGCGAAAACTCGGGGTCGTTGGCTTCTTCTTCGGGGTGATAGCGAACATTTTCGAGGAGCAACACGCCGCCGTCGGGCAGCGCCTTGCTCTTGGCTTCGGCGTCCGCTCCGACGCAATCCGAAGCGAACTCGACGGGCACGCCTAGAAGTTCGCGAAGGTGCGCGGCGACCGGCGCGAGAGTGTATTTTGGGTCGGGCTTGCCTTTAGGGCGGCCCAGATGAGAGGCGAGAACAAGGCGCGCGCCGCGTTCGATGGCGAGACGCAAAGTCGGAAGGGTCTCGCGCATGCGGGTGTCCTCGGCGACTTTTCCCCCGTCGAGCGGAACGTTGAAGTCCACCCGAACGAACACACGCTTGCCCTTGAGATCCAGATCACGAATCGAAAGTTTGCTCATCTCTTTTCTCCGCGGCGCGCGCCGCGTACTCTTGGCTGGTTTTTTACAGCCGGCTAGCGAACAGTTTGATCAGGTCGCGGCAGCGGCAGGAATATCCCCACTCGTTGTCGTACCACGCCAGGACTTTCACGCAGTTGTTTCCGACCACCCGCGTGTAGCCCGCGTCCACGATCGAGGAGTGCGGATTGCCGCGAAAATCGATTGAAACGAGCTCCTCTTCGGCGAACTCCAGAATGCCTTGCATCGGGCCGTTGGCCGCGGCTTTCAGCGCCGCGTTCACACCTTCCACTGTCGCGGGCTTTTCCGTCATCACCGTCAGATCCACGACGCTGACGTTCGGCGTCGGCACGCGCATGGCATAGCCGTCGAGCTTGCCCTTCAGCTCCGGAATCACCAAGTGCAGGGCCTTGGCCGCTCCCGTCGAGGTCGGAATCATGGAAAGCGCCGCGGCGCGGGCACGCCGGAGATCCTTGTGGGGCAGGTCCAACAATTTTTGATCGTTGGTGTAGGAGTGAATCGTAGTCATCGTGCCGATGCTGATTCCAAACGTGTCGTGAAGCACCTTGGCTACGGGAGCCAGGCAGTTGGTGGTGCAGGACGCGTTGGAGACAACGTGATGCTTGGCCGGGTCGTAGGTCTTGTCGTTGACTCCCAGGACCAGGGTGTGATCGGGATCCGTCGCCGGTGCGGAGATGAGCGCCTTTTTCACCGGCCCGCGAATGTGCTTGCGGGCATCGGCGCCCTTGGTGAACAGCCCGGTGGATTCCACGACGATCGAGGCGCCGACAGAAGCCCAGTCAAGTTCCGCAGGATCCTTCACGCGGAACACTTTGAAGCTCTTGCCGTCCACCGAGATTGAATCGTCGGAATAGGTAACTTTGTTGGGAAGATTGCCGAGGATCGAATCGTACTTCAGCAGGTGAGAAAGGGTCTTGGAGTCGGTGATGTCGTTGACCGCCACGATGTCGATGGCGGGATCTCCCAGCGCGGCGCGGAAGATGTTGCGCCCGATGCGTCCAAAACCGTTGATGCCGACTTTAACAGCCATGCGTCCTCCGATGGATTTGTAATGAGTGCAAACCGGTACCGTGCGGCCAACCGGGAAGTGCGGAACTAAAGATGCTAGGGTGCCCCGGGAAAAATGTCAACGAGGGTCACTCGAAATCTTCCACGCGAACCACCTTGTCGCCTTCAAACGTGACGAAGACCGTACGCTCGGGAGGGTCGCCATATATCCAGTCCTCGGTTTCGTCTCCCTGGTCATTCCGCTCGCGGACCTTGTGGTCCGGCCGGCCCATCGCCGCCAGGACCATCTCCCGGTCCATTCCCACCACGGCGCGGCGGTCCTTGATGGCCTCTTTAAATTGTGGCGGAAGCGTATCCACCCAATTCACGGCCGCGGAGTGGGAAGAAAAATCCAGGAACCCAGAAAGCTGATGTTTGAGTTCGTCCGGGGTCAGGTCGGGAACCGTGTGCCCGTAGACCAAAAAGAGAGTCGCGCCATTGCCTTCCTGCGGGTTGGGGTCGGGATTAGTGACTTGCGGGTCCGTACCGACGCCCACCTGAAGGTGCTGCAAAATATGAAAATGCTTTTTGCCGCCGCCGTTGAGGTCGATCACGATTTCCTTGTTTCGGAACTCGATGTTGGTGATCTGGACCGTGTCGCCGGGGTGGATGGCCGCGCCGCGGGATTGAAGCGATTTGCTGAGGACTTTGGAGTCGAAAGGGACCGTGGGATTGAATTTCAGGCCTTCTTTTCCCCCGGGCAACGGCTTGAGCGCCTTTGCGAATTCTCCGTCCACGTAACGGATGATCTCGAGCCGCGACGACACCTGCACATCCGATCCCTTGCTGGAGCCTCCCTGGGTCACGGTGACCAGGATTTCAGGAGCGGGAGAAAGCGAGCGGAGGGCCTGGGCGTCGGGCGCTCCCAGGAGAGGGATTGGCCGAAGCGTCCCGTCTGACGCGTAAGAGCTGAACCCTAGCGCGAATGCCAGCAGGATTGTCGCGGAGGTGTTCATGGCAGCCCCATGACATTCTATGGCTTTTTGGGCGGAACGGGAACATGCTTCCGGTGCGAGCTGGAATTCGAGGGCCGGCCTGAAAGCCAGGCGGCGCCCGGCTATTTGGATGCGGCTTTCGCCTTTGCCGACTCCTCGCGCGCCATCTGCTGCTGCGCCAGCATAGGCTCAAAGCACCGCCGACAGCGCGCCTCGTACATCCCGCCGCCCCCGACGATAATCAGTTCTTCCGAAGCCACCAGCCTCTGGGTATGCACCGCCGGATTTCCGCAGTGCATGCAGATCGCCAGAAGCTTCGTGATCTCCTCGGCGACAGCAAGCAGGCGAGGCATGGGCTCGAATGGGCGGCCCATAAAGTCGGTGTCCAAACCGGCGACGATCACGCGCTTGCCGAGGTCCGCCAGTTTGACGCAGGCCTCGACCACCGAATCGCCGAGAAATTGGGCTTCGTCGATGCCCACAACTTCGGTGCGGGCGGCGACGCTGTTCAAAATTTCCTCACCGGTCTTAACCATCTCCGAGCGAATCTCGAGCCCCGAATGGGACACGATCCCGTTTTTCGCATACCTCTCGTCAATTTCGGGCTTGAAGATCTGCACGCGCTGCCGGGCAATCTCCGCCCGGCGCAATCGCCGGATCAATTCCTCGCTCTTGCCCGAAAACATCGGCCCCACGACCACTTCAATCCAGCCCATGTTGCCCTTGACGATATCCACTCGCATTCGCCTCCCGGCCGTTCGTTTTTGCAGCACCTTTGCCTAAGCTAGCATAACCCCGCTCAAAATTTCAGCCCTTCGCCGCACCTCGCTCTGCGTCATAAGCCGCGGGGTTGTAGAACGGAGCGAAGGCGTTCACAACCGCCACGCGAAACGCTTCCTGTCGCGTGATGCGGTTGCCCGTCAAAACGCCCCAAGCGCCCTGCGCATCGCGGATTCCCCTTCCCCCTGCGAAGTCGTCTATGGCACGTCCGAGTTCCTCCCCCTCATCCACTACGCGCCTCACAAGAGTCTCGGGCAGCAGTACCGCCCCGGACTGCCCAAAAGCGCCCCGCCTTCCATCGGTCACGTATGCCCAACCTTCCAGGAAGACCCAGCGCCGGCCGCTCTGCTCCACGGCGTTGAGACCCCCCTCCAACCCCACAAAAAAACCGGGACGGATCGGCGCCTGGCGGGAACGCTGGGCCAGCTCCTCGGCGCGGTTCTTGGCTCCCCGCATGATTTCCTCTCTTGAAAGCGGAGTGTGCCGGACGCCGCTTTCCGCCTCTTCGCCGATTACTTCGTACGAGCCCGCGGGAAATATCGATTCCGAGAACGAGGAGAGGGCCTCTGAAACGGCGTCGAGTTTGGGCCGCCGCCTGCTGCCTACGATGACCAAAACGCGATCCATCGCTCGAGCCTCCATCACTCCTGCCAGAGCTGCGTCTGCTTTTCGCGAGAAAACCGCGCCGCCAGAAATTCCTTCAACTCTTCGACCGTCGCGAAAACGCGGTCCGCGCAGCCCAGCATCCAGCCGCTCACTTCGTCCAGCGAAAGCGGGGTAACGAGGAACACGGGGATGCCCTTGCGGTGGGCCACGGTCAACTCCGCGGGCGTTCCGCCGCTCTGTGCTCCATCCGTCTCCCAGTAACACACCAGGTAATCGGCTTTGTTTTCGATTAAATCGAGGTCGAAAGCGATAATCTTCCGCATCACGCGGCGATAGCGCTCCAAATCCTTTGTTTTCCAGTCGCGGAAGTGCGCCACTTCCTCTTCGCTCAGGTTTTTTCTCTCATCTTCGGCGGGATCGTAAACGCGGTGGCCCAACTGGTCGCGAAGGAAGGGCGACAACTTGCGCCGCCACAGCCGTCCTCCATCCTGGGCGAATTCGATTGGACCGCACAGATAGGCAAGCATAGGGTCGGGCGAATTCAATCTAGCACGGAGGGGGGAAACAGACCAGACCGGTTAAAAGAGGAAAAACGGAGGGGAATTCTGGAGCGGGATAAGGGAATCGAACCCTCGCCTCCACCTTGGCAAGGTGGCGTACTACCACTATACGAATCCCGCCGCGCCGTCATCGTTGCCGCGGCTCCCAGCATTTATAGCATGTGGTTCCGAAGCGGACAAGGGCTCCAGCCCGGCCCGCTGCCAGGACGTGATGAACCAACCGCAAGCGAGGAGAGCCGGCCGCGCCAATCAGGCCATCCAGCGGCCTGCGCTCAGTCCACTTCCAGGATGCGTGTCGCTTTCACGACGGGAGATTTCTTCTGCCGTTCGGCAAATCGCTCGGCACGTTCGCGATCGATGTACACCCGGGCAAATTTTTCCCCGTCGCTGTAGTAGACAGTGACCTGCCAGTGACGGTGTTTCCGGCGTCGGTCACGGTGCAGTCGGTTTCCCTTTTTGCCCTTCTTCTTTTTCACGTTTGTAGGGTCCTCAGTGCCGTCACTATGGCAATTTTGGAAACGCCGCGCAAGTGACGACTTAGAAGTTAACGCATTTATTCTCTTCGCTAAACCTCGCTTTCACACATGCTCTCGCCCCCGGCCACCCTGCCCCAAATATCTTGCCTCAAGGCTGAACTTTTCCGCTCGCCCCGCCGTAGTAAGAGATGGGTATGCAAAAAGGCAGGGATGCCCCAGGAGCCGCCCATGATCACCACTTTTTCGGTCGATTCAGCCATTCAGGACTTGAGAAATCACCCCAGCGAGGTCGTCCTCGCCCTTCGCCACCTGCTCGCGGGCGGGGCCAAAGTCACCCCCGATCCCAAACGGCCCGGATTCTACGAAGTTGAAAGCGGCGCCGTCGTCTATTACATCTACGAATCGGTTCCTTCCGGCAGGATTCTATTGCTGGCCACCTGGCCGTCGGAAAGCGCGCTCGCCGAGACTCTTCAGGCCGTCTGACCTCTCCGGCCGCCGGGTAGACGGCGTGAGAGCCGCCGGGCCGCGTGCTAAAACTGAGCTTGGCCCGGAGTAAAGTTCAGATCGTCGTAAAAATCTTTCTTCAATTTGAAGATTTCTGGGCTGGTATTGGTTCGGGCGTAGACGAATCCTCCATCCGGCTTGGAGACATCGAGGGTCGTCTTCTTTCCATCCTTGTCGATCAGAGTGACGTCGATCGCGGGCTTGGCGAGAAGAGACGCCACTGCCCCGGAAGCGTGGTCGAGCACGTCTTCGGCTCGCGCGTCCTCGATGGGAGAAAAGATTTTCCAGCTGGCGGCAGCCTTCCCCTTTTCGCTGGCAGGCTGCGCAAAAACCCAATCCTGCTTGCCCGGCTCCTTGCGGTAGATGACGATCGCGCCGTTCGAGTTATGGACTTCGACGCGGGAAATCTGGTCCGCCGTGAAATGAAGCACGGTCTTGTCGCGCAAATCCTGGAAATTCTCGTTCAATTTCGTGTAGAGATCCTCGTTGATGCGGAAAATCATGGGACGCGAGACGTCCCGCGCGAAGTAAGTGTCTCCGTCCTTCTTTCCGATGATCAAAGTCTGCTTGTTGCCCTTGGAATCCAGCGTTGTCAGCGCGACCGCGGGAGCCGCGAGCCCGTATTTGCCGAGGTCCTCGGGCTTCTCGCTTACTACCGATTGCATTTTCGCGGTCGTCAATCCGGCCAGCAATTCATTCACGGTGTCGGCGTCAGCCGGCGTATTGGCGGGCTTCGTCACCGTCCAACCCGAACTGTTCTTCGTCAGGGCGATTTCTCCCGAGTGATTTTTCAGCGTGAAATCGGCGATATCTCCGCTCTGAACGCGCAGGACGCTCCGATCGCGCAAATCTTCCAGGCGCTTGTCCGAACTTACCAGCAGAGACTGTGGCAGCAGGTCAACCGTCTTTCCGGCGTCCGCCAGCGCGTAGACAGAATCCCCCGTGAAATCCTTGTCGCCCAGCAGAAGCGTATGTTTGGTCCCGCCTTTCAATTCGAACTCGATGGAAATTGCGGCGGGATCCAGCCCGAAGGCCTTCAAGCGGTCCGGCGTGCCAGGTTCCGTCCCGGAGATCAGGGCCGCCGCCAGGCCGCTCGTGATGCCGCCGACGGACTCCTGGTCCGCGCCCGTCTCGACTGGCTTCACGATTTCCCATTCACCCTTTTCTTTTTCAAACTGAATGGGAGGAGTATCCGGCTGAGCGGGGCGCGAGAGCGTGATCGCCTGGATGTCGCCCGCCAAGATATGAAATGCGGGCTTATCCGTGCTGGCAGGCGTCTTTTCTTTTGCGTTGTGCTTTTGATTGACGTAATAGCCGACGCCGCCCAGAACGACGGCGCAAAGCAGGACGATTAATGTGCTCTTCTTGATCATATTCGTGTCTCGCCGCGGCTTGCTGCCGGAGGTTGTGCGTCGGCCAACGCCATGGCACGCCGCAATGAACCGAGGGAAGCACCCGGCCGCCTCTAGCGGCGCTTCCACCAAATCGCGATGCCCGTGACGATCACGATTCCGGGCAGCAGCCCCAGGTCCACCCATTTATAAATCACAGCCTGGGCATCGGTCAGCGTCACGGTGCGATTGGTCCTCGTCTTGGGACGGATTGAAATCAGGTTTTCGTCCTGAGCCAGCCAGTCAACCGAGTTGTAGAAGAGGTCCCCATTCTTTTGCTGGGCGATCCAGGGATTTGTGGCGAACGAAGAGCTTCCGATCACCACCAGACGCGCCCCGACACCCTTCCCGACAGTCCTCGATGCCGCCACACCCAAGGACAAAGGTCCCTGCGTGTCCGTTTTGGGGTTGAATGCCACTTTTGTCTTCGGCGGGGGCAAGCCGGGTATCGTAAAACTCTGCGGGGACGTCTTCAGGAGGTCAACGTCGGTGGGCACAAGCTTACCTTTATCCGCGATCGAAACTGTCCGCGCCATGGGAAAAATCGTCATCGTTGAAGTGAAATTCTTGGTGATAGGGCTGTCGCCATAATCGACGACGACGGGCGCCGCGGGCCCGGCTCCCACCAATTCGCCGAGGCCGCTTGTATCCACCACGATATTTTTTCCGACGTCGATGTTCCAGGCGTCATAGATGGGTTCGAGTTTCGTGTCCACTTGCGGATCAGCCAGGATCATCAGCTTCCCGCCGCCGTCCAGGTATTTCTGCAGGCTCGCGACTTCCGCCGGGAAAAATGCCTCTTGCGCCCCGGCAATCACCACAACATCGCAGTCGGAGGGCACTCCGCCGGCCTGCACGAGGTTCACAGGCTTGGTCGCGTACCCTTCCCTTTTCAGACCCGCGTCAGCCCTCGCATATCCTTGCTCTCCCTGATCCGTCAGCAAGCCTTCACCGTGCCCCTCGACAAAACAGACCGTCTTTTCTTTATCGCGAGTGACCTTCAGAATCGCGGTCGTGATGTCCTCTTCGGAGGAGTCCGCCAGGGGATTTGGATCCAAATGTTGGGTTCGCCCGTCTGAAGCCACCACCACTTCGTTCATTCGCTTCGCGCCGTACTCCTTCACGAGGTCCGGCTTTTCTTGCGGATCCACCCTCTGGTAATGGATATGCGGGCTCAGGCTCTTGTACTCGTTCATGATGTCGTCCAGAGGCTGATCTGGACTCTTGCTGAACAGAACGATGTCCACGTCCTGCTTGAGGCCTTTGACGATCTGAGTTGTCTGGCTGGAGAGCGTAAAAAGCTTTTCCGTGGTCAAGTCAAACCGCTTGTGGTAGGTGTAGCCGAGAAAGTTCGCAACGATCAGGATGGCGACGACGGCGAGAGTCAAAATCGTGGTGTTGGTGCCGAGCTGCGAGGAACGCTTCGAGAAGAATTGCACGATCGCGGGAAATCCCACGGCGATCGAGGCCACCACGAGCACGGCGCCGCCAATCAGGATTCCCTTGGAAAAAGTGGAAAGCTCGTTCTGGTACGAGAAGCGGATCCAGCCGGCGATCAACAAAGCCAGCCCGATGCTGCTGAGATACCCCGCGATTTCCTGCCGATTCCATTTCATCCTATGATTCCCTCCGCGACCAGCGCGAATCCGTCCCGGCCATCATGCGCGGCGCCAACGCATCGAATCGACGGTGCGCACCGTCAGGAATACGAATAAGAATATAAAGCTCGCATAGTAGACCAGGCTCGATGTATCGACCACGCCGTGGGTGAACCCGTCGTACTCATGAGTGATCGAAAGATAAGAGAAAATCGTTCCCCAGCCTCCGCCAAGCCCGTGTCCCACATCCAGCACCCACACGACAAGGAAGGCCGCGAAAGTGAGAACGGCGGCAATCAGCTGGTTTTCCGTCAGCGATGAAATGAAAGAGCCGAGAGCCATGAGGGCCGCCCCCAGCAACAGCGCCCCCAGATATCCCGCCAGCATGACCTTCCAGGGGGGCATGGGGTCGCTGTGCAGGTACATGAAAACCAAGTAGAACGCGGTCGGCAGGAGCATCAGAATCAGCAGGGAAAACGAAGCCAGGAACTTTCCGATCACAATCTGCAATTCGGTGATCGGCGAAGTCATCAAGAGCTCCATTGTGCCGCGCTTTCTCTCCTCGGCGTAAACGCCCATTGTCAGCATGGGAGTCAAGAAAAGGAAAAGCGAGGAAATGAGTCCGAAAAAGTTGCGCATGACGGCGGAGGGAACGTCGAATTCCGTTGGAATTCCGAGCTGCATCCCCTGAAACTGATTCTGCATGGCCTGCTGCATGATGTCGGACAATATAATGTGGAAGAAAAATCCGGAGAGAATCAAAAATACTCCGATGATGATGTAAGCCACAGGAGAGACAAAATAGTGGCCCATCTCCTTCCGGTAAATCGCATAAATGGATCGCATCGGCTGGGTGGCTCCTTCAGTTCTCTTGTGCGTGCGCGGAATCGTCCGTCGTGAGCTGCAGGAAGATTTCCTCCAAACTAAGGCTGACCCCGCGAAGCTCGAGGAGCGGCCAGCCTTTCTCCACAATTTTCGCGGCCACAAGGCTGCGAATGTCTTTTCCCTGCTGGGCTTCGACGGTTGCCGTCACTCTTCCTTCCTTCGCCGCCTCCACCTGCACCCGCTCCGCCCCGGGAATCGCTCCCAGCAGGTCTCGCATGCCATTCTCGGGCGCCGCGGCTTCCACCCGGACGCGTTGCCCGCCCTTCAACTGCGTCGTGAGCTTCTCCGGCGTGTCCACCGCCACGATTTTCCCCTTGTTGATAATCACCACGCGATCGCACGTCATGCTCACTTCCGGGAGAATGTGAGTGGACAGAATGATCGTATGGCTTCCGGCCAGGCCCTTGATCAGGTGGCGGACTTCAATGATCTGTTTCGGATCGAGCCCGACGGTCGGCTCGTCCAGGATTAAGACGTCGGGGTCGTGCACCAGGGCTTGCGCCAGACCCACGCGCTGTTTGTAGCCACGTGAAAGCCGTTTGATGAGCTCTCCGCGGCGGTCCGTAATGTTCGTCTTGCGCATTGCGTCCTCGACCAGGGAGGACCGTTTTTCCGCCGGCGCCTGCTTGATGCGTGCCACGAAATCCAGATAGGTCTCCACCGTCATATCGGGGTACACCGGGGGAGCTTCGGGCAGATATCCGATCCGGCGCCTCACTTCGAGCGAATCGCCGAACACGTCGAATCCCGCTACGCGCGCTGTTCCCGATGTGGCCGGCATGGAACCGGTCAAAACGCGCATGGTGGTCGTTTTTCCGGCGCCGTTGGGCCCCAGAAACCCCAGGATTTCGCCTTTATTGACGTTGAAGGAAACGTGGTCAACTGCCGTGACAGAGCCGTACGACTTGGTCAGATCCTGAACCTCGATCAATGCACCCTCCGAATAATGGGGGAACTTCCGGACTGCCGTGTACTGCTAAGCGGACTGTTATATATATCAAAAAAGGCAAAAAAACTGAAACTTACGCCGCGTCGCGACGGCAGTTTCCGTCACCTACTTCTGATGCGCGTTCCCCGCCGATTCGTTGCCGCCGCCATTTTACCCACATGGCCTGGAATTCACGATAGAATTGAGCGGAATCATCCAACGGGATACGGGCAGCGGGGAAACTTCGATCTGCCGCGGCGCGGCCGCCGGCTCCGGAAAACCGGGCGGGCAACGGGGTCTGGGGGCTTTGCATCCACATGGTGGGGAAAATTGGGGTCCAGAGCGTCTACGCTTGCCTTTCCACCTTTCGCGCGTTCATTGCCACGACCCTGGGCCGGAGCACCGAGGAGATGTGCGTTGACACTGGTACTCTGTTTTGTTATTCAAAAGGTTTGCCATGGATGCAAATATTGCGATGGGGGAGCCTAGCCTCCGCAGCCGGCAAGCCCGAACAACCATTCAGAACTAGAAATGAAGAGATCGCGAATCGAGCGCGGAGGCGTGAGTCTGCATGACATTTCCTTTCCGGAATTGGACGAAGATGTCGGGAAGTAGCGGTGGGGGAGTCGCGATTTCTCTTAAATATTTGGTCATGGCGGTCCTGGCGACCCTGGCCTTGGGAATGCTTTCCAGTTGCGGAAGTTCGGCCAGCGGCATCAGCATCGAAATCCTGCCGAACGGCACGATCACGATGGATGAGAGCCAATCGCAGAACTTCACGGCCACCCTCAGCAACGACACGCGAAACCTTGGCGTCACATGGAAGCTGACCGGGACAAACTGCAGCGGCGCCGGGTGCGGAGTCCTTTCCAATACCACGCCGTTCGGCACGACCTTTACGTCACCGGGAGGCCTGAGCGCGACACAGGACATCACGCTCACGGCCACTTCGCGAGCGAATAGCGGTGTCACCGCGACGGCGACGATTGACGTCGTGCTTCCTCCCACCTTTACGACGCAGACTCTCCCCAACGGCCTGAATGGCACACCCTATAACCAGACAATCGCGGTAACTGGCGGAGTCTCTCCCCTGACTTTCTCCCTGGCCTCGGGTTCACTTCCCGCGGGTCTGACGCTGAATACGACCGGCACGATCCTCGGCAAGCCGACAGGGTCAAACACTTCAAACACGTTTCAGGTTCAGGTCACGGACAATGGGACGACTCCCCTCACTGTCGTTTCGCCCTATACCTATACGATCGTCATTAATCCGGCGCCGACTCTTTCCATCTCCACGACCAGCCTCCCAGCCGCCACGGTTAATGTCGCCTACAGCTTCCGCGTTTCTTCGCAGGGAGGAATTCCTCCCTTCATGTGGAGCTATACCGGGAATCTGCCCCCGGGCTTCCAGATGGATCCCAACACGGGAATCATTTCAGGCACCACGACAACCACGGGCACCTATCCGTTTACGGTCACGGTGAGCGATTCGACTTTGCCGGCGTCTCAAACTCGCCAGGCGAGCTTTTCGATCGGCGTCGTCAATCCTCCGCCATTGCAGATCACCACTCTTTCATTGCCGCAGGCCAGCGTCGCTACGCCTTATTCGGCGACTGTTCAGGCGACCGGCGGCCTGCTTCCCTATAACTGGACATTGGTTGCCGGGCAGCTCCCGCCGGGGTTGACCCTGGCGACGCAAAGCGACGGGTCCGCTTTGATTACTGGAACTCCCACGCTGCAGACGAATTCGACGTTCACGCTTCAGGTGACCGATTCGGCCAGTGTCTCGTTGACGACGAATCCTCCGCTGGTCATTACGGTGAACCCTGTCTCGAATGCGCAGTCGCTTTTCAGCGGGTCGTATTCGTTCCTTTTCACAGGCTTTGATTCCGATGGCTCGGTCACCATCATCGGCGCCGTGACCTCCACCGGGTCGGGCACGATCAGCGCGGGATCGAACGACAGCAACCGCGTCTCGGGCATCTTCGCCCAATCCAGCTACACGGGAAGCTACACTCTCGGGAGTGACGGCCGCGGCACGCTGACGCTCACTTCCACCAACGTGAAGTTTCAGCAATTGACGACGATGTACGATATGGCCATTCGTTCGGATGGCTCTTTCGCGGTCATCGAGGATGATTCCACCGGGACGTACGGCTCCGGCATACTCAAACTGCAGCAATCGGCGAGTTTCACGGCCGCCAACTTCAGCGGAAGATATTCGTTCGGATTCGCGGGCCGTGATTTCAACGCCTCGCCGGCCGCGATGATCGGGTCCATCAGCGCCGACGGCGTCGGCACGTTGTCTCCCGGCACGATGGATTTGAACGACGCGGGCGTCTACAGCCCGCAGCTCAGCTTGGACGGAAACTTCAACGTCTCCTCGAATGGGTTGGGGCGCGGTTTGATGTCCGTCACGTACAAACTGCCTTCGCAGCAGCAGGTCACCGTCGACTACACGTTCTTCTTCGTCTCCAATTCGGACATCCTTTTCATGTCCGTCGATACCGTGGACAGCACCCATGGGCGCCTCGCGGGGGAAATGATCCTTCAACAGCCGAATCAGATCTTTAATGCCTCGGCGTTGAACGGAGCGAGCGTGGCGTCGGGCGAGGGCGTCAATACCACAGGGTCTAATCTCGGCTCTTCCGTCATGGTCGGATTGCTTTCGCCGAACGGGCTCGGGACTGGGTCATTCGTCTACGACCAGAACAGCGGCGGCAGCGTCACCGGCCCCACCGTCAATTCGTATCCCAATGGAAATTACAGCGTGAATACAAATGGCCGCGCCAGCTTCCTGGGATTCGGCCCGCGACTCACGGCCGCCTACCTGACCGGGTTGAACACCGGATTCTTCATCGGCAGCGACGCGGCGGTCACCACGGGCCTGCTGGAAAACCAAATTCCCGTCACATCGTACTCGCCAGGGTCTTTCGACGGAAATTACACGGTGAGTATCGCACCGCCTCCCGACAATCAGACCCCCTCGTTTTCCGGCGAAGTGAATTCAACGGGCAACATGAATTTTCAGGGGACCGTCGATGTGGTCCCTGTTTCGGGAACGCCTGCGACCGGTCAAGCTTTGACGGGCACCTACCAATCCATAGACGCGTCCACGGGCCGAGGACTGATGACGACGAACGCGGCGAACAGTGTTTTCCCGGTCAACCTGGTCTTCTACATCGTTTCTCCGGGAACCGTGCGGGCGATTCCGACCGACACGAACACGGCACATCCGCCCTTGATCTATCTCGTCCACTGATGATCCGGGCGGGCGCATCCCGCTATTCCTTGCCCCGCCCCGAATATGTTAGAGTGACGCACTCGATGAGTTCGCTTCGTCTCCGCTAGCGTTCGAGAAACCGCGGGGAGGTGTGTGATGAAGTGGGCCTTGAAACTCAAAAACATCCTGACGGATCACAAATTGAGATCGAGCGTCGGCGTCGCCGTCGTTCTCTTTATCTCCAGCATCGCCTGCGACAAACTCATGTACTGGAGAGGCGTGGCGGCCGCGCAAACGTATTTCAACGACGTGGTGATCGGATTGACCGGCGGGATTTGCGCGGGACTCATCCTGTCGTACCAGGCCAGCCGTGACGCGATGGAACGCGCGCGCGAGCGGATGATTTTGACGGCGGAGCTGAATCATCAGTTGCGAAATGCGGTGCTGCACATGACGAATTCAGCTCTTCTGCCCAATGAAATGGACCGGCTTCGTGCAATGGACGACGCCGTCCAGCAAATCGACGAAGTCCTGACGGAACTCGTTCCGGCCGGCGGGCTCCGGGAAACTTCGCGGAATTAGCGCCCGGACCCGGTTTTTCCGTTATTTTTTCTCCGCCTTCGACCCTTCCAATTGCAGAGCCGCGGAATTGATACAGAAGCGCAATCCGGTCGGCCTCGGCCCGTCGTCAAACACATGGCCGAGGTGGGCGTCGCACCGGCTGCAAACCACCTCGGCGCGCTCCATACCGTGGCTGGTGTCGCGGCGCATTTCCACTTTATCCGCCTCTAAGGGCTGCCAGAAACTCGGCCAGCCGGAGCCGGAATGAAATTTTGCCTCGGAGCCGAACAACGGCTGCCCGCAGCAGACGCAGACGTAGGTGCCCTCTTCCTCTGTGTTTTCGTACTTGCCGGTAAAGGGAGGCTCGGTTCCCTTTTGGCGGGTGACGTAATATTGCTGGTCGTCGAGCTTCGACTTCCACTCCGCTTCGCTCTTCTTGATTTTTTCGGTCATCGAGAAACTCTCCTCGCAATTCTTTTTATGCTTGAGGGCTGTTGTCCGAAAGAGGCAAATCGCGAACCCGCTTTCCGGTGGCGGCAAAAATCGCGTTGCAAAACGCGGGGACAAACGCCGGCACTCCCGGCTCGCCGGCTCCCGCCGGAGGAGCCATGCTTTCGACGATGGTGACGTTGGTCTGGAACGGCGCCTCGGCCATGCGGGCCACGGGATAGTCGTCAAAATTCCCCTGATCCACCGCGCCATTCGTGGCCGTGATTTCTCCGCTGCGGACGATGCTGGCGCCGAAGACGGCCGCGCCCTCGAATTGGGCCTTCGTCGCTTCCGGATTGGTGACCAGCCCGGCATCCACAACCGTCTCGACGCGAGGAATGCGAATCGCGCCTTTGTCGTCCGCCTCAACTTCGACAACGGTGGCTACATAAGTCAAAAAACTGCGATGGGCGGCGATGCCGATGCCTCTTCCCTTCCCGGCCTGGAATTTCGCCCAGCCCGATTTTTCCGCAACGAGCTCCACCACGTGGCGCAAGCGGCCCGTATCCACGGGATAGTCCTCGATCGACCCTCCGTAATTCGGATATTGAACTTTGGAGAGGTCCACACGGCGCGGAGGGCCGATCAACTCCAGCAGATAGTCCACCGCATCCCGGCCCGCCAAATGTGCGAGCTCGTCCGTGAAGGATTGGACGGCAAATGCATGATAAATATTCGCGACGGAGCGGAGCCAGCCTATCCGGACATGCGGGCTTGCCGCGCCATTTTCCACCCGCAGGTTCGGAAATTCGTAGGGAATGTCCGTCCAGCCCTGCTGCATCGAACCTGGACCGCCGTAGACGGCGTCCAGAGCAAACGTGGAAGCGATCGGAGGAAAGACGGAGCGCTGAAGCCAGGCCATCGGCTTGCCGCCTTGCCCGACCGACGCTTTCATGTACATGGCCGCGACGGCGTTGTAGTAATCGAATTTGATGTCGTCTTCGCGGGACCAGAGAACCTTGACGGGCCGCCCGACTTTCTTAGAGAGAATCGCGGCTTCCGCGACGTAATCGGGCTTGGATTTTCGGCCGAAGCCTCCACCGAGAAGGGTGACGTGGCAGATCACATCCTCCTTGGCAATCCCCAGCTCCTTCGCCACGGTCTCTTGCGTGCCTTGGGGGTTTTGCGTGCAGGTCCACACATAGACTTTACCGTCCTGGTAATGGGCGAGGGCGGCGGGCGGCTCCATCGAGGCATGGGCGAGAAGGGGAACGTAGTAATCTCTTTCCACGATATTTCCGCCCTTGGAGAAGACGGCGTCCACGTCGCCTTCGCTGCGCATCACCACGCCGGGTTTGTGGGCCGTGCTGCGCAATTCCGTTTTGTACTGATCGGAGTTGTACGTTGCGTTCGCGCCGTTGTCCCACTCGATTTTTAGAGCCTGGCGTCCCTGAAACGCGGCCCAGGTGTTGTCGGCGATCACGGCGACGCCGCCCAGCGGCTGAAAAGCGGGAGGAGGCGTGTAGGGTTCAATCGCAATCGTTTGGCGCACGCCCTGTACTTTGAGCGCTTCCTTGTCGTCAAACGACTTCACTTTTCCGCCGAGGACAGGAGGATGCTCGACCGAGGCGTACACCATGCCCTCGAGATGAGTGTCGTACCCGTACACCGCCTTGCCGGTGCAAAGAGCCTCGAGATCGTAACTGGGAGCGCCTTTGCCGATGTACCGCCATTCGGCGGGAGTTTTCAGCTTCAGCTCGGATTTGGCGGGGACAGGCAACTTCGCGGCCGCAGCGGCCAATTGGCCGTAATCGAGCCGGCGGCCGGAGGGTTTGTGGACGACCACACCGGGCTCGGTGGAACATTCGCTTGCAGGGACAGCCCATTGCTGGGCGGCAGCCTGGATCAACATGTAGCGGGCCGTGGCGCCGCATTCACGCATGATCTGATAAAAAGAGCGGATGGAATGCGAGCCGTCCGTGTCTTGGTCGCCGTAGCGCGCATCGCCGATTGCCTGCTGAATCTTTACGCGGCTCCAGTCGGCGTCAAGTTCGTCGGCGAGGATAAGCGGGAGAGATGTGCGGCTGGTGGTGCCCATTTCAGAGCGGCTGGCGATGATCCAGACGGTCCCGTCGGTGTCAACGCCGACAAAGACGTTGGGATTCAGCGTGGCGTCGTCGGCATGAGTATCGTGAGGGAGTTCATCGGCAAACAGTGTGGCCGGCTGATAACGAGCGCACAGGACAAATGCGCTGGCGGCCAATGCTCCTCGAAGAAATCCGCGGCGGGAAACATTGGAGATCGGGTTCATGCGGACACCTCCTTGGCTGCCGCATGAATCGCCGCGCGAATGCGCTGGTAGGTGCCGCAGCGGCAGATGTTCCCGGCCATGGCCTGCTCGATTTCGGCGTCGGTGGGATTTTTCGTGGTGGCAAGCAAAGCCGCAGCTTGCATGATCTGCCCGGACTGGCAATAGCCGCACTGTGGAACGTTGACCTTCATCCAGGCCTTTTGCACGGGATGCAAACCGCTGGCTGACAGACCTTCAATGGTGACGATTTCAGTGCCGGAGGCGTCTTTCATGGAGGTGACGCAGGAGCGAACCGCTTTTCCGTTCTGGTGGACGGTGCAGGCGCCACAGAGCGCCACTCCGCAACCGAACTTCGTCCCCGTTAGACCCGCGACATCCCGCAGGTACCAGAGCAGCGGCATTGCCGGGTCGCCATCGAAGGAGCGCGAGACTCCGTTGATTTTTAGTTGAATCATTTTCACTCCTCCCGACTTGGATATCTATGGAGGCCGCGAGGTTTCGAGAAAAAGCAGCCTGACGGAGGCGCAAATTGACTTCCTCGGGATACGCCGGAATCGTGCTGACGAGATGCAGTATTAGGTTTTGTTTTCAATGAGTTACAGAGGTGCCGGGTGGCCGCTATTTCGATCTGGAATTGTAGCCGTAAACCCGGGAAACCTTTTCTGTCCCGCGCCCCTCTTGTCTCCGTTTTGTCGATTCGCTCCGTCCACCCACAGATACGCTGGCACATCGCTCACAGAAATGCAAATCATGCCGCACATGTGGACTCTCGAATCCGAAGAAGCGAGACGAACGACGTAACGAGGATAAGGCAGATTGCAAGGTCCCGACTGGCACTTAGTTATGGATTGCGGACGCGATTACGCTCGAAATAAGCCGACTCAGGCTAGGCGCGCTCGAGGAGAGCGGCAACGCCTTGACCTACTCCGATGCACATGGTGCAAAGCGCGTAGCGCGATTGCGAGCGGTGCATTTGAGAGACGGCGGTGGTGACCAGGCGGGCGCCGCTGGCTCCGAGGGGATGGCCGATGGCGATGGCGCCGCCGTTGGGATTGACGCGAGAATCGTCGTCCGGGAGTCCGAGAGCGCGGGTAACGGCAAGGGCCTGCGCCGCGAAAGCTTCGTTGAGCTCGATCACGCCGATTTCAGAGAGCTTCACCCCGGTCTTCGCGAGGAGCTTCTTCGTCGCAGGAGCGGGAGCAAAACCCATGATGCGGGGAGCGACGCCGACGGCCGTAGCTGCCACGACGCGGGCGCGCGGCGTGAGTTGAAATCTCGCGACGCTTTCCTTCGAAGCAAGAAGAACGGCGCAGGCGCCATCGTTGATGCCGGACGCATTTCCGGCGGTAACCGTCCCGCCGGGCTTGACGACAGGCTTCAATTTGGCGAGAGCATCGAGGGTCGTGCTGGGCCGCGGGTGCTCGTCCGTGTCAAAAATTTTGGGATCGCCCGATTTTTGGGGGAGCGGGACCGGAATAACCTCCTTGCTGAAAAAGCATTCGGAGTGAGCGCGCGCCCAACGCTGCTGGGAGCGGAGGGCAAATGCGTCCTGATCGGCGCGCGAGACGTGAAATTCCTCGGCGACGTTTTCCGCGGTTTCAGGCATGGAATCGACGCCAAATCGGGCTTTCATCGCGGGATTGATAAACCGCCACCCAAGCGTGGTGTCGTAGATTTCAGCGTCGCGGCTGAAAGGCGCTGTGGATTTGGGCATGACAAAGGGCGAGCGCGTCATGCTCTCAACGCCACCGGCGATGATCAGATCCGCTTCTCCTGCCTTGATTGCGCGAGCGGCGAGGCTGACGGCTTCGAGGCTCGATCCGCAAAGGCGATTGACGGTGACGCCGGGAATGTCTTGCGGGATGCCGGCGAGAAGCAGGGCCATGCGCGCGACGTTGCGGTTATCCTCCCCCGCCTGATTGGCACACCCGAAGACGACGTCGTCGACCGAGCCCCAATCCACCGACCGATTGCGCTGCTGGAGAGCGCGGAGCGGTACGGCGGCCAGGTCATCGGCGCGAATAGAGGAAAGCGAGCCGGCGTAACGGCCGAATGGAGTGCGGATCGCGTCGCAAATAAAGGCGTCAGTCAAGAAATCTCCTTGCGGCCAAGGGATCGATGGAACGCGTCTCCCGGCGCGGCGGGGCTGCATATCAAAAAAATCGCGATCGGTTGCCGCGCCCCAAAGAACGCTTACAACTCGCCCGCCTGCACCTTTGCAGCCCCCGCGACAACGTCCCACAAAAGCTTATGGTACATTGGAAAAGAGCGGAACGCGACGGCCGCAAGCGCAAAATCGATAAAAGGCGGGCCGGAACGGAGCCGCCTATGCCGAGGAATTCAACGTGTGCGGGATAGCGGGATTCACCCACAGAAAATGTGTGCCTCCTCCCGAGCGAATCTGGGAGGCGGTGAAGACTCTGGTGCATCGAGGCCCCGACCAACAAGGGGTGCATGAGAGCGGAACTGTGTCGCTTTGCGCCGCGCGGCTGAAGATTTTGGATTTACAGGCCGGCGACCAGCCGATCCACGACGACACCGGCAATTACACCATCGCATTCAACGGAGAAATTTACAATCACTTGGAATTGCGCGAGGAACTCGAAAAGCGCGGGCACCGGTTCCATTCGCACAGCGACACAGAGACCGTCCTGCACGCGTTCATGGAGTGGGACACCGAGTGCTTTGCGCGGATGCGCGGAATGTTCGCCGTGGCGCTGTGGGCGGAAGGCGAGCGACGCCTGGTGCTGGGGCGCGACCGGCTGGGAATCAAGCCGCTCTATTTCGCGCGGCGAGGCGAGGATTTGTATTTCGCGTCGGAGCTGAAGGCCATTTTCATTCACCCGGAAATCGAACGACGGCTTTCGCGGGAAGGATTGGACTGTTATCTCTCGCTGAACTACGTGCCAAGCCCGTGGACGCTGGCCGATGGAATCGAGAAGCTTCCCTCGGGACACTGGATGGAGTGGCGTGACGGAACAACGCGGACGGAACGGTATTGGCATGTGCCGTATGGGCCGAATAAAAATATGGACATCGGCGAGGCAAAGGAACAGCTCGATGAGCTGCTAGGGCGCGCGGTGAAGGAACATCTGCTCTCGGACGTGCCGCTGGGCGTGTGGCTGAGCGGCGGGATCGATTCTTCGACGATTTTGCATTACGCGACGCAGGCGAGTGCTTCGCGCTTGAAGACATTTTCGGTCTCGTTCGCCGGCCAGGAGTTCGACGAAGCGCCGTATTTCCGCGAAGCCGCGCGGAAATACGGGTCGGACCATGAAGAGTTCGATCTGAACCTCGAGGCGGGATTGCCGGACGCGATTTCCGAATTTGCGTATTACTCGGACGAGCCGAGCGCGGATGCCGGGGCGCTCCCTGTGTGGTTTTTGTCGAGGATGACCAAGAAAAAAGTGACGGTCGTGCTGAGCGGCGAGGGCGGCGACGAGCTCTTCGCGGGATATTTGACCTATCGCGCCAACGAACTGGCAGGCGCGGGGAGGCATGTGCCCCGGCCGCTCCTGCATGCGGCTTCGGGCTTGCTTTGCCTCTGGCCCGCATCCGACAAGAAAATCAGCGTCGAATACACCCTCAAGCGCCTGCTGGAAGGATGCCGGATGAGCCCGGAGCGGGCGCACGTCTATTGGAACGGGACGTTTTCAGACGGAGAGAAGCGCCGGTTGATGGCCAGCAGCCTGCCGGATGCTTTGGGCGGTGTGCTGGCAGGCCTGAGCGAAAAACTGCCGGCCGGCGACGGTGTCTCGCCCTACCTGTGGTTCGACCAGCAAAATTATCTGCAGGACGACATTCTCACGAAATCAGACCGAATGAGCATGGCGCATTCGCTCGAGCTGCGGCCGCCGTTCCTGGACCACCGCCTGGTCGAATTCGCGGCAACATTGCCGGGAACTTTCAAGCTGCGCGGCTCAAAACAGAAATTCATTCTGAAAGAGCTGATGAAGGACCGTCTTCCCGCGCCGATTTTGACGCACCGCAAAACTGGATTCGACATTCCGGCGCACAAATGGCTGCGGGGCCCGCTGCGCCCGATGCTGGAAGAGACGCTGGCGGCGGGATTGGCCGAGCATGAGGGGTTGTTCGACCGCGCGGCGGTGGAGGAATTCACGCGACTGCACATGGAGCGGCGCGTGAACCTCGGATATCACTTGTGGGGGCTGCTGATCCTCTTCTTGTGGATGAAGCGATGGAGAATTTCCAGCGGGACGGCGGAGAAATCAAGGGTGGCGGAAAGAGCGCTCGCGCCGGTTTCGACCGCAAGCTGAACCGCTGGCAGGCATTCCCGCAATCGAAAATGCCGCAGCCGAAGAGATGTGGCCGCATCGAATCAAGAGAAGGCGGAGAAACGAGGAAAGAGGGCCGGGGGCGACCGTATGGCACAGAGCAATGGAAGAGACGCGACTGCCGCGCCGCAGGCGATTCGCGCGGTGATTTTCGATTTCGGCGAAGTGCTGTGCGAGCCGCCGGATCAGGAGATTCTTGCTCGCATGGCGAAAGTTTTCGGTGTGACCCCCGAGCGTTTCATCGAACTGTACCATTTGAGCCGCCCGCCTTATGACCGAGGAGACGTCACACCGGAGGAGTACTGGCGGGAGTTTACGTCGCGCGAAGGAGTGGGCGCGGACGCGGCCGTGCGCGAGCAATTGCGAAGATGGGATCTGGAAATGTGGAGCCATATACGGCCGGAGATGGTGGATTGGGCCGGGGCTCTCGGTGAGGCGGGATACCGCACTTCCATCCTTTCCAACATGCAACAGGACATGGTGGACCACGTGAGGCGGAGCTTTCCTTGGGTCCAGAAATTCCATTGCCAGATTTTTTCGGCGGAAGTGCGGTCGGTGAAGCCCGAGGCAAAAATCTACGAGAAGTGCCTGGAATGCCTCGGCGTGGCGCCGCGCGAAGCGCTATTCATCGACGACCGTGAAGTGAATCTGGCAGCGGCCCGAGCCCAAGGAATTCCAGGCGTGCAGGTGCTGTCTGTCGACCAGCTGCGCGAGGAGCTGCGAGCGATTGGGTTTCCCGTGCTGCCCGGTGTGAGAGCGGCCTGATAGCCGAAGTCTCTGAGGGCCTCGGAATGCAAGTTTCAACCATGCGGCGGACACCGCCCGAGATTCTATCTGATGAAGAGCCTGCGTCACGCCCGCAAACGTGAGCTGAAAGCCGGCGCAATTCCTCAAACCGCTATGGCTTGTGCGTGGCTTCCTCAGCTTCCGCCGCAGTCAACGTGATTTTGCCGCGCAAAAGTATCTGCTCCGATGAGCGGCCCACCAGAATCGTGTATTCCGTGGGATCGGCGCGCCATTCCTTCGCATTCGCGTCGAAATAATCGAAGGAGCGGGAGTCGAGGACGATGCTGGCACGCTTCGTCTCCCCCGGCTTCAAATCCACGCGGGAAAAGCCCTTGAGCTCCTTCGGAGGACGCGGAATTTTTGCTCCCGGTTCGCCTACATACACCTGCGCGACGTCCGCACCTTCGCGAGCGCCGGAATTTTTCACATCGAAGGAAACCTCGTAGCGAGGACCCGGATTCGACCCGGCAAGCATTTTCATGGCGATGGGGCGGATGGTCAGGTTAGAGTACTCAAACTTCGTGTAGGAAAGGCCGAAGCCGAAGGGATAGAGAGGTTTGATGCCGTCGTGCTCGTAGCCCCGGTATCCGACGAATACCCCTTCCTTGTAAACCACGCGATTTGATCCCGGCGGCGGGTAGTAACTGTCGTGCACCGGATTATCGTCCCACTTGCGCTCAAACGTGACGGGAAGTCGCCCGGAAGGATCAGCGTCTCCGACAAGAATTTCAGCGAGTGCGCGGCCGCCCTCCTGACCGGGATACCAGGCTTCGATGAGCGCGGGAACGCTGCCGAGCCAAGCCGACATATCGGCATTTCCGCCGGATGTGAGGACGGCGATCGTCTTTTTGTTCGCGGAAGCCATGGCCTCGACCAGCGCGTTCTGGCCGGGGGGAAGAGCGAAGGTGCGGTCGGCGCCTTCGCTTTCGGTTTCAGGATCGTAGCCGACGGCAACGACCACGGCATCGGCCTTGGCGGCGAGAGTTTTCGCCTCGGGCAGAACAACGTTCGCGGGGTCAACGATGCCGAGGCGCAGGTGGCCGCCGAGCCAGCGGGAATCGCCGTGATGCTCAAGTACGACTTTGTGTGGCTGCGCGTCCAGCGTCAATGTGGCCTCGCCGACTAATTGATAGGCGTCGTTCCAGTCGTCCAGGACAGTTTTGCCGTCGACAAACAGGCGGTAATAGCCGCCGTCTTCTCCCGTCGAAGCAACAAAAAATTCGTAAGGCCCGGCCGCTTTCGGCGTGAAGTAGCCGGTCCAGCGCTCGGATTTTGAATTCTCGGGCAACGGAGGACCGGAGCTGCGGCCAATGCTCGGAACCCAGCCGTCGGCGGGACCGAAGTCAATGTACGGTTCGGTGCCGGTCTGGGAAGGCGTTCCCTGCAGATCGTCGCCGGAGAATGCCTCCTCGACGAGGCCCTCCTGGCCGCCATTGGCGGCGGTGGAAAAATGCGTCTCGCGCGCGAGCTGGCTGAGCGTCGGGATTCCCTGCGAGTAATAAACCTTCGTTCCGGGATAGAGATACGCACTCAGGCCTTCGAGATAGCTGACGGTGTTGAACGGCTTCACCTGGGCGCTGCCTCCACCGACGGGAATTCCGGGAAAGGCGTCGGGGCCGACGACGAGGATGGAGTGCGTCTGCGTCTTGCTAAGCGGCAGAAGATTCGATTCATTCTTGAGAAGAACCATGCCCTCGAGCGATTCTTGCAGCGCAACGCGCGCCCCGGCGGGATTCAAGGAAGGAATCGAGTAATCGGTCTGATCGCGGCCGATCCAGCCGAATTCAATTTCGTCGCGAAGGATTCTGCGGACTTTGTCATCCAGAGTAGCGACGGAAACTTTTCCGTCTTTGATGGCGGCGAGGAGAACCTCGGGGCTCATGAATTTCCCGGACGGCATTTCGAGGTCGAGGCCGGCGTTGGCGGCGGCGATTCCGTCGTAGGTGGCGTCCCAATCGGACATGAGGACGCCCTTGAAACCCCACTGCTTTTTCAGGATGTCGATGTTGAGATAGGAATTCTGCGTCGCGTGCTCGCCATTGATGAGGTTATAGGAATCCATCACGGCGCCGACGTGGCCCTCCTTGACGGCGGCCTCGAAGATGGGGAGATAAATTTCGCGCATGGTGCGTTCATCAATGACGGAATCCACGTTGTGGCGGTCGAATTCCGAATTGTTGCCCATGAAATGCTTCACCGTCGCGCTGACCCCCTCGGATTGCATGCCGAGGATATAGCCAACCGCCATACGCGAGCCCAGAAACGGGTCTTCCCCGAAGTACTCGAAGTTGCGTCCGTTCATCGGGGCGCGATAGATATTCACGCCGGGGCCGAGCATGAAATGGACGCCGCGGGCGCGGGCGTCGCGCCCGATCTGCTCGCCGACTTCGTCCGCCAGCTTGGGATCCCAACTGGCGGCGAGATTGATTCCCGCCGTCATCGCGGTGCTGGGGCCGTAGTTGCGCACACCCAGGGGCCCATCGGACATGCGAATGCGCGGCAGCCCCAGGCGCTCGATCCCGCGAATGTAGAAACTGTCCTGGCCGCCGACAATCGCGACCTTTTCCTCAAGAGTCATCTTCGAGAGAATCGAGTCGATGCGGCGCTCGATGGCCTCGCTCGATGGCGCGGGAGCCTGTGCCCAAGAAAAAGCGCCGAACAGAAAGATAATTGCGCATCCCAGAAGCAGAGCCGCTATCACGTGCGTGCGAAGCCGGGCAAAAACAGTCATTTCAACCTCCTCTTTCGTACACGAAAAAAATATCGGCGCACTCTTACCTCTGCACACGGCCGGAGCCGCCGCCTTGGACCAGCGCCTGGACTTCGTCGGCGGACACGCGGCAGAAATCGCCGGGGATCGAGTGTTTCAGGCAACTCGCCGCGGCCGCAAATTCCAGCGCCTCTTGAGGCGAAGGGAGGCGTTGCAAACCGTAGATCAGCCCGGCAGCGAAAGAGTCGCCGGCGCCGACGCGGTCAACGATGTGCGTGATGTCGTAATGGCGGCTGAGCAAAAACTGCCGCCGATCGTGAAAACACGCGGACCACCCATTGTGCGAAGCGCTCTTCGATTCCCGCAAAGTGACGCCGATCGCCTTGAGTGCGGGAAATTCGGAAAGTACGCGCAAGGTCAATTGCTCGTACTGCGCGCGGTCGAGCGAGCCCGACTGAACGTCCACATGCGCCTGAATTCCGAGCGCCATCTGAACATCCTCTTCATTGGCAATGGCGACGTCGACGAACGCCATGAGCTCGCGCATCACTTCCGCAGCCGGCTTCCCCCATTTCCAAAGGTTCTTCCGGTAATTCAAATCACAGGAGACGGTGAGCCCCCGCTCGCGCGCGGCGCGAACCGCCTCGAGCGAAAGATCGGCCGCCGACGCGCTAATCGCGGGGGTGATGCCCGTTATGTGAAACCAGCCGGTGCCATCCAGAAACTTGTCCCAGGAAATGCTGCCGGATTGTGCGCGAGAAATCGCGCTCTGATCGCGGTCGTAGACGACTTTCGACGCCCGCTGGTTGGCGCCTGCCTCGAGAAAATAGACGCCCATTCGCCCTTTGCCCCGGACGATGCGCGAGGTGTCCACGCCGAAGCGGCGGAGTTCTCCAATCGCTGCGTCGGCAATGGGATTCTTTTCCGGAAGCACGGTGACGAAAGCCGCAGGCAATCCGAATTGCGAGAGGGCCACGGCGACGTTGGCTTCTCCGCCGCCAAACGTGGCAACGAACGAAGGGCTCTGCATGAGCCGCTCGAAACCCGGCGGCGTAAGCCGCAACATGATTTCGCCAAAAGTCACCGTAGTCTTCACTGTCTGCGTCACAGGTTTCCCCTCGCCGTTCTAAACGCTTGATCACCTCGCGGGCCCGCTAGCTTACTTCCGGTGCCGGCGCTCCGCCGGCGCGAAAACCGAAAGCGGCGCCTATGCCGGGCCTAGCCGAGCTTACTTTTTCTCCTTCAAAACGATCAACTCAACACCAGGGGGTGGCAAAGAGCGGGACACCTTGAATTGTCCGCCCAGGCCCTCCGACTCTTCCGCGAGCGTGAAATTATCTTTCGCGGTGAGGCGGTAGCGCCGCATGGTGAACGCCACGTTGCCCCACGGAAGATTCGTGACGGTCAGGTCATATCCCGCGTTGTCCTTGTATGCGATTTCGCGGCGCGGCAGGTGCTTCAGTTTGGAGAAATCGGGAATACTCGCGTCCTTGAGGAAATCCGGCGGCGGTTTCATGATGTGCGGCTGATAATTCGGGGGTATTTCGTAATTGCTGATGAGGATCTGCACTTCTTGGGCGTTGCGAGAGGAGCCGGCGAGAACGGCGAGGCCATCCTGGTCCGCTCCGGTCACTTGAAGCCTTATGGGGGTCTTCTGCATTTCACCCATGGCGCGAATGGAATAGGCGGGCTTGTAGGGTTTGCCGGAAAGATCGAAAAGTCCCATCCAGGCGGCGTCGCCGCGGTAAAAAATCGCCCGGGCCACGTCAGTGTCTTCCAGGTAGATCAATGTGTCTGCAACAAACGCAGCGTTGTCCACGCTGCGAAGCTCATCTTGCATGTCGGCCGTGAAATCGGCGCTACGATTGTATTCGCTCAAAATGCTTTTCGTCCGTGTGAACCCGTGCGTATCCAGAACGCGGCGAATTTCCCGCGCCACCTGAGAAGGATCCAGGGGATCGGCCGAATAATCCGCATAGTAATGCCAGGAATAGAAGTCGAGAGGCAGCTTGTGCGCGCGGCAATAATCGAGAAACCCTTCGCGGTAGGGTCCCGGAGCGAAGGAGAACGCCACAGTGTCTCCGCCAACTTCCAGGGATGGATCGGCGCTCTTGAGAGCCCTGGAGGTCTTCTCATAGAGGGAGTAGAACTGCTGTGGCGTGCCCGACCAGAAGAGTTCGGGTTCGTTCCAGAATTCCCAGTAGCGGATGTGATCGTGAAAGCCGTTGTCCCAGCCCTGGTTGTAATGCATCTCGACGTGCTTCACAACGTCGGCGAACTTGTCGAAGTCCGGCGGGGGATTGGTCCGCGCTCCAAAGCTGCGGCCGATGCGATAGTAGACCTGGGCGCCCGAGGCAAGAATTGAAGCGATGGCATTGTCGGTGGGGCCAAAGCGATAACTCTGCGGATTCTCGGGATCCGCTTTCCAATCGGGAAAAATTGTGGCGGCGTTTCCTGCGTCCACCACGCCTCTTCGCTGCTTCGGATCGGGAAGGAGCCAGGCGAGCGTCTCATTGTCGAAATCAAAATGCGAATCGATCTCCGTGGGCCCCATGTAATCATGGGTTCGCACGATGTCAATCAGCGTCTGGCGATATTGCTTTTCGAGGCTAGGAAGACCGGCCATGACCGGGGCTGGGCCGCCGTTCACACCCTCGAGCGGGCGAATGTGGCCTGTAACTTTGGCGGCATCCACCGTCAGGACGCGATTCTGCGCCCGCGCCGCAGGAAGAAATAAGATCCATGCAAAAAACATAGCGAACAGCGTCTTCACCATAGGTCACCTTCCGGAAAATCAGGACTTTTTCATTTTGCTTTGGAGCAGTTGCAATAAAGTGCGATCGAGCTTATGGCCGTGCCAATCTTCAAATTTTGTTCCCGCGCGCTCGGTATCGAGGACGCCGAACGGCCCGCGAAAATTCCAGAGCGCCCAGCCACTGTCGAGCGAATCGATGGCGCCGAGAGTGGCGTCGTACCACTGATAGACAACCTCCGGCGGCGTGTACTTGTAACAGCCCATCTCGCCGAAATGAAAGGGCACTTTGTGCTGGAGTTCGAACGGCCACACCGCGAGCTTTTCATCGAGGATCGCCCGGTCGAAAATGACCTTGCCCTGCGCGTCCTTCAGCGGCCAAGTGGGCAGTGGCGTATCAAGCGGGACGATGCCCCGGGCCCATTCGCAACGGTAATGGGTCAAGAGAATGGGTGAATAATCGTGGCCGCTCTGCGTGATGCCGGTCTCAATCAGGTCGGGAATCGGGAGATTTCCGGCGGCTAGCCCGTCGGTAACGATCATGCGGGTTGCATCCACGGCGTGAATGGTGTCGACAGCCGCACGCGCGACCCGAACATATTTTTTCTCTCCGGCAAGCCAGCCCGGATCGGCGTAGTACTCCTTCCAGTCGTAATTGGAAAAGGAGTGCGTTTTTTCCTGCGTGGAAGTGAAGAGAGGCTCGTTCATCAGGTTGAAGCTGAGGCTTTCCGGCGGTATTCCCTTATACCGGGAGGCAAAGAAGGCCCATTGGTGGACAAAGGCGTCGAGAGTTTTCGCGTCGGTAAAGAGGTCCGTCGCTTCCTTGGTGATGTGGATGCCGGTGAGTTTCTCGTTCATCGTGTCGAGAATGCAATAGCCCGGCGCGCGATGGAGGCAAATGTCGACATGCACTCCGTATTTTTCACCGAGGCGGATCGCCCGGTCTATGGGTTCGACCTTCTTTTCTTCGATTTTCATCAGGTCGTTGGGGTCGGTCCAAAAGCGGTAATCCATCGGGAGGCGGACCCAATTGAATCCCCAGTCGCGAATCCAGCGAAAGTCGTCTTCCTTGAACACGCCGTCGTCTTTGTACGGAAAATATTTCATCCAGTCCGGATCGGTGGAGAAATATTCGAGAAGGTTGAAGCCGTACCAGGAGGGGTTTTTGGCGGGCGACGCGGGAGTCCGCGCACCGGGTGTTGCGGCCTGTGCGAAGAGCGGCAGATTGAGGAAAGGCGAAGCAAGCGAGGCGGCGGCCGCGCCGGCAATCGTTTTCAGCGCGTCGCGGCGGAGAATATCCCCGGGCTTCCCTCCCCTGTCTTCGGATTTCGGCATCATCATTGGCGAATCTCCCCTCCTCGCGGCCGGAGCTGCGGCGTCAAACTGCCGCGGCCTTCTGCCGCGTCCAGAAACGCGTTATCTCCTCGAGCGAGCGGCCTTTGGTCTCGGGCACCAGCAGCGACACGCAAACAATCGTGAGAAGCGCGCCCCCGGCAAATGTCCAGAAGGTTCCTGCGGGACCGAAATCGCGCATCATGACCGGAAAAAGCTGATTCCCCGCGTAACCCACGATCCAAAGCATTGTGGTGGCGATGGACATACCCCGGCCTCGAACCTTGTTCGGATAAATCTCCGAGATGATGACCCAGCAAGCGACGCCGTTCCCCGCGGCATGGCCGGCGACAAAGCTCATCACAAAAATCAGCACGGCGAGACCGCTGCCGTGAATGTGAAAAAACCAACCGACGAGAAGGAACGACAAGAATTGCACCGTGGTGCCTGCGATGATCAGCGTCTTCCGCCCGGCCTTGTCCACCAGCCACAGGGCCACGAACGTAAAGGCCAGATTGATGAGGCTCACCAGAACCGCTTGTCCGAAAGCGCTGCTGGTCGCCGTCCCGGCCGCTTTGAAAATGCTGGGCATGAAAGAAAAGAGCGGCGTGATGCCGCTGATCTGCTGTAAGCCGGCCAGCATGATGCCCAGGAGCAGAGGCAACCGGAACGTGGTAAATAGCTCGGAAAAATGGCCCTCTTCGAGGGCAAGGGATTCCTCGATTTCGCGGGATTCGCGCGTGGCCTCGGCGAGTGTGTCGAGTTTTTTCAGCACGGCCAAGCCCTCTTCCCGGCGGCCGGTCTTCATCAGCCACCGCGGGCTTTCGACCGATGGAACGATCATCGCGCCGAACAAGAACGCCGGAACGATTCCGGCGAAGAACATCCACCGCCAGCCAACCGTTGTGTTCCATGCGTCGTCGCCCATCCGCTGGATCAGCATGTTCACGACAACCGCCGCCAGGATGCCGACGACGATGCCCATTTGGTACAGCGTCACCAGGCGGCCGCGCACCCGCGCGGGCGCAATTTCGGCAATGTAGTTGGGCGAAATTACAGAAGCAGCGCCGTAGCCGAGCCCCGCCAGCATGCGCCAGAGGACAAATGTCGAAAGGCTTCCGGCGAACCACATGATGCCCGCGGACGAAATCGCAAAGCAAAGTGCGCAGAGGATGAGTCCTTTCTTCAGGCCGAGGCGATCGGCAACGGCTCCCGCTCCCGCCGAACCCACGATGCAGCCAATGAGCGCGCATCCGGCAGCCCAGCCGAGGCCCACGGCGTCGAGATGGAAATAGCGGCCCAGGTAATCGATCGCGCCGCTGATTACGATATTGTCGTAGCCGAACAGCAGCCCGCCCAGCGAGGCCACCGTCGCAGCGATTGCCAGGGGCCAGACGGGATGCGCTTCGCGGTCCGGCGGCGAGGTGGTCAAGAGGCCGCTGCTCCCGCAGCAATCTGCTCGAGCGTCAGGCCATTCCCCGCGGACTTTTCCTTGTCGAACATCGCCAGCGCCGCCAGAACGTATCCGATGGTGTGCGCCATACCTGCATGCCAGGGAGCCGAACAGCTCATCTGCGGCGTGTGGTCGGGTATGATGACGCCGTCGAAATTGTTTTTCTGGAGGATGGCGAGAATGCGCAGCATGTCCACTTCGCCCTCGTCGATAAAAGTTTCGCGATAGTTGGGAACCTTGCCGATGACGTTGCGAAGGTGAATGTAGGCGATTTTTTTCTGCCGGCTGTAGGAATCGACGGCTTCGTAGACGTCGATCTTCCCGCCGGCCATTTCAGCGACCGTTCCAACGCAAAGCTCGAGAGCGTTTGCAGGGCTAAGCGCAAGGTCAATCAACCTTTGGTACATTTCCGGCTGATACACCAGCCGTGGCTGCTGTCGCATCGTCGGCAGAGGAGGATCGTCGGGATGCGCGGCAATGCGGACTCCGGACTCCTCGGCGACCGGGATCACGTCCTCGAGAAAAAGGCCGAAACGCCGCCACAATTCTTCGTGCGACATCGGAGGCAAGTGCCCGGGCGGAGCGTGCTCGTCGTAAATCATATTCCAGACCATGCCATTGGGAATCGGGGCGTCTACGGGTCCATCGAGGCCGGTGACGATGGCGCCGCCCCTTCCCAGCGGCGCCGTAAAGCGGCCGCAAACGCCGGCGATGCTGAAGTTATAGCCGAGCACAGGGATCCCGGCTTCGCCCATGCGCCGAAGGATGTTGCGAACATTTTCGATATGCTTCGAGCGAAGAGGGCCGTCAAGCAGAACGTCGTGCCAGAAGGCGGGATCGATATTTTCGATGGCTGCCAGCTGCAAGCCCTCGGCTTCGATGTCCCGACGGAGCTTTTTCAGCTCGGCGGCGGTCCAGAGTTTCGCGGGATCGCCGGCAACGCCCCATGGATCGAGTTTGGCGCCCGTCGGCTGGTTGTCGCGAGGATTGGTTGTAGCCTTGTGAAAATAATCCACCATGTGGACGACCACGTGGGTGCAGCCTGCCTGGCGGGCAAACGCAAAATATTCCGGCGACAACATGTAGCGGTAAAGGCCGAGCCCGACTTTCATCAAAAGGTTCCTCTAATCCCGCCGCGAACTATCCGGCGATGGCCGCGCAAGCCGCGTCGAAGCCGCGGCGCGAGGCTCAATTCAACGGCCTGGAAAGGATTTCGCGGCCGGCGGTGGTGACGAAGACATTGTCCTCGGTGCGCGCGCCGCCGCCAAGTTCCGGAACGTAAATTCCGGGCTCGATGGTGATTACCATTCCCGGCGCCAGCCTTTCCGTCGCTCCCGGGACGAGAATAAATCCGGGATCGTGGTAGCGAAACCCCACATGATGCCCGGTGTGGTGCGTGAAGAACGATGCGAGTCCCGCCTTTCGAACCACGTTGCGCGCCGCCGCGTCTACTTCTCCCGCCGCGACTCCGGGGCCCACGGCGTCCAGCGCCGCTTGCTGGGCTTCGCGTGCAGTGTCGTACACTCGCTGGAGCTCCGGACGAAGCGACCCGACAACGATCGTGCGCGTCAGGTCGCTCCAATAGCCATTGACGCAAGTGGCGAGCTCGAGAAGGACCAAATCGCCGGGTTGGAGACGCCGTGCCGTGGATCGGTTGAAAAGCCCGCCCTCGGCCGAGTTCGGCCCCGACTGCACCATCGCCCAGCCTTTCGCGTAGAACACTTCGGCGTCATCGGTCTCGAGAGCGATAGCCGTTTCGATTGCCGCCGCCACTTCCACTTCGCGCGCGCCCGGCACAGACGCGCGCTCGAAGGCTTCAATGCCGGTCAACGCCACGCGATTGGTCAGGCGGATCGCCGCAATTTCCTCCGAAGTCTTATGAATGAAAAGCTCCAGAAACGCGTTTTCGGCGGCGAGATTTCGCGGGCCAGTGATAGCGGCGAGCTGCTCGGCGAAATCAGCTGGAAGAGGCGGATTTTCCGCGGACAGAACGGAAAGAGTGGAGCGCGAGGAGCGATGCAGGATTCCAACGCGCTGCGCGGAGATCCCTGCGGAGCGCATTTCTTCCGCGATTTTTTCCTTGAGGATCGGAAAGGGATCGGCGCAATCGAGAATTCCCCAAGGATATTCGACGATTTTTGCGTCCGCGGGAAGATGGTCGCGAGGTTCCAGCGCGGGAACGAAAAGGACCGGCTGGGAATCCTTCGGATAAAGCAGGACTGAGACGCCCCAGCGCGTCAGGTGCCCAGCCATCAGGAGGAGTTCGTCGGGACGCCAGGCAATCCAGCCATCCAAATGGTGGTTCGCCAGGAATTCGCGCAAGATTTCCGGACGGCGCGGTCCAGCCATCGTGCCACCTCGATTGGAAATTCCACTTGTTACATAATGCCGTGCTTTTGAAACGCAGCGACCGCCGTGCTGCCCTCTTCGAGGGCCTTTTTCACGAGTCGCTCCCCGCGGACCTTTTCGAGAGCTCGCGTAAAAACATCCTCGGCGGCATCCGAGGGCACGGACAGAACTCCATCTATGTCGCCAAACAAAATGTCTCCCGGACGTACCCTTGCGCCGCCGATCTCTACGGGCACGCGATAATCGACCACCTTATATCGCGGTGCCGAATCCTGCCCGTAGGGGCCGAATGAAAAGGCTGGAAAGCCCATTTCCAAGATTGCCTTCGTGTCGCGCGAATAGCCGTTCAGGACGGCTCCGGCTGCGCCGAGCTTCCTGGCGCGGACGCTCATCAATTCCCCCCAGAGCGCATTCCGCGGAGAGGAGCCCGTATTGAGGTACACCTCGTGCGGCTTGAGGGCGTCAAGGGCTTCAAGCATCAGCCCAAACGGCTTCTCCATCAGGGGGTTTGCCGTGCCCGATACCTTCTCGACGAAAACATCCACGGAAAGGACGGGCATGGCCCGGCCGATGACCACCATATCGTTGCGCAAAGGCCGGATGGCCGGGGGGAGGAATTGGTGTTGGAGCTCGAGCTTGTCCATGACGTCACCAACAACGCAAGTAAAAAGCTCGTTACGGATTAAGGAAAATAGGTCGTTATCATTCCGCCAAAGAGGCACCGGAACCTCGCCAAGTCCATCAGATCAAAAGGGTTGCAACCTGAGGACACCAAGAAAGGCAAATTGTATACACCTCCGGGGCATTTGTCACCAAGGGTCTCATTTCCGCTTCGACTGAGGTGAAAAACCAGAGGGTCAGAATTCCAGCCGGGCATGGAACGCGACCATGCGAGGCGAATTATCACCCCCCAGACCCACCCCCAAGAGCCCCGTTGGAGGCGATGTGGTGTAGGTAAGGGCCCCGAAACCGCTCTGAGTGGACGGATTGCCGGGGATGCCCGCAAGGACCGCGCTCGGAAGCCCAAAATTCGGGTGGTTGAAGACGTTGAAGAACTGCGCCTCGAGGCGCAGTTTCAACCTCTCGGTGAGCGAAAACCATTTCGTGATGTAGAAGTCGCTCCAGAAGAAATCCGGGCCACGCAGGGCGTTGCGGCCCAAATCCCCAAACTGACAGTTCTGCGGTAAGTTCGGGCCGAAACAGGCCCCCGTACTGGGATCTACGGTTGAGACAAACGCGTTGGGATTGAGCCACTGAATGGTTCCCGGCTGGGTAACCCCTGAAATTGGACTCCGCTCGTAAAGGGGAACACCGGGAACGAGGCTGGCAAATTGAGGCCCTCCACCCTGCACAATGCCGTTTCCGTCGGCAAAATAGGGCGTGCTGAGGACGGAGAAAGGAATTCCACTGTGCCAAAATGCCGTGCCGGAGATTTGCCAGCCGTTTAGGGCATATCCGAGATGCCGGTTGCGAACTTTGATCGGCAGCGCATAGACATAATTGGCCGTGAGATTGTGGCGAATGTCATAATCGCACGGACCGTAATCCCGGGCGAGTTCCCCCGGAAGCGGCGTTAGAATCCCTCCCGCGGAGAATTGCAAGAACCCGCCGTTCGACACTTCGTCCATGCACCGGCTGAATGTGTAATTAATTTGTCCCTGCAGGCCGTGACTCAGGCGCTTCATGGCTGACAGCTGCAGGCCGTTATAACGGCTGTTTGCACCGGTCGAAAACTGAGTTACGGCGCCAAATCTCGGGTCCGGCGGCTGCGCGTAGGGATAGGGACTGAAACATCCCTGGCAGACGGTTTGATACCCGTTGACCTGGGTCGAATAAGGCTCGTCCACGGCCCGTGTGCCGACGTATTGGGCCTTTATGCTGGCCGCCTGGCCGATCTGGCGCTCGATTCCGAAGCTCCACTCCATGAAATAGGGCGCATGGAGCTTTCCATTGGGCACGGCCGCGATGGCGACCGGAGGAATGCACGCGCCGGGAGTTGACTCCGGCGAAGCGCAAGAAAGCCATCCTTGGGAGAATCCCGCGCCGAAGGATTGATTGGCCGTGGCCGTCGCGTCCACAGCGCTATTCGGAACGGGATTCGCGGGCGTGCTTGGCGCAATTGCAGTGCCGCCAACGGCGCCCAATAGGCCACCCTGGAAGGTGCGAACGTAAGGCGGATTGATGCCAATCACGTCCGCAATGCTTCCGGGCAAAATATCGCTGAAGAGGCCAAACCCTGTTCGAAGGACGGTATCGGGAGTGACCTCCCACGCGAGTGCCGTTCTCGGCTGCCAGATCGCCAGGGGAGTGGAAGAGAAGATCTTTCCCAGGCCGGTTTGAATCGCCTGGTTCAAGGGCTGGTTCACGTCATGTGAAATCGAATCGAACGATGCCGGAAGCCGCGCGATTTCATCGTGCGGGTTCAGAGGATTGGAGTTGAAGGTATCCCGGATGCCGATTGTCCAAGTGAATTTCGGTGTGACTTTCCACGTATCCTGGGCGTAGAGATCGAGGTTCAGGAAGTTGAACGGTTCGTTGGGAGATTGCGGAAACGTTTGCGTCGCCGTATTCGCGACCCCTTCGATGTATTGCTGCAGATTGGCGTAAGTCACCGTGGGAACCGTGCCTTCGCTGAAATCGTAGTCGTTTAGCCGGAAAATTCTCGTGTTTGTCCCAAACCGGAATTCGTGCGCGCCGTGACTCCACGCCAGATTGTCGTTGATGAAGAATCGCGAGGCGCGCCTTCCCTGCAGCCAGGTGTTATCGAGGCCTCCCACGGTCGTGAATGCGTTCGCGCCGGTTCCTTCCAGGACAATCGGGAATGCCGCCAGCGTTTTCTCGAAGTCTCTCGGCGCAAAGAGGCTCGAATACCATGAAAATCCCGGATTGAAATAGTTCACGAGATCCTGCGAAAACACATGTGTATAGCCGGCGGCAAACGAGTAAAGCGGCTGCGGAGAAATGGCGTCGAAAAGCGGATTGATGGGGTCGGTATAAGCGGCCTGAAGGCCCGTGTCCGCTTGAAAACGAAACCAGGCGGTGTTCCTGGCGTCAAGATTGTAATCAATGCGGGCCGTTTGCACCTGCTCGTGGTCGTCGCTCGAATGCGAGACGCTCTGCAGATTGGCGCACCCGTCTCCGCTCGTCGCCGGGCTGCCGTCCGCATTGAAAGGACACCCAACGATGGAATGCGGCGCTCCGCTCGTGTTTCCATAGAGCGAAAACATCTGGCGATAGAAAGGCGCTTCAGGCGGCGGAAGATTCTGAAGAACGTAATTCTGAAATGCGGCCGTAGGCACGATCGCGGGCGTCACGATCGGAAGCGCGATGCGGACCCATTCGCTGTCGAAGAAGAAGAACAGTTTATCGTGCCGGATCGGGCCGCCCAGACTGCCTCCGAAATGATTGACGGTTGAGCGCGGCTTGTGATTTCCAGGCGTCGCGTTCGTGAAATAGTCGGCCGCATTCAACAATGAGCCGTTCCACATCTCATAGAGATTTCCATGGAACTTGTTTGTCCCGGACTTGGTGACGTAGTTGACTTGCGAAGCTCCGTACCGCCCCTGGTCTACGGCGTAGGAAAGCGTGTTGACCGTCACTTCGGCGATTGAGTTCAGCCCCAGCACGAGGTTCGTCGATAGCCCGCTGTTCAGATTCGTCAGCGGGTCGTTCGTTTCGAGCCCGTCTACGATATAGCCATTTGAAGTCGCGGGAAGCCCATTGAACTGGACGTTGCCGTACCCGTTGGTCCCGCCGACAAAATCGTTTCCGCTTCCCGCCGTATTAATCAGCGCCCCCGGCGCGAATTGCAATGGATAGGTCAAGTCCCCGCCGGGATTGGGAAGATTTTCAAGCGTCGGCGCGTTGAGATTCGTGGACGTATTCGGATTCCCGGGATTGAGAATCGGAGGAGCCCCGGTGACTTCGATCGTCTGCGTGGATTTCGCCAAACGAAGAGCGAAGTTCACGGTCTGCTTCTGCCCGAGGCCCGCATATACATCGCCCTCTTGCTGAGGCTCGAATCCCGCGGCTTCCACTCGAACGGAATAGGCCCCCGGGAGAAGCTGAGGAAAATCGAACCGGCCCTGGCTGTCGGTCTTGAGTGACCGGCTCAGCCCGGTGCCAAGGCTGCTGATGGTCACGGTGGCTCCCGCGACGGCGGCCCCCGAAGGGTCCGAAACCTGACCCACGATGGCGCTAGTCGTCTCTCCCTGCGGCCAAGCAGGGGCCGCGCCGGCCGAAAGCGCGGGGATCAGTGCGAATCCGAGAATGGTCCGGCGAAGCAAGGCGCGAAATCCGACGGGCCGGCGGGGCGCAAGAAAACAGAGCGTTGCATCCACATAAACAGAGAAACCGCGCGCGGCCAGTCGATGTCATATTAACTGAGGTTAATATTAAAAGTAAATATAGATTTACTCATAAGGGTAAACACACTTCACCTGGCGTATGCCGCCTTGGACGATCTTCGTTCAGGGATTCGCTTCTGATGGACGCTGCACTTGCAACTTCTGAAATTCCTGCATCTCGCGGGCCGCTTCCGCTTGCTTCCCCTGCCTGCGGTAGATCGTGGCCAGCCCGAAGTGTGCCTGGGCGGCGAGAGCGCTGCCCTTTTCCAGCGAGAGAACCTGCAGCCAGAATTTTTCGGCCGCGGCGGGGTCGTTGTCGAGCGACGCCGCTTTTCCGAGGCTAAAGAGCGTCTGGGGCATGTCGGGGCGAAGCGCGTTGGACCGCTCGAGGGCCGCGCGCCCCTCCGCCACCTTCCCTTCCTCCAGCAGAGCGTCCCCCAGGCGATAGAAGGCCTCCGCCTTCCCGGGCTGAATATGCGTTTCCGCGCGAAACTGCACTTCGGCTTTATCCCATTGCTGGGCGCGCGCGTAAAGCAAGCCCAGCTCCATGTGCAAATCGAGCGTGTCGGGCCGGGCCTTCAAGGCCTCCTGATATTCCTTCTCCGCGTTGGGTTCATCACGCAGCGCGGCGTAATCCTCGGCCATCATTTCGTGCGCTCGCGCGGAATCCGGATAGCGGGCCTCCAGAGCGTCAAACGCCTGCTTGGACAGAAGCCCTGACGCGCGGCCCAGATAGTAAAGCAAGTCGGGATCGTCGGAATTCTTGGCCAGCGCGGCTTGAAGATACGGAATCGCATCCGCGGGCCTGCCGGCCTCGACATAAGCAATACCCAGCGACGCGGCGTCATGAGCTTTCTGGAAATGCGGAATGGCTTCATTGGCGTATCCCTGGGACAACAGGGCATAGCCGAGCAATTGATGGCCGCCCTCGATCGCCGGATTTAATTCCAGCGCGCGTTTCAAGGGAGCCAACGCGGAGGCGAATTCGTGCTTCTCGATGTATTCCTGGCCAAGATCGAGAAAGGCGGCTGCGAGCTTTGGGTCCTCTTCAGTGGCCGCTTTGAAATCGGCTACGGCTTCGTCGAGGCGCCCCAGCTTGTCGGCCTCGATACCGGCGTGGACGTGCTGTGCGGCGCTGGACGAGACAGTTTGCGCGGCGAGCGAGAGAAACAAAACGGCGGGGAGCATCAAGACTTCTCCGGTTCGGTGATTACCAGAAATTGGCCGGCGCGGACATTTTCGAGCGTCTGCAGTGTCCCGGAGGGCCAGAGGACTTCGACTTTGGCCGTGTCCGACTGGCCCAGGCCGAAATGCAGGCGCTTGTCGTTGGCTGAGATATAGCTGCCGGAGGCGGTGGCGAACCTCGTCTGGCCGTTGACGCGAACGCGGGCGCCGAAGCCGTCGCGGTTGCTCCGCGTGCCTCGGAGTGTGATCGAAAGCCAGCGGTTCGAGCCGCCGTGGTTGAGAAGCACGAGAGGTTGTCCGCCGAGAGTGGTCATCACCACGTCCATCCAGCCATCGTTATTGATATCGCCAAACGCCGCGCCCCGCCCTGCCACCGGATTTGTCACTCCGGAATCGGCGCGCTCAAACCGGCCATTGTGATTCAGCGCCAGCAGAGGGGTTTGTTTATAGTGCAGCATGGGATCGATTTTATCCACGTTATCGAGGACGTGAGCCTGCGCGACGAAAAGATCCTTCCATCCGTCATTGTCGAAATCCTCGAGACCCACTCCCCAACCCGAACTGGCGGCCGTCAATTCGCCCAGGCCGCTTTGCAGGCTGCGATAGCTGAACAACCCGCCGCCATCGTTGTGGAACAGCGCGTAGATTTCGCGAGGGAGAACGGTGACCAGGATGTCCGGTCGACCATCGTTGTCGTAATCCTGAAAAACAGTGCCCATTCCCGAAATCGGCTTGCCATCGGCGGTCAACCCGGCGCCGGATTCCAGACCCACTTCGGAAAACGTGCCGTTGCCATTGTTATGGTACAGGAACTGGCGCATTCCGTCGTTGGCGACGAAAATATCCGTGAAGCCGTCGCCATCGTAATCCGCAAAGCTCACGCCCAGGCCTTTCCCCTTTTGCGCGGCGATGCCGGAGGGAACGCTGACGTCTTCGAAAGTACCGTCGCCGCGATTGTGGTAGAGAATGCTGCTCACGGGGGGAAACTCGCCCGGAGGGCAGTAGGTGTCCCATTCTCCGCCACAGATCTTGCTGTGCTGCGTGTCCCATACCATGTAGCGAGTGACGAACAGGTCCAGATGGCCGTCATTGTTGTAGTCGAAAAATCCCGCGGAACAGGACCAGCCACCTGCTTCCACACCCGCCTTTGCAGTGACGTCAGTAAAGGTGCCGTCGCCATTGTTGTGGTAGAGAATGTTGTTGCGCCCGTAGTTGGTGACGTAGATGTCCTGAAAGCCATCGTTGTCATAATCGCCGATTGCCACGCCCATGCCGTAATTGCCGTCGCCGGCATGCGACAGGCCGGCTTGTTCGGTGACGTCGGTGAAGCTGCCGTCGGGGTTCTGGCGGAACAGCCGGTTCCAGTAGCGGGGCTCGCGGCGATCGAAGTTTTCGGGGAGCGCGACGGGATCGGTCAGACGACCGCTGTTGACGAAGAAAATGTCGAGCAGGCCATCGTTGTTGTAATCAAACAGGGCGACGCCGCCGCCCATGGTCTCGATCAAGTACTTCTTGGGCGTAGGCGAGTTCAGCTGGGTGTAATTAAGGCCCTGCGGATGCTTCAGATCGAACATCGGCGCCGCAAAAGCGTAGGCAGCAAATTGCCGCATCAGTTCCCGACGTGTGACTCGAAGCGCCATTCGCTATTCTCTCAAAAGGGTAACAGATGCCGCCAGCCTGTGCATGGATGGACGGGTGAGGCGTTTTGAGGGCTGCATTGCCGGGGCGCACAGGCACTAGCGGGGACCCAAGCGGAGCACGAGGAGTTGTTTGAGGCGAGGGGGGAGAAATTCAAGAAAGTGAGCCTATAAAAACAAAAACCGGAGGAGGATGCCGATTCGGCGTCCCCCTCCGGGTATTTCACGAGACTTAGAACAAGAACTTCAGAGCAAACTGAATCACGCGCGGGCTGCTGTTTTGGTTGATCGAAGTTACAACTCCGAATCCGCCGGCACCGACTGCGGTGCCAGGGAAACCAAATTGCACGCGGTTGAAGGTGTTGAAGAACTCCGTCCGGAACTCCAACCCAAGCTTATTGTCGGGCCCAAACATTGTTCTCTTAAAGATCGCGAGATCCCAGTTGTTAATCCCGGCTGCGCGAAGGTTGGCATCCACGCGGGCTTCAGTTCCATATCCGTAGGCAGGCGGGGTCGTGAAGCAGTTCGTGTTAAACCATTCGTTCAGTTTCCCTGTGAGGCCAGTCCCGCCGGCACCCTTGGCGCAACCTGCGACAACATCGGGCCTGACGTTGGAAATACCGAGTCCCAGCGCCTCGAGGGGAGTCGTACCCGCATAAGTGAACTTCAACGGGAAGCCCTTTTGAAAGGTCGTGATACCATCGACTCCCCAACCGGATACGACTCTGTCCAAAGCGCCCGATGCATCTGACATGAATTTCTGGCCGTGACCGAATGGCAGGTCGTAAACGTAGCTGACCACGAGCCGCTGTGAGACGTCCTGGGACGACAGTGAGTACTCACCGTTCAGATTGTTATAGTCCTGAACGGAGCCAACGCCGCCCGTGCTGCTTTCCAGCCAGCTGGTGAGCGAATCGGTGTTGGACATCAGCTTTGCGTTGGTATATGCAGCCAGGAGCGTTCCGCCTCCCTGAAACCGCTTTTGTACGGTCAACTGGAACGAGTTGTAAGAACTCTTGCAGCAGCCGTAACCACCCAAGCTTAGGCCGTTGTATTCCGGATAGGGACGATCCAATTGGCCGGCGAAGATTGTCGGCGAACTCAGAGTAGCATTCGTGCTACCCACCAAAGGATTGGGAATTTGTTGTGCAATGGTTACGTTTTGATTGGGATTCGGCAGGGCGGGATTGTACTGGGTCTCTGCCTGCGCGATGTAGGAATCGGGAATCTGATCGACGTTCGTGCTGTACTGTTGCAGGTGAATACCGTGCGATCCAGCGTACGCGGCATCAATGAACCACCCATCGGGCAGTGTTCTTTGGACATCCAAGTTGTACTGCTCCATATAGCCCGGTTTTGGATCCGTGTACGGCGCAAGCGTCGGGTTACCGTTGGCGGCGACGAACGAGGAAAGACTCGGCTGAGCGTTGCGTCCCGGCGGCAACACGAATCCCGCGGTACCGAACGGTCCGCCTGTGTCCGCGCAGCTGAAATTCGTGAAGCCCGGGGCAGTCAGCGAGCAATTCGTCCCATTCAAAGTGCTGTAGGGTGTTACGTACGCGTTGGTTGTTGCCGTGTAAGGCGTCGTTGCAAGGCCGATTACGTCGTTGTCCGGGTTCAATCCGAAGGAAATGTAATTCGGGATGAAGAAGATTCCAAATCCCGCCCGAACGACGGTCTTCTGATCAGGGCTATAGGCCAAGCCAAGGCGCGGAGACCATTCGCGCTTGTCCAAGGGAATGTTGTTCCGGCTGCCGTTCGGCCCGGTCAGCACGTACATGGCGTCGCCAGGGCAAGGAGACCCGGCAACCCCATTGCAACCCGTAACCGTCGAATTGACCGTATTGGGATCCCAGTAGGTCAGATTATTGAACCGTTCCGACCACGGACCCTGGAGCTCATAGCGAATGCCGGCATCGATCGTCAGCTTCGGAAGTATGTGCCAAGTATCCTGAGCAAAGAGCGCTCGGTAATCCTGTTTCCCCGCCGTCTGCGCGGGAACCTGAGCGACGTTCTCTGTTTGGTTGACAAAATGGCCTTGGTTCAGAGCGAGTCCAAGAAGGAAATCGGCAAAAGGAAAGCCCGACGAGCTATCGGGAGAAAGAGGATTGTTCGCCGTCCAGATCCCATCGAAAGAGAACGCGCCCGAAGCGATGTTCGTCTGGTAATAGTTGTCGTAACCTAATTCCCATTGGGCGCCGACAACCAAGGTGTGCTTTCCGCGAATAAAGGTGACTGCTGGCGAAAAGTTGTACTGGGAATTGTGGTCTCCGATCGCGCTGCCCGCACCTTGCGATATACCGACATCATTGGAGAAGGTAAATGCGGGGGTCGGAGGAGTCCGGAGGGGCGCCGAAAGATCGTTGTAGTTTGACGACCACCCGAGCTGCGTCAAGTCGTAACCCGAATTGATGGGGGCGCGGGCGTATACAAATCGGCTGGCCGAAACGTTGAAGTCGAAAATCGTGGTGGACGAAAACTCGTGGTTGAGGTCGATGGCCAGAGCTTTCGTATGATATTTCTCCGCGCAGCGGTCCGCGCAGAAACCGGTGTGATAGGGATCGGTCGGTAGGTCCGTCAATCCAAAGTAGGAGAACCGACCGTACAATCGTGTCGTACTGTTGATGTTTTGATCGATACGGGTTACAAACTCGTTTGTATTTCCGCCAATTGATGTCGAAGCCGTGTAGTTGTTTAAGACGCTGTTGGTCGTAAGTGTTTGCGGATACAGCTTTTGCCACAAAGCGATAGCTGCCGGACTCGCTTCTGAAGCCGGGATGAGGTTTCCGGCGTATGGTGTGCGTACGCCGGTGGCCTGATTGACCGAATAGGGGTCATAAAGTTGGAGGTTGATAGCTCCGTTGGAATTATCCGTGCTGGAGCACTCGCCCGCCGCGTTGAATCCGGCCTGGCAAAGCGCGCTGAAGTCGTAAAACCCAGCGGCGTTCGGAGTGAACATCTGGGGCTGCGGTACAGTGTATTCAATGGCAGGTGCGCCCTGACGCAAGCGGAACTGCTCCCAACTCGCAAAGAAGAACGTCTTGTCCTTGATCACAGGGCCGCCGACGTCGGCGCCATACTGGTTCTGCACGTATGGGGGATTCGTCGAGGCGAAATAGTTTCGCGAATTCAGGACTTTATTCCGCAAATACTCGTACGCTTCTCCGTGGAATTGGTTGCTGCCACTCTTAGTGCTCAAGTTGACGACGCCGCCAGAGAACTTGCCCCACTCGGCGCCGAGGTTGTTGTACTGCACCTTGAATTCGCCGATTGAATCCTGCGTGGGAATAATGATCGGCAGGTTGATATAGCCGATGTTCAGCGGTTGGCCGTCGAGGTACTCGGCGCTCTGGTTGCCAAACGAACCGCCGACCTGATAATTGCCCCAGCTGAACGGGTTCTGTCCTACGGGAGTTCCGCCCGATCCGCCCTGTGCGATGGCGGCCGGTGAAAGAGTAATCAGGTTGAAAATGTTGCGGCCGTTCAAAGGAATCTCGTTTGCCTTGCGCTCGCCGATGACTTGACCAAGGGAGGCTGTAGTCGCCTGAAGGAGGGGCGTCTGGGCAGTGACTTCGACGGTTTGGGTCGTGGCGCCAACTTCCAACGTCACGGGAAGGTGCACGTCTTGTTGAACCTCAACGACGACGGGGTTCTGCTCAAAGTGCTTGAAGCCCGCCTTCTCGACCGTCAAGCTATAGTTTCCCGGGAGCACGTTCACAAAAGTGTACAAGCCGTCTGCGCCGGTTGTGATCGAACGCGACGTGTCCGTCGCGAGGTTTGTCAGGGTAACCACTGCCCCTGGAATCGCGCCACCCGAAGAGTCAGCTACAGAGCCGGTAACCGTTCCGAATGTCGATTGTGCTGGAAGCGAAGGGCTGAATCCCACAACGCTTATGGCGAGGATGCAAAGACCTGCAAAAAGAGCCGCGATCCAACGCGCACCCGTGATTCTCATGCTCATTCTCCTCCCACCCGAGAAGCGAATTTGTCGAGCAATATCTTTTCAAAATTGGAAAGGACCAACGCCAACCTACCCTGGTTGCTATAGTCCTATCCCCAAAATTTTGAATACCGTATACACCCGTTCCAGCATTGTCAAGGACTTTCTAATCT
>DATJTF010000026.1:0-33807 GCA_035503815.1 Verrucomicrobiia bacterium
GAAAATGCACCGTAGAAGTGTTTTGTGCAGCGGGAGGATTTGGTAAGTCCTTTATTGTGAGTCCAGACGGGGAATTGCGGAGATCGGCATCCAAAAAATGTCCCAAAACACTCGTAAACCCAAGCGAATGGGTAGAATGTAACAAAAGGTTACACAACTGCCGTTGACATCCCATCCGATTGGGTTTATGTTGGATTTGGAGGACTTATGGTGGACTTATCGGAAATCGCGGCAATGCTCGGAAGGGCCGGTGGATCGGTCAAAGGCGGCCGGAAAGCCCGCGCCAGCCGCCAGAACGGCAAATTGGGCGGTCGGCCGCGGAAACGTCGCCCCGGCGCCCGGAAACGCCGCAAACCCGCCTCAGAATAGCTAGGATCGCCACGAAACGGCCCAGGGACGCCGCGCGGCGCTCGTAAGGGCTCACCCAGGCGCGTCACACCCGCTACCAGGGCACCCCGTTGGGAACAATTTGGGAACAAAACCCCCGGTCCCCATGCCTCAAATCCGGCGCTCGCGGCTGTAAGCGTAATTGAGCCAACGAGAGTTTGGCGGAAGCGTGTGGGAGTCGAACCCACCATCCTGGCCGCGAAGGACAGGATCAATGGCTTTGAAGGCCACGAGGATCACCGGACCCCATTCGCCTCCACTTCCGCAATTCAGGTTGTTACGAGGACCGAAATTTCGCGCGCGCCCCGCATTGGGGACAAGCCGGAAGCAATTCGGCTCCGCTTGCTGCGCCTCCCCACGGCGCGAAGGTTCGTCTTTCGGCCGTCACAACCCCTTTGATGCGCGCGGCCCGCGGGCGATGCGCTCGAAGAGGACACGCGCGCCCGCGCCGGGTTCATCAAGCGCGGAGCAAAATTATAGAGGCGAGGGGGAAACGGTTCAACTTTTCGAGAGGCCTTCGGCAAACTTCTTACGGGCAATTTCGAGGAGCTTGGGATCGGTGCAGACTTCGTAATAGGCGCGGGTTCCGGGCTGGCCAATTTTTCCGCCGGGGAGAAGCTGGCGAACGAAACCCTTGCGGATGACGATGGGCTCGACGGAATCGCCGATGGGAACCTGTCCGAAGGAAAGCTGCGCGCGGTCCTTGGACCAGGGAAAGGTGAAATTTCCCGCCATGGGAGCGAGAGAAATCTCTTTCGAGAGCTTTTGAAATCCCTCTTCATTCAGCTCGATGCCGTTGAGGTTGAAACGGACGAGCAACTCTTCGCCCTCGTCCTCGACCGTGTCGTCCATGAGCGACTGGAGGAGAAAGACGTTGAACGGCGAGGGATTCTGGCGGAAGAGGCGTTTGGCCAATTTCGAGCAGCTCGAAAGGCGGTCGGAAAGATTCAAAGCGCGCGAGATCATGATGCGCGAATCGGCGTCCATCCAGAGCGAAGGAGCGGAATCCTGAAAGGCGACGCCGACGCCGAGCTCGAGCGGGGGAAGGTCGGAGGATTTGGCGCGAGTGTTGTAGGCCTGGGTGACGGCCAGAATCTCGCGGGCAAGGACGCAAGCGCGGGCCACGGCGCGCTGGGTGGCGCGCGTGGTTTCCGTCTCGTAAATCGCCAGGATGATGGCGTCGCCTTCGATGAAGACCTTCGCGGCGCCGTAGTGTTCGAGCATGCGTTTGACGGGTTCGTGCAGGGCCATGCTGAAATGCGACGCGGGATTCATGCCGCGGGACAGCAAGTCTTTCGTGATGCTGGTCGAGCCGCGCACGTCGGCCTTGATGACCACGTGGTTGATGATGGGGTCCTCGGCGGGGCGGCCTTCATCGGGATGGAGAAATTCGTAAAGGCATTTGTTGGCGCGCGAGAGCTCGCGGGCGCGTTCCTCGCGCACCAGGTTGATGCGGTCCATGGCGGCGACCGCTTGCTGGTAGCTGCGGCGGTCGCGCCGGAGGCGCATCAGGTCTTCGGCAAACTGCTGGGCGATGACGACAGTTTCTTCATGAGTGCGGCGGCGGATGGCACGCGTGGCGTCGTCCAGTTTTTTCGCGGAAATCTTGCGCGCCGGGAACTGCTCGAGAATCTGCTCGACGCGGCGGGCTTCGTCGCGGCTGACCAGAGCCTTCTTCAACTGCTGCAGGTGGATTGGAGGGCAGTATTCGCCGTGAATTTTGCGGAGTTCGTAGCTGGCGAGCATGTGGAACACTAGATCGTGCTCTTCCAGGCGGTGAACCCACTCTTCGAGCAAATGAGCGCGTGTGGAGGCGGAGGATTCGGTGTCGGCGTCAGCGGCGGCCGGACTGAAAAGGCGCCGGGCGTTGTCGGGCTGGTTGAGGTAATCGCCGAGGCGGTTTTGATACTCCTCCGCCAAGAAGTCCATGCGCTGTTTGGCGTTTTCGATTTGCGGGGCGAGCTCTTCGAGGTTTCTTTCGACAGAGGTGTAGCGGCGGCGCAAATCGGCCATTTCGCTTTCCGAGAGGGAGGACTGCGCCGGGGATTTCCGCTTGAAGAGCCGGGTGAAGGTGTCGTCGCCGGCCCCGGCGCGCGATTTGAGTTCTTCCTGCTCCTCTTCGATTCGCTGGAGCTCGGAACGGAGCAATCGCGCCTGTTCAACGAGGCGTTCGTGGACCTTGCGGGCTTTGTTGAGGTCGTCGGTATTGTCTCCGGTGAGGACGAGATCGCGGACGAAGTCCAGGAGAAGAAGATCGAAAACCTCGAAGCGGTCGGGGTCGTTCACGAAATTTCCCAGAAGGACGTAGTGTTCCAGAAAAAGGTTTTCGTCGTTTCCACCTTCCACGAACAGGAGGCGGTTGAGAAGGACGTCGTAGGTCTCGTGGAAATCGTCGCCGAAGAGAGCCCGGCGCGATTTTGCGATCGCACCTTCCTCGACCTCCGACCAAATCCGGTAGAGTGTTTCCCCCACCTGGCGGTAAATTCCCTTACGCCCCGCCTGGACCTCGGAGATCCTGGAACGCATGACGTGGGCCTGCTCGCTGTGCTCGAAGAGCTCGCCGCGCGAGCGGATCCAGTCCTTGCATTCGACGAGCAAGCTGGAAAACTGGTTGACGATCTCGGCGGTCATGAATTTCAACAGAGCCAGCCGATGGAGCAGGTCGATTTCGATGGAATCCTGAAATTTCGCCGTGGTGAGAGACGCTTGCAAGACTTCGTTGAGGAGCCGGCGGAAAGCGCCGTGTTCGGGCGCGCCCGCGCCCTTGCGGTCCTTGTCCTTGCCGTAGACGAGCGAAATATTGACGCTCTGGCGGACCAGGTCCAGCAGGTACTTCCGCGTAAATTCCACAAACTTGGGGCTGAGAAAAACGTCATAATGAATATTGTCCACGCCCAAAGCGAGTTTCGTCAGGCGGAGCTCGGCACGATAAGGCTCGAGCTTCATCCGAGCAGGATGGCTTGGCGAAGGTGCTATGTGAGTATCGGACATGGCACAGGAACCAGCTGACCTTTCAATGTAGCGGAGAGGAAAAGGAGTGCGCAATGGAACGAGTCGTAACCGTTAATGGACCGGATGAAAACAGGTCCAGAGGTTCCTCCCTTCGCTACGACCCCCACCCCACGGCGCCACGCGAATGGTCGTTACCTTCCGGGAGTGATGGCGGCGAGGACTTTCCGGGCGAGCCGGCTGACCCGCTAGGTTCATCGAAGCCCGGGAAATGGGGAACGTGCCTCTATCTGGGGCCTGGCGGCGAGCGATGCGGCCGGCCAGCCCTAGCAACAGGGTACTGCGCGCGCCATCAAGGTGGCGTGGCGGCGCCGACCGACACTGCCTCGGCAACTCTGAAACGCAAACGGACGCTGGGCGCGATTGTTGGACTCATTGGCGTACTTTGGCCGATTCTGGCTTCCCTTTTCCGCGAACTCTTCCGCTGGCTCCATTCCCACTAGTCGCTTTAGAACCGAGGGGATAGACCGTGACCCGAAACGGGATTTCCGGTTACAATGCCCGCCTATGGCAAAACTTATGGAAGGGAAAACTGCAATTGTCCTGGGTGTGTGGAACCAGTGGAGCATCGCGTATGCCATCGCTCAGGCCTATGTCCGTGAGGGCGCCACGCTGCTGCTCACCTATCAAAATGAGCGAGCCAAACCCACGGTGGAAGACCTTGGGAAGCAGCTGGGAGCCGCGGGGTTCTATCCATGCGATGTGCAGCAGCAACCGGACATAGACGCCCTGGCGGCGAAGCTGAAGGCGGAGGGGCGGCGGATAGACACCGTGGTTCACAGCCTGGCATTTTCGAAGCGCGAAGATCTGGGCCAACCGTTCGTGAACACGTCGCGCGACGGGTTTCAATTGGCCTTGGACGTCAGCGCTTACTCGCTGGTGGCGGTCACCAACGCAATTGCGCCGCTGATGACCGAAGGCGGGTCCATCATGACGCTCACCTACCTGGGTTCGACGCGCGTGGTGACGAATTACAACGTGATGGGCGTGGCGAAGGCGGCGCTTGAAGCTTCCGTGCGTTACCTGGCGAGCGAGCTCGGGCCGCAGAAAATTCGCGTCAACGCGATTTCGGCGGGACCAATCAAGACGATCTCCGCCCGCGGAATCAAGGATTTTTCCAAAGTGCTCGATTTCGTGTCCCAGCACGCGCCTTTGCGCCGCAATACGGACCCCGCCGAAGTGGCGGATGCCGCGGTGTTTCTCGGAAGCGATTTGGGGCGGGGAGTGACCGGGAACGTGATCTACGTGGACGCCGGATTTCAAATCATGGCGCTGGGCTAGCCTCGGGGATGTCTTCGACGAGGATGCGGCGAACGTCCTCGGATACATGCTCGAGGGAAATTCGGATCACGGGCCAATTCATGCGCAGGCGCAGGCGGTCGGGCCATTCGACAATCATGATGGCGTCTTCTGAAAAGACATCCTCGAGACCCAGCGTCTCGAGGTCGTGCAGGTCGGCGATGCGGTAGAGATCCACATGATACACGCGGGACCGGCCTTCGTATTTGTGAACCAGCGTGAAGGTAGGGCTGGTGACCTCTTCTTCCGGCGCGGCGCCGGCGCCGCTGACGATTCCCTTCGTCAACGTCGTTTTTCCCGCGCCAAGCTCCCCGGACAGCAGGACTAAAGCCGGAGGCTTCAAGCGCTCACCGATTTCTCTGCCACGCGCAATCGTTTCTTCCGCCGATTGTGTGACGAATTCCTGACTAGACACGTTCCAGCTCTTCGTGAAATTGCAGCAAGGCGCGCGGCAGAGCGTGAATCAGATCGGAAGCCATCAAGGGAGCTTCGCCGGCGGCCGCGGCGACGTCACCCGCCAGGCCATGCAGCCAGACGCCGAATGCGAGCATGCGCCACCAATCCGCAACGCCAAATTGAGCGGTGAGCCCGCCCAAAATACCCGTGAGGACGTCGCCTGTCCCTCCCGTGGCCATGCCCGGATTTCCCGTCGAGTTGATCCACGCGCCTCCATCGGGAGCAGCGACAATCGTGTGATGCCCTTTCAGGATAACAATCGCGTTCCATTCTGTCGCCGCCGCGGTGGCGATATCGATTCGCCGGGCCTGCACATCTTTCACCGTGGCATCCAGCAGCCGGGCCATTTCTCCCGGATGGGGAGTCATCGCCAACCGGCCTTCCTCGCGATTTAGGTCCTTCGCGAAGCCGTCGAACGCGTTCAATCCGTCGGCGTCGAGTATCACGGGAACGCTGCGCCTGCCGACGGCACTTCGAATGAACCGCTGAGTTTCCTCTTGCGTGCCGAGGCCGGGCCCAATCGCCAAGACCTTCTTACCGGACAAGATGGATTCCAGGCGCCCGTTTTCGAGGTCCTTCATGGCCAAGCTTCCGGCGCTGGTCGCGGCCATCGGCTCGGTCATGATTTCCGGAGTGTGGCCGGCCACAATCGGGAGCACCGGCTCGGGAACGGCGGCGGTCACCAGGCCGGCGCCGGAACGCAAGGCCGCCCACGACGCCAGAATGGCGGCTCCGCTCTTGCCGGCCGACCCGGCCACGACGAGCACATGGCCATAATCGCCCTTGTGGCCTTCCGCCCGTCGGCGCTTGCCAAAAGCGGCAAATTCGCGCGCTTCCGACCAGCGCAGACTCCCCTTGCCCGTTACTTCTATCAGTTCAGCCGGGGATCCGATTTCGCGAACGGAAAGGCTGCCGAGGTGGCGGCCGGCCTCTCCCAGAAACATGCCGGTTTTGGGGGCGGTAAATGTAACGGTGTAATCCGCGCGAACGGCCACACCTTGAACCGCTCCGGTATCGGAATCGAGGCCGGAAGGAACATCAATGGAAAATGCGGTGACCTCTGGAGGCCGGTCATTGATCGATTCAATCGCCGCGTGGAGCAATCCGGTGACGGGCCCACGAATCCCGGTGCCGAGGAGCGCGTCGACGACGATCCCGCCGCCCCTTGCACCCGCCTGCCATCGCGGTTTCTCCCAAGCGTCCGCGTCTTCGACCGGAACGACTTCGACATTCTTCAGCCGCTTGAAATTCTTGGCGGCGTCGCCCTTCAAGTCCGCAGACTTGGCAAACAACAAGACGGAAACGGTTGCGCCCAACTTCTGCAGATGGCGGGCGACGACAAATCCATCGCCGCCATTATTTCCTTTGCCGCAGTAAACGACGACCGGAACATCCGTAAAATTTCTGCATTGGGCGGCGATGTGCTCCGCCACACTCTTTCCAGCGTTTTCCATCAGAGTGAGGCTGGAGACGCCGGCGCGTTCGGTGGAGAGGCGGTCCACCTCCCTCATTTCGGCCGCGGTGAGAATCTTCATGAAAGAGAGCTCATGGCTGGGGGCAGCTCAAGTTCACACCTCTCGCTATAACATCCATCCGCCGCTTACATTGAGGACCTGGCCCGTGATGTAGTCGGCTGCGTCGGAAGCGAAAAATTTCACCGCCGCGGCAACGTCCTCCGCCGAAGGAGGGCGTCCGATAGGAGCGCGGGCGTCGCGAATGCGCCGCGCCTCATCGGCCGTCAATTCTTTTTCGTCCACGTTCGACGGGTTGATGACATTCACCGTGATGCCGTTCTTGGCTTCCTCGATGGCCAGCGAACGCGAAAGGGAGACTACAGCGGCCTTCGCCGCCGCGTACGCCGAAATCGTCGCCTGTCCGAAGGCTCGCTCAGCCCCGACCGCACCGAGGTTGATGATTCGCCCCCATCGCTGGCGGCGCATCGCGGGTATCGCATGTTTGCAGGCGTGAAACACGCTGAAGAGGTTCGAGGCGACGATGGCCTCCCACTCCTCGGCCGAGCTTTCCACCACAGGCTTCCAATTGAATTCTCCGACGTTGTTGACGAGTATGTCGAGCCGCCCGAATTTTTCGAGAACCTTCTCGATCAGAAACTGGACCTTTTTGGGGTCGGTGGCGTCCGCCTCGACCGCGAAACATTCGGCGCCCGCCGCCTGCACCTGCCGCAGCGTATTTTGGGCCGCGGTCTTGTTCGAGCGATAGGAGATCGCAACGCGCGAGCCTTCTCTTGCCATGCACGTGGCGATTCCTTTGCCGATACCGCGGCTTCCGCCGGTAATCAGGACTACGCGTTGTCGCAGCGACACCCCGCACCCGCCCTTTCCAAACAGCCAGTATAGCGAAGTCGGAGCAACTGTCGAGGCCCAGCGAGGAATGGCCGGGGGCCTTTACCAGCTCGCGTCGCGCGGCTCCGGAGGCGCGAATTCTCCGTCCGCCTGCTGCTACTCTGGAAGCAATCTTTCAAAGACTCAGGACAAATCATGCGCCGACTTCGAGCTCTCGCGACATTAGTCGCGCTCCTGCTGCTCCGCTGCGGCCTGGCTTCCGTGGCTCCCGGCCAGACCGAGCGCATACTGGATTATCACAGCGACGTTGAGCTGCGGACCGACGGGACGCTGGTGGTGCAGGAAACGATCCAGGTGGAGAGCCACGGCTGGCGGATCCGCCACGGCATCTATCGCGATTTCCCCACACATTACCGCGACCGCCTGGGCAACGCCTACATCGTGGGATTTGACCTCCTGGGAGCGACGCGTGACGGCCAGCCGGAAATATCGCGGGTGGAAAATCGCGCTAACGGGAAGCGGATTTATCTTGGCAACCCCAATTCCCTGCTGTCACCTGGAAGATATACGTATGCCATCACGTACACCACGAATCGCCAGTTGGGCTTTTTTCATGACCACGACGAATTGTTCTGGAACGTAACCGGAAACGGGTGGGTGTTCCCCATCGAGCACGCCTCCGCCACCGTACGGCTGCCGGCAGAGATACCGGCGGACCGCGTGGAGTTGTCTGGATACACGGGGCCGCAAGGGTCCATGGCGCAAGACTTGATTTGGAAAAACGGGGAGGACGGAACCGTTCAATTTGATTCCCAGAGCGCATTGGGCCCTTCGGAGGGAATGACGATACTCGTAAAATGGCCGAAAGGATATTTCATCGAGCCGACTTGGCAGGACAAAATCGGATACGTCTTAACGGACAACCAGAGCGTGCTGATCCTCTTGGCCGGATTCTTGCTGGTGGGCTGCTACTACATGATTGCGTGGTACCTGGTGGGTCGCGATCCGGCGCCAGGCGTAATCGTGGCGGAATACGAACCTCCGGCGGGGTATTCGCCCGCCGCGATTCGCGAATTGGTCCGGATGAAATTCGACAACAAGGGCTTCACCGCCGCGGTGCTGGACATGGCCGTGAAGGGCTACCTTACGATTCAAGAAGATTTCGGCACCTACACGCTGAAGAGGACCACCTCGGGCGGGCAAGATCTGTTTCCCGAGGAACAATTGGCAGCGGGAGTCTTGTTCGGCCTCGGCCCGGAAATCGAGATGCACAACTCAAACCACGCGGTGATCAGTTCCGCGATTTCGGTCCTTCGCGCCTCTCTTAAAAAGACCGAAGAGAAAGTGTTGTTCAACACAAATACGGGCGTGACTATCCCGGCGGTGTTGCTCTCGATCGGGCTGCTCGTCGCCGCGTGCGCCGCGGACGGCGGCCAAAATGTAGGGATGGCAAGCTTCATTTGCGTATGGCTCACGATATGGAGCCTGGCAGTCGGCGTCATGCTGGTGGCAGAAGCACGCCTACTGAAGAAGGCTTTCACGAGCCAATCTCACCGCATGGCGACAGCGGGACAAGCGACAATCTCGGGAATATTCATGATCCCCTTTCTCGGCGGCGAAATCCTCGGGCTGGTGATGCTGGTGAAATCGGCGTCGCTGCTGGTGGCCCTTCTCCTGGTGGGGACCGCCTTCATCCACATTCTTTTCCATTATTGGATGAAGGCGCCGACCCAGAAGGGGCGCGCGGTCCTCGATAAAATCGAGGGCTTCAAAATGTTTTTGACGGCGGTGGAAGGCGACCGCCTGAATCGCATGACACCTCCGGAAAAGACCCCGCAACTGTTCGAAAAATTTCTTCCCTACGCTCTGGCGTTGGACGTGGAGCAGGCCTGGGCGGAAAAGTTTTCGGGCGTGCTGGATGCGGCCGGTCGCGCGCCGGGAGGCTCTGGCGCAGCGTATTCTCCCGCCTGGTATTCCGGATCGGGATTCGGTCCTGGAGGCGCCTGCGATTTCACGGGGTTCCTCGGCGGAGCATTCTCTTCGGCGATCTCTTCTTCGGCGCATGCGCCGGGCTCCGGTGGGAGCGGAGGAGGAGGTTCGGGCGGCGGAGGTGGTGGCGGCGGGGGCGGTGGCTGGTAAACAGCAGCACCGACGGCGAAGCCAGCGAGTTTTTATCCCATGCGGGCCACCAGGACAGTCATGTCGTCCGCCTGCTCGGCCGTTCCTGCCCATTGCTCGGCCACGGCGATAAGCCCTTTCGCCATCTTGGCAGCCGAAAGGTGGCGCAGCCGGGTTGCCTCTTCCCTTAGCCTGGCCACGCCGAATTCCTCGCCGTAGACATTTTCCGGCTCGCTCAAGCCGTCGCTGAAGGCGACAAGCACGGCGCCCGGCTTGACGTGAAGAGTGCGCTGCGTGTAAGGAAACTCCTCGAACAACCCGACGACCGTTCCTCCGTCGCTGAGCTCCTCGCATCCCGAATCCGTGATGAAGAAAGGCGCCAGGTGGCCGGCGTTCGTGTACGTCAGCGTCTTCGCGTCGCCATCATACACGGCGTAAAAAAACGTCGCGTAGCGATCATCCGTCGTATTCAGGTAGATATGTCGGTTGATCCGCGCGACGAGTTCCGCGGGGCTGATGTTTCCGTCCTGTGTCGCCTGGCTGCGCAAGGACGCTTGGAGGCTGGCCATCAGAAGCGCCGCAAAAATTCCCTTTCCGCTGATGTCCGCCAGAGCCATCCCGACCTGCGAGCGTCCCAGACGAATGAAATCGTAATAGTCGCCGCTGACGGTCCGGGCCGCGCGGCAAATCGCCGCCAGATCGAGCGCGGGAAGCGAAGGAATCTCCTTGGGGAAGAGCTGCTCCTGCACTTCGCGGGCGATCGAGATTTCGTTTTCGAGTTTTTGCTTCTGCCGCTGGTCTTCAATCAACTCCGTGATGGAACTCGTCATCTCATTGAAGGATTCGCCGAGCGCGCCGAGCTGATCCTGCTGATGGACTCGAATGCGGTGGCTGAAATCGCCGCGGCGGACGTGGAGCGTCGCTTCGTAGAGATCGCCGACGGCCCGAGTGATCGTGCGGGTGAGCACGATGCCCGTCACCAGAGCCGCAATCTCCATGGCCAGGAAGATAAACCCGACGACCTCGAGAATGCGTATCAGGATGGGCCCAAGCGCACCGACCGACCGGAATAAGCGCCGGTTGATCGCCGATGCGCGCACGGCAAAAGAGGCCAGGACAGGAGAGGTCGCCATGGAGGCGTGCGGCGGTATGCTTACGGCCTTGAGAGTCGACGCGCCGTTGATTCGAACATCCAGGAAATTCGCGCGCGACCCGACGGACCGTTTCCGGCTGGAAATTTCCTGGCCAGGAACGTACACCTGATTGTCGATCCCGATCGAAATTCTCCCCGCCGGACCGGGCTTGGCGGGCTCCAGAAGAATCAACCGGACGGGGCCGAGCTCTGAACTGAGGGTGTCCAAGAGTGCGGGGGTGACCGGTACTTCGAGCAGCACTTGCACGGGCCCTTGACGGCCCATTTGCTTCGCAACCGCGGAAATGTAGAGAATCTCGTCCTGCTCGGAAAGCCCGGCATAACCACGCCCGGTTCCTTCGTCCGGAAGCTGGCCCTCTCGATTCAGAAGAATGCGGCAATTCGGAAACTCGGCCCGAGTTGCTCCGACCAGAGCCGCTACTCCGGGAAGTGACAACACCTTTTGGGAATCGGGCGGAATGGCGGGTGTCGCGTCTTTTTCAATGGCGTCGGCGAGGGATTCGGCGGAGGCCATGACCATCGCGGCGCGGTCGTTCAGGTCATCCTCGAGTAAATGCGCGCCCAACTGGAGATAAATCAAGTACGAGGCAAGGCCCGCCATCGAAAGCAAAAGCACCACGGGAACGACGGCGATAAATAGATAGGCGACGATGAGGCGGTTGCGAAGACGCCACATCAAGTTACGCCGCACCCACGGAATCAGCCGCACGACAAAATAAATTACGGCAACGGCGCCGAGAAATGCGAGCAACCCACCGTAGGGAAGCTTAATCCCCCGCGCCGAGGCGATTTGCCACAAGATGTCCGCGGCGATGACGATCAACGCCAATCGGTCCAGCAGCGTGGTTCGCCGCAGGAACACCCACAGCCGGCGCAAGGAATGTGCGTTCAATCAGGCTCTCTTCCCCGGAGAAAAAATCAGGCCGGCAAGCCGGCCCGCCATCGAAAATTACAATTTAGCATGGGCCCGCGAGCAAGCGGGCATGGATGTTTGGATGCGGCCGGAGCTAATCCGCAGCGCGGGAGCTTTGGCGGACGCGGCTGTGGTTTCGCCCGTAGAAGACGTAAATGAACATACCGATCACAAGCCAAATGAACAGGCGCCACCAGGTCTTGGCGGGCAGACTCAGCATCGCGCCCAGCGAAGTCACAATGCCGAGGATGGGAACCAAGGGAACCAACGGCGTCTTGAAAGGCCGGGGAAGGTCCGGCCGCTTGCGGCGCAGCACCCAAACGCCCGCGCAAACGATGACGAACGCCAGCAATGTGCCGATGTTCACCAGCACGGCGAGATCGCCAATCGGTATGAGCGAAGCGAAAAACGCGACGCAAATCCCCACGACGATGGAAGTGATCCATGGCGTGCGGAACCGCGGATGAATCGCTCCCGCCCATCGAGGAAGAAGCCCGTCACGGGACATGGAAAAGAACACCCGCGACTGCCCCAGCAACATAACGATCATCACGCTGCCCAATCCCGCGACCGCGCCGGTCTTAACCAGCAGGCTTCCCCACCGGACGCCGGTGGCGTCAATGCCGACGGCCACGGGAGCCGCGACATTCAGGTCCGTATAGGGCACCAAGGCCGTGAGCAAGCCGGCGACAAGAATGTAAAGAAACGTGCAGATGATGAGGGAACCGATGATGCCGATGGGCATGTCTTTCTGCGGATTTTTGGCTTCTTGCGCAGCGGTGGAAACGGCGTCGAAACCGATGTACGCGAAGAATATCACCGAGGCTCCGCGCGCGACCCCCGACCAGCCGAAATCGCCGAATCTTCCTTGGTTGGGTGGAACGAAGGGGTGCCAATTGGCGGCGGCGAGGGCCGGATGCCGGAAAATGAACTCGGCCGCGATCGCAATGAATACCAGCACGATGCCCACTTTGATGAACACGATTGCCGAATTGAAGTTGGCCGATTCCTTGATCCCGACAACCAGGATCAAAGTGACAAATGCAATCCCCAGGAACGCCACAATGTTGAATACTCCGGTTCCATGCGGCAGCGCCGCGGGATTCGTGTGGGAGTCCGCCAGAGCCTTGCCGATGGTAGCGAGCGGGACCCAATGAGTCTTGAAAAGCACCATCTTCGTTCCCGGCGTGGTGATCCACTGCGGCGGGATGTGAATTCCGAGCTCTTCCAACAGGCTGACCAGATAGCCGCTCCAACCCGAGGCTACCGTCGCCGCTCCGAATGCATATTCAAGGATCAAATCCCAGCCGATGATCCAGGCGAAGATTTCGCCGAGAGTGGCGTAGCCGTAGGTGTAGGCGGAGCCGGCGATCGGGATTAATGAGGCAAATTCCGAATAGCAAAGCCCGGCAAAGGTGCAAATGAGGCCGCAAAAAATAAACGAAACGACAATGGCGGGTCCCGCGGCAGTGGCCGCCGCCTGGCCCGTGAGCACGAATATGCCGGCGCCAATAATCGCGCCGATTCCGAGTGTGATCAGGTTGACGGGGCCGAGGGCGCGGCGGAGAGAAGACTCGCCCGTGTCCTCCGCCTCGGCCATGATGACGTTGAGCGGCTTGGTCGCAAATAGCGGATTCGCCATTCTTAGTTTTCCTCCCCGAAAGTCTGCGCCCGCTTGCAGCGCGCCGTGCTTACGCGGTTGCGTCCCTTCCCGCCCATCGCCACAAGGCGTACACCGGAACACCGAGCACGACGATGATCAGCCCGGGCCAAGTGTACTGCGGCTTGTAACGCAAAAGCTCAACCTCGATGAAAACAGCCATCAGCAGATAGAGCGCCGGCAAGACCGGATAGCCAATCGCCTTATACGGCCGCTCCATCTCGGGCCTCTTCCACCGCAAAATGAAGAGGCCGCTCAACGTCAAAATATAGAAAATCAAGACGGCGAAAATCAGAAAATCCAGCAGCTGGCTGTACGTTCCCGAAAGGCACAGAATCGACGCCCAGACGCCCTGAATCACCAAGGCCACACTCGGGGCATGGTAGCGATTTACCTTGCGGACGGATTGAAAGAACAGGCGGTCGTTGGCCATCGCGTAGTAGATGCGCGCGCCGGATAGAATCAGCCCGTTGTTGCAGCCAAACGACGAAATCATGATGGCGATGGCCATGATCACGGCCCCCGCCGAACCAAACACGGCGGCGCATACCGCCGTCGCCACCCGGCCATCCGCCGCGTATTCGATTCCGCGGGCGAGCACGGTGGTTCCCGCCGGATCTCCCGCCATGGGCAGGACGCGCAGATAGGCGAAGTTGGCGAGCAGGTAGAGAATCACGACGAAGGCGGTGCCGAGAGATAGAGAAAGCGGCAGGTTGCGCTTCGGATTGCGAACTTCCGCCGCAGTGAAGGTGATATTGTTCCACGCGTCCATCGCGAAAAGAGATCCCACCATCGCGACACCCACGAGGGTCATCGTCCCGATCATCCAGGTGTGCTCATCCGGCGGGTAGGGGTGCAGCGTGCTCAGGCCCGCATTCCTCCAGAAACCGGTGAAATTCGCATGGCGGGCCACTTCCGTCGAGAATAAAACGCCCAGGAGCCCGAGACCGGCCAAGGTGGCGGCTTTGATGACCGTGAGAATATTCTGGATGATTTTTCCAACCGTCAGGCCCAGCGTGTTAATCCACGTGAGAACCAGAATCGAAACGATGGCAAACAGATTCTGCCGGTTCAGACCGACGTTATAAGGACCCAGAGTGCCAAACCAGAGATGCCACGGACCGAGCGTGCCGAGTTTCCAGATCCAGTGACCCGATGAAAACCAGGGGACGAGAACCGCGGTGAATTTGGCGAAAGCGATCCCGACGGCGGCAATCGTCGCCGTCTGAATGACCAGCAGCATCGTCCAGCCGTAAAGAAAACCCCAAAGAGGGCCGAGGGACTCGCGCAGGTAGACATATTGTCCGCCCGCGTGCGGCATGGCCGCCGCAAGCTCTCCATAGCTGAGGCCGCCGATCAGCGTCATCACGCCGGACACCACCCAGACGGTCAGAAGCAGTCCGGGACTTTTCACCTGGTGGGAGATGTCGGAAGAGACAATGAAAATCGCCGAGCCGATCATGGACCCGACGACAATCATCGTCGAGTCGAACAGGCCCAGGCTTTTTACAAGGCCGCCCTGTCCTCCTGCCGAAGTCATCGTCTGGTTGGCAACGGCGCGTTCAGCCATTCGGTTGAGCCTTCAACTCCTCGAAGCCCGCACCCGGGCTGCAATTTTCAGATATTCCCGAGCCCGCGCAGCGGGATCGGCTGCGGCGGTCAAATCGCGAATCACGGCGACGGCGTCCGCTCCCGCGAGAAACACATGTTCGGCGGACTCTACTGTGATGCCGCCGATGGCCACAAGCGGTTTTTTCGTGTTGGCGCGCGCCCATCGCAGGAGGTCCAACCCCACGACAGGGTCAGGATTCTCCTTGCTATCCGTCGGGAAGACCGGCCCCACAGCTATATAGTCCGCCGAAGTGGCTTCTGCCCGGCGAAATTGCTCGATATTGTGTGTCGAAACTCCCACCCACAGATCGCTGCCGCAAATCTTTCGCGCCTCTTCGACCGGAAGATCTTCCTGGCCCACGTGGACGCCGGCCGCGCCCGCGAGAACCGCGACGTCGGGCCGGTCGTTGACGATCAGCCGGACGCCGCGAGGGCCGAGCTGCGCGCATAGATCGCGCGCGAGTTCGAAGACGGCTCGCGCCGGCGCTCGTTTGGCACGAATTTGCAGCAGGCTTGCTCCGGCGCCCGCCAGCGTTTCGGCCAGCGGGAGAATCGCCCGCGCGTCCGCCGAAATATCGAGGATGGGATAGAGAGGGGGGAACACTCACCGGCCCCTGGTCATTTTCCGGCCACGACCAGAAGTTTTTCCAGGAAATGCGTATCGAACTGGCCGGCGGCAAAATCCGGATCTTGCAAAATTCGCCGGTGGAGCGGAATCGTGGTCTTCACGCCCTCGACGACGAATTCGTCGAGCGATCGCAGCATCCGGGCAATCGCCTCCGTGCGGTCGTGTCCGTGGACAATCAGCTTGGCGATCAACGAATCGTAATACGGGGGCACGACGGCGTCGGAATAGAGCGCCGTGTCCACTCGCACGCCGGGACCGCCGGGAACTCGAAACGCCGTGATGCGGCCCGCCGAAGGCGTGAACGTCTCCGGATCTTCGGCGTTAATCCGGCATTCGATGGAATGGCCCGTGAACTTCACGGGTCCGAGGATTTCTTCCAGCTTTTCTCCCGCCGCGACGCGGATCTGCGACTTCACCAGGTCCACTCCCGTCACCATTTCCGTGACCGGATGTTCCACCTGGATGCGCGCGTTCATTTCGATGAAATAGAGTTTGCCGGTTTCGTCGCGAAGGAACTCGACCGTTCCCGCGCCTACGTAGCCGATTTTCTTCAGCGCTTCCACCACTTGCTTGCCAATGCGGTTCCGCGTGGCGGAATCGAGGCAGGTCGAGGGCGACTCTTCCAGAACTTTCTGGTGGCGGCGTTGAATCGAACATTCTCGCTCGCCCAGATGAATCACGTTGCCGTGCCGGTCTCCGAGCACCTGGAATTCGATGTGGCGCGGCCGCTCGATGAGCTTCTCCATGTAAACATTGCCGCACCCGAACGCCTGCTCCGCCTCATTTCGCGCCGTCTGGAACAACGGAATGAGTTCACGCTCGGCCCGCACGATCCTCATGCCGCGGCCGCCGCCCCCTTCCGCCGCCTTGATCATCAGCGGATAGCCTATTTCTTTCGCGGCCTTCTTGGCCGCTTCCTCGTCGGGCACCACGCCCGCGCTGCCGGGAATGATCGGCAAACCGGCGGCTCCCATTTCCTGGCGGGCGCGGTCCTTTTCGCCCATCAACCGGATCACATCGGGCGACGGACCGATAAAGGTGATGTGGGACGCTTCGCACACTTCGGCGAAGTTGGCATTCTCGGAAAGAAAGCCGTAGCCGGGATGAATCGCATCCACGTTGGCGATTTCGGCCGCGCTGATGACCTGGGGAATATTCAAATAGCTTTCGGTGCTTCGAGGGGGGCCGATGCAGATGGCTTCATCGGCAAACCGCACATGCAGCGAATTCCGGTCCGCCTCGGAATAGACCGAGACGGTCTGGATTCCCAGTTCCCGGCAAGCGCACAAAATGCGCAGTGCGATTTCGCCCCGGTTGGCAATCAGGATTTTTCGGAACATTTTTTTGGAGCGGTTCGCCTATTTCTTGCGGTGCGGGCGGATACCAAACAGCGGCTCGCCGTATTCCACTGGATTTCCGTTCTCGGCAAAAATGCGCACCACTTCCCCCGCCACGTCCGCCTCGATTTCGTTCATCAGCTTCATGGCTTCGATGATGCAGAGCACTTCCCCGGCCTGCACTTTCGAACCGATGGCAACGAAGGGCTCCGCGCCGGGGCTTGCGGAACTATAAAAAGTCCCCACGATCGGCGACTTCACCACGTGCACATCGTCGGACCGCACCGCTTCGGCCGCCGTTTCGCGCGCCGCACCCGCGCCCGCTCCGGTTTCCGCCGCCGATCCGGGAGCCGGCGCGGAAGCCGCCGGAGGTCCGGCGACCAGAATTTCAGGCACGGGAAGCGCCCTGAACCCGGCCGCCGCGGAAAGCGAGGGCTTTTTCAGTCGAATTCGCAGGCCGGCGTGCTCGTATTCAAACTCCTCCAGACCATGCTTTTCCATGAAGCCGAGCAGGCGTTCAATTTCAGGAAGAATCACGCCGCCGGGCGCAGCCTTCCCTTCTGCGGCTGTCTTTTTAGTTTTTTTCGCCATCTAGAGTTCCAGGAATTCCCGCGTCGCGCTAGTCAGGTCAATGGCCCCACGGGAGGTTACCACGACATCGTCCTCTATCCGAACTCCCCCGAATCCTTCCACGTAGACCCCCGGTTCGATTGTGACCACCATGTCCTCTTCCAGCAGGGAGCCATCGCCTTTTCCCAGGCGCGGAGCTTCGTGAACCTCCATGCCAAGCCCGTGTCCCGTGCTGTGTGTGAAGTACCGCCCGAAGCCGCGGCGTTCCAGAACTCGCCGGGCCGCCCGATCCACATCCCCAGCCGCGACGCCGGGTTTGACGGCCGCCTTTGCCGCCTCTTGAGCCTCTTTAACGGCCTGATACATTCGCCGCGCGCGAACCGGGGCGCGTCCGAGGAAGACGGTTCGCGTCATATCGCTGCAGTAATCGGCGAGTATAGCACCCTGGTCGAGCACCACCAATTCCTTTTCACAGAGCAGCTTGGAGGTGGCTCGGGCGTGGGGAAGCGCTGAGCGCGCTCCCGAAGCGACGATCGTCTCGAAGGATGGCCCGCTGGCTCCCCGTTTCTTCATCTCGTATTCGATTTCCGCCGAGACGAGAAGTTCGCTCACTCCCACCCGGATTTTAGGCAGGACGGCAGCGAACACATCGCTGATTAATTGAGCGGCCTCGCGCATCCTCGCCAGCTCAGTTGGATCCTTCTTTGCGCGCAGCCGCTCCACCAGGCCGGCAGCCTGAACCCATTTCACTTGATTTCCCAGAATCCCTGTGAAGGCGCCCTGCTGGGCCACAGTCAAGTTCCCCGGGTCGACCCCAAGCCTCAATCTCCGCCTTGCGCGTCCCAGATGGCTCGCCACGCTCATCAGCAAGCCTTTTCGCGCGATTTCGACTTTGACTCCGGACCCGGCAAGTTCCTGAGCCGCCTGGATCGTGTACCGGCTGTCGGTGAAGAGTGTCGCCCTGTGGGAGGTGACCAGGAGCATGCCCGCGCTTCCCGTGAAGCCCGAAAGGTAGCGGATATTCGGAAGAGAGGTGACGAGCAGCGCGTCCGCCGGTTTGGCAAAAAGAAGCGGCCAGAGGCGCTCGATGCGCCCCCGGCCGGAATGTCCCATGCCCGTCTTTCCCGTCACGTCAGATGGCCGATTCTCCCCCGCGCAGGGTTCAGCTGGGCAAAATGCGCGGTGTAAGGAAGAACAGCAATTCTTGAGACTGAGAATTGACGGTAGTGTGCTTGAACAGATTCCCGATTACCGGCAAGCTGCCGAACAGCGGCACTTGCTGTATTGTGGTCTGCTGCTGCGACACGATAATCCCGCCAATCACCACGGTTCCGCCGTCATTGATCAGCACCTTGGTGTTGGCTTCCTGCGTGTCGATAGCGGGGATGCCTTGGACGCGCGGGATCGATTGGTCGATCTGGTCGTTCTTCACGTCCACGTCCATGAAGATGGTTCCCTCGGCCGTAATCTGAGGAGTCACATCGAGCTCGAGCACGGCGTCGACGTATTGGACCGAAATCGTGTTGTTGATGACGGTCTGAACCGGGATTCGGGTACCTTGCTTGACCACCGCCTTTTGGTTGTTCTGCGTGATTACCTTCGGCTTGGAGAGCAGCTTGCCCACGCCGCGCTGTTCGGCGGCGTCAATCACGAAGTCCACGGCGAAGTTCGGCGAAGAGAAGAGGTATTGCAGGCCGCTCGTCGGAACCGTGGTGCCCAACCCAGTGTTCAGAGGCAGTGGGGCGGAAGTTGTTCCGGTGCCTCCAGTGCCGACAATGATCGGCGGAGGAGGAGTAAAGCTCGTGGGGCTCGATCCGACGCCGGGGTCGCCGCCGATTCCGCTATTGCCCCAACGCGAGGCAAATCCGAGTTCCGTCCCGATTTCACGCGTGAAGCTGCGTTGTGCCTCGACAACGCGGGCTTCGATTTCCACCTGTTGCGACTTCTTGTCCAACTGCCGCAGCAGATTGTCGATTACCGGAAGAACGCTGGGAATGTCGCGGATGATGAGCATATTGTCGCGGCTGTCGGAGATCACGTCGCCGCGGGAAGAGAGGAACTTCTTCACCACGCTGATCATGTCGTCGGATTTGGCGTAGCTCAGCACGCGCGTCGTGGTCACGACGTCGGCCGCTTCAGCCTGCGCTTTCGCCAGGTCGCGATCCTGCTCGGCTTCCTTCTTGATCGTTTCCTTCGTGGCGATGCGCAGCACGTTGCCGTCGAGCTCTTTTTCGAGGTCGTTGTTGCGCAGCACGATGTCGAGAGCCTGGTCCCACGGCACGTCATCGAGAACGATCGTGAGCGAGCCCTTGACGTTCGGGTCCACCACGACGTTCAGGCCGCTGATTTCGTGGATCAGACGGAAGAAATCGCGCAAATCCACGTCTTTCAAGTTCACGGAAATCGGTTCGCCGGAATATCGCGTCGAAGGAGACGGTCCGCCGTAGACGGAAGAATCCGGGCTGCCGGCCGCCGAGGACGCCCCGGCGCCCGCCGCGGCATTCGATGCCGCTCCGGCCCCTACCGATCCTTCCACGTTGTTCCGGACTTGCTGCGCGGCCGAAGGCGACATATCCTGCGGCGCGGGCGCAGTAGCCACAGCCGGAGTGGCGAGACCGGTCGTTGGCTGGGTCAAATTCGCGGGAAGCATAGTCGCCGGTTCAGGAACCTGAGGCGCCGCCGGCTCCGTATTTGCCGCGGCAGTTTGCACCGCCGGGGCAGGAGCGGGAGCAGGCTCAACAGACTTCGTAGTCTCGACGCTCGGGGCTGCTTCGGAAGGAGCGGGAGCGGCTTTCGAAGCGCCGCTGGGCACCGCGGCCGGCGCAAATTCCACCGTCACGTGGTTGCCTTCGGCGTTGATGCTGTATCCAGCCGGTTGCCGCAGGTCAATGACCATGCGCGATACTTCCGGCGTAAATTGAGCCAGGCGAATCTCCCGGACTGGATCGAGGTTGCTGGCAATCTGCCGGTGAATTCCCTTCAAGTGCGTCCCTGTAAAATCCACGACTAGCCGGTCGGGATTCCGCAGGCGAAGAGTGCGGTAAGCGAGCGGGCCGCTGCCCTCGACGTTAACTTGCGTCGCCCCGCCGTTTTCATCCAGGCTGACGTTCTCAATCGAGGATGTCCCCGACGTCGGGATGGTGGTTGTGGGAGCCGAGATAGTCTTCAAGGTTGCCGCAGGAGCCGGCTGTGCCGGGGACGCTTCGGCCGGCTTGGAGGACTCGGCCGGCGCCGAAGGCTTGTCCACAACGAGAGTCAATTCCGAATCGCCCTTGCGGTCGAGGCGCGGTTCAATGCCGTTGGCCAGCAGCACTTCCAGCCGGACCACGGGTTTTTGCCCCGATTCATAGGTCATCAGCCGGTAGCCTTTCACCAGTGTGCTGTCCACGATGCGCGCGCCGGCGGCGTCGCCGGAAGACACCCCGGTCAAGTCCACCACATAGAGGCTGTCGCTCGGCCGGTATGTCGTGTACTGGAACGGGCCGTTCGCTTGCGCTTCGAGCGAGACGTCTCCGTTCTTGACCGTCGCCTTGACGTGCACCACGGGCGAATCCGCGGCCATTGCCGCTCCGCCTGTCAGAATCAGGCCCGCCGCAACCACGGCGGCCAAGCCCCATCCCCTCCGAATGATCCTCATTGCTGCTCTCCTGCACTGGCGTAGATTCGCTTCGTGACTTCTCGCTGCACCGGCCTACCGAAAGCGTCTTTCGAATCTTCCTGGAACGTCACACCATCCAGGCCAATCTTCAAAACTGTACCGTCGTAGAGACGGTCGCCCTCGCGGATGAAATAAACCCGCTGCTCGGGATTCGAGACCACCGCGACCATTCCACTCGGAGACTTCACCGTGCCTTCCACCGTCACCGTAGCCACCACCAACCCCGCCTTGCCGGGAGGCAGATGCTCTCCTCCGCCGGGCTTTTTGTCGTTGACGAGCGGGACAAATGGGTCGCGTTTCAGGACCACATCATCCGGAGTCGCCTTGACAGGGCGCACTTCAGCGGCGGCCGCCGGCCGCGCTTCGGCGCGGCGTTCCCTCGCCGCCCTGTGTGATGCTTTGCTCTTGGCGGGTGCGGACTGCGCGGAAATTCCCGGCAGAAGGCACGCGGCGATTGCCATTGCCCCACACAGCGTCATGATTGACTTCGCCAGTTTCATGTTCGTCGCCCTACCGCTTCCTTGCCGGTGTGGCCGTAGTGGCCGCCGCCGGTTCGTCTGCCGACTTCGTGAAGAATGTCGTCACCGTAAAGGTTCCCGTGACGGATGTCCCGGGTGCCATGTGGAACTTGGGAACGTTGTTGCCTCCCAGGCCGCTCAATTTCAAGTCGCCGATGTTGATGATTCTCGAAAGGCGCCCCAGCCGGGAGAAGAAATCGAGCACCGAGTAGTAAGGTCCGTCCGCCTCGACTTGAAAGGGCATTTCAAAGTAGTACTGCTTTTGGTTGACTCCCTTGGCCGTCAACCCCCGCAGCGTCACGCCCGAACTCGCCGCCGCGCCTTGCATCATCAAGATGAACTGGTCGGTCTGCTTGTCTTCGGGAACGATGGTCTGCAGCGTGGCCAACTGCTTTTGCAGCGCTTCCATGTCCGACTGCAGTTCCGCGCGCCTCTGTTTGTAAACCCGCAGATTTTGCACTTCCGCTTCGAGCGGTTTGTACTCCGCCTGCGCGGACTCGAGCTGCGATCTCACGGTAGACACCGGCGAGCCGGGCATGAAAATCCCCACGATCACCAGGACTAACGCCAAGCCGAAGTAGAACAGAGCCTGGAGAGGCCAAGGCCAGTCACGAAAAGCGGTTGCCATAACTAGCTCCTCCCCCTGGTCTGCGCCGGATTCTTGGGACTGGCGGTCGCGCCCGCGGTCTTGGCTTGCGCCTGTCCCTGAGCTCCGCCCGGTTGCGCGATGTTCGCGGTAATGGAGAACCCGAAGGTTTCGACACCCTTCGCCACGTCGTTCTCCTTGGCTTCCTTAATCTCGATTTTGTCGAAATAACCCGACCGCTGAAGCTGCGTCAGGAAATTGGCCACCGCATTGATCGACCCCGCGTCGCCTTCGATCTGAATCGCGTTCTGGGTCTGCGTCAGTGAAGTGAGCCACAACTCGTCGACCCGGACGACCGTGTTGGCCACCTGTTGCAGCAATTCCTGCGCGCCGGTCCGGTTCTTCTGAAGCTGCTCGATCACGTCGATTCGGGTTTGCAGCGTCTGTTTCTGCTGCTCGAATTGGGTTACGTCGGCCTTCACCTGTTGGAGGCTCGTCCGCTCGGCTCGCAGCGCCGCAATCTTGGTGTTGGTCGCGTCCAGGTCCCGTTTCTCGGAATAATAGTAGGACCCGAGCACGACGACGGCGATTCCAATCGCGACGATGAAAAAAATCACCTGGACCGTCGCTTCCAACGGCACAGCCTTTTTGGCCGCCTTCGGCCTTGCCTGCCCCAGTAAGTTAATCCGGATCATGGCGTGTCAAAGCTCCTCAGCGCCAGGCCCACGGCGATGGCCAGGCGCGGCGCCAACTCGCGTATCTGGTTCTCGTCGTGACGCCCAGGATCGATTTCGATTTTCCGGAAGGGATATAGCTCTTCCACGGGCATGGCGAATTCTTCCTTCAGCAGGTCCAGCAGACCCGGCACTCGGGCCGTTCCACCCGCCACGTAAATCCGGCGTATATTCTCTCCGCTGGCCGTGGCCCGGAAGAAATCAAATGTCTTTTGGATTTCCAGAATCAATATGTCCGATACCGAGCGCAGAATCCCGGCCCGCTGCTCTTCACTCACTCCGGCCAGCGTTCCGCCCATTTTGAGCTTTTCGGCGTCTTCGAAGCTCAGGTCCAGTTCCTTCTGGAGAGCGTCGGTGTACTGGTTTCCGCCCACCGAAACGTCGCGGGTAAACAGCGGTGTCCAGCCGCGCACGATGTTGATATTCATGACGCTGGCGCCGATATTCAGCAGCGCGACTACCTGCGAAGGATCCGGGTCATAGTTCATTTCGAAACAGTTCTGCAGGGCAAACGCGTCGATATCCACCACCACCGGCGTCTTGCCCGCCTGGGCCAGCACGTTGGTGTGGTTCAGAATTTTGTCCTTCTTCACCGCGACCAGGAGCACGTCCATTTGGTTCTCGGTGGCTTCCAGGAGCTGATGGCTCAGGTTGACGTCGGCGATATCGAAGGGAATGTGCTGGCTGGCTTCGGCCTGCACTCGGTCGTACAGCTCTTCTTCGCTCATCAGCGGCATGCTCACCCGCTTGACGATCACCGAATGTCCCGATACCGAAGTCGCGACGTCTTTCGACTTGATCTTTTGCGCTTCGAAGATGGAGATAATCTTTTCCGCCACCGACGGCGCATCCATGATGGCGCCGTCCACGACGGTGTCCTGGGCCAGAGTCTCCAACCCGAAACTCACCAACTCGTAATGGTCCTTGCTCTTTTTGAGCTCGACGGCTTTCACGGAGCTGGACCCAATGTCCAGGCCGATCAGTGACTTCGTTTTACCCAGATTGAACATCGTGCGGTCCCTCGTTCCTTACGTCGTCCCGCTTTTTCACACTGGGCAGGACGGCCCGCCTCTACTTCCTCATGCAGTTTGTTTTTCTTGCTGAAAACCCCTTGCCCCGATGCTGACCGCCACCCCGAAACCCCTCCGACCGCCATCCGAATCTTCAGGCCATACGTACTGTGAATCCCGGTACGCTCTGCTTTCACCGTTTATTACATCCGCGGCACAGACTGTCAAGCCACCTCTGCCTCTGGTGTGCTTCTGGTAAAACCCCAGTCCTTCCGTACAGGTAGGCGAAAAGTACAGGTCGAAGGACAGGTGAAGGGTCCGGCAAGTGATTGAAGGACGGCGCAGTTGCGGCGCCGTTTGGTTACGCAGGGGTTCGCCTTGTATTTACTTTTTCTTCGGCGTGCCGATTTGCAGCGTTTCCCAAATCGCATCGGCGCGCTTTTTCGTTGCGGAATCCATTTTGATTTCGTCCGGCCAGCGACCGTAGTAGCCTTCTTCAGGCCACTTCCGCGTCGCGTCGATCCCCATCTTGGATCCGTAGTCTTGCCGCCTGGCTGCATGGTCCAGAGTGTCCACCGGCCCCAGAACAAATTGGATGTCCCGCTGGGGATCGATCGCGCAAAGAGCCTTCCACGCCACTTCAGCCGAATCTTGCACGTTCACGTCGTGGTCCACCACCACTACCACCTTGGTGAACATGGCTTGTCCCAGCGACCAGATCGCGTTCATGATTTTTCGCGCTTGCCCCGGATAGCTCTTCTTGATCGCCACAATCATCAGGTTTTGAAAAATGCCTTCTGCGGGCATCGCCACGTCGACGATCTCCGGGTACTGCATCTTCATCACCGGTAGAAATATCCGCTCGATGGCGTGGCCGATGAAGTAGTCCTCCTGCGGGGGCGGGCCTACAACGGTCGTCAAGTACACCGGCTCCTCGCGGTGCGTGATGCAGGTTACATGGAACACGGGGAATTGCCCTTCGAGCGAATAGAAACCGGTGTGGTCTCCAAACGGCCCTTCCGTCCTCATCTCGCCGATTTCGACGTATCCTTCCAAAACAATTTCCGCGTTAGCGGGTACTTCCAAATCCACCGTCTTGCAGGCGACCAATTCCACCGGTTCCCGGCGCAAGAACCCCGCGAACAGAAATTCATCCATATCCGGGGGCACGGGGAGAATCCCCGCCATGGCGGTCGCCGGGTCGGCGCCGATGGCGACCGCGACATCCAGTTTGCCGCCCGGATTCTTTTCTCTCGCGCTTCGATAATGATCCGCGCCGTGCTTCTGCGTCTGCCAGTGCATCCCGGTGGTCCGCTCGTCGAACACCTGCATGCGGTACGTCCCCACATTTCGCTTGCCGTTTTCCGGGTTTTTTGTGATCACCATCGGCCAGGTGATATACCTCCCGCCGTCCTGCGGCCAGCACTGCAATACGGGAAAGTTGAACAGAGAAAATCCCTCGGTCTTCACCACCTCCTGGCATTCGCCATTGCGCACCGTCTTCGGGAAAAACGCTCCTATCTCAGCGAGTTTCGGCAACAGCTTCAATTTTTCCATAATGCCCTGCGGCGATTGCACGTCAATGAAGGACCGCACGCGGTTCGCCACCTCGTCGAGCGAGTCCACTTCCAGCGCCAGATTCATGCGCCGTTCTGAAGCGACAAGATTCGTCACCACGGGAATGCTCGACCCTTTGGGGCGCTCGAACAGCAAAGCGGGACCCTGCGCCTTCACCGCCCGGTCCGTCAGTTCGGTGATTTCCAGGACCGGATCGACCTCGGACGCCACCCGACGCAGCTCTCCGCTCTTCTCCAGTTTCTTGAGGAAATCCCGCAAGTCCCGGTACGCCACTTCCCCTCCTGCTTCCTTGCATATGGCCTGGCTCTCGAGAGCCGCAACACTTTATCACGGCCCTCGAACCCGCCCTACTTCCATGAAGACGTCCACGGCTGCTCGCGGGCCGCAGAAATCTCGAGCGGCTGCAGGCTGTTCGTTGATTCATCGCGGCGGCGAAAAGCAGCGGGCGCAATCAGGGGGGATAATATCGGTTCTAGGTTTTCACGAGCAAATCTGGCACGAAGCGCGGCTCTGGTTTTCCGGCCCAAGGGCCTCTTTACCTGACAACGATCGGCGTTCCTTCGGTGATTTTCGCCGCCTTAGCGCCGCGATTTTCGATTCTCGCCGTCAAATGCGCCGCCAGATCGCGGTACCTCGCCACCAGCGCATTATTCGAGCTGCCAAGCAGCGGCATGCCCATCTTCACCGCTTCCGTCAACTGCCGGTAATCATTCGGCAGCCGGCTCACTATCGGACGCTTCAACGCGCCCTCTACATCCCTCCACGCGTCTTGATCGTTTTGCCGCCAGCGGTTGATGGCGATCTCGAATTTCTCGGGATCCAGCCCGGCGGCTTCGGCCGCGTCCAAATACCGCCCGAGCATCCCCATCGCGAGTTCGCTCGGCTCCGTCACCAGGACGATGGACGCCGCCTCGCGCAGCACCGGCGCCCATTCCGCGCCGTTGATGAATCCCAGGTCGACAACGACATAATCGAAAGCGTTTCCCGCAATCTCGATCAATCGAGCAAGCGACTCGATGGTCACCGACTGTCTCTGTTCCGCCCGGAGCGCCGCGTGAAGCGCCCCTGCCAGCACCGCAATTCCCGCTTTGTGCTTGGTCACCAGGCTGGCCAGCAGCGCCTCATCCAGGCGCTCGATTCGTCCCAGGGCGTCGAGCAGCGTGAACCGCGGCTCCATCGAAAGCATCAGCGAAATCTGTCCAAAAGGCCGCGCGTAGTCAAGCAGCGCCACGCGCTTCCGGGTGGCCTGCGAAATTTGTACGCTTACGTTGAGCGCGACCGTGCTCGTCCCGACGCCGCCCTTTGCGCCCGTCACCAAGATTGCCTGTTGGCCCACGGATTTTGCCCGGCCTCCCGGAAGTCCCGCTATCGTCATCCGCGCTTCGAAGCAGGCGGACCCATCCCGGCTCCGCCTAGCGCTTATCTCCCTCCCTTTCATCGGCTGCGCTTGCATATCTCCTTAGGGCCATGCCCCTCCTTGCGCCTTCGCCGCCAACACCATTTTGGGAAGACCGCGCCAACTGTTGAACCTAACCTCCCTTTCTGCGTACAATCGCTCTGGACAGAGCGGGCGTCGTACAATGGCAGTATAGAAGCTTCCCAAGCTTCGGACGTGGGTTCGATTCCCATCGCCCGCTCCAATAAAACAGGGCCTTTCAAGCGACCGCCTCGTTTTCCTTATTTTCCGAAACTACAATTCGAGGGCCATTCAGACGGGAGAATGCAGCCCGGATTTCCTCCGCCGGAATCTCCCCCGAGTACCTCGCCGTCATCGCCTCGGAGCTATGCCCCATCATCTGCCGCTGCACGGCGGGATTCATTCCGGCAAGCTCCCACCGCCGATTGCAACCGCGACGGAAGGCGTGCAGCCCGGCCTGCGGAAGTCCGAGGGCTTTCAAGGCAGGATGGAGACCCTCATGGAGCACCTTCGTCTCGCGCATCGGAGAGCCGTGCTTGGAATGGAAGACAAACTCGCCCGGGTTCTGAACGCGTCCGCGAACGAACGCTTTCAAAATCCGCAGCGCCTTCTTTCCCTCCCGGTCGCCCAGGAAGACCGTCCGATAGGCCGCAACATTCTTGCACTTGCCCACCGTGTAGGTCCGCCCATCGAAGGACTCGTTCACCCGGATTGTGCCTGCCCTGAAATCCAGGTCATCCATTCTCAGGGCAAACAATTCCGAGCATCGAAGTCCCGTGGCAGAGGCGAGGATGAAGGCGGTTGCATAGCGGCTCTTTCTGGCTTCGTCCAAATCCGGCAGCTTCCGCACCGCGTTCGCTATCCGGTTGGCATCGGCCCAAGAGAAGGAGATTGCCCTGCGCCGCGCTATCGCCATGTCCATTTTGTCTTGCTCCGGGACTGCGAGTCCCTTCAGGGAGAAGGGCGGCTTTTTGTCCTTCGAGGCGCACGACAGAACGCGCTGCATGGTGCGCAGGATGTTCTGAATCGTGGTCCACGAAAGACCTGCCCGCCGTTTCTTCCAAGCCCACTCGTTCACTCTCTCGATGGTGATGTGGTCTATCGGAACGTCTTTCCAATCCGGTTCGAGATGCGCACGAAGATGCACGTTGGCTATGTCAATCGTGGAATCTCGAAGGTAGAGTGGCGCAAACTGCTCCCGATAGTATTTCACCGCATCCGCGAAACACCGCGAGGATGGAATCCTGTAGTCGCTCGAATTCAGTTTCAAATTCGAGATGAATTCCAGCTTCTTCCGTTGTGCTTCGCTCTTCGTCATCTGATTCGTGAGCCCGAAAACTTCCGTGATTCGCTTCTTTTCCTCCTGGCCTGGGACATCAATCCAGACCTGGCAAAAGTAATACTTCGACCCATCGGCACGCTTTCCCACACGCACCGATGGATTTTGTCCGCTTCGACGAGACATACATTTTCCCCGCTTCCTCGTCGGAACGGCGGCGAGCGGAACTCTACCCCCGCCAGATTGTGTTCGGCTACCCAAAATCCCATTCCTCTACTAGGAATAGAATCCGTTTTCTCCGATTTCAAACCGGTGCTGCGGGGCTTGGAGGCGTATCGGATTGGACCGAATTCGATACGGCAAAAACACGGAAAATTGACGCTGACAGGAACGGACTTCGGGGAAACTGTCGATGGACCGATTGCGATACGACTGCGCGGTTAGCCGCAGCATTTCAGTTCGCGGAAGTACCTTTCCCTGGGTGTCCGCGAACTGGGAATTTCCAACCAGAAAAGTTCACGACCGGGTTTAATACTAGGGGGTGGTGTATCGCCCTGAAGGAGAGAATCATGACCTTGATGAGCCGGGAACGGTGGATGCGGAAAATCAATCAACGGTACAGAAAGATGAATCGGCGGCTGGTGAGGACGCGGGCGAACGACCCGAATTGGCTGCGGCTGGGCGACTACTATGTGGTGAACGCCAAGACAAATGAGGTCGTCTGCCGCCACATCACGTTCGCCGATTTCGCTGGAATCGCTGCCTCGCGGTTCGGAGCGCGGAGAGGAGGGGGCTGAACTCAAAAGTATATTCAGTTAGTGGGAGCAGGCTGCCCCGGTTTTCCTCCTTCCAGGGCGGCTTCCGGGCTACGGCCTGCTTCCGCTAAATAAGCTGCCCTGGAGAAAACAATGAAACATGAGAAGCGGCACCACAGCCACGCGCACCACCACCGTCACGAAAAGCCCAAGATAGACCTCGAATCGCGTCAGGTTCGTCTGGACGGCGAAACTTACGAATGGGACGATTCCAACTACCTGAAAGACACGAAATGGTTTCGGTACAGCAGGCATTCCATTTTGCGCAACGAAGAAAAGGTTCCGTTCGTTGCCGAGAAGGACCGCGACGAGCGGGAGGAAGATGGCCACGAGATTGATTGGGAGGAGATCAAGCACCGGTTCCGGGACCGCAGCATCATCCGGCGGCTGAAACGCCTGGTCGAACACGCCGAGCGCAAGCAAGCGAGACGCGAGAGAAAAGCCAAAGAGGAAGAGGCCGACCGGCTGGACAAACTTCGCGAAGTGGTCTTCGCGGCGGAAGATGCCCGGCTGCAAACGCCGGACTCGGAGTCCGCCGAAGAGCCCGAAGCGGAATCGCCCGCCAAAGAAGCCGGCCAGGCACCTAAATCAGACAACAAGCACGGAGTGCAACTCTTCAGCAACAGTGGGAAATATTTCTTCCGCATCGCTGTCTACAAATCCAAAAAGTATCCGGGCTGCTCCTCGGTCTATTTGACCGTTGCGGGGAAGAGATACCTTTACACGCTGGACAAGCAGAACATGAAAGCCTTTCGCGAAGAGACAAACAAGGGTGTGGTCGAGAATTAGCATCCCCTATAGGGAATCTTCCCCTATAGGGCGGTTTTGGTGCCTGAAATCCCCTATAAGGCGATTTCCCCTATAAAGTAGTAATAAGTAGAGAGGAAGTAGGGCCTTGCGGCTAGTAGATTTGTGCTTCGCACTTAAATTCAAAACCCTAGTAGGAGGGCTGCGAAAACCGCAGCCCTCCTAGTAGCACAACGGAGTAGAAGAAGTATTCCGCAGGCCCTACTTGCTTCCAGAGTCAGAAAAGAGTTTTTTGTTTGGCAGCGACAAAGAATTTCTCGGCTCGGGGGCTTATAAGCCGCTTTTGCTGCACGGTGACACGGATTTCCGCGTCTTTCCCGCCCCAACGGGGAATTCCGCCCTTTCGTAAGGAAAACCCCGCAAATCGGCTGCTAGGGGCCACTGCAGGGCTGCTACAAAGGCGTCTAAACGGCTCTTTTCAGCATTTGTCTACCCGCTATGTGACTGTTAGGTTACTATTCCCCCGGCTGCACCGAATCCGGGCAAGCCGAGGAGATGAAGATGAAAATCGCGTTGTACCTTCGCGTCAGCTCCGACAAGCAGGAAACAGCGAACCAAGCGCGGGAACTCCGCCAGTTCGCGGCGAAACAGGACTGGCAGATCAACCGCGTCTACGAAGACCACGAATCCGGCGGCAAGAGCGACCGCGCTGCATTGAAAGAGATGCTGCGCGACGCTTCCCGGCGCAAGTTCGACCTGCTTCTGTTCTGGTCCTTGGACCGCCTCAGTCGCGAAGGAGTGTTGCCGACGCTGCGCTATTTGGAAACGTTGACAGGGTACGGCGTGCAGTGGCGGTCCTTCACGGAGCAGTTTTTCGATTCCTGCGGCCCGTTCCGCGATGCAGTGGTCTCGATTTTGGCAACGCTGGCGAAGCAGGAACGAATCCGCATCAGCGAGCGGACCAAGGCAGGGCTGGCCGTCGCCAGAGCCAAAGGCAAGATTCTCGGCAGACCCAAGACTCTCCGCGTCACACCCCGAGATGTCCGCAAGCTCCGCGCATCCGGCCATTCGTTCCGCGTGACGGCGGCGAAGCTGGGAATCAGCGTCGGCTCTGTGCAGCGACTAGCCGCCGTATCGTAAACGTCTCCGAAAGCCCCCACGAATTCATTCGGATTTTTGGGGGCTTTTTTCTTCTCTGCACGACCGCCGAAAAGGTTCCATTCCGATACGCCCGCCAATCGCTTGCCCCGGTTTTTAATTTTGCGGAGTAACTTCGTGGTAGGAGGCCAGAGATGCGAAAGGGCGTGACGCGTAGAAAATTTAGGCCAGTAATCGACGCTAAAATCGTCGGCCTCAAAAAGCGACCGAGGGGCAAAAGTTTCGCCCCCGGAAACACGCACGGGCTCGCCACGCGCTTCAAGCCCGGCGAGAGCGGAAATCCTGCCGGGCGCCCAAGAACCAAGAAACTGTCCGAGGCAATCCGCGAAGGTTTGGCTGCGGATTCCGCCGAACCGCTTCCCACCGACACCAACGCTCAGATCATCGCCAAGCAGATCATCCGCCAAGCCAAGAAGGGAAACCTCTCTGCCGCCGTGATCGCGGGTGACCGTGCGGAAGGCCGTCCGGCCCAATCGGTTGCCTTTTCCGACGAACGCGATGCGCTCGTGGAATTGGTTTTTCCCTTTATGGACGAGCTTTCTGCGAAAGCTGGTCGCCCCGAAGGCATGGACGATTCTGTTCCATCTCTACCGGAAGGCGACTTGGAGCCAGAACAGCAGGACGCACCATGAAATCCTCGAAACTTCTAAGAGCACTTGAACGGATTCAACAGAAAGCCAAAAAGGAGAAATGAAAGATGCTACCCAACAAAGGTTACAACATGCCGATGCCGGTCTCTCAAACTTCATCCGGTTGCGAGCTGGGTCCTGAGTGCGGCGGTGGAGAGATTCCCACGGCTGAAGCTGCGAAAGGACTCGATGCCGCCATCCGAAAGATTGACGCTGGCAAGAAGTTCACCGCCGACGAAACCGTTTTCAAATCTTCAACAACCAACCAGCACCCGCAGCCGAACGGCGCGCCGGGACTTCCTCTGATGAGTGCTGCTGGCGAAGCACTGGCAAAGAAGTCTGCCCCAAGAAATGCGTTCACTGTTCCGAACAAAATCCAAAGCAGCAGTGTCGACAAAATTATGCGCGGAGGACACCGTGGCTAAACTTTCTGACTTCCAAACGCAACAACCTACAAGGAATTTCCTCGCCGAAGAACTGGTCGCGAGAAACGCTGCAAAGATTCATCCCGCTTTTCACTGGTCCGACACGCGCATCGCGGAAACTCAGGGCAGCGCAGAGTCCAGACCTTACGCGCGAGATGCCGCCGTCAAGAGCGTAGGCCGCCGCAAGCGGTTGCACGCCGTGATGGACCGCTGTTTCAGCGACGCGAACATCGCGGAAGGCGAGCAGACGAAAAAATGCCACGCGATTCTCGACCGTTTGATGGACGAGGAAGAAGAGGAAGAGCCGGATGACGACGAGGAGCCGAAGGAAGAGTCCGACGCCGAAGAAGCTCTTGACGGTCTGCACGCGGAGCTGCGGCGCGTCTTCCGCACATCTTCGCCCAAGAAATCCACTCCGAAAGCCAAGACCGTCAGAAGGTCCAGCTCGTATGTTTGCGATGCGGATTACATCGCAAAATTCGTCAACCCCGATTTGACGTGCGTCGAGGTTGAGAACTGGCTGTACGACAAAGTGTATGCGCGGCAGAAGACCGACTCGAACCGTTCGTACTGGGTGGGATTGTCCGACTTCCTTCGCTCCCAACCGGACGGTGCGCGAATCCGGGATTGTCGGCCACAGACTCTCAGCATGTTGGTTTCAAAAACTTTGGCAGCGTAATAGCGTTTCCTTCGTAACGCTATTCAAGGAGGCAAGCCATGCAAAGTCTGACTCAAAAATTGGCAAGACAGTTGGGAGAACGTGACGACGGTCTCAACATGCAAATTGACCCCGAGACTTTTATCAGGAATTTCGGCGGTCAGGTTCTTCCGGCGGGCGAACCGCTGCCAGATTCCGGCAAGCCAGAACGACACGTCGAGTTGGATATTCCGTCGTCTCTGCGGCTGGACGATCATCCTTTCGTTCGCCCCAGGAATCTGCGAACGCTAGTGTCCATCGCCACTGCCAGGCTTGCTTCCCTGCCGCCCACAACGAAGCAGCGTGCCCAGCAAGTGGCGAAGATGCACTTAGACACGCGAGAAACGCTGGAGGCGATTGATTCCCTTGTCGCCCTTCTTGAGGAAGAGCACTTCGCAGCGACCATCGAGCGTTGGGAAAATCTCCAGAAGCGCGGTCGGGAGCTGCGAGAGAGCTTCCTCTCGCTTCAAGGGAACGTCAATGCCGCGATGATGGTGGTGAACGAAGCCGAAGCGCGCAAGGCACATTGCAAAACTCAGCTCCAATCGCACCACTACGCCGCAGGGAAACTTTCCATGGACAGGTTCCGCACCGAGAAGGAAATCGCCGACTCCGAAGCTCTGGTGGCTTCGGACAGAGCGGCGATGGACGAAGCGCGCAAGCAGGCGTTGGCGGCGCAGCAAGCTTTGGGAGAAGCGCAAAACACTCTCAAACTGGCGCACGCAGAGTTGGAAGGCATCACCATCGCGATGGACCGATGCGTCTGTGAACTGAACGGGAAAAGTTATCACGACCCGACAACTGGCCTGAGCATCGACCCTCGGACTTATCAAGATGAGTGGTAAGCAAAGGAGATTCGGATGTTCCGAAAATTGTTCAACGTGTTCGCGCTTCTCGTTCTAGCGGGAGTCGTGTCAATCGCTGCCGCCCAAAGCTACAACGTCACCACCGGCTTGAACATTCAAAACAGCATCGCAACGCTGAACAGCCTCACTCTGCCGAACCTGTCGCCCACAAGCTTGATTTGCACGGACGGCGGAAGCGACGCGAGCACGGGTTGCGCGAGTCCCACTCTGGAAGCTGCCCCGATAACGGCCACGGCGATTTCTTCC
>DATJTF010000027.1:0-228389 GCA_035503815.1 Verrucomicrobiia bacterium
GCATCTCCTCTGCGGTCAGTGTTTGCCCTTGGGATATGGCGAAGTGGATGTTTAGTAGGATGGTCCGCAACGCCAAAACTTCGGCCAGGACGGTTTGCTCGCCTGCATTCGGCTTGGTCGCCTTGAGCAGAACATCACGCGCCCACTCGCTGATGGTTTGCTCGCCCGCTAGGGCTTCAAACTGGGCGTATTCTTCGTCAGTGACTTTGGTGCTGACGGATTTGGTTCGAAGTGCGGGCACGGAATTCACCCCATAAAATCAACAAGTTCCCATACGGGAACCAAAAGTTGCTGTGGCGCGCTCTGTGTGAAGTGGCTTGCTGTAAGCCGCTCGATTTTCAGCAAGTTCCCATATAGCAACCTTGGTTGCTATGCGGCACCCGTTTGGGGGTGACGTGTCATGCGTCACACCCGGTGCCGAAGGCACCGCGCCTTTCGGCCCCCGCGCGAACTCAACCCTGTTCGCCATATTCCTGTCGAAGCTCCTGTAACCATCGCTGAAGTTCGGGATTCTCCCATGCCTGCCGGAAGAGATCGCGGAGGGCGTCCCACTCGCTCTCCGAGAAGTCGATGCCTACTTCGTTTTGCTTGAGCCAAAGCGTGCACTTTCTCGGCCCCTTGTCCTTGGACACCTCAATGAAGAAATGCCTCCCATTCCAAGGCCGGTTGGTAGGCAATCCTTCGAGCATGGCGCGGAACTCGGCTAGCTCAGGATATCGGGTAATTAGGTAGCTGAACCTCCGTGCGGCCCCGAAGTCGATCTGCGTCGCAAATTCGGTGCCCCCTGAGGAAGAAAACGACACTTTCAAATCGCCAGCCTTGATTGGAGCCGGCAGGCTAATCCGACGCCGAAAATCATCCTCGTTCGCACCAGCCCTCCGTACCGGCTGTCGGTCGTTCCGTATCCAGTGCCCGCGTGCTGCCAGCCCCCAAAGTGTGGGCCAATATGGGGCAAGGATCTGGTCGAGCCTCGTGCTCTCGACGCCCTCATCTCGAATCGCGGTAAGAAAACACCGGCCAATGTTGCCGGGCCGCTCCCACTTCGCTTCCGGTTGCAGTAGTTCCTTTCTATGTGCGATCTGCTTGAGAACTGCTTGGTGCCTTTGTTCGGCGTCGTTGTCGGAAAGCTTCACCTTCGTGGAGTAGCCGTCGAGACCCCCGAAGTAATCCCAAGCATGTTTGGAGGCGTGTTCTTTCCGGTTCCGATAAACCGCCTCGAAAGCGTCAAGCAATGCAAGATACGATTCCCTCGACGGGATAGCGGGCCGAAGTAGCGGGGGCTCCTGGGACTCCTCCTCAGTACCGATCTGAACGTACTCGGCGAGGACATCCCATTGGGGAGAAGTGAGACCGTGTTGTGACTCCCATGTTTTCCGAATGTAATAGAGAGATTCGGTTGGAGTCTTGAGCATTTCATGTCGCGACGCCTCGCGGTCCATTCCGACGACGCGTTCTTCGATAACCAGGAATGCCGCTTCCGCTAGGGAAACGGGTCGGCCCAATTGATCGGTGAGCAACTTCTGATAACGCTCCAACAGCTTGAGGCGCTCTTCGTTCAACCGAACCGAAATGACCTCATGGCGGGGCTTCTTGCCGAGAATAGACATTTGAGTTGACACAACCTCCTACTGTAGGTGTAGCATCATACTTATATGGTAGCTCATCCTGGGAAGGTTGCCAAGAGAATTCTTCGTAGGGCCGTCCGCCGGGAATCGAGAGGCACAGGGAACCGGGACACCAAATGAAACACCGTAGTACCCAATTCGGCGTGCGCAAGAACCCAGACTCGGCGAGAGTGCATGGCTTGCGCCTAGCAATGAAGTCGCCGTCAACGTCTGATAGGCAGACTCGAGATTCTCAAGTGGGCGGGTCATCCTCGGCGGTTCCCTCCACGGGCGAGGAGCTGCAACTCCCCCCGGAAGATTCGACGAACGAAACCACAGTGAGAGAAGTACGAGATCAAGGACAACTTCTCACCGTCGAAGAATTAGCTGATTTCCTACGTGTTCCTATCTCATGGGTGTATGGACACACGCGAAAACGATCTCACGAGCGAATCCCCGGATACCGCGTTGGAAAGTATTGGCGCTTCAATGCAGATGAAGTGATGTCGTGGTTACGGGAAGCGCGACGCTAGCTTGTTCTGGGTTGCTTGACATGACGGCTACGAGTACAGGAGGAGATTTGCCTTTCGCTTCAGACAATTCCTCGCATTCTGTGGAGACTGGGATTCTGTCTGAGCCTCATGCTATCCTGCCACTCGCAGAAACAAGGCAGGCCACGGAGAAAGGAGACGCACTATCCGTGGCTCGACCTAGATGGCAAACAGGCTGGCTTTTGAAGAGAGGTAAAACAAATCCCGTGTGGGTCGGTCGCTATCGAGAAGATGCAATCGCAGAGAATGGCACACGCATGAGGAGGCAGCGGTCCGTCGTTTTGGGATCGGTGCGAGAACTCGGAGTGCGGGATGCACGGCGATTGTTGTCTGCAAGACTCGCAGCGATCAACCAGGGCATCCACAAGCCGGAATTGATGATGACTTTCGAGCGGTTTGTCGTGGAGCGTTGGGAGCCGAATATCCTCCCGATGCTTCGCCATTCGACCGCGCGTAACTACAGTCACATGATCAGGCGGCATCTGACACCGTTCTTCGGAACTCTACAATTGCCGGAGATCGGCCCCGCCCTAGTGCAGAAATTCATTGCGGAGAAATCGAAGCGATTTGCACCGTGGACCGTGCATCAGCTTCGGAGCATTCTCTCCAAGATTTTCAGCACGGCTCAGCGGTGGGAGTACTTGGAAAAAAATCCAACGCGCCAGGTGCAAGTGCCTTCGCTAGTAAACATACGGGAAAAGAAAACACTCACCCCTGAGCAGGTTCGTGCGCTGCTCGGGGAGCTTGAGGAACCCTATCGCACGATGGTGTTACTCGCCGTACTTTCTGGATTGCGACGGGGAGAAATTTTCGGACTCCGGTGGAAATACGTAGACTTTCAAGAGGGTTCCGTCATTGTGGCGGAATGCTCCTACGAAGGTCACACAGCCGCTCCAAAAACACGAGCTTCGCACCGCAAAGTATTTGTGGATGCGCCTGCAATAGAGGCTTTATTGCGGCTTCGTCCAACACATGCTAACCCGGAAAGTCTCGTCTTTCGCACGGATCGTGGCACGGCCTTCAACCCGAACAATGTTCGGAACCGAGTGCTGGTGCCTGCGTGCAAGAGAGCCAAGATTCCTCAAGTGGCGTGGCACAGCTTTCGCTACACGTACTCCACTTGGGCGAATCCGTCCGGCGAGAGCATCAAGGCGTTACAAGCGCAGTTGGGACATACGGACTCGCGACTGACGCTTTCGGTGTACACGCAACCGATGCCGGAAGCGCAGAAGCAACTGGCGTGTAAAATCTCCAGTGTTTTGCTCCGTTCTGCTCCCAAATCTGATGCTGAACAGGCAGAGGTCGAAACGGTAATCCCATGAAGGGCAAAGATTTGAAGTGGCGCGCCCGGGGAGACTCGAACTCCCGACCCTCTGCTTAGAAGGCAGACGCTCTATCCAACTGAGCTACGGGCGCTCTCTCCCTAATCTCTCACAACTCAATCACTTGCGCTACAACCTGCTGGTCTTCCTGGGGAGCCGTTTTCGGTACATTCGGTACAACTGGAGCCGAAATCGAGTCAGGCAAAGCGAATCCTGCCCCGATTCTGTCCGCGATTTGCTTGCGGAATGTGATGTTCCGCTTGAGCATGGAGTAATCGTCGCCTACCGTTTGATTCGCGTGACCTAGCCAGAATCGCTCGATGTCCGATGGGACTGAGTTTTCCCGCAGCCACGTCATACGGAATCGACGAAAGATGTGGCATCCGCCGAGTGGTAGGCCCTTCTTCTTAAGCAGGGGATGTATCACCCGGTTGCGGATGTTTGATGGATTGAGCGGCCTGCCCTGGCGGTTGGGAAAGACAAGTCCAGAAGTTCGCCCTGCAAGATGTTCTTTGAGCAAGGCGGCTACCTCTGGGCATATGTCCACAACGCGCGCGGAATTGACCGTTTTGAGTTGAGACGTGATTTCTGGTCCCTTCGCCTGCTGCACGACGCGAATGGTAGTGCAATCGTCCAGCACCTCCGCGATTTCTAGACCAAGCAGTTCGGCGATGCGGCACCCGGTGGATGCAGCTAGGATGAGGAGCATGCGATACTTCGTATTCTTCACCTTAGCGAACTCAGCCATGACTTCCGCTGTGATCGAGGGCCGGCGTTGCTTGGATGTCTCAACCATGGGGAGGTCTAGCTTGTCCGGGTCCCATTTATTTGGGTAAAGCGGGTTTCCGTCCGCATCCTCGGCTGACCGAACCACTCCTGCCGCGATGCGGAAATACGCGTTGACGGTTTGGGCCGAAAGGCCAGCGCTGTTCATCTTTGCCACAAGAGCTTTCATCGCCGGATATTTGGCCGTCTCATACAAAGGGAGCTGTCCAATCTCAGGCAGAATCCACTTATCCAAAGCAGCTTGGATCGTGGGTACAGTGGTCACGCGAATTGGCTTTCGCTTTCGCGTTTGACACGTTTCCAGCCAGATTTTGGACTGTTCCTTGAACGTGATTCCGTGTTGCGATTTGACTACCCGATTGAAATGCTGTTCGGTGTCTACCTGCGACTCGGCGATGATTTCCTTTGCTCTCCTTTCTCGCTCGCTGCGATTCATTGAGCCGGGGCCAACAATCGGGCAGATGCGCTCACGAACGAGCACCCGCTTTTCCTGACCCTCGACATCCTTCCAAAATCGCACGACGAACCATCTTCCAGATGCTTCGATGTGACCAGTTTGACCAGTTCTGCGTGACAAGGCTTTGCCTCGTTTCCGCTTTGCTGGCGTCGCTGGTGTGACTGTATCAGTGAGAACGTCTGGCGACAACTGTGGTTTGATTTCCATTTCTGCTTCCTGTGGGCATAGCAGTCGTTCAATTAGCGGGCTGGCTCGCGAGTTGCTTTGTCTTTCGCGATAGTGCTTGGAGAATCAGAGTGTGGAGGTCCGTTGAGGCTCGCTTGGGCTTTGGCAACCGTGAGGCGCGCGTAGTACTCAGGGTCGTGCTTGTCATCTGCACGGTAATCCGCGATGCGGCGGATGATTTCTTCTGGGTCGTCGCCTCGTGCGAGGGCGCGCTTCGCGTAGGCCCAATCGCGCTCGGATTGAGTGAGTGTTTCTGGCGCACGGCCTAAGCGCGTTTGTTTTGGCTCTGGTGTTCGCTCAACCTTGGCAGGACCGGATGCGATTTTGAAGTCTCGAAGGTTGTACGTCTTGTCGGAATGCTTGGTCACCCGAACAAGGCATTCCGCGTCGTACTTTCTGTTTGCAAATCCAGGAAGGCGGAGGACGCGGGAGGCGTCGGTCGCGGCAAAGTCCGCTCCGTACTCATGGGCCATCCGTTGCTGAAGGTCTTCGGCTTCTTGGGGTGTGGTACCTTCGACTTTCCAAACGACTTGATGCTTGCCCGGCGAAGTGTCCAGAACGAAATTTGGTTTAGGAACCTCATCCGAATTGTGAATCGCCTTGAGAGTCTCAGAGCCGCGATGATCTAGGTCGAGGTAGACGTGCCTGATTTCCTGGATGTCACGCTTGGTTCGGCTATACGCGCCGTCTTTCAGCGTGTTCATGCCGATGTAGATGTCGTAACCCGCTCTGTTTCTCTCCCTGAGCCACTGTTGAAAGTCGGGTGCTGCGATTTTTTCAGCCGAAGCGATACGCTGGATGACTTCCTCAGTGGTCCGATTCCGAAGCAGGACCGCTACTCGGTCAGAGGGTGTGAAATTGTCGAGAATATATTCCGGCGCTGAGATGGAAGCCATGGCAGACAGGACTTAGTGCTGACTGTGGTTGCGTAAGATTACGATCTATAATTTCCGTCTTGGCGTGGAAGTGGCCGAGCACGGGACATTCTTAAAAGCGTTGATGTGGACAAAGTGGAAAAATCAAAGCGTGCCGGAAAATTCATTCTTGCTCAGGGTGAGGAAATCTACGGCGAACTCACTGTTTCGGGAGCGAATACTGCACTGTATCTCCGCAACGAAAGCGAGTTCAGTACCCATGCTGGCCCTAATCAGTACATCAAAGGCGTCCTGCACGACCTAACGAAGGTCTCGCTGATTGATTGTGTCACTCCGCCGTTACCAGGACATGCCAGCAAGGGCAGCGAACAGTATTATTTCGTCTCCCTATTCCCACACTTCGTGATCTACGGCGATAGGCACGTTGCGCCAGACGATAAAACCATCGAAAGCATTCATTTTTCTGTGGATGATGCGACTACTTTGTTCTACGACTTCGACGCTTTCGGAATCCTGCTTAATGCTCGGGCGTTCATAAAAGACATTGTCCAGGCCAACGCCGACTCGGTGGGACGACAGATCGACACGGGGGTAGATCCACAAATTCTCTATTTCACAGGCAAAAGGGGGATCTTTGCCGCCAAAACTGTAATAGGAAAAGTGTCTGCGTCTCATAACCCTCGGCCAACTACGTTCGGCGGTCCCAGCGGGGTGGGGCTGAAGAACACGATCTTCTTAACGATTGAATTCCCGGAGCCAGTCGTTTTTGAACAGTCCATCAGACACCTATCTACACTCCTCAGATACCTCGAAATGCTAGCGGGGCGTCCGCAGAACTTGGTAGCGCTTGAATTACAGATCAAGTCGGACCAGAAAGGGCCCGGCTTGGTCGATGTCTATTGGAGCATGCGCCCGAAACGGAAGCCCCATGACGAAGAGCACAAACCGCACCCATCAGACGTCTTGCTGGACCCAATTAGGGGTTCGGACGAGTTCTCCCGAGTCCTGGCGAACTGGCTTGATAGGGAGCAATCTTGGTCCGATGCACGAGCTAGGTTCTCCAATGGCTTTGCTGAGCAAAACCATTACACCATCGACCGACTCATCGGAGCCGCAAACATGTTTGATATCCTTCCAACGTCGGCGGTGCCATCGGACGTTCCGCTACCAAACGAAATCGAGGCTGCGCGAGAGCTGAGTCGGAATGCATTCCTTCCCCTGAAATCAAGCCCTGAGCGTGATAGCGTCCTGAGCGCGCTGGGACGTATAGGGAAAGCTAGCCTCAAGCGAAAAATCCGTCACAGGGCTGAGAAGATAATCGGCGTCTTAGGCGGTCAGTTCGGCGAACTCCCGACTGTGATCGATGAAGCTGTGAATTGCCGAAACCACTATGTCCACGGTACGGAACCGCGCTTCGACTACAACGCGAATTTCCACATGGTGACGCTTTTTACAGACACGCTCGAATTTGTGTTCGCTGCGTCGGACCTTATCGAAGCTGGGTGGGATGCAAAGAAGTGGAGCAGCGCCGGCACTGTGATGTCTCACCCGTTTGCTCGGTTCCGTATAAATTTCGCTAAGCAACTTGAGCAGTTGAAGGGTCTACTCCCGAGCTAGAGTTTAGCTGTGAAAATTGCCGAAAGGGTGTAACGGTCGGCTTCAGAGTCGTAGCCTCGAATTTCGAGAACTTCGGAAATGAATCGCTTCCCTGGCCGGCGCTCCAGTTGGATTAGGACGTTCAAGGAATCGGCGATGTTGCTCTTGATCGCGCGATACGGCAGTTCGATCCCGCTCTGGAGAACACAGCTTGTAAACCGCGCAAGGGCTTGGGTTGCGGAGCTTGCGTGGACCGTTGAGAGCGTCCCGGAGTGTCCGGTGTTGAGCAGTTGGAGTAGATCAAACGCCTCTCCGCCCCGAATCTCACCGAGGATGATTCGATCGGGCCGATGGCGTAAGGACGCCTTGAGCAAGTCACGGATGGTGATCGCGGGCAAGTCCGGCTGTGCCTGACGTGCCTCGAAGCGGACGAGATTAGGTTTTTCCAACTGGATTTCGGATGTGTCCTCAATGAGGAGAATACGGTCCTCGTCCGCAATGAACTTGCCGAGTGCGTTCAACAGTGTCGTCTCTTGCGCAGCCGATCCCGTTTCTAGTCGAATTGCGCTGCAAACGACAAAGGCGACGGCCTCAGCTTCAGTCTCGCGGATACGCTTGGTCGTGCTGCTGCGGCGTTCGTCGCGGTGCATCATCTCATGCGCGACCTCGTGTGCCAGAGTCGCAAACTCCTCAGCCGGACACTGGCCCGGTAGCAGCGTAATCTTGCCGCCTGACGAAGTACCGCGTGCTGGCGCGATTTCCTCGGAGTATTCGAGCGCGATGCCCTGGCCGGCTACAAAGTTCGCAAGCCGCTCGCGATAGTCGCGCGGATCGCCGTTGACGCTGCCGATTTCGGGCAACGGCTGGCCGTCTGTCTGGCTGATGTCGAACACGTAGGCTGCGCGGAAGCCGACTGCGACTGAGGATTCGTCTCGCTCGGTTGCGCCGACGCCCTCGGCCTTCTTGCGAATGATCGGGGCGAGAATCAGAATGCCTTTCTCGCCCTTCTTCACGAAGCGGCCCAGCTTGTGCCAAGCGTGAAAGCCTGCGACGTGCGTTGCGTTTGGCTTCTGCGAAGCGATGAGCATGATGTTGCCCCACGAATAGCGCCGGAAGCGCGCCATCGCCGCGAGATGGTCCTTGAGCCGCTCACTGTGGCCCGCTTCGAGAGCCTGCCGGAGTTGCTCGACTGCATTGCTTGCGATCTGTTTTGCTTGTTCGACTTTCATTTTTCCTGTCCTCCTGTTTCGGGGAGTCCTTGCTCCCTTCACCCACAGCCGGGGGAGCGAGGACGCGAAACAGGGGACAGAAGCGGAGAGATTGGCGCGGCCAGGTCGAAACGGGCGGCACGCCTGAGTGACACAGCCTTTCGGTGGCGCGAAGCGTGCTAGTGGAGACCGGAGGCGGATGTATCAAACGCCGGGACGCGCCAATCTGGAAGCGGGGAGAACAGCAGGGCAGCTGCACCAGCAGAGGAGATCGCGCCAGGGGAGCACTGCAAGAGAAGGCCAACAAATTCCAAGGGTTCGCGGGGTGTGCTGAGAGGAGTCTGGAGGCTAGGAGAAGGGTGCCTCTGTTGAAACGTCCTTCAAAACGCTTCGCAGGCGGTCAACTAGCAGACGCTCATTTAGGGAATCCTTTGCAGTCGCATTGATTGTGGACACGCGCGGATTCCGGTCGAGAAAGCGCTGACTCGTCACTAACTTGTCTGCTTGGGGCGAGACTATTACGAGTCGAAGTACACCGTTCTTCTTGAGGCCCTGCTCGATGATCTGATTTACGTATTCGTCTCCAAAACTGTACCCAACTATGCCCAGGACCTTGGTCCGAAGGACGGTTTGCGAGAAGTGGTATGCGAGGGTCAGGAACGGTTCTCGGGCAGAGAGCTTGTGTGCCGTGCCGAAGATTAGCTGGGGGCGTGGGTCGTCGCCCTTGATGGTCTCAGCGTTTTGGTGGCGGGGGAATTCGAGCGAACAGAGTCCGTAGATTTGATCGTCAACCCAATCTAGAGACCCATGTAGCTTGTACAACCTAATTGGTGTCGATTCGGTGAACTGCAAAGGGGACCAAACGCCGGAAGAATTGAATCCATTGGAGAACTTGAGTTTTTCGGCAGTCAATGCCCTCTCGATCGCAAGGTCGTAGTTGAGGGTAAAGATGTCAAGCCGCGCGCCATCAATACAAAGCCCACCGAGGCCGCGCAAATAAGAGGCGGTCTTAGGGTCAGGTAAGGTGAGCCATTCTTCCAACCGGGAGTACATAAAATTCACGAAGCTACCGAGGAGGTCTGGTCTATTCTGTTCAAGCTCCTCGATACGTCGATGCCAACCCGCCGCATAGGCCGCCAGTGGACTTGTCATGCGCGCTTGGAGCTCTAGCGCTGCCACAGCAATCTGCTCAATGTTGACGGCCATACCGGGATCCCGATTGAGGACGCCTTCCTGAAAGCGAACTCCTCCGTTCAAAAAGTTGTACAAGGAGAGCCAATGTTTCGCGCCTTCTCGCGTTTCTGCTGCCGTTGAACCACCTTCTGAGTTCTGACTCATATCGAGCAGTCGCTCGCGTAAATTGTTGGCTAGATCAACTGAAGCGGGCAAGCCGGCATCGACAGTTAAACCCGCTCCTGCGAGAAGAGCAAGGCAGCCTTCCTCGCTCATACGAACCACATCCTTGATTCAAGAAGTTGTCGTGCCGTACTGGATAAGGCTTTCATATTCGACGACGGCACGTGGCCGAGCAGTCGCGCGATCAGCGATCCGTAGTAAATGGAGATAGGTTTGGATCTTGCGTTGAAGCCACGCCAATTCACCTGGCTGAGGTCATTTACTTGTCGAAGAATAGTGCGAATGCCGGAGTAGCGAACGCCATTTTGAGGAGTAATGCGAAGTGCTACCGGCGTACGAAATGGGGCCCATGACTCCTTTTCTTCACGCCCTTCCGTGTAGAGAAGATAGTCTCTATCGGTGACTTGAACGACGGTGCCCCTTCGTGGAACGCCATCATTGAAGCGGCTGTCCACTGCAAAAAATGTGTCTTCTTCAGACACCTTGATGATCACCAATTGCAGGATATTTTGCTTGGGATGCTCCTCGACGGCCTTTGTCACGACATCCATTTCCTCCCTGCTCATTTGCTTGGGGACATGTAGAGTCAAGGAGGAAACTGTTCGGCCAAGAGCTTCGGCCTTCTTGAGGGATGTGGCGACGACCGTCTTTAAGAGCTGTAGGTACTCATTGCGGTTTTCGGCAACATCCGCCAGAGATAAAAACTGGAATTGACCCCGTGCCGAGAAACAAGCGGTGAAACCGACGTACCCGGTCGTGGCTCGACTGTGAGGGTCAAAGAGAAACGCACGTCCTACACCGACAATCAATTCTTGGTCGATCTCCTTGCCAAAAACGACCCAGGGCACACCGCCGAGTTTGACGAAAGCTCCCAAAGCTATATTTGCTGCGGACCACTCGAATTTGGCTTCGTCACTGATAAGGTCTGCCGTCACATTTTGGGAAAGGATCCCTTGAGTGAGGAGCCGCGCCTTGCACGCGTAGTACGGTGTATCGGTCTCTGAAACCGGAGTGCGTGGATGGAGGACAAAGAACAAATCGGGCGCTGGCTGAGATTGCTTGGCCTGCCAGTTGACGATTGCATTCTCGTAGATTGTCGCGGATTCATGGTGGTTTCGGGTTCCAATACTGAAGCCGCTGACTTGAAAGACCTGATCTCTGGTCAGAGGAAAGCGGAACGTCGTCTCCACGCCTTTGAAAGCACCGATTCCATTCTTTAGCGCGAGGAAGAGGCGGTTGGCGTAATCACGGTATTCGGTCGGAAATACAAAGCCGAAACGGGGTGCGCGCTGCAAATCTACGTAAGGTCCAAAATCTACGAGACCTCGCAATTTGTCAGGCCGAGTTTGTTCGTTCCTGAACGCAAACTGGACTGACTCTAGAAGATGTGCCCTCACCATGAGTCTCCAAGAACTGCCTCAGAGGGATTAAGTCCGATCGAGACGGAACCGGTTTGGAATGATGCAAGGGGCAAGATGAGTTGGTCCCGCGATGAGCCCGCCTGCTGGAGAACAGCGCGAATTTTGTCCAATCGGTCGCGGAGTGCGGAGACGTTCCTTCGATTGTCTTTGGTGAAGCTCATTTTAAGTTGCTGGACGGTTCTGAGTATCTGCGATGGACCGGTTCTTAGGCGAACTGCTTGTTCGTACAACCTGATGACAGCGGGCGAGGACTCAAGTCGAAGGTTCCCGAGGGGAAGAGTCCGTGGTTCATCGTCCTTGCACATGACCACGGCAGAAGCGCTAGCTGGATCGATGGACCGAACCCTCCCTATGTAACGGTTTGTGAATTCGAGGAGTTCAGGTGGGGACGCGCCGGCGGGTTTGTAGATGACTGGCATCCCGAGTGCAATTCGAGCGAGCGAATCATTGGTCAAGCTGTCTCTAAACATGGCGCGAACGACCCATTGGAATGACAGAGCAAATCGGTATCTGTCCTCACGGAATGGGCGACGCGCTGAAAACGACAGGCCGGTCGCGAGTTCAATTCTGTCGTCTGGAGTACCTGAATAAGGCCGAAGAACAAAGCGCTCGAATTTGCTATGCTCCACCGCGAAGCCGAGCTTGGCGAACTGCGCGGAGACCGCATCTTCAATAAACAAGCATCCAATTCTCCAGAATCGGCCGAGATCGAAAGTTCCTCGTGAAATTTCAGCCGAGACCTGTGGACCCTTAAGTAACACCATGCGAATCATATTCTGGCCGTCTCCGCGCTCTTCCTGTGACATTTCGTAGCGCCACGCGGCAAACTGATTGAATTTAGTTTTCTTGGCCGAGGTAGATGACTGCCAATCAGGGTAGTCGAGGTAGGGGAGAGAGGCTTCTGTAGGTGTGACGTCGACCGGAAAGCTGTTTAGATAAAGGGCCATTTTCGAATTTGCTGTTAGTATCCCGGATGCGCCTCACTGTGACAAGGGGTACGGTTCGCTCGAACAGCATGGACCGGAATTAGTGTCAGAGGCGGCAGAGGAAGGATTGGCTTATCTGGGGCGGCAATTGAGAAGATGAAGTCTCGCATATCTTCCTGATAATTCTCGTAAGCTGGCATCAACAATTCGATCTAGCATGCGTTTTGTGTTGGCTTCTTTGTTCCATCGGATTTGGTAGAGCCGCCAAAAACAGTCAGTGAGAAAGACCTCATTCGGTTCTTTGAACTGTTTCAGAGAGGCCTTGGCAAACTGAGCGTCAGCCCTCAAGCGCAATACGTAATTCGACATGCGAGAAACCTTGATGGCAAGGTCCCTCGAAGACCGTCGCAGCAGTTCGTTTTCGTCGCTCTGCGGGAGGAGAAATAGCACGGTGATTATCGCTCGACGCACCTCATCATCCCATTCCGTCGAGAGCAATCTTCCGAGGGAGCGTGCCTCTGAAGAAAGACCAAACCAACCGATGGTGAGAATTACCTGTTGCCGGACGAACCAGTTGGCGCTCTTGCTGTGAGCGATCGAGCGAAAAAGGGTAGCAGCTCCGGGCGGGAAATATCGCATTCGGCGGGCGATGCGAAGGAATTGAGCTAATTCCCAATCAGTCGCGGTTGGTCGTTGGCGAGCGAGCATCGAAATTAACGCTCTGCACTGCCCTGGGCGATCTAGGAATCGTCCTACATAATTCAGAATTCCACGCGCGCGGGTGGGTTCTCGAAGATAATCTGCTTTCCAACGTGGCAATAGGCGGTCCGACCGCAGTTCGCCGTATGCGGTATAAAGCATTGCGAGAACCTTGGAATCGCTCTTGCCTTCGGAACGGATGGTAGTCAATATTTTATCCAGGCCTGTGAGAATAGACCTGCGCGAGCGCGCGTAGATTTTTTTTGAATGATAGATTCGAGAAATTAAGGACTGCATTTTTTCGGAGCGCGTGTCGAAGAGGTCGTTTCGGGCGTCTGCACCCGAAAGGATTGTGGTTTTCGATCCCTGCTGTATCAGGTTAAGGGTTGCGAGATGCTGGCCAATGGTGCGAAGTCCCAAGCGAATATGCTCCCTATCGGCTCCAAGCAAGCGCATGTCATCGTTGTATCGATACCAACGAAGTTGTCGGCGCCGCGCATAAGAGTCAAGCGCTTCGTCAAACGGTAAGAGGTAGTAGTTGGCGATTACGCCGGACGAATTCGTTCCTTGAGGAAGCCCGCGATCCTGACGCATGAAATGGACATCGCGTGCTGCCCAGTCTTCATACATTTCGACAAGAAAATTGACTAGGGGCCGGTTTGCTTTTCGAACTCGACTTCGTAGAACTTCTCTGAGCAATCCAAGGTCAACGTCCTCGTAAAAAGAAGTTATGTCGCTGGTCCCTATTAGTCTCCTGCCACGGGCGTATTCTCGCCGGAGTCTCGTGATGAAATGAGGCCACGCTGTATACCAGGGGAAAATGAGCCGCCACTGCTTGCGCAGCGATTTTGGCAAAATCAGGGTTGCTCCCTGGGTCACACGCGGAGGATTCCCCTTCCGAATTCGATAAGCGGTAACTCCGAATTTGAGCTTGTCCTCGAGATCCTGGCTCAAACCGAGGAGGCAGTAATACACCGCAACCAGGTCTTCGAGCTCTATCCTCTTGCCAGGTCGGATGGCGAATTCAGATTTTGGGTAGGTCAGTTCTAATGGAGGGCTCGCGCGGAACGTGCCACGCTTGAGATTGATCTCTAGCCGATCTAGGAAACTAGGGTCCTGAAGATTGTAATCCACGTACCGAAGAGGATCTGGCGCGTGGCCTTCCTCCAGGTCGAGGACAGCCATTTGGAGAGCCTGAAAGAGCCTGTTTCGTGAAACAAAAATCGAGGATGCCTTCATGGAAACCGGCATCTTACCGCTTTTTGGGTAGGTCCGGGGCAGTCGACAGTTAATTAGGAGATTGATGTTCGATGGCTAACTATAAGGTCGTTCTTAAGACTCGGCGACTGCGCAACTGGAACGATGTCCAAACTCGGTGTGTACGAAATCGTGCAGCTCACTGAGCCTTAATTGCTGCGCAAAAGCGCTGATTGTGAGGACTAGACCTCCAGCGATTCGTGAAACCCATCAGGCAGTGGCGACAACGCGAAGGTGACCCTGGCGGCGTGATCGCGGCGCGCGCTTTACGGTGATCTCAATGTCGCGACCAAGTAGAGTCAAAAAGTGCATGAGCCGTTCGGTCGAGAAGCCCGAAAGCTGACCACGTAAAAGCCGGGAGATTTTTGGTTGATCGATCTTCAGTATGTGGGCAGCGCGAGTTTGCGTGAGTCGCCGCGCGCGAATGGCTTCGCTAATACGGATCGCAAGGTCCGCCTTGGCGAGACGTTCTTCGGGGTCGGGCAGTCCGATGTCGGCAAAAACGTTGCCGCTGCCTTCCTCGACCGCAATCTTCTTATTCATTTTCTGTTTACCCCTTCTGAGCCTCTAGCCATCTGGCGTGTTCTTCTTCGGCTCGCTTGAGACGCGATTTGATTAACTCAATCTCAGGTTTCGGCGTCTTGATTCCGGTCTTTGATTTCTTCTGGAACACATGCAAGACGTATATGCGTCCCGCCAAGCGAACCGTGTACACGGCGCGATATGTGTCGCCAGCGTGGTCTTCTACGATCTCCAGGATGCCCGCACCGCTAAAGCCCCGTAGCGGCTTGGCATCGGCGTGCTTTCCGCCACGTTGCGCGATGTACAGCGCGTAGCCAATCGCGTCCTTTACATCCTCTGGAAAGGAAGTGAGATCTGCTTTCGTGCTCCCAATCCAGACGACCGGCTTGATTCTGGACAATGCCGTCATTTCCATATTATGCCTAAACGAGCATAGAGCGCAAGAACTGCTTCCTGACTGGGCGAAATTAGAGTAACCAGGGTCCTGAATTCACGTATGGTAGGTGTCGGAGCGGAGTTGTTCGGGTAGAGCACCGGAAGCCGATGCTCTACCCTAAGGGTGCTTTTTGAGCGAAAAGCATATTCCCCAACTTCAAATTCATTGTAACGCCGACCGATACTCGACTTCTATCCGATAGTTCGCGCTGCTTTTGCGGTCATTTGATCTCGGATTTCGTCGAAGGACCAAGGGCTAAAATCATGCGTGTCCACGCCAACGTCCATCGAAAGTGAGTTGCCAAGCGTGGGCAGTCGTCCATGGGAGTGTCCGTATAGGTGCCAGGCACCGTGAGACGAATGATTCCAAACGCGCATTGCGTAGTGGCAAAGCACGATTCGCTGGCCATTGATCGAGACTTCGGCTAGATCGCCGAGCCAAGAAAACTCCTCGATCAGTTTGCGCGTATCCTTGTCGTGGTTACCCGGCACGGCGAATATCTTTTTGCACCGAATTTCGCGTCGCAGTTCAAGCGCACGAGCTTTTGGACCTATGCAGAAGTCGCCTAGAAAATAGAGCACGTCGTTCGCTTTTACTGAACTGTTCAGGCGTTCGAGAATCGCACAATTCATCGCCTCGACCGAGTCGAAGGGACGATTACAATATCGGATGATGTTTTTATGGCCGAGGTGAAAATCGGCAGTAAACCAAATGTTCGGCATAAGCCTCTCCCCAGTCAGGGGCGTGCAATGAGTATCGTACGGGAGGAGGCGCGATGGGCAAGACAATCCGCATGGAGCCGCCAAGCCCGATGGTGTTGCCTGGTGATGAAAGACCATGGACAGTACGAGAGGCAGCTGTATTCCTAGGAGTGAGCGAGGAAACGGTATACCTCTGGGTCGAAGGAAAGAAAATTCCTCATTTCCGCATTATGGGGCGCAATATCCGCTTCCTCAGATCGGAGTTGGAAACCTTCCGAGCGTCATTCAAGCAGGATGTAGAGGGCTATTAGCCCGTTGCGCTTTGGCCGAAAAAGCGGTAGGCGAAGATAAAGCGAATATGCTATGGTCCGTGTATGGACGAGGGACGGAAGCGAGTGCTGCTGATCGCCGCGTCGATCTTGGCCGCGCGCCGGTTGTCAGATTGGAACGGCGGTCCTCCGTCACCTAGGTTTGTTGCGGCGATTTCGGATTCGATTCGGATCGCGGAACGAATCATGGCGGGCATTGATGAACGTTGGCCCGCGCAACCTAGCGCGAACCATCATCTTGATTCCGCCAGACCGAGACCTAACGGATACTAGCGTTCCAGGCTGGCGGCACCTCGCGTCAACGTGCACTCAGCGAGCAAGCCGTAAGATTTTGGGGGAGGCGTCATGGGCTATGTAGAGAGGAATTTAGTTCCTGGCGAGAATCTCGTGTACAAGACTCGATGCCATTGGATCGTGATGCTCTGGCCGCTGGTGGGAGGATTGGTTCTAGCGGCTGTGGGATTCGTACTGCTGGCTGGCGGGTGGATGGGCACAAAAAAGGGCGGGTCCTATCCCGAGATGATCGGTCTTGGGCTCGCAGGCCTTGTCGGTGGTGCGCTGGTCATCGCTGGCGGAGTGATTCGGCGGACAGCGACGGAGGTAGGGGTTTCAAACAAGCGCGTTCTTATTAAGACCGGGCTGTTTTCGCGGAGGAGCATCGAAGTGTTGCTTCCGAAAGTAGAGAGTATCGGAGTCGATGAATCCGTGTTTGGCCGAATGCTCGGCTATGGAACGGTGATTGTTCGGGGTACCGGAGGAACGTTCGAAACGTTCGCCATGATTGCGCACCCGAACGAATTGCGGAGACAAGTGCAAAGGCAGACCGGCATCACCGTGTCGGCTTGAGCGTTGCGATAGCGTCGATCATGTGCCGCACAAGACGATGGGCATGCTAGCGATCATCCGAATGCCCGGCATAGAATCAAACCATGCCGCACGGGCCGTTTCTCATCTTCGATAAGTCGTCGCTCGAGAGCCTTAACCTCGACGAAGCTGTCATGCTCGACAATTTCTATATGTCGAACATCACGCCGCTATTTTTCGTCGAGTGCCTTGCCGATCTCGAAAAGGCAATCCGCAGCAACAGTACACCGGAGCAACTTGTCGGATCACTAGCGACGCGTACGCCCGAGTCTCAATCCTACCCCAACCTCCACCACGCAACGATCTTGCGTGGCGAACTGGCCGGGAAATTCGATCTGAAGACCGTGCACAGCCGGGTGGTGCTGGCCGGCGGTAGGCACGTTCAACTTGGCGACAAAAAAGGTGTAATTTTTGAGCATAGCCCGGAAGCAGAAGCGGTTAGCCGCTGGAGCAAGCGCGAATTTCTCGAATTGGAGCGCAATATCGCAAGGCAATGGCGGCGCGCACTTACCAGCATCGACCTCAATGCCATGGCGCAAAGCGTTGCGACCGCGCTAGGTCCTTGGCGAAAACCCAATTCATTACAGGATGCGCTGACGATGACGGACACCATCATCGACAACATGGACTCGGAATGGCTGATTCGTTTCGGTCTGAACTTGGTGGGTGCGCCTGAAACGGTCGAATACGTCGTAAACACATGGGTACAGAAGCGGCGACCGCAGCTGCGCGAGCATTTGCCATATTTCGTGTTCATGCTCAAGATCAACATTTTCTTTTGTCTTGTGCTGCCGACTCAGCTTCTGAGCAAAGTCAAGCCGAGCCACAAAATCGACTTAGCCTATCTTTACTACCTACCGTTCTGTTCTGTTTTCACGTCGAAAGATAACTTTCACGCCGACATCGTTCCGTTGTTCCTCTCGTCAGAGCAAACCTTTGTTAACGGCGCAGAGCTCAAGGAGGATTTGAAGAGTCTCGTTGCACACTACGAACAGCTACCCGCAGACGTGCTAAAAACCGGGCTCATCCATTTTGCCGCGTACCCGCCAGACGATGCGGGATTCTTGACTACGCGGCTCTGGGATAAATACCTGCCCGACTGGCGGCGTATAAGAGACATGCCGAAACCTGTGAGCGACCCTGAGGAGGAAAAACGGTTGGTGGAGGAGATCAACCGGCAGACCGACTCGCCCGAACTGCAGCCGAGCGACGAACAGGACATCGACAGAATGGATTACGCGACCATCCGGCGCATGGTGCATCCTCAAAAGGGTCGCTGGCTACGTTTTTCCGAGGACCAGATTCAACGGATCTTGGAGCATGAGAAAAATAAAACGTAAGGCTCCATCGTTCTGCCCGCTTATCAGGCGGCAAGATATTTTAAATGAAGCGCTCCGCATTTAAGCTGGAAAGTCTCGGTATAAGTTCGGTACAACTGAGGCTGCGATTTCGGGAGAGAGAACCTGTAAGCGACGCCCAGCAAAGCATTTAGATGTGTCGTCTGCCTTCTTAGAAGGCAGACGCTCTTTCCAACTGAGCTACGGGCGCACTGACCTCATTCTAAGGCTAGTCGATATGGTTCGAAAGCGAAGATGAAATCCGATTGTCATTCCAAGGGCGGCCGAGTCGTCCCCTAAGAAACATCCCGGAAAAGCTATGTGGCCCGCGGATCGGCGTCTCACGGTGTATCTTGTTTGCCAGGGCCGAGCGCGGACAGGTATAAGATTTCCCAGCGTTTCTGTTTCATCGGAAATTTCAGGGATGGTTCGGGCACCTTGGCGTTGGGGACACCCGCGATCATCACTCGCTAAACAGCAAGGAGGAGTATCGATGATAAGTTCGGTATGGAATCATGAGCACGGCCGGGTTTTCCATGGCAATCGTGGAACGAGACTCGCGGGACCAGCGCTCCAGCTGATTTTATTCGCGATCACCGCATTGCTTGCCGTCGGCTTTGTGGGGTTCGCGGCACGCGCGCAATCACCGTCCCCTCAACGAGATGATCAATCCGCCGGGGGGCCGCCGATGCAATTGGCCGAGCTCGCTGGACCAAATAACACCACGCCACCGCTGACGATTACGCTCCAGGACGCAATCGAGCGCGCGCGAAAGAACGACGCGCAATTTCTAGCTATTGTCAGCGATAAACAAAGCGCTCGAGAGAGTCGCGTGCAGGCGCGCGATGCGATTTTGCCATCCGTCAGCTACACATCCCAAGCTCTGCTGACGCAAGGTAACGGCGGCAGGACTTCCGTGGGACGATTCGTCACAAACGACGGCGTGCACGTCTACCGGTCGTGGGGTGTGGTTCACGAGGATCTCTCACCCAACAACTATATGGGGACGGCATATCACCGCGCAGCCGCGGAGGAAGCAATTGCCAGTGCCAGGGCCGAAATCGCAAAACGGGGCTTGACAGTAGTTGTGACAAAGCTTTATTACGCCCTGGCGGACTCTCAGCGGAAATATGCGACCGCGCAAGAGGCTCTTGAGACCGCCAAGCATTTCTACGACATTACGCAGGACGCGGAACGACAGGGCCAAGCGGCGCATAGCGACGTGTTGCAAGCGGTGATTCAATACGAGCAGCAGAAACAGGCTTTCCAGGATGCAACCCTCGCGATGGAATCCGCGCGGCTGAATCTGGCCGTCCTTATTTTTCCCATTTTGAATGAAAACTTCAGCGTCGTGGACGACCTTGACGCGCCCGCTGCTTTGCCACAATTTTCCGAGGCTGAAAGGATGGCCGGGCGCGAGAACCCAGATCTGCGACTGGCGATGGAGGCGCTACGAACGGCAAATCTCGATGTCGTCGCAGCAAAAGGGGCTTTCCTTCCCGCATTTTTTGTTGATGGTGACTACGGGATCGAGGCCAACGACTTCGCCCTGCATAGCATAAACGTCGAGAAACCAGATGCCGGCGTTCTGCCGAACCTCGGATATTTCGTTACTGTCGGCGTGAATGTCCCGGTGTGGGATTGGGGGACGTTGCGCAGCAAGCTTCACCAGTCGGAACTAAAGCGCGAGCAAGCGCGCGCAGAACTGAGCCAGGCCCAGCGACAGCTCTTGAGTAATTTGTATGGATCTTACAACGAGGCTACCGTCGCAAAAGCCGAGGTGGAGGAGTCGCGACGCACTGCCGATCTGGCGGCGGAAAGTTTGCGGCTCATCAATTTACGGTATACCGCCGGAGCATCATCAGCACTCGAGGTTGTTACCGCCGAAAATACTTTGACTCAAGCGCGGAACGCCTATGATGACGCGCAGGTGAGGTATCGAGTCGCCCTGGCGACCCTGCAGACCGTAACCGGAAGCTTCTGACAAATTCCTGTGTGTTTCGCCCGGCCTGGAAATATCATGGATAGAATGCTCGATTGTGATCGTTCAATGATCGGCTCTTTCAAAGGCAACTGCCCGTTATGCGCCTCCATGGCGCTAGCCGCGCTTCTCCTCGCCTCCGCCTCCCTGATGTCTGCGTGCTCCGCCAACCAGAGGGGAGAAGCGGAGCCGAACGTGACCGTGCAAGCGGCGCCTGTGAAAACAGCCGCGATCCAGGCCATTATCTCTACGGATGCGATTCTTTATCCACGCGACCAGGCAGCGATTGTTCCGAAAATCCTTGCTCCGATAAAGAAATTCTACGTTCACCGGGGCAGCGTGGTGCATTCCGGACAACTGCTGGCTGAGCTTGAGAACCAGGATCTGCTGGGCGCCTTGACCGAAAACCAAGGCGGGTACGAACAGGCGCAAGCGGCCTATCAGAGCGCACTGCAGTCCGCTGGACAAGATCTGAAGGTATCCAGAGAGCAATTGGATGCGGCGCAAAAACTCTATGACAGCCGCGAGATTTTGTACAAGCAGGGTGCCATGGCTTCCAGGGACGTCCAGGATGCCGCCATCGCATTGACCCAAGCCCGCAATCAGTATGATCTCGCGAAGAAAGCGTACAACCTCAAGGCGGCGGAGGGGCAGATGACCGCCGCCAAGGGCAAAACGATCAGCGCCGAAGCTCAATTGAGCTATACAAAGATTGTGAGCCCCATCAACGGGGTCGTGACCGAACGGCCCTTTTACGAGGGTGAGACCGCTCCCAGCGGCGTTCCGATAATCACCGTGATGGATTTATCAAAATTGGTGGCGCGCGCTCACCTTTCTCCCGACCAGGCTGCGCAATTGCATCCCGGCGACTCTGCCTCGATTGTGGCGGGAAGCGGACAATCCGCGATTGCCGGCAAGGTGACAGTGGTCAGCCCGGCTCTCGACCCCAACAGTACCACTGTGCAGGTCTGGGTGGAGGTATCGAATCCGGAGGGGAAACTCAAGTCAGGCTCGACGGTCGTGCTGAGAATTGTTGCGAGAACTGTGAAGGACGCACTCATCGTACCGTCCAATGCGGTCCTCACCGCGCCGGACGGCACCACGTCGGTGATGGTCATTGGCAACGATGGCCGCGCCCATCAGACCGAGGTCAGGACAGGAATTCGTGACGACGGTAAAGTGCAGGTTCTAAATGCCCTTCATGCTGGTGAGCAAGTGGTGACGGCCGGAGCCTATGGTTTGCCCGACGGCGTCAAGGTGACGGTCTCCAACGGCGCCAGCCTTAGCGGCGCGACAGATTGAAGGCGCGGCTCGGCGATCCATGACGAATTCAACTCCGAACACTCCAGTGTCCACTGAAAGGCCGAAACCGGACGGGGAGGTCTATTGGTTTGCCAAAAGCCGCAAACCGGTAATCTTCCTCATCTGCACTCTCGCCTTGTTGGGTGCCTACCTCGCATTCAGTATCCCAATCGCGGTCTTCCCGACCACGGATTTTCCTCGCATAATCATCGGCGTCGATAACGGCGTCATGCCGATCGACCAGATGCTGGTGACCATCACGCGTCCCATCGAAGAAACGGTAAGCGGCGTTCAGGGCATCGAGGATGTCAGATCCATCACCAGCCGTGGCTCCGCCGAAATCGATCTTTACTTCAGTTGGGATGTGGATATGTTTCAGACGCTCCAGCGGGTCAATGCCGCGCTCGCGCGAGTCGAATCCACCCTGCCTCCCACCGCAAGAATTACCAGCGATCGTCTGGAATTCTCAAGTTTCCCGATCATGGGCTATGCATTCACGTCGGGCACGATTTCGCAGCAGCAGCTCTGGGAAATGGCCACATATGCCGTCAAGCCGCGATTGGCGAGTTTGCAGGGCGTTTCGACAATCCTGATCCAAGGCGGAGATGTCCCCGAATTCCACATCGTTCCGGACCCGGCGAAATTGCGCGCAGCAGAGGTCAACGTCTCGGACATTTGGTCGGCGGTTGACCGTTCGAACATCATCGAATCCCCGGGACTATTCTCCCGAAACCATCAGCTCTACCTGGGCCTGATCAGCGGGCAAGCGAATGACGTCGACGACATCTCGCGTATCTTTGTCAAAAATGCTCCAGGGGACGCGCCAATTTACGTGGGCGACCTTGCCAAAGTTACCCCATCTTTTGAGCCCCACTACACGATTGTCACCTCCGGCGGCCGGCCCGCTGTGCTCATCAATATCAATCGCCAGCGCGGGAGCAACACAATGCAGGTGGCTGCCGTCGTGAAAAAGGAGATGCAGCAAATCGAAAAGAGCCTTCCGCCCGGGGTGCGGGTAGATGCGTTTTACGACCAGTCGTGGATTGTGGGAGAGTCCATCAAGAGCGTGAGAGACGCGATTCTGATCGGCTTGGTATTGGCCTCGGCGGTGCTCGTTCTGTTCCTGCGCGACTGGGGCACATCCTTCATCGCGGGAATGGTGATCCCCATCAGCCTGTTGGTCACTTTCATCGTGATGAAGCTTCTCGGAGAGAGCTTCAACCTGATGACACTCGGAGGAATGGCCGCCGCAGTCGGCTTGATCATTGATGATGCCATCGTGGTTCTGGAAAACGTGGTGCTGCACCGCGAAGCCGGTGAGGACAGATTTCGCGCCGTGGCCCTCACTCTTGATGAGCTCTCGCTCCCTCTCGTCGGGTCGACGCTCACGCCAATCGTGGTCTTCCTTCCCCTGATTGCCATTACTGGAGTAACCGGAGTCTTCTTCCGCGCCATGGCTGTGACGATTGGAGCGGCCCTGCTGACATCTCTTGCGCTGGCTCTTACCTGGACTCCGACCCTGTGCCTCGGCCTGTTGACCAAGCAAACGCCACCCAGCGCCCAGGAAAGCTCGAAAAGTACAAAAGCGGAGGCGTTAACGGGGCACGAGGAGATGACGCGTTTGTTGCAGGCCGAAGAACAGCAATTGATGAAGGGTCAATTCGGCCGGGTGATTCGTTTCTACGAACGCTGGTTCCGGTGGAGCCTGAGATATCCAATCTGGGTGCCCATCCTCACCGTTGCTCTCGTCCTCGTCTCCTACCTGTGTTACCGGCACATTGGCTCCGACCTGCTGCCGAAGATGGACGAAGGGACCTTCATTCTCGATTATGTGACGCCGCCGGGGAGTTCGCTCGAGGAAACGGATCGCATGGTGACGCATATCATTCAGATCGTGCACTCGGTTCCCGAGGTGACGATCACTTCCCGCCGGACCGGGCTTCAGCTCGGACTAGCCGCCGTCACTGAGGCGAATATTGGGGATATCTCCGCCGAATTGAAGCCCGATCGCGATCGCGACATCTGGTCGATCATGAACGAGATTCGGGCCAAGGTCGCCCGTGCGGAACCCTCCGTCGAAGTCGAATTCACGCAAAAGCTTCAGGACATGATTGGCGACCTCACCAGCGCTCCCCAACCGATCGACATCATGATGTTTTCTTCGGATGCTGCGTTGCTCGACACATGGGCGCCCCGAGTGGCCGATGCTATCGGAAAGATCGAAGCTGGAGGAACGCATCCAGTCGTGGACATCGACGATGGAATCGATTCCACCACCAGTGGCCCCGCGATTTCATTTCAGGTGAATCTGGCGGCCGCGTCACATGCCGGATTCACTCCGCAGGACGTAGCCAATGAAGCGCGGGCGATGCTCGATGGGTTGGTTGCCGCTCAGCCTGTAGTCGTCAACGATCGTCCCTACGCCGTGCGCATTCGTTACCCCGCCGAAGTTCGCTCCTCACTTTCAGAGATGAACAACACAGTTCTTGTCAGCCCCACGGGGAGCACGGCAACCCTCGGGACGCTCGCTGCAATGACGAGTCTCGCCGGCCAGACGGAGATTCTTCAGGATAACGAGCAGAGGTACGTGGCGGTCACCGCGCGGCTCGAAGGGCTTGATATGGGCCATGGCATTGCCGATGTCCAAGCGGCTTTGGCTCAATTGCATCTGCCGCCTTCCATTCGAGTTGAATACGGGGGGCTCTATCAGACGCAGCAGAAATCGTTCCGCGACCTGACAATGGTGCTGGCTCTGGCGATCGTTTTCGTGTTTCTGGTGCTCCTTTTCGAGTTCCGGAACTTCTCGGCGCCGGTTTCGATTTTGGTCTCTGCGGTTCTCTCCACCGCCGGTGTTTTTGTTGCCTTGCTCCTGGCGGGCATCACCTTCAATTTATCCTCGTTCATGGGCCTGATTATGGTGGTTGGAATCGTGGCAAAGAACGGCATCTTGCTGCTTGATGCCGACGAGAAATTTCGTGTGGCGGGCATTTCTCCGGAAGAAGCGATCTTTCAGGCGGGCCGGAGAAGATTGCGCCCTATCGTGATGACCGCGATCGCCGCCGTCGCCGGGATGTTACCTCTGGCGTTGGCGATCGGCGCCGGGTCCCAGATGTTGCAGCCCCTGGCGGTGGCTGTGATCGGAGGGCTGTTGATTGCGATGATCCTCTCGTTGTTTGTCACTCCGACCATTTATTTCCGCTTGACGTCGCGTAAATGGAAAGCCCCGGCACCAGATCTCTCTTGAACCTCGTTTGACGGCGAGGCATTCGGAATGCGAATGAACGAAGCGGGCGTCCGATGAAAAATAACAGGCGGCCGGTGCGGAAGGAAGACCCGCATTGACCCAACGCCCCGCGCTCGACTTCATGTTTGCTCCTCAATCGATCGCTGTGATCGGCGCGACGGATCGCGCAGGAAGCGTGGCCCGCACGCTCATCGAGAATTTGCTGAAAGCGTCTTCCCGGCGACAACTTTTTGCCGTCAATCTGAACCGCCAGGAAGTTCTGGGGCTTCCTTGCTACAAAAACGTCGCCGCTATTCCCCAAACGGTGGACTTGGCGATCATCATCACACCTGCCCCAACCGTCCCTGCCGTCATCGGTGAATGCGTTCGAGCAGGAGTCCCTGCCGCAGTTGTCATTTCCGCGGGATTCAAGGAACGGGGCGCGGAAGGCGCGAAACTCGAACGGGAAATCCGCGAGGAATTACGCGGCAGCAAAATGCGCCTGATCGGGCCCAACTGTTTGGGAATCATGAATCCAATTACGGGCCTGAACGCCACTTTTGCCCAGGATATGGCTTTGCGCGGGAGCGTCGCATTTCTGAGCCAAAGCGGAGCTCTGGAAACCGCGATTCTCGATTGGAGTCTGGTGGAACAGGTCGGCTTCAGCGCGATCGTCTCCACCGGCTCGATGCTGGATGTGAGCTGGGGCGATTTGATTGACTACTTCGGCGAAGATGACACCACGCGCAGCATTTTGCTGTACATGGAATCGGTCGGCGACGCCCGCTCGTTTCTCTCCGCCGCCCGAGAAGTGGCCCTTCGGAAGCCGATTATCGTCATCAAGGCGGGCCGGTCCGAAGCGGCATCTCGGGCGGCGACTTCGCATACGGGCGCGTTGACGGGCAGCGACGATGTGTTCGACGCCGCCGTGCGCCGGTGCGGGATCCTGCGAGTGCAGAGCATCTCCGACCTTTTCTACATGGCGGAAACGCTCGACCGCCAGCCTCGCCCGCAGGGCCCGCGGCTGACGATCCTCACAAACGCCGGCGGACCGGGAGTCCTGGCCACGGACGCGCTCATCGCGAACGGCGGCGAACTCGCGCCCCTCTCGAAATCGGCCATCCAGGACCTCGGCCGATTCCTCTCGCCCAACTGGAGCCATGCCAACCCTATAGACGTTCTTGGCGACGCGGGCCCCGAGGCGTACGCGCGCGCGCTCGAGATCGCCATCCAGGATCCTCAGAGTGACGGGTTGCTCGCGATTCTTGCTCCTCAGGGGATGACGGATCCGTCGCAAGTCGCCGCTCTCTTGAAACCCTTCGCGCGAACATCCGGGAAGCCTCTGCTCGCAAGTTGGATGGGAGGAAAGCTTGTCGCCGAAGGCGTGGACACCCTCAATCAAGCAGGCATTTCCACTTTCTCTTATCCGGACACTGCCGCCCGAGCCTTTTGTTATATGTGGCGCAACGCGTATAACCTCAGCGGGATTTACGAAACTCCGAGTCTTGCCGAAGAGGTGAAAGAGGACAGCGGCTCACTGGCCGCAGCGTCAAAAATTCTCGAAAGCGCTCGCCTTGCGGGAAGGACCTTGTTGACCGAAGTCGAATCAAAGCGGATTCTCGGGCTTTACTCCATTCCGGCCTTGGACACTCGAATCGCCACTTCTGATGATGATGCGGTCTCGCTGGCCCAGGCCATTGGTTATCCGGTTGTCCTGAAGGTCTTCTCGGAATCAATTACGCACAAAACTGACATTGGAGGTGTGAAGCTTAATTTAGCGGATGAGCGGTGCGTCCGCCGCGCCTACCGCGAAATTGAATCTTCGGTTCGCGAACGAGCCCCGGCCGGGTCCTTCCAGGGCGTGACGGTTCAGGCAATGGTTCCGGTTGATGGATACGAGCTCATTCTCGGCAGCAGCGTGGACCCACAATTCGGGCCCGTCATTCTGTTCGGCTCGGGCGGCCAACTCGTGGAGGTCTACCGCGACCGCGCTTTGGCGCTGCCGCCTCTCAACGCGACACTCGCGCGACGGTTGATGGAGCAGACGCGTGTTTTCACAGCCTTGCAAGGAGTTCGCGGCCGCAAGGCTGCAAACATCGAACTTCTCGCGAGGATTCTGGTTCGGTTCAGCAAGCTACTTCTAGAACATCCGTGGATAAAGGAAATCGACATCAACCCGTTGATGGCTTCGGCCGACCGGGTTGTAGCTCTTGACGCCCGAATCGTGCAGTATCCTGCCGGAACGCCGATTGATCAGCTGCCCAAACCCGCCATTCGTCCTTACCCAACCCAATATGTCGGCGGATGGACCACCAAGTCGGGAGCTTCAGTTCTGATCCGGCCGATTCGTCCGGAGGACGAACCTCTACTGGCGAAATTCCACGAAGGTCTGTCGCAGACGTCCGTCTATCTTCGTTATTTTCACATGATGAGTCTCGATGCGCGCGTCGCGCACACCCGGCTGATGCGTCAGTGCTTTATCGACTACGATCGGGAAATCGCCCTAGTTGCGGATTTTAGTGACCCGAACGTTGGCCAACACGAAATTTGGGCCGTCGGCCGTCTCACCAAAAGTCGAAATCAACCGGAAGCGGAAGTCGCCGTGCTCGTGACCGATCAGCACCAGAAGGAAGGGCTCGGCACCGAACTCGTGCGGCGGCTGATCGAAGTGGGCCGGGATGAAAAGCTCCAACGAATTGTCGCCAACATCCTTCCGGAGAATGCCGGAATGAATGCCCTCGGACGCCGCTTGAATTTCCAGCCTATTCCTTCCCCTGATCCTGGCAGTCTAACCGTGGTCCTAGAACTGTAGCATTCGACCTCCAAAATGAATTTCAATCCCCGCCGGAAGCACCACTCCATCATCGAGCGTGCCGGCGAGCGGTGAGCTTGGACCGAAATGATACGGATCGGAGTCGTGTTCTAAGAATCCACTAACCCTTCACCTCTCCACTCCTCGCGGCAATCAGAGGTGGTCTTGCCAGCGATGTGAATGTGTGCCTCCCCTTCCGGGAGCCGCCGTCTAACGAATGTTGAAAATGGGACGATAAAGAAACTCGAATAGGCATTCGACGGAGGGGGTAGGAACGGGTGTTGCCTGGGGTTTGTCTGCGAACGGCGATAGTGGCGCGAATTCCCGCGGGAATTCGCGGCTTTCTGTTTAGCTGGAAGTCTCAGTCTTTATCGGAATGCCAAACACGATGAGCGAGAATGAAATCGTCCAAGAGTTTCTGGCCGAAAGTTATGAAAACCTGGACCGGCTCGATCGTGAGCTGGTGGGTCTGGAAAAGGATCCCAAGGACCGCAACGCATTGGCGAGCGTTTTCCGCACTATACACACCATCAAGGGGACCTGCGGATTCCTCGGGTTCAATAAGCTCGAAAAAGTGGCTCATGTGGGCGAAAACCTGCTGACTCTCCTTCGAGAGGGCCAGTTGGTCCTAAATCCAGAGATCACCACCGCGCTCCTCAGTATGGTCGACGCCATTCGGCAAATGCTCGCGGAAATCCAGTCCACAGGAAAGGACGGCGAGGAAAATTACCTTGAGCTGATGGACACGCTCACACGCCTTCACAAGGCCGGCGCAAAAGAAAAGGCTGGAACAGGATCACCGAAAGCGGAAGCGACACCCGTGGCGGAGGCAAGCTCTCCCGCGCGCGCGGATGAATCGTCACCTGCCAAAACGAAGCTCCCCAATCTCCCGAACCCGAAGCAGATCGAAGCCCTTTCGGACTCCGAAGGCGCATCAAAGGAAAAATCGAAAGGGAACGATTCGGCCCGAAGGCGGCCTTTATCGGGAAAAATCGGGGGCGTATTGGTCGAGCGCGGCCTCGTGCAGGCGGAAAAAATCGCTCTCGCACTTGAGGAGCAGGAAAAAGGCGACCAGCGGAAAATCGGCGAAATTCTCGTTTCGCTCGGATTTGTCAAGCTGGAGGACATCGCCCTCGCCCAACAAATTCTTGAAACCCGCGCCAAGGAATCCGCGCCTTAAACGATTCGCGTCGGCGTGAACCTTCTCGACAATCTGATGACTCTCGTCGGCGAACTCGTCCTGGCTCGCAATCAGCTCTTGCAGTTTTCCAATGCCGTGGAAGACACGAACCTTCAGGGTATCTCGCAGCGCATGAATCTGATCGCCACCGAGCTGCAGGAAGAGGTGATGAAGACGCGCATGCAGCCCATTGGGAACATCTGGAACCAGTTCCCGAGGACGGTGCGCGACGTGGCTCTCAGCTGCGGCAAAGAAGTCCGCATCGAGATGGAGGGAAAGGAGACCGAACTCGATAAAACGATCATCGAAGCGATCAAGGATCCCCTCACTCACCTCGTTCGCAACTCCGTGGACCACGGCATCGAGCTGCCCGAAGACCGCGTGAAGGCGGGAAAAGACCGCATAGGGCGCCTCATCCTGCGAGCGTTTCACGAAGGGGGCCAGGTCAACATCGAGATCAGCGACGACGGCGCGGGCCTTAACCGCGAGCGCATCCGGCAGAAAGCCGTCGAGCGCGGATTCGTAACTCCCGAGCAAGCCGCGCGAATGACGGACCGCGAAACCTATAACATGATTTTTCTTCCTGGATTTTCAACCGCCCAAAAGGTGACCAACGTCTCCGGCCGCGGCGTCGGCATGGACGTGGTGAAGACCAACGTGGAAAAAATCGGCGGCACCGTGGACGTCCAATCTAAATCGGGCCAGGGTTCGACAGTCCGCATCAAGATTCCGCTCACGCTCGCTATCATTCCGGCGCTGGTTGTCACCTGCGCGGGCGAACGCTTTGCCATTCCTCAGGTCAATTTGACCGAACTGGTGCGGGTCGAAGGCGGCGCCATGGGCAAGAAAATTGAAGTGGTTCACGGCGCTCGTGTCTACCGTCTGCGCGGGCGGCTTTTGCCGCTGGTTTACCTGAATCAGGAGCTGCGACTCATCGGCGAGGATGACCGCAAAAAAGAGGGCGACGGTGCGGTGAACATCGTCGTGCTGCAGGCCGGCGAACGCCAGTTCGGGCTCGTAGTTGACGAGATCAATGACACCCAGGAGATCGTCGTCAAGCCTCTCCGCAAACAGCTGAAGGGGATCAAGTCCTTCGCCGGGGCCAGCATCATGGGAGATGGAAAGATTGCTCTCATCCTCGATGTGATGGGTGTCGCGCAGCGCTCAGGAGTGATCTCCGAAGTGCGCGACCGCGCGCTCGCCGAAAAAGCCGCCGAATCAGCCGAAAAAGAACAGATGACTCAGACGTTTCTTTTGTTTGCCGGCCCTGACGATGCCCGCATGGCGCTTCCGCTCAACACCCTTGATCGCCTGGAAGAATTGCCGGTCTCTCAAGTCGAGCAATCCGGCTCGCAATGGGTGGCGCAATATCGCGGCCGCATCCTCCCGCTCATTCATCTCGGCTATGTCCTCGAAGAACGCCGGATCGAGAGGAGGCATCCGAAGCCTGCCGATTCCGGCGTCGAGGGGAACTCTTTTCAGGTTCTTGTCTGCGAAAACGGAGGCGCAACGGTGGGAATTATCGTCGAGCGGATTTTGGACATCGTCGAAGACTCTGCCGAAGTGAAATATCCCGCAAGCCGGCCCGGAGTCTTGTATTCGGCTGTCATCAATGGCCGGGTCACCGAGCTGATGGATATTCCCTCCGTCTTGCGAATCGCCGCGCCGAAAATCAGCGACCAAATCGACCACGTGGAGATCAGTCACTGAGTCATGGCGGAGACATCTCAATACTGCACCTTTTTTCTCGACAAGCTTTTTTTCGGTATTGAATTGCACGGCGTCCAGGAAGTGATTCGCTTCGTGGAAATGACGCCCGTTCCTCTCGCACCCGGGGTCGTCAGCGGCTTGATCAACTTGCGCGGGCAGATCGTCACCGCGATCGACCTGCGCCGGCGGCTGCAGCTCAGCGCGCGGCCGGCGGAAATGCAGCCGGGAAATGTGGTGGTCCGCAGCGACGACGGCGCGGTAAGCCTGCTCGTGGACGAAATTGGAGACGTCGTCGAAGCCGGAGATGACACGTTCGAGCCCCCTCCCGAAACCCTTCAAGGATCTGTCCGAAATGTGATCCTTGGAGTTCATAAGCTCGATAACCGGCTCATGCATGTCCTCGATAAGGACAAAGCCTGTCACATCGCCGAAGAGAAAGAACTCGTCCCGCCGAATGACGAACGCCGGCAGGCAAGTCACAGGGGACCCGTGACCTAGCCTTTCAGTACACGCGGACGCTCTCCTTCTCGACCTTTTGACGCGCTGTCGGGTCTGAATCAGTCTCCGTTGGTTTTGGCTCCAGTGAATAAAGCTAAACCTGCTGTTGCCGATTAGCAGTTCGACTTTGTGGGAAGGCGATGACAAGTGTCCTGCACTTTACCGCGACGCTCGGACTAATTCTTCTTCCCGGTTGCGTCCGCCCCGTTGCGGGACAGTGCCGGGACGCCGATTTCCCCGAGCCGGAAAAACTCGCCGCTACGCCCACTCGACCGAGCGCGCACCGCTCAAAGAGGGCCACATCGTATTTGTCGCAGAAATCTACACAACTTCGCCGTTTCGTTGATCAAATCAGGGCGGAAGTGAATGTGCAGGGTCCGGCCGACCAGTTCCCGATACAAAGGACAACTTAAATTGCCGCAGCTTTTTCACATCGGCTGATTACGCGGAGGGGTAATGAAGAACGTCACCATTCGAACCAAGTTATTGGTTGGATTCTTATTCGTGGCCGTTGTTGCAGCTCTAATCGGAATGATAAGTCTCTTCAACTACCGCTCCATGATGAGGGCTGACCAAGCGCTCTATCAAAATAGCACTCGTCCTCTTCCGGAAATTGCGAGTATGTCCATCACGTTGCAAAGGTTGAGGGTCGCGTTGCGGGATCGTTTGGCCGCAAACACCCAAGCGGAAAAAGACAAATTTGGGGGGCAGGTCGAAAAGCTGTCCAACGACTTCCAAGGTGTCGTCCAGAACTACGACGTTAGAAACTTGACTCCGGAACAGGCCCAGACGTTCGCTCAAGTGAAGGACGCGAGTGCGGACTATATGCGGTATCGCGACGAGATCGTGAGCGCCGCAAAGGAAGGCAAGCCGGCTGACGGTTGGGCGGTTCTTTGGAGTGACGGTTACGCAGATGTCGCGAAGACCGTGTTCGGCGGAGTCGACAGGCTCGAGCAGTTGAAAGTCGCCGAGGCGAAAAAAATTAGCGAAGAGAACGCGCGCCTGGCCAGCCGGGCATTTACAGAAATGCTGATCGCGGTTTTACTCGGCGTGGCAATCTCCACAGGCGTCGGACTCTGGGTCGGCACGTCAATAGCCCGGCGTTCGGCCAAAGTAGCCACCGCTCTCGGGTTGGTTGCTTCGGGTGACCTGACACCTCGAATCGATGTCACTTCGGGCGATGAACTCGGCCGGATGTCTAAAGCCCTGAATGAAAGTCTTGAAAAGATAAGCTTGGCCCTGCAAGCCATCGCGGTAAACGCGCAACAAGTGGCATCGGCGAGCGAGGAATTTTCCGCCACCAGCCAACAGATCACCGCCAACTCGGAAGAGACCACCGCCCAGGCCAACACCGTCTCTGCCGCGACGGAACAGGTCAGCCGCAGCCTCCAGACCGTCGCCACCGGCGCCGAAGAAATGGGCGCCACAATCAAGGACATCGCGAAAAACGCCTCCGAAGCCGCGCGCGTGGCCAGTGAGGCCGTCAAAACCGCCCAATCCACGAACGCTATTGTTTCGAAACTCGGCGACTCCAGCGCCGAAATCGGCCAGGTCGTCAAGGTCATCACCTCCATCGCTCAGCAGACCAACTTGCTGGCCCTCAACGCCACCATCGAAGCCGCGCGCGCCGGAGAAGCGGGAAAAGGCTTTGCCGTGGTCGCCAACGAAGTCAAGGAACTCGCGAAGCAAACCGCCAAAGCCACTGAGGAAATCAGCCAGAAAATCGGCGCCATCCAGGAAGACACCAAAGGCGCGGTCGAGGCTATCGCCGCCATCAGCGAGGTCATCAACCATATCAGCGACATTTCCAACACGATCGCAACTGCCGTCGAAGAGCAGAGCGCCACGACCAACGAAATGACCCGCAACGTCACCGAGGCCGCCAAAGGTTCCGAAGCGATTTCGGAGAACATCAGCGGGGTGGCGCAGGCTGCCCAGAGCACCTCCTCGAGCGCCCACCAAACGCAAAAGGCGGCGTCGGATCTCGCGCAAATGTCCACGCAACTTCGGCGTCTCGTGGATCAGTTCAAAGTCGAAGGCAATGGCCACAACACCGGCGGAACCTTTGCCGGCCAGCGCGTGGCGTAACGCCCCGGCAAATGCCAATTGAAACGCAATCCGCAAATGTGACGGCCGATTCGGGAAAGGCTCGCGACCAAATCGACCCGGTGTTCCGGCAAATCCGCGACCTCGTCTACAAGGTCTCCGGCATCTATCAGGCCGAAGACAAGCTCTATCTCCTCGCCGACTCCTGCGCCCGGCGCATGAAGCATGTCACCGTCCGACAGCCTCGTGAATATTGGGACTTTCTCACAAGCCATCCCAGCCGCGACACCGAGCTTCGTCAATTATTGAACGAAGTAACCATCGGCGAGACCTGCCTGTTCCGGAGCCAGCCCCAAATCGAAGCCATACGCAAGACGATCCTCCCGGAGCTGGCCGGCGACAAAACCAAACAGATCGTCAAACGGCTGCGTTTGTGGAGCGCGGGCTGTTCAACCGGCGAAGAATCGTACACGCTGGCAATGATTCTGATGGAGGAGAGCTCCGGCCTTCTCAAGGGGTGGCAGTTCGAAATTGTGGCGACGGATCTGAACGACCGCTCAGTCGAGACCGCTAAAATTGGAATTTACGGCGACTATGCGTTGCGCAACACCACCGATTACTTCAGGCGCAAATATTTCTCTCCCGCCGCGGAGAACAAACTTCAGGTCCGCCCCGAAGTGAAAAAAATCGTCACCTTCAACCGTTTGAATCTTCAGGAAGACTCGAAGATGCTCTTTATGAAAGGGATGGACATTATTTTCTGTTGCAACGTCTTAATCTACTTCGACGGCGCGTCCAAGTCTCGCGTCATCAACCACTTCTTCAACAACCTCAACATGGGCGGCTATTTTTTTCTTGGAACTTCCGAATCTCTCCTGCAAATGAACGACAAATTCCACTTGATTCACTTTCCCGGGACCATCTCCTATTGGAAGGCGCCTCCAAAATTCGCGAAGGCTTGATCGACCCGCCACCCTTGCGATGGCCTTTACCGCCCCGAATGTCACGGCATGATCGTTTACCGGCCGCATCCGGCTATCTCAAGAATATTCCCGCAATCGAAGCGGAGAGGTAATTCGCCAGCGTGGCTGCCAGGAGCGCGCGAAAACCCAGCTGTGCCAGATCCTTTTTTCGAGAAGGTGCAAGCGCCCCGATGGCCCCGATCTGTATCCCGATCGAGCCGAAATTGGAGAATCCGCACAGAGCGTACGTCGCGATTGCGTATGATCTGGCCGCGATTGTCGCTTTCAGCGGGCCCAGCATCGAAAATGCGATAAATTCATTCAGAACCAGCTTTGTCGCCATCAGGCTTCCTACGATTCGCGCGTCCTTCCAAGGTACGCCGATAATCCAGGCGACGGGGCCGAGCGCGTAGCCGAAAATTGCCTGGAGCGAAGTGTGCAGCCCTCCCAGGATTCCGTTGCTCAGCGCGATCAGGGCAACGAAGGCGATCAGCATCGCGCCCACCGTAGCCGCAAGATACATCCCGTCCGTCACGCCGTGGGAAATCGCGTCGAGGACGTTCGAATATTCTTGCCGGAACTCCAAATCCGCGTGCCCTGCCGTTTCCGGCGTTTCCGTCTCGGGGATCAGCATCTTTGCAATCAGAATTGTTCCCGGAGCGGTCATCACCACGGCGGTCAGCAGATCTTGCGCTCGCGCCCCCATCAAGACATATGCGCCCATCATGGCGCCGGAAATATGCGCCATTCCGGCGGTCATGATTGTCAATAGCTCCGATCGCGTCAATTTGCCCAAATACGGACGGATCACCAATGGCGCCGAGGTCTGATCCATCAGGATGCTGGCCACTACCTCCAGTGATTCCGCACCGCTCGTGCGTAATAGGCGAAACATTGCCTTTCCACCCAGTCCGACGAGCACCGGAATCACGCGCAGGTAATAAAGTATGGCGAAAACGGAGGCGACGAAAATGATGACCGGCAAGATTTGGAACGCGAAAATCACTCCGAGGCTGGTGTTGGAATCTCCGAGCTTTCCGAAAACAAATTCCGATCCGGCCTTCGCGAAGTTGAGAAACCAGACGATCTTGCGGGAGGTTGAGTCGAGCAGCCAGTAGCCAACTCGCGTCTTCATCACAAAGACCGCGAGCAAAAACTGAAGACCCAATCCCCAAAGCACCACGCGGAATTGGATAGCCTTTCGATTGGCCGACAGCAGATAACACGTTCCCAGAATCACGATGATTCCGAGCATTGGACTTGGCCTTCATTCGCTTCGCGGCAGGATTCCCCCTTCTCGCCGCGTCACGCGAGAAATTGGTTCCGCGAAGACCGCCCAATATGCCCCTCAGTTATTTCACTGTCAAACGCGATTTTTCCATTTCCCGTGCCAGATGGCTCCTGTTCTTGACACACTCCTGCCCGCATGATTGAATCCGCCTTCTTTTGAAGGGAAGCGTTGGTGAGGGCCGGAAAACTCTCCATGAAGAAAATTATTCTGGATTGCGACCCCGGGCATGACGACACGCTGGCGATGCTACTCGCCTACGCTCATCCGCGCACGAATCTGCTGGCGGTCACGACGGTCGGCGGAAACCAAACTCTTGACAAGGTGACTCAGAACGCGCGCAAAGTAATGACACTCGCGGGGATTCACGATGTGATTCTCGCTGCAGGCGCGGACCGTCCGCTAATTAAGGAGATCGAGCCAAGCGAACAAATCCATGGCGTCACCGGCCTTGATGGATACGATTTCCCGGAGCCTACGGTTGAGGTGGACAGGCGCCACGCCGTCGACCTGATCATCGATCTCTGTCATCAGCACGATAAGATCACCCTCATTCCCACCGCCCCTCTTACCAACATTGGCATGGCCATCCGCAAAGACCCTAAGATCCTCTCTAAAATTGAAGAAATTGTGCTGATGGGCGGCGGAAATGCGCGCGGGAATCGTGAGCCTCTCGCCGAATTTAACATTTGGCAAGACCCCGAGGCGGCGGACATTGTTTTTCGTTCCGGCCTTCCCGTCACGATGGTTGGGCTGAATCTTACTCATCAGGCCAAGGCTACGCCTGACGTCGTCCGGCGTATGCAGGCTCTGAACAACGAAGTTGCGCGGATGGCCGTCGGGCTGATCGAATTTTTTCGTTCCACTTACGCGAAGCATTTTCGCTTCGATGCTCCTCCTATCCACGACGCATGCGCCGTCGCCCGTGTCATCGAACCTGAAATCGTACAATGTGAATTCGTGAATGTGGAAGTGGAGCTGAACGGCACGTACACCTATGGCGCTACCGTATGCGACATGGACGGAGTAACGGGGAGGAAACCGAACGCAAATGTCGCAACGGTCCTCAACCAAGAAACATTCTGGGATTTGATGATCGAGGCGCTCGCTTCTTATAAGTAGCGGGGGACACGTATTCGGCGCATCCGAATTCCCGCCGCCTAAATCGCGCGGGCGAGTTCAATCGTGATGATTTACCCCCGATCCGCCGCACGCCGTGGCGTATTCCTGCCCCTTATTTATTTCATCGCCTCGGCTACAACCCCTTCCAGGCGACATAAGCCGACCCGCGAAGGGGGCATTCTTCATTCAGCACCAGGTGAACGGGGATCTGCGCCAAAAAATCACCCAGCTTTTCTTTCTGGCGCACCGCCGCGACGAAGCATCCATCCTTCATTTTTGAAAGTATCTTGAGCGCGATGCCTCCAGCGATGTAGATGCCTCCCCGAGCCACTGCTCGCAGCGCCAGGTTCCCCGCTTCGGACCCGTACATCTCAACCCACAGGTTTAGAGCGTCCACGCATACAGGGCAGGATTTGTCGAGAGCTTGCCGGGTGATTTCCGGCGCGACGTCTGCGGCGGGGTCGTCAAATCCAGGGTGTTTCACCGAGGGATTTAGAAACTCGTGTACGAATCGGAATCCTCGGCCCGAGAGAATCACTTCCACGCTTACGAACTCTTCGCGATCCTGCATGAATTTCCACAGATCGGCTTGTTGCCTCGTGTGCGGCGCAAAATCCGCGTGGCCCGCTTCCGTCGCCATGGGCACGTGCTGCTTTCCATCCCAGAAGAGCACACACTGACCCATCCCTGTTCCAGCGGCAATCACAACGCTGTTCACTTCCGGGGCAGGAACTCCATCGTGCAGCGTCGCCATGTCTCCGGGCTCCAACACAACGATCCCGTACCCCCAGGCCTCTAAATCGTTCAACAGCGGCACACGATTCAATCCCAGGCGCTTCGCCATCACCGACCCATCCACGATCCACGGGATATTCGTGGCATGCACGCGGTTGTTCACCACGGGCCCGGCAATTCCAAATGCCGCCGCGGTTACCGGAGCTTTTGTCAGGTTCAGAAAGTCGGCGACGATCTCTTCCAGGCCCGCATGCTCGCCGCTCGCATACCGCTTCTCCGTGACGCGCGTGAGCTTTCCTTCCTGCACGTCATAGATCGCTACGTTGGTCTTCGTTCCACCCACGTCACCGGCCAGGATCATCCCTTCCTCCACGTGTCCGCATGAATCTGCAACTGAGTTGTATTGTCTCTGGAAATCTTGCCTACAGAGGCCGCCAGTGAACTCCTTCTGCCGCGGTCAAATCGTCGGCCGCCCGCGGTCCCTGGCTCCCTGCCGGGTAATTCGGAAACGGCGGGGGTGAGGCGTTCTGCCACGCTTCCAGAATCGGATCGACCAGAGCCCAGGCAGCTTCGACGCTGTCAGCGCGATCGAACAAGGTCGCGTCGCCGCGGATGCAATCGTTGATCAGAGTCGCATACGCGCTCCTCGATCCGCCGCCGAATGTCTGCCGATAACGAAAATCCATTGTCACCGGCTGGATGTGCATCTGCGCGCCGGGAGCCTTCGCTCCGAAGGAGAGCGAAATCCCCTCGTCCGGCTGGATATTGAGCACGAGCGAATTGTATTCAAGCGTCTCCCCGCGAAACACACGGTGAGGCGCCTGCCGAAACCGGATCGCCACTTCCGTCTGTGGCCGCGCGAGTCGCTTCCCGGTTCGCAAATAAAACGGCACGCCGCTCCAACGCCAGTTATCCACGAAGAGCTTCAACGCCACAAAAGTCTCCGTCGGCGAATTCGGTTTCACTCCCGGCTCTTGCCGGTATCCGGCCATTGTCTCGTTGTCGATTTGTCCCGGTCCGTATTGCCCTCGCACCACCGATTTCCAAATCGTTTCCGGAGTGAACGGCCGGATCGACTCCAGCACTTTGATCTTTTCGTTCCTCACGGAATTGGCGCCAAACGTCGCGGGCGCTTCCATCGCCACCAGCGACGTCAATTGCAACACGTGGCTTTGAATCATGTCCCGCAGCGCGCCGGCCGACTCATAGAACGCCGCACGGCTCTCTACCCCCAGGGACTCCGCTGCAGTGATCTGCACGTGGTCGACGAAGTTCCGGCTCCACAACGGCTCAAAAATTCCGTTGCCAAACCGGAAAACCAGCATGTTTTGAACCGTCTCTTTTCCCAGGTAGTGATCGATTCGGTAGACTTGCGACTCGTCGAAAACCTGCAGCACCTTGCGGTTCAATTCGATCGCCGAGGCCCGGTCCCGCCCGAACGGCTTCTCGATAATCACCCTCGCCCACGACTTTTCCGTCTTCGGCTTGTTCAGCCCCGCCCGCCCGAGTTGCTCGATGATTTTCAGATACACTTCCGGCGGCACTGCCAGGTAGAAAAGCCGGTTCCCGCCTAAGTTCCCTTCCTTGTCGAGTTCGTCCAGACGAGCCGCAAGCTTCTGATACGCGGCCGGATCGTCATAATTCCCGCTGAAATATCTCAATTGCGCCATGAACTCGTCGTGCCGCCCGCTTTGCCCGTCCTCGGGCTGAGGCAGAAATTCGGCCGACACTTCGCGGAAATGGTCGTCATTCATTTCCGTCCGGGCAAAGCCGATCAGGCGGAACCGCGGCGCCAGGCACGCGTGGATGGCCAGGTCGTAGAGCGCCGGCATCAGTTTCCGTTTCGCCAGATCTCCCGACGCGCCGAACATCACCACCGCGCATGGTTCGTTCGGCGCTTCGCAGTAGTACGCATCCGGATGCGCGGCAGCGGTCTCCTTCGTCGATTTGGTTATCATCGGCTTCTCTTTCTGTTGAACACCCATATCTCGCCGCCTGTCCCTGGAGTTTTAATAAAACGAATCCTCAAAAGCCTACCATATTCCCCGCCTTTACTCCTCGCGTTGCTCGCTCTCCGTCCGCTCCAACTCTTGCCTCCTTTCTGCGCCCCCTCGCTCCGCCCTAACTGGCATTTCCCTGCTGCTTGCAGTATCTTGAATAAGATCACTTCTTCCCAAGGAGCCGCTCATGGCCGACGAAAAATCATCCACTGCCGGAAACGCCGGCACGCAGACGGTTCGCATGGTTCACTGCGTGAAGTTTGGCCGCGAAATGCCGGGCCTTGACCGCGTTCCGTGGAAGGGTGAGCTCGGCCAGCGCATTTTTGACAACGTCTCCAAGGAAGCTTGGAAACTCTGGGTCGAACACTCCAAGATGCTTATGAACGAATTCCGCCTCAACCCTCTCGACCCGCGCTCCCAGCAAATCATGGGCGAGCAGATGGAAATGTTCTTCTTTGGCGAAGGCTCGAAGCTTCCCGAGGGCTACGTCGCTCCCCAGCATTGATTCCCCGCCCCTTCGCGCGGATTCTCCCTTCAACGGACTTTCGGCGCCCCGTCCCCCTTCGTTTTTTCCGGGCGCGCTTCCGCGCCTGCGCTAGAATGGCTGCAGAGGAGAGGAGACATTTCTTTCATGAGCTCGTCGTCCAAGAATTCTTTTTCTTCCCGCACCGGCCTTCGCGTTGGCGAACACTCTTACGACATTTATTCTCTGGACGCCCTGGAGCGGGATCGCGTCGGCCACGTCTCGCGTCTCCCTTTTTCTCTGAAGGTCCTGCTTGAAAATCTTCTTCGCCACGAAGACGGCCGGTTCGTACACGCCGACGATGTTCGCGCCCTCGCTTCCTGGAACCCCGCTTCCATCGCCGAAAAAGAGATCTCCTTCATGCCTGCCCGCGTCCTCCTCCAGGACTTCACCGGCGTTCCCGCCGTGGTTGACCTCGCCGCCATGCGCCAGGCCATGCGCACTCTCGGCGGCGACCCCCGGAAAATCAATCCGCTTCTCCCCGCGGAGTTGGTGATCGACCATTCCGTCCAGGTGGACAAATTTGGCGCTGCCAATGCCTTCGCCTTCAACGCCGACATGGAAATGAAGCGCAATATCGAGCGGTACGCCTTCCTTCGGTGGGGCCAGAAGAGTCTGCACAATTTGAAAGTCGTTCCGCCCGACACGGGGATCTGCCATCAGGTCAATCTCGAATATCTCGCCCGCGTTGTTTTCCACTCGAACGAACAAGGCAAGTCGCTCGCTTTTCCGGATTCGCTCGTCGGCACCGATTCGCACACGACTATGGTCAATGGCCTCGGCGTTTTCGGCTGGGGCGTCGGGGGCATCGAGGCCGAGGCCGCCATGCTCGGCCAACCCCTCTCGATGCTGATTCCCGCTGTCGTCGGATTCAAGCTCCACGGCCGCTTGCCCGAAGGCGCCACCGCAACCGATCTGGTTCTTACCGTCACGAACATGCTGCGCAAGAAGGGCGTTGTCGGCAAATTCGTCGAATTCTTCGGCACCGGCCTTTCCAGCCTTACCCTTCCCGATCGCGCCACTCTTGCGAATATGGCTCCCGAATACGGCGCGACGATGGGCTTTTTCCCGGTCGACTCCGAAACTCTCGCTTATCTCCGCTTCACGGGGCGCGCCGAGGACCAAGTCCGCCTCGTCGAGGCTTACACCAAGCAACAGGGTCTCTTCCGCACGGACCAGACGCCGGACCCTGTTTTTTCCGACTCTCTCGAGCTCGATCTCGCCAATGTCGTCCCCACCATGGCCGGGCCCAAGCGTCCGCAGGACAGCGTTCGCCTCTCGGACGCCGCCGCCTCGTTCTCAAAGACCCTGGAGGGCGCCCCCAAGCACGTTTCCGTGCAGAATAATGGCGACCGGTTCGAGCTTGCCGACGGCTCTGTCGTCATCGCCGCTGTCACCAGTTGCACCAACACCTCGAATCCTTCGCTGATGCTCGGCGCCGGTTTGCTGGCAAAAAAAGCTGTCGAACGCGGTCTCTCCTCGAAGCCTTGGGTGAAGACCAGCTTTGCTCCCGGCTCGAAGGTTGTCACGGATTACATCGAAAAGGCGGGGCTTTGGCCCTATCTTGAAGCCTTGCGCTTCCATCTTGTCGGATATGGCTGCACCACTTGCATCGGCAACAGCGGCCCGCTTCCCGAAGCCATCGGCAAGGCCATCAAGGAGAACAATCTCGTCGCGGTTTCTGTCCTCAGCGGGAACCGCAATTTCGAAGGCCGCATCAATCCCCACTGCCGCGCCAATTACCTCGCTTCTCCCCCGCTTGTCGTCGCCTATGCGCTTGCCGGCCGGATGGATTTCGACATCGTCAACCAGCCGCTAGGCACCGACAAGGCGGGCCAGCCCGTATATCTCCGCGAAATCTGGCCTTCCCCACAGGAGGTCGAAGCGGTTATGCGGAGTTCCGTTTCCTCCGACATGTTCCGCAAGGAATATGGCGACGTTTTCACCGGTGATGAGAATTGGCGCAAGCTTCCCATTCCTGAAGGCGACTTGTACTCCTGGGATTCGGACTCCACCTATATCAAGCATCCCCCATTCTTCGAGGAGATGCCCCTCAAACCAGCGCCGATTTCCGACCTTCGCAATCTGCGAGTCCTCGCCGTTCTCGGCGATAGCGTCACGACCGACCACATTTCTCCTGCCGGCTCGATCGCCCCGGATTCTCCCGCCGGGAAATATCTGGTGGAGCACGGCGTCCCACCCAAGGATTTCAACTCCTACGGCGCGCGGCGCGGCAACCACGAGGTTATGATGCGCGGCACCTTCGCGAACATCCGTCTCCGAAATCTACTCGCTCCGGGCACGGAGGGCAATTGGACCCCGTATCAGCCGGACGGCGAAAAAATGTCTATTTACGATGCCGCCATGAAATACGGATCGGCGGGCGTCCCTCTTCTCGTCATCGCTGGAAAAGAATACGGCTCCGGCTCTTCCCGCGATTGGGCCGCCAAGGGCACTGCCCTTCTTGGCGTCCGCGCGGTCCTTGCCGAGAGCTTCGAACGAATCCACCGCAGCAATCTGGTTGGTATGGGGGTCCTTCCGCTTGAGTTTGTCCCTGGAGAAACTCCCGCTTCGCTCGGCCTTACCGGTCACGAAATTTTCGATATCGAGGGATTGGCTCAGAATTTCGAGCCACGGAAGAAAGTCCAGGTTCGCGCGCGTTCTTCAGATGGTGAAGAGAAGTCTTTCGCGGCCGTTGCCCGCGTGGACACACCCTTCGAGGTCGCTTATTACCACCACGGAGGCATCCTGAAGTATGTCCTCCGCCAGATGGTCTAGCGCGTCCCCGGCTGAAACCTAGGCCCAGGGCAATCCAGGAAGGTCGGGCAGGGTCTATGCCCCGAGCTATTTCCCAGAGGCGAGTGCTAGCCTCTCAGGCGCTGTGTCCCTTCAGGTGCGGCTCCACGGGATGCTTTGGCCTCAATCGCATCATCGCCGGGGCAAGCAACGCATAGACTACCGCTGCCACAACCACGAATCCCCCAATTGCCATCCATATCTCGCCTGTAAAGCGTTTTAACAGCAAAAGCGCTATCTCCCCCGCTCCGAAGGCCAGAACCGTCAGAATGATCGTGCAAACCGCCCCAGGCGACAGGCTCGCCTGACAGTGCGGGCACACCACTCCGCTCACATGCGTGGCCTTCCAGAGTGCTGCAATTGGTACGCGCTGATTGCATTGCGGGCAGGTCATCGCCTCATGCCTCCCCATCCAGGTGTAGGTTGCAGGCCCTTCGCCCAGTCTTCCCCCGGCCTGCAAATCACCCCCACTCTATCCAAATTGGCTGGTTTAATACAAGTCCCCCTGCTCCCCACGGCAGATCTGTCGCCAATCCGCGCCTTAGCCACCATCCCTGACGGGTAGGGCCTACGATTCCAATAGGCATCTTCCAACACGTTAGAAAGCAGCTATCCGGGCTCTCCCCGCATCTAACCTCGCCAAGTCGGCCTGCGGGTTGCACCACCCGTTGCCGTCCAGAGCACCGGATTTGGGCTTTTAATCTTCGAATGACAATTTGCCGATAAAATCATTGCCATTATCCGTTTTGTGGGCATCCGTACTATGCTGCATAGGCTCGCCCGCTTTTGAGCCTCTATCTTGGGACGTGAGGACAATATGAGCAAGAACCTCCGGAAGTATGGCGTTGCCGCTGTTCTGTTTTCACTCTCTTTGTTCCTCTCCTTGACGCTCGCGTTCCGCCTCTTTGGACAATCGAGTGCGATCGCCCCGATGATCACGCAGACCGTCAACAACAATTTGCGTGTCGTCCTGCGTGGCAACACTTATCCACTTGCCCGCGCGAAATACGATCAAGGCGCAGTTCCCGACTCGATGGATATCAACCACAGGACGCTCGTTCTTCGACGCCCTCAGAGCCAAGAGCAGGCGCTCGAACAGTTCATGGCCGAACAACAGGACCCAACTTCGGCTAATTTCCACCACTGGCTCACTCCTCTCGAATATGGCCAGCAATACGGCCCGGCCCAGTCCGATATTGACGCCGTCACCCAATGGCTCCAGTCCCAGGGCTTTACCGACATCAATGTCGCCGACGGCCACGACTTCATTGATTTCTCCGGAACAGCCGGGCAATTCGATCAGGCCTTCCAAACTTCCATTCACTATTATTCAGTCCGCGGAAAGCAATACTGGGCCAACTCCTCCGACCCCTCCATCCCCGAAGCTCTCGCGCCCGTCGTTGTCGGCATCGCCGCTCTTCACGATTTTCCGAAGCATCCCGCCTATCATGTCTATGCAAAGCCGCCGATTGCCGCGCAGGGGAGAGTTCATCCCGGCTATACCTATCCATCCGGCTGCACCATCAGCAACTACTCGTGTTATTTCGGCATCAGTCCCGGCGACTTCGGAAAGATTTACAACGTGGCGCCCCTGTGGAATGCCGGCACAACCGGCGTCGGCGTCAACATCGAGGTCATTGGGGAAAGCAACGTCTACAGTTCCGACGTGTCTGACTTCCGCCAAATCTTCGGTTTGCCTGCCAACACAGCCACAAATCTGGTTGTGACGGTCTCCGGCGGCATCCCTCCGCAATATCGAAACGACACGGGCGACGAGGGCGAATCGGACCTCGACGTCGAATGGGCCGGTGCTATCGCTCCGGATGCGAAAATCAATCTCATCACGGCTGCGGCACCGGATCTCGGGGGCGGAGGAGTTGACTATGCCGCAAACTGCGCCGTCGACCCTTCTTACGACACAGCCTGCAATACGGCCGGCCTTCCGACCCCCGACATTATTTCGGAAAGCTACGACGAATGCGAACTCGGATTGGGAACCGCCGGAAACCAGGAATACTACGCTTTGTGGCGGAAGGCAGCTGTCGACGGTATCTCTGTGCTTCTCGCCACCGGCGACAGTGGCGCAAGCGGGTGCGACTATTACGACTCTGAATCACCCTATACTTTCGAGGCTCAGCCCGCCGAGGGCGGATTGGAGGTCAGCGGCCTGGCATCCACTCCGTATGACGTCGCTGTCGGCGGGACGGACTTCGATTTCAACGAGTTCATCAACCCCGCGACTTATTGGTCCAGCTCCAACATCACTTCCAATGGCCTTAACGACATCTCGGCCCTTGGTTACATTCCTGAAACTACCTGGAATGTTTCCTGCGCCAATTTCGACTTCGGCCTTGCCGGTTTCTATGCCACTGCCGAGGAAAATTGCAACGACTCCCAACTCCTGGACTTGGGCGGCGCCAACTACGTTATTACCGGCGGAGGAGGCGGAGGTGTCAGCAATTGCACGACGAACAACACCACCCCGAGCAGCGTCAACCTGGATCCCGGTTCCTGCTCGGGTGGCAATGCTGCTCCGTCGTGGCAGGTTGGGCCTGGTGTTCCTTCCGGCATCAATCGAGCCGTTCCCGACGTCTCCCTTTTTGCCGGCAACGGCTTCAACTATGCGTTCTATATCACCTGCGAAGCGGATACGAATCCGGGTGGCGTCCCGTGTAGCTTGACGAATGAAGATTTCACGGGAGTTGGCGGCACCTCGGCATCGGCCCAGGTCTTTGCCGGCATCATGGCGCTCGTCGTTCAGAAACACGGCGCTCAAGGCCTTCCAAATTCGATTCTCTACAAGCTGGCCGAGACCCAGACCCTTTCGAACTGTAACTCCAGCAGCGTTGCTTCCACAGGCAGCTCGTGTATTTTTTACGACACCACCGATGGCACGATCGCCCAACCCTGTGAGAGCGGCACGCCGAACTGCACGGTGGCGAGCGGGTTTACTTTCGGAATCCTCAACGGTTATTCCTCGACGTCAGGCTACGATCTTGCCACGGGCCTAGGCAGCGTGAACGCCGCAAACCTGGTCGCCGATTGGAACAACACGACGACCGGCCAGGCCGATTTCGCCGCTTCCGCCAACCCGGGCGTTGTCAACATTGACTCTCCCGGCGATTCCAATACCACTGTCGTCTCTTTTGTCGGCACGAATGGATTCAGCGGCAGTATTAGCCTTTCTTCCGACAGCTGCACGGGGCTGCCGACGTACGCGAGTTGCTCCTTCTCGCCTTCTTCCATCACGTTGACTCCGAATGCGAACGGCTACAGCAGCGCGACGTCCACGCTGACGATTTCGACTTCGTCCGCTGCCCAACTCGTTCCGGTCGCCCATACCCGCCCGTTGGGTCTCTCGCCGGCGATTGTTGGTTTTGTAGCATTTCTCGGAGTGCTTCTGCTATTCGCCGCCTCGCGCAGGCAGTTGCGTTGGAGCACAGCCCTCGGCGTAATCGCTTTCGCTGCGTTTCTCACTTGCGGCGCTTGCGGCGGTGGCAGCGGAGGGGGAGGCGGTGGGGGCGGCGGTGGTGGCGGGAGTTCGACGCCGGAAGGACTCTACACCGGCATCACGGTCACGGCTACGAGCGGCAACACGACACATACTATCCCGCTTACGATAAACGTCGAGTAGGGCCTTTCAATCGGCGTCAGATGCCATGCCCATCGAGCCCGCCCCTGGCGGGCTCGATCCGGGGTCTGCCACTGAGTGTTATGCATCCCTGGCAATTCTACCTAGGCCGTCTCTTGTAACCATCTGCAGTCCACCATCCGTTCTCCAAAAGTCCACACATGTGCCGAATTGAATTTACCTTTCCTCCGTGCTAGGCTCCCTCAGCCTCAAATGAAAACTCTGTCACATCGCCGCTTCTATGGCCTGGCCGCTTCGCCGATTCGCGGAGCCGTTCAAGGGTCCCCGGATCCGACCCTGTGGCGTCGATTTCTAATCGACACATCCGGGATTAGAATTCGGCCTATCTCTTTGAAAATAAAGATTGAAAATTTTTCTAATCGACACAGTTCCAACAGGTTCGTCGGGAGGAATCTCGGGGGCAGACATGTTTTATTTCCCAGCCAAAATACCGCGCAACCCACCTCTCATCTTTGCGCTCATTTTGCTCTCCCTCTTGTTCCCTCGGGTCGGCCTTGCGCAGTCGCGCCCGTCGCTGATTACGCAGCCAGTCAATAATTCCGCGCTGATCACTCTCACGCGCAACACTTACCCGCTGGCTCGTCCGGAATTTGATCGCGGCCTTGCGCCCGCTTCTCTGCCGATGAATCGCATGATGCTTGTGTTGAAGCGCAGCGCTGGGCAGCAAGCGGCTCTTGATTCCCTGATCGCACAACAGCAGGACAAATCCTCGCCCCATTACCATCAATGGCTGACGCCGCAGCAATTTGGCCAGGAGTTCGGTCCGACGGATTCGGACTTGAGTACGATTCAATCCTGGCTCGCCTCCGAAGGTTTCCAAGATGTCCGCGTGTCGAATGGCCGCACTTACATCGAATTCTCCGGCTCCGCCGCGCAAGTGCAATCGGCGTTTCACACCGCAATCCATCATTACGTCGTGAACGGAGTGGATCACTGGGCGAACGCGACCGACCCGAAAATTCCCGCCGCTCTCGCGCCCGCCGTCGCCGGCGTCGCCACTCTTCACAACTTTTTCAAGAGGTCGCAGCTTTTTTATTCCGGCCAGCGCGTTCCCATCGAGCGCGCATCCAACGGCAAGCCTGAATTCAATCTCGGCGGCGGCACGCACGCTCTCGGGCCCGGTGACTTCGCGGTGATTTACGGCGTCAATCCTCTCTATCAAGCCAATGTTACTGGCGCCGGGCGGACGATCTCCGTGGTCGCCCGATCCAATGTCGATCTGCAGGACATTTTCGACTTTCGCGACTTGTTCCAGCTGTCCGGTCCTCAGCCCAACGTGATCGTGAACGGGGACGATCCCGGAATTATCGCCGGCGCCGAACAGGTGGAAGCGACGCTGGACCTCACCTGGTCGAGCGCGATCGCTCCGGGCGCCCAAGCCAATTTGATTGTCTCGGCATCCACCAACACGACCGACGGAGTGGACCTGTCCGAGGCCTATATCATCGACAACGATCTCGGTGACGTCATGACGGAGAGTTTCAGCGGCTGCGAGGCCGACGCCACGCAGGCGGAAGCTACCCAGATTTCCTCGCTCGCGGAGCAAGCCGCCGCCGAAGGCATCACTTACCTGGTCTCCACCGGAGATAGCGGCGCCGAAGGGTGCGACGACCCGGACACGGAGACAACCGCCTCCGGTCCCGTTTCCGTTAACATCCTGGCTTCCACGCCCTACACGATTGGCGTCGGCGGAACCGTCTTCAACGAAGGCACAAATGCCAGTTCCTACTGGAGCACTTCTTCGAACTCGCTTACCACCGCAATTTCGTACATTCCCGAGGATGTTTGGAACGACAGTTGCGCCACAAGCTGCGGCTCGGCAGGTCCCAACATATGGGCCGGATCCGGCGGGGCGAGCACATTTTTCAACAAACCCGTCTGGCAGGCCTCGGTCAACGGGATACCAGACGACAACGCGCGCGATCTGCCCGATGTCTCGCTGACCGCTGCGTTGCATGACGGGTATGTTCTTTGCGTCGACGAGTCATGCGAGCAAGGTGATGTGGTGTTGGTAGGAGGCACTTCTGCCTCAGCGCCCTCATTTGCCGGAATCATGGCGCTCGTGGATCAGACCCAAGGCTCGCGCCAGGGCCAGGCAAATTACGTTCTATACCGACTCGCCGCCGCAGAAGCATATTCCAATTGCAACGGCTCGAGCCAGACTTCCTTGCCGTCATCCAACTGCGTTTTTAACGACATCACGGTTGGAAATAACGCCGTTCCCGGCGAATCGGGATATGGCACTCCAACTGCGCAGTATCAAAGTGGCGCTGGCTACGACCTGGCCACGGGACTTGGTTCGGTGAACGCTTCGAATCTCGCCAATACCTGGAGCTCAGCCCGCTCTGAACCTCCGACCGTCACTTTTAGCGTGAATCCTTCCGGGCCGATCACGCACGGAACTTCCGTGAATATGCAAGTTGGCGTTGCCGCAACGCCTCCTGCCACAGGAGTTCCCACGGGTGATATTTCGATCATCGGCCCGTCGAGCACGTCTCCGTCAAGTCTGCAGCCGTTTTCGACAGCTACGCTGGATGCAAACGGCAACGCCACCGTCGTCACAAACCAGCTCCCCGGCGGATCGGTAACATTGACCGCTCATTACGAAGGCGACGGCACGTTTATCCCTGGGGATGCGACAGCATCCCTCACCGTCAATCCCGAAACTTCTTCCACATCTCTGGCAGTCAGCAGCGGCGGGCCCTCCGGACAGCCCTTTTCCTCCGGCACCTATGGGACACCAGTCTATTTCTCGAGCCAAGTGGCGGGCTCGTCGGGTGTCGGCACTCCCACAGGCGTCGTGATTTTCCAGGAAGCCTCCTCGGGGCCGGTGGACGGTCAGGCCGGTCTAAATAAGTGCGGCACCGCTTCCACAACGGTGGGCGATTCTCTCCTGCCCGTCGGATCTCACACACTCGTCGCATCCTACCAGGGGGATCCAAGTTTCCAGGCGAGCAGTTCCCCGCCCGTTACTTTCAGCATTTCCCAGGCGGCTACCACAACGGGTTTTAATCCGGCTTCCGGGACCATAATCGCCGATGGCTACCACACGGTTCAGATCCTAGTTTCCGGCACTGGCCAGGGCGCGAGTCCGAGCGGCACGGTTTCGCTGTATTCGGGTTCGAATCAGGTCGGGAGCGCGTTGCCGGTAAGCTCGAGCGGGACGGCGCAGTCCAGCGCGACCCTCATCGGCAGTTCCCTGCCCTTCGGCACGATCACGCTCGCGGCGACCTACTCTGGAGACGCCAATTACACAGGGTCGAATTCTTCAGCAGCGACCTTCAACGTTGTGCGGCCCACTTCGGTCAGCATCCAGTCGTCGAATCCAACTATCGTTCAAGGGACCAGCGTCACATTCACGGCGACGGTCACGTCATCGCAATCCGGGCCTGCGATTTCCGGCAACGTCCAATTCACAGCGAACGGCAATCCGATCGGCAGCGCCGTCGCGCTCAATAACGGCGAAGCGCAGATCACGACCATGAGTCTCTCCTCCGGAGCCGACACGATTGCGGCGATTTATACCGGGGATTCGAACTACGGGATTAACTCCGCGTCCATCATTGAAAATGTCGCTCCCGCGCCCAGCGTCCAAGTTTCGGCGGCGCCCCCGACCATCGTCGTCAGCAGCCCGGGACAGTCGGGAGCGACCAGCGTGGTGTTTACCGGCCAAAATGATTTTTCGGGGACGATTCCCCTGTCCTCCTCGGACTGCACGGGATTGCCTTCGGAGGCGAGCTGCAGCTTTTCCGCCGGCAGCGTCACACTCAGTTCTGCCAAGCAAACCGCCAGCGTCACACTCACGATTTCAACAACGGCGGCATCGCAGGTGGCTCCTGCAAATTACCCGTCATCCGCGAATCGAATTCATCTGGAGCGATTCGGGGAATTGGCGCTAGTGCTGATGCTTTTCATTTTCTCGATTTGTGTTTTTCACTCCCGGCTACGCCGGTGGAATTACGTTCACGCGACCCTCCTATTTTTCGCTCTAGCGGCGATGTCTGCCTGCGGCGGCGGCGGCTCGGGCCCGACCAATCCGGGGACGCCAGTCGGAACCAGCAACATAACCGTCACGTTGAACACGGGCACGGGCTCGCAAACGCTTCAAGTGCAGTTGACGGTCAATTAAGATTGGCGCGAAGGTTGTCGTTGCAAGCCCTGTCGGGAGGCTTCACTTCAGAAGCGCATCAGCCTCCGCGCCCCATTCTTCAACCTTGTCTTCGACGCCGAGCGCAGCCAGATACTCCGGATCCAATTCCTGGTGGGCCAATTCCGCGCCGGATTCCCCTCCGGCCGTGTGCCGGTTCGCCAGGTAGTTCGCGATATAGACGATTCCTACGGCGTCGAGGTGATCCTGCGGCACGCGCTGCGGGCGATGATGATGCGCCACCGCCTCCACCACCGGCGTGGGCAACCCCCAAATGGAAAGGAGATATGCGCCCACCTCCGCGTGCGACACGCCCATCAATTCCTCCTCGATTTCAAAAAGCGGACGGCGCTCCTCGCGGGCCCCGGAAAGAGAGCGCGCGAAGTGCTTCGGAGACTTCACCGCCATGAGCAATTTCCCCACGTCGTGAAGCATCCCCGCGACGGTCGCGGCATTGTGTACGTTTGCAGGGGCGGGAAGACTGCCGGCGATGCGCGATGTCAGCTGCGAATGCATTTGTACCTGCTCCATGGAGAATCCGGGAATCGCCGCGGCGCCTTCGAAAATGCGGAATACTTCGGCGGACAGCACCAGGTTTTGCATGATGGATATACCCAGGTAGCTGACCGCGGTGGAAACCGAAGAGATTTCACGCGGGACTCCGAACAAGGCGGAGTTCACCAATTGAAGAATCTTTGCAGATATCCCGACATCTTGTTCGACAATTTTCACCACGTCGCGGGACGATGCTTCCGGGTCCATCAGCTTATCCCGCAGGGCCAGATACGTGCGCGGAAGGACGGGAAGGTCCTTCACCGAGCCGACGATTCCGGCGAGCATTTTGTTTCCGAGGACCTTGGAAAGGCTGGTGGCGCGCTCGATGGCCACGCGGAGTGAACCAATATCGCAGGGCTTGAGGAGAAATTGATGGGCCACCGGAACCGCCCGCACGGCTTCCGCCAATTCATTCTGGCTCGACAGGATGATGCGTACCACGCCGGGATGCCGCGCACACACCGCCTTCAGAAACGCCGCTCCGTCCATCCCCTTCATCTGGAGATTGGAAACAACCACATCGACAGGTGACAGGGCCAGGCGATCGAGGGCGCCCTCACCCTCTGAGGTAAACTCGATTTCCCAGTGATCCGCAAGGGGGGCCAGAATTGTGCGGAGGACTTTCGCTTCCTCCGCATCATTGCCTACAAATAGGAGTCTTTTCATTCGAGTTTCCTTCCTATTGGGCCGAGCCGGTGCCCGGCCGAAGGAACGGCGGGGCGCACGCTTCAATTCCGTGCGTGGACCCAGCCACAATTCGGACGGCGCCTGAACTCAAATCAAAGAAGGGGGAAAATCAAAATAAGAAGAGGGAGAAATCTAAAGAGGCTCGTGACCCCGCCACGAGAAATTCACCCGCTTACGCGGTACGCCAATGGCCTTTGCACCCAAGCCGTTATAAGAAGTATAAGACGGAATGGGGGGCAGGTCGACGGAGTGTGTCCATGGAATCAGCAACGCTGGCCCCCTGGCGACGCGGGAAAGCGGAGCAAGACAGATTAGGAGGATGCTGAATGGCGATGCCATCTTTGCCTTCAGGGCCGGAGTTGACCGCCATTCTTGCTGTCGTGTGCTTCTCCGCCGGGCTAAATGTATACGCGACCGTGGGAATGCTGGGCTTGCTCGCGCGTGCCGGCATGTTGACTTTGCCGCCGTCGTTGCACGGTCTGGAAAGCTGGTATGTCATCGGGGCATGTTCCGCGCTGTTTTTGTTGGAATTTGTGGGCGACAAGATTCCGGTTTTTGACCTGTTGTGGAATGCCACGCACACCTTTGTGCGAGTTCCGGTGGCCGCTTTTCTGGCCTACGCGGCGACATCGCAGCTCCCTCCATGGGAACAGTCGCTGGCAACCCTCGCGGGAGCAATTCTGGCCTTGGCGGCTCATGGCGGGAAAACGGCCGCGCGGGCGATGGTTGCGCCTTCTCCCGAGCCATTTTCAAACGCCGCACTCAGCTTGAGCGAGGACGCGCTGGTAGTGTTTCTGATGTGGCTGCTAACGAAGCATCCTTATGCCGCAGCGGGAATCGCCATGGCATGCGTAGCGTTCATACTGGTGATGGCCCGGTGGGTCGTCGAGTCTCTGCGAAACCTGCTGCGCGACGCAGAGCAGGTAGTGTCAGGCACTCATCCGGGACAATCGCCAAACCCCTGATGGGCCGGTTCAAGAGATATGCCCGGAATGCGCCCCTAGATGTGCAGTCCGAAATTAGTTGGGGTTCTTCCGCCCGCCCAGCAAACCTCCGATAATGCCGGAGGTGGAGTTCGATTTAGAGCCGCTTTTCGAATTCCCCAACGCATTGCCCAGGCGATTCTCCAGCACGGATTTCGCCATCGCAGAGGTATCGGGCACAAAGATGGGATTGGAAGTGGTTCCTTTGATCATGAACGGAATTCCCCCACTTTGCTTGCTTCCGCTGCTGCCGCCACCCAACGCGCCGAACCCTGAACTCACGGCGCCAATCGCCTTTCCAACACCTTCCAATTGCGCAACCATTTTGAAATCCAATTGCCCCGCGGGGCTGACCGTGCCGTTGCCGGTTAGAGATCCAATGGACGCGATCACCAGATTGAGATTCTGCGCTTGAGTCCCCTGTGGATCCACGCGCAGATTTGAGCTGAAGGTTTGGATCTCCGTGTCCGACCCGCCACTGCTGGTGTGGCCTGTGAGAGCCTCGAGAGGCGCAAGCTTCGAACTCATACTGAACCCCGCCAGCTTGGCATCCGAGATTTTCACGGGACCATCGATGACCAACTTATCCACAGGCCCACTCAGAGCAAGGTTTAGGTCCATTGTGCCGCTCTTGAGAGATGCTCCCGTGGGAAGAGCAACGCCAACGGCGGGGAGGGCGCCCTGGAGGTCGGAAACCGGCATCGCTTGCCCGCTGAGCTTCATTTGGATGGTGGCGGGGTCGGCGGCGGTGTTGTATGCACCGGTGAGATGGGCGAGCGCTTTGCCGATGTGGATGTCACCTTGTTTGAGGACGCCTGTATTGCGAGCCAGATCGTAGTCGGTGTTGTAGTTGATGTTGATCGGAACCGAGGAGGGCGAACCGTGGGGCGAGGCCTTGAGTTTCGTCGCCTTTACGATGCCTTGCGAGGAAGCCGTCTGCCCGTTGGAAGTGAGGGTGCCGCTAAAGTCGAGCAGACCGGCGACTCCCGCTGAGGGATCGATAAAACCAGTCGAAGCCAAATCGAGGTGCTGGACGTCAACCTTGGCGTCGAGCGGCGATTGAGACATATCGCCGCGGTTAATCGGACCGGCTTTGCCATCCACCTTGATGGCGGCATTCCCCGGGCCGGTGGCCGAAAGGCTGATCGGAAACTGTGTCGTGTAGGAGAGATCGGAGGATTCCAAGTCGACATTGTCGTACTCGCTGGGCCTTTGGCGCGAGCCAATCTCGCCAATAAAAACTTTGCCGTCTGAAATCGCCAACTTCTGAACATTGAAATCGGTGCTGCTGGGCGGCGCACTTCCGAAGGAGGCTTCACTCGGAGCGTGAGGAGAATTCGCGGCTTGCGCTGATTTGGCAATCCCGCTTCCCAGCGTGGAATAGTTCCACTTTCCCGAGGGTGATTTCAGCAGGGTGACTTCGGGCTGGTCGATCGAGAAGGATCGGACCTCGACCTTCTTCGAGAAAATCAAAGGGAGGAGCTCCACGCCGATGGTCAATCGCTTGGCCTCAAGAAATGGGGAAGAGCTGAAGGCCGGATCGTCCGCGACGCTGACGTTGTCCACGGTGACGCCGCCCGAAATAATCGACAGCGAAAGATTGCCGATGGCGACCTTGCGGCCGAGAGCCGAGGTTAGGTTCGATTCCAATTGTGGTTTGAATTGGTTGGCGTTGATGAATAGGGGCAGAACGATCAGAATGATCAAAATCGCCGCAATGGCGATGCCGATACCAATCAGTGCTTTTTTCATGAAAGGCCTCCCAAATGCGTTCGCGAGCGGTGTTGGCCCATGCCTCTGACGAGGAGGGCCTATCATACCCCCGGGCGCCTTTAGGGGGCAAACCCGCGCCTCGCGGGCACCGGCCACTTCGAAATCGTGTGGATCGCAGGCATGGAATGGTAAAATTGATGAATCCGATTTGAGGATTGTTTTGGCCTCGACGTCAAAGGGCGAATTTGCGGAAAGCCATGTGGAGATCCAAGGATATGCGCAGGACCGCAACTGGAATAATAGTTGGGTTAATTGCTTTCGCTTGTTTTGGGCGGAGTGCGCTCGCGGGAAATTCCGGAAGTGTCAAGGCATCCGGGGGGCAATCGTACCGGCTATCCCTCTACAACACGCATACGGGTGAGCGCCTCGACGTCGTTTACCGGCGCGGAAGCGAATATATTCCCGCGGCCGTCGCCAAGCTTGATTATTTCTTGCGCGACCACTGGACGGGCGAAGTCCGTCATTTCGATCCTCGAATCTATGACATCCTGAACGAGTTGACGGCGGCCGTGGGGCGTCCAGACGGCGAGATTGACATCGTGTGCGGCTACAGATCTTCGAGAAGCAACGCCGAGCTGAGGGCGCGGACGGCGGGGGTGGCCAAAAACAGCCTGCACATCCAGGCCGAGGCCATCGACCTGAGAATGCCAGGGGTGAAAACCGAAGAACTGAGGCGCGCCGCGCTATCGCTGCGCCGGGGCGGGGTGGGCTACTACCCGCACTCGGATTTCATTCACGTGGACACCGGCAGAGTGCGGCAATGGTGCTTTGACTGCACGCCCGCCCAGATGTCGGGAGATTGATGGTTCGAGTGTGGTTTCCGATTACCGCTCCCCTGTCGAGATAAGTCATCGAATTGCACCCGACGCAGGAATTCGCCTGCTCTTGGATTGCTAGAAATGGGACGCTACCAAGGATAGGGATAGCCGCTGGCCAAGGCCTGCTCGAGCGCCGCGTCGTGGCCGTAAATATCCTTCCAGAAATGCACGGTGCCGTCCTCGGCGACGTAAACTGTTCCATAAATAATAAATACGGGAATCGGATTGGCCAAGTCGACGCGAACATTGCCGGTATCGCCATTCATCGCCGCGCGGACGCGCGCGGCGTCCCAGCCGGGATTATTGCGCAACACCCAGACGGCCAAATCCGCAGGCCTTTCCAAACGAATGCAACCATGGCTGAAGTCGCGTCGCGAGCGGGAGAAGAGAGACGTTGCGGGGGTGTCGTGCATGTAGACGTCGAAATCGTTCGGGAACATGAACTTGACGAGTCCGAGAGAATTCTTGGGGCCGGGCTTCTGCCGGACCATCAATTTTCCCGAGCGGATTCCTTGCAATACATCCGGGGTGAGCGGATCTGAATTGACGGGATTTTGCCGCGCGTCGACGACCTCAAAATTCTCCTTCTGCAAATAATTCGGATTCTTGGAGAGGGCCGGAAGAATTTCGGCCTTCACGATCGAGTAAGGCACGTTCCAGTAAGGACGAAAAATAACGTACCGTATTTTGCCGGTGAACACCGGGGTGAGGTGCTGATATGCCTTGCCCACGACGACGTTCATGGTCAAGGAGAGTTTCAAATTGTCGTCATAGGCTCGCAAGCGAAATTCCGGGATATTCACGACAATAGGCGCGCCGCCAAGCGAGGCGGGCAGCCAGCGCCAACGCTCCAAAGTCAGACCAATCTGGGTAACGCGATTTGAGAACGGGGTGTTCATTTCCACGATTGTGGCGGAGGTGAGTTGGCCGTCCGGCGTCAGGCCGTGACGTTCCTGAAAGCGCTTGACAGCACTCACGACCGGACCTTGATACAGCGTGGAGTCATCCGGAACGGCCGCATCGGCGCGCAAATCTCCCACCATCTTGAGGAAGGACGACAGGGCGGGCAGGGCGGAATAAGTCTGGCCCGGCTTCACCGTTGAGGTGACGTTCGGGAGAGGAGGCGGCTGATTCTTGGCCAACTGGCGATAGGTCTCGAGAGCTTGGATGGTGCGCCAGTAGCCCGGGTAAGGCGGCTCGACGTGGAACAGCACGTCGTTCACATCCTTCGCATTCACGAGATCCAATTGCAAAAATTCGGGGAGATTCAACTTCTTAGCGTCGGAATCGAGATTGAAATCGAGATGCTGGGGATTCACGCGGCCGATGTGCAGGTCTGAAATATAGCGCATGACGTTGATCGTCACGGCGACGTCAAAATGGATCTCGTCTGATTCGAGCGGACTATGAACCGCGGGCGCCAATAGCGTCAAGCGGCCGGGCCAGCGAGGGCCATCGTAGTCCTGCGAATTGAGCCCCTTTTCGTCGGCGGATTCGAATCGAGCGATCAGCGCCATCGCCTGCGGAGTCGGCTCCATGTCGTGGATCCAGGGCAAGGAGTATTGATACGAAGCGTAAAACTCCTGAACATAATTGCGGTAGTCGCTGAAATCCGGCCAGCGCAGGTCGGAGAATTGCCCGGAGTCGATGATGGCGCGGAGCTCGGACGCCCCCTTGGAAGTAAGAGGAGTTGCAGGCAAGGTGGCTGAAGCGGGCTCCTGAGAAGGTTCGGCCGCGAAGCACCGTGCCTGCCCTGAATACAAAAATAAAAGGCAAGCCAGCAGTATGGTGAATGGCGGGCAAATCGGTCGGCGGTTCATCCGCAAACCTCCAGAGAAATCGTGACGTGGGTGGAAGGCATTGTTTCACGAAATACGGTGCAAAGTCTCGCCGCGGATGAAGGGATTGTTGATCGACCACCAAGCCCCGCATGCCGCGTTACCGCGGTCGTAACGCGGTGAGACTCTCGCGGACAGACTTGACCCAGACCACCGGGCATACGCGACGCCGGCGCAAGCCTTCAGAACATTCGTCCGAGCCGGAAGAAGACGCGGCCCTGGCCATTGTTACCGTAACTCCCGCCTATAAATAAGACGCCCAAACGAGTGACTGTGACCCATCCCAGCACGCCATCCTGGTAAACAGAAGACTGCTCCTCATCCGTTGAGTAAGCGTTGCCCAACTCGTAGCCTCCAAACAGATAGGCGCGGCTGAAAATGCCGATGGGATCGTTGAAGACCCTGCGAAAAAGATAGAAGTTCGTGTTGTAGAAAGTGTCGCCGCGTAGTTGATAGGGACCGAGTGAACTCAACTGCAGCGGACCACCGAGAGTGAAAGTTCCGAGGGGAGTGGTGGTATTGATGGCGGAACCTCCAGCCGCCGTCCCAATGAAGAGCCAATTCTCACCCAGCGTATGGGCCGCCAGAAGGTGCCCAAAAACGACAGGATACTGCTTGCTTACGTCCGGAGTGGCCAGCATCAGGCGGACCTCGGCGTCCGCGCGAATGCCCTCCTGCGGGAGGAGCGGATTGTCGGTGCCATCATAGGCCCAGCGGCCTCGAAGATAGCTTTCGTTTCCCGTGATTTTTGGTAGATCGGGACTCCCGATATTGAGGGAGGCATTCACATTGCTCCAGGCTGCTCCGAAACGAAATTCCGTGTCGCGACTCAGCGCAAAACCGAGATCGCCTCCGACGCCCGCTTTGCGAATCGCATACAAAGCGTTGTTGGTGTTGCCGGCGTAGAGATCCTCTAACTGCCTGTCAAGGAAGATTCGAGGCGCAATGAAGAATCGGGAAGAATGCACGCGCCAGTAATATTCGGAAGAAAGGCCGCTGTCGATGCCCAAGCTGTAATCAACTCGGAGTTCTGAAAGCGGCGATCCAACATCGAGAAAAGTCACACGACCCGCGAAATCGAAGCGCGCTTCGCGCGTTTCAGAGCCGTCAATCGTAAAGCCAAAATTGAGCAGGGGCGGGCCGTAACTCTTCTTCGATAGGTCGATGAGGAGTTCGGGCTTGCCATCGTTCCAGGTTTCGTCATAACGGCCCGAAGAATAAAGGCCGTTGCCAACGACATCTTCGATGGCGCCGGCGACTTGCCGTGGCGATGAGGGATGAGAGACGAGACGCTTGAAGGCCTTCTCATCGACGCCTTGCTGACCGTCGCCGCCTTCAACGGCCAGCAGCTGCGGAGGCTCCCAATGCCGCATCCGATCCCGACGGGCCGCAACATACGCATTCCAATCAGCGTCGTTGAGAGCGAGAGTCGAAAGAAAGCGGGACTTCTCTTCGGCAGCTTGATACCCCCGGGCTTCCAAGTCCTTGGCCCGAGTGAAATCAGCGGCCGAGAAGCCGGCGAGGTCGGGAGCGAGAACAAGATCGGCGGTGCGAAGGCTGCGGCGCTCGTTTTCGCTGACCATGACGCTGATGGATTGCGCGGCGATGGAAAAAATCGTGGCCTTCGAAGGATCGAAGGGCTCGCCATTATCGAGTGAAATGGCGATCACGATGTCCGCCCCCATCCCCTTGACGACATCGACGGGAAGATTATCCATCAGCCCTCCGTCGACTAACTCCATTTTGCCCATTTGCACGGGCGTGAAAATGGCGGGCAGCGACATGGAGGCGCGAAGGGATTCGCCGAGCGATCCATCGTCGAGGATGATCTTCTTGCCGCTGGTCAGATCCGTGGCCACGCAACGAAATGGAGTGGGCAATTCGTCGAAGGATTTCATGTCACCGTAAGGAGCCGCAAAACTGCTGATCAGGAGGCTCACTCCCTGGCCCGTATTCAAGCCAGTTGGCAAACTGAGTCCGCCGCGATAGCCGAACTCTAAATAATTGGAGAAATCGATGACGTCTTCCTTTCGCCGGAATGAGAGGTCCTGGTAGGAAGTGGAAGGACCGAAAATTTTTGCCCAATCGATTTGCGAGATGAACGCTTGGATCTGATTGGCGTCGCTCCCCGAGGCGTACATGCCGCCGATCAGGCCGCCCATGCTGGTTCCCGCAACGTAGTCAATTGGGATATGGTGCTCGGCAAACCATTTCAGGACGCCGACATGCGCCAGACCCAAAGCGCTGCCTCCGGCGAAGGCAACGCCGATTTTCGGGCGGGAATGCGGAGAGGTCCGGGCAGGCGGCCTGGCATCTGCCGAACCGGCGCAAAGAAGCAATAACAGGAGGAAAGACAGCTCTCGGATCCAACGGTTCATGTCAAACCTCGCGAATGCGATTCGCACCCAGCTGATGGCGAACGGGACGACGTCGCTTCGATCATTCTGGCGTTCACAGCCTACCCCAGGTGTTGGGAAGATGCGGGAAATTAGCAGCGGCCGGCGAGTGGCCGCGGCGAGAGTGTGCGAGTCCAATTTAGAGTTTGCGAAAAGGGGCGGAATATGGTACCGTGTGGTTGCGTTTGTTGCTCTTGTAACACCTTTAGATTCGTGTGAGGGGGTCGCAGGCTAACGCTTGTGACCTCTTTTTGTTGTACGGCTGGAGGCGGTCGAGCAGCATCAAATAGCTTAAAAAAAGAAAGAAGCAAATAAGTGAAAGAACAAGGAACTGTGAAGTGGTTCAATGCCAGCAAGGGTTATGGGTTCATCCAGCGCCAGTCCGGCGAGGACGTTTTCGTCCACTTTTCCGCTATCGTGGCGGACGGGTACAAGTCGCTGAACGAGGGCCAGGCGGTTGAATTCGAAGTAACCCGTGGGCCGAAGGGCCTGCAGGCTGCGAACGTCACCAGCCTCTAGTCGGAAAGGGCGGGCCGAATCAAAAGCGGCCCGCCCTTTTTGTTTTTGAACCGGGCGGCACCAACAAACGCGATCGATGCAGCCGGATCGTGACTCAGAAATTCACGCCGGACCGGACAGCGCCTTCCGCAGGACCATCGAAAACATCAGGCGCGAAATCCCGCTAAAAACCAGGCTGATCCCCACCAAAGTACCAATCACCCATTCGGCGCTCGATGGCCACGTCCTCCAAACGAGAAAGCCAAGAATCAGCGTGATAATTCCATCAACCAGATACCATCCTGCCGCGCCGGATTTTCGATGCTGCAGGAAAAGAATGATTTCCATTACCCCCTCGATCAAGAGATAGAAGGCCAGCGCCAGCGTCAGAGTTGCGAGGCCGCGCGCGGGGTGTTCCAGCAGGTAAATGGCGATGACGAGATAGAGCAGGCCGATCAGGAATTTCAACAGAACTCCACCGGCGCCTCGAGTGAACCAGGCATACACAAAGTGGGCCCCGGCAGCGAAAACAAGGATCCAGCCAACGAAAATATTCACGGCGATGCCGGCTTCGTGCGGCATGCCGATCGCCAAAATACCGGCGATGATCAGGAAGATACTGACGATGATGGACCATCCGGTAGCCTTCCGGGCAATTCCGGTAATTGTCGCGCTGCTCATGGACACCCTCCCAAGCACATCCGTTACGCGCCTTATACCATTTGTAGGCGCGAACGGCCGAATACATTCTTCGCGCGAAACGAGAGAGAACGCAGGAGTGTAGGTGCGCAGTTTGACTTGAGAAGTCGTGATAAGGTTAAAAGTCATCCCGGGAACCGCTTTCCTGCCGTCAGGTGGCATTGCCAAAAACTGCCTTCTGCGCTTCAATCCGCAGTTCAAGCCTAAACAGGCAAGAGGGGGAAAAGAGCTTGGGTGACGGAGAGTCGGTTTACAAAGCCGCCGTGCGATGGCTGTCTGCACATTGGCTACGGATTCTTGGCCTATCGGCGCTCGTGCTGGTGCCTGTCTTCTGGCACACACGGATCGAGGCGGGAGACCTCGGAAGTCACGTCTACAACGCCTGGCTAACCCAGTTAATCGAGCGCGGACAAGTGGCTGGCCTGAAGGTTGTGTGGATGTGGCAGAACGTGCTGTTTGATTTTCTCCTGGCGGGGTTCGGAAAACTGGCGGGACTTCACGCCGCGGAGAAGACAGCCGTGTCGATCGCAGTCTTGGTTTTCTTCTGGGGCGCATTTGCGTTTGTTTCCGCTCTCAACGGGCGCGCGCCTTGGCTTCTGGTTCCCTGCCTGGCGATGTTTTCCTACGGGTGGACATTTGAGGCTGGCTTCATGAACTACTACCTTTCCTTGGGGATCTCATTTTTTGCCCTGGCGATTCTTTGGCGTGCTGCGGGGTGGAGAAAATTTGCGGCTCTCGGCTTGGCGCCTCTGGTGATGCTGGGACACGGGGTCGGCCTTGCCTGGCTGCTGGGAGCCGCAGCATATCTCGCGATATACCAGATTGTCCGGCCCTCATGGCGAATGCCGCTGTTTGTGGCAGCCGTGGCGGCTTTGGCAATTCTCCGGTTTTTTCTTTTCCACCACTATGTGGCCGATCCGGAAAGAGATCCTTTCTATTGGTTCACCGGTGCGGACCAGCTTGCGATGTCCAGCCCGTGGTATTGGACGGTGGCAGTCGCTTTTCTCGGTGTGTCCGCCACTTTCATTGCCTGGGATGTGGCACAGCGAAAACAGGAAGAAGCGCCGGCGGCTCCGATGGCGATTTCGATCCACCTGTACTGCTTGTCTTTGATAGGGGCTTATCTTCTGCCGGACGGAATACACTTTCCACTCTACTCGGCGGCACTGGCATTGATCACGCCGCGCCTTACATTGATCGCCGCCATTATGCTTTGTGCGTGGCTCGGCGCTCTGCGTCCCCGCAGGCTGCACCTGGCCGGATTCGGCATACTGGCGCTTGTTTTCTTTGCGATGCTCTACCGTGATACGGGGCGCTTCAACACGATGGAAGCAAAAATCGAGGAACTGGTGCGGGCTCTTCCGCCAGGTCAGCGCGTGCTCGGAACGGTTCTACCACCGCCACATTCGCGCTTCATCGTCCAGCACATAGTCGACAGTGCTTGCATCGGCCATTGCTTCAGTTATGGAAACTACGAACCGTCGTCGGGCGCTTTCCGCGTTCGCGTTCTCGATACCAATCCTTATGTGATGGAGGACGGAGAATCCACATCCGAAATGGAGGACGGGACCTACATCGTGCAGCCCGAAGACCTGCCGGCCTACCAGGTCTATCAATGTGGCCCAAGGTATTCCAACATTTGCATTCGGCCGCTTGCGGCGGGTGAGCGCAACGACGAGGGAGGATTCCACCCGGGCAGGAAGCGGCCGCCCGGTCCGAATTAGGCTTGGCCAAACTGCGGACCGGATCGATTCGATTTTTGATTACGGATTGAGCAGGCCGAAGACCGCGACGCCTGTGGGCGTGCCCACATAAACCTTGCCGTTGGCGATCATGGGCGTGACGTATTTATTGTCGGAAAATTGATCGCGCCCATTCGAAGCCTGGTTGCTGTTGTAGAGTTCGTGAGCGAGATTGGTGGCGTCGTAGGCGTGCAGAACTCCCGTCGCCCCGTTCTGGATGGCCCAAACGATGCCGTTGGAACTTCCATTCGCGGAAATGCTGGGCGTGGTGCCGGGGTAACCGAAGCTGGCGGAAGACGCAGAGCTGGGCGGGGTGACGATCCGGGCAGCGGAAAAGGCGAACGCCTTCAGGTTGTCGCCGACAGCCCCGTAATAAAGCATGTTATTGAAATAGGCAGGCATGGACCAAACCCCGCCGTTGATGCCGTTCGATGTCACTTCCTGGTAGATGTTGTCCGCCGTCGAATTGAACTTTCCCATCGAATCGCGATCGCACAGATAAATAATACTGTCCTTGCCTGCGCCGACGGCAAGATGGCGCGTTTGATTATTGGCATCGGTCATATCGGGCAAAACGAGAGCGCCGCCGGACCCAAGATCGACATCGCCATTCGATTCGGAAACCGTGTCATGCATGGTGAAGTAGTCGGCCACGGCCAATTGATTGTTTGTGGTGGACACCTTCATGAATGCATTGCCATAGTCCTGATGGTTTGGAAAACCGTTGGCGTCCAGAGTGGTGTCAAAGGTGCCGTTCGCAACGAGAAAGTAAAGGTCGTTCGAAGAATCGGCGGCGATCCCCGCACCGGCCATCCAGAGCGAGCCCATGTGCCCATTCGGGGTGACGTCCAGAACGCTGGTTTGCTGAAGCGTCGAGGAGTTGTAGCCGATGATCCAAGCCGTGTACGGAGAATCATCGCAATGGGAAGACCAGCCCGTGTAGACAACCCCGTTGAGAAGAAGGAGTCCCGGCCGCTCCTTGTATTGCTTGGGATCAAAGACGACATTTCCGTTGGAGCTGTTGTCTCCCGTGCCGGGATAGGTCGCTTGGATCGAGACGGGGCTGCCGCTCAATTCGGCGCCTGTCGTGATGTCCAGCGCATGTAGACGCTGATGATAGTTTCCGGAACTGTCCTTCGACATGGCAATGACCCACACCGTGCCGTGCGGCCCCGCCTTGGGATCGATCACGGGAGTGGCCGTGATTCCAATCTCCGGCGTGACTTGGCCGCATCCGCGATTGTCGCTTGTGGTTTCGTTGGCGCCGAGGAGTGAAGCCTGCCAGAGCTGCGTGAACGTGTCGGCATCGAAGGCGTAAACGAGGTCGTGCTCCGTGGCCACGAAAACTACGTTATGTGTCCCACCATTGACAGTCAGACTCGGGACGTACAAGGGCTCGGCGTCCACTAGCCCCGTAACGCTGAGAAATCCCACTTTGCCGAAAGCAGAGGAATTCACGTTGCTGGTGGTCAGGATGGTTTCGTTCAAATTTTGCCCCGTGCGGGCGTTGTCGTTGTGATAGGTGAGGACGCTGACAGTGACCGACTGCACAGGATTAACGGTAAGCGTCGCTTGATTGCTGGTTGCCGAACCAGCCGAATTCGTAACGACGGCATCAAACTTTGACCCGTTGTCCGCCGAAGTCGTCGCCGGAGTCGAATAGGTCGCCGAATTGGCTCCCGAAATATTCGCGGAATTTTTTCGCCACTGATACGTGAAGGGAGTTGTGCCGCTGGCCGCTACGGAAAACGTCGCAGGCTGGCCGGCCGTGACGCTTTGGCTCAAGGGTTGTGTAGTGATCGTGGGAGCCGTGGCCGCGGCATTCACCGTGAGCGTGGCTTCATTGCTGGTTGTGGAGCCGACGGAATTGGAGACAACCACGTCGAACTTCGAACCGTTGTCGGCAGGGCCAGTGGGTGCGGTCGTATAGGTGGATGAATTTGCACCTGAGACGCTTACGCCGTTGCGTCTCCATTGGTACGCGAATGGGGATGTTCCGGTAACCGAAACGGAGAAGGTAGCCGTTTGGCCCGTTGTCACTGTGGCGCTCAATGGCTGAACGGAAAACGAAGGTGCCGTGGGCGTTTCGGGAGCGTTGGCCGATCCGGCGCAAGCCGATAGAAAGGCGAGTGCCACCAAAACGGCTGCCAGTACAAGTTCGTGCTTCAACACTTTCAAAAGGGCGCTCCCTAGATGGCCCGGCAAAGGCCCGCAAGAAGTCTTCGCCTTAGCCGCGGGCTCCGGATTGCCGCCGGTGGCCGTTGCGACATTCGCGAAAGCTCGCAACGAACCCTTGTCCGATTCTAATCCGGAGAGAAGCGGAACTCACCTGTCCGAAAGTACAGTAATCGTCTAGCTGCACGAAAGGGCCAAGGCAATTTCGTGTCTCTTCGTGCACGGCAGAATGAATACATATGAGCGGGATGCGTTCCGGAAGGGATGACGCCTGGCCGGGGCACATTTTGCCAACAACTTTTTGAATCGCCCTGTGTTTGAGTCAAATAGCAGCCGAATAAGAAGCCGGATGCCCGCAACGGCACGAATCCATGGGCCGGAATTTTCTAGAGGAATCGCTAACGAAGGAGCGAGATCATGAACATTCGAAACTTGCTACTCACCAGCACGGCATTGATCGCGATCTGCGGCGCACCCGCCTTTGCACAATCGCAATCCGGAACCTCGAGTGGTACCCCTGCACCTGCGCCGAATCAGGCGACCGGCCAATCCGTCGCCCAACGCAAGGACAATCAACAGGACCGGATCGCAAACGGGGTCCAAAGCGGACAGCTGACCTCCGGCGAGACGAAGAATCTCGAGTCGAAAGAGGCCGGGTTGAACCATGAAGAGCGCACGATGCGGTCGGAAGATGACGGACACTTAACTTCCGCGGACAAAGCGGCGCTGAACCAACGGCAGAATCACATCTCCAATCAGATTTACCAGGACAAGCACAATGCAAACACGGCCCACTACGGCAACAACGAAGTCGGGCAACGCCGTGAGAACCAGCAGGATCGAATTGCCCAAGGAATCCGCAGCGGACAATTGACGCCCGGTGAGAGCTCACGGCTGGAAAGACAACAGCAAGGCATCAACCGGGAAGATGCGCACATGCGGAGCGCGAACGGCGGGAAGCTGACGGGAGCCGACAGGCGCGCTCTGAATCAGCGCCAAAATCGCGCGTCGAACAACATCTACAACAAGAAACACAACGCCGCCAAGCGGTAGCTCAACAATTCCGTTTCAGCAGCAATGGGCTCCTGCAATCATGCAGGGGCCCATTGCATTTGGCGAGGATCGCGATTCGATCGGGTACTTTCACGAAATCGTGCGCAGTTCCTCAAGCGCCTTCGGCTGTTGTGGCGCGATTTGCAGGAATCGCTCCGCCCGCCGGACGCTGCCTTCTGTCATAGGCCCACATGCCAAGTCGAAAGATAAGAAGTATCCCTACGATGTAGGCGTACTCCAACGGTTTGCGGACATCCGATTTGACGAGCCAATAGTAATGGATTACGCCGGCGATAGCGCTGATGTAGATTGCGCGGTGAAGCAATTGCCAGCGCTTCCCTCCGAGCCGCCGAATCCACCCGGCTGTCGATGTGATCGCCAGGGGAATCATCAGAAGAAAACCGAGGAATCCCACGGTGATGAATCGCCGTTTTTCGACGTCGTCGATCATGTCGTGCCAGTCAAAGAATTTATCCACGCCAATCCACATTGAAAAATGCAGAAAGGCGTAGAAAAAGGCGAAGAGACCCAGCATGCGGCGAAAGCGGATAAGATCGGGAAGGTGGAGGATTCTTCGCAACGGGCTCACGCACAGAGTGATGACCAGAAATCTCAAAGTCCAATCGCCCGTCGCGTGGGTCACAAACTCGATAGGATTGGCCGTCAGTTCGCCGTGAACGGCCAGAAGGATCAAGTTTCCAAGCGGAAGCAAGCAGAGCAGGAAAACCGCCACCTTGGTCCACTTGCTCTTGAGGAAGGCAGTTACCAAGGCACCTCTCTCTCAAAAATATTTTTTTAGATCCATCCCAGTGTACATGCTGGCCACTTGATCTCCGTAACCGTTGAACATGAGCGTGGGGCGGCGGAAGAACTCGCCGAGCCGGCGTTCCTTGGCCTGGCTCCAGCGCGGGTGGTCGACGTGGGGATTGACATTGGAATAGAAGCCGTACTCCTGCGAATTTTCGAGGTTCCAAGTCGTGGGCGGTTGATTTTTGACAAAGCGGATCCGAACGAGAGATTTAATGCTCTTGAATCCGTATTTCCAAGGAATCACCATGCGAACCGGCGCGCCATCTTGGTTGGGAAGGGTTTCACCATACATACCGACAGTAAGAAGGGTCAGCGGATTCATTGCTTCGTCCATACGCAACCCCTCAACGTACGGAAGTTCGATCCCGGCCTGTGATCCGAGCGGCATCTGGCGGGGGTCGTAATAGGTTTGAAAGGCGACGAATCGCGCCTTATCCGTGGGCTGAACGAGGTTCGCGATGACGCTGAACGGGTAGCCAATCCAAGGAACAACCATCGACCAGGCTTCGACGCAGCGGTGGCGATAGATGCGCTCCTCGAGAGGAGCGAGCTGCATTATCTCTTCCATCGTGAATTTCCGCGGCTTTTCGACTTCTCCGTCCACGGTGACGCTCCACGGGGTAGTAACGAAGTCTCGCGCGTTTTGTGCGGGGTCTTCCTTGCCCGTGCCGAATTCGTAGAAATTGTTGTAGTGCGTAACGTCATTTTCAGGGGTGACCGTTTCTGTCGTGCTGTAAGGCCACTTCTTGAAACCATTCAGCTTGACTGGCACCGATCCTGTGGCCGGACCATTGAGAAGGTACGCGTATTTTTTCCAACCGGCGACGGCAGTCCCCGTCACCAGCAAGCCGACCAGAAAATTTCTGCGGTTCTGATAAACATGCTTGGGCGTAACGTCGACGTATGTTAAGTCTTCTTTCGGTTCCGAAGGCATGGCCAATTCCTTTGAACTTCAACTCAAGTACGCGAAATATACCCGGTTGGATGCGGAAAACGACAAAACGGACCATTCAAACCCAGCCGAGATTCTCTCGCGCGTCGCGCGCGTGGACAGAAATATCTTGAACGGTGGGGCACACCAATCCGGCGGCCGCGTCGAAGTGGCGCTGTAAGAGTGCTTTATCTCTCCGAAAGCGCGAAGTCTACGGTGCTTGTCTGCCCGCCCTTGACCGTCACTTTCTTGTCCCAAGTTTCCGGCGAGCTGTAGATCGGGCGCTTTACCTCGACTTGACTGGAGACGTCGAGCACGCTTTCCTCGGAAATTATCCGCCAGCCTTCATGCCAGGCTTCGATTTCGTAGTCACCCGGAGGTACATCGCTAATTTTGAATCTCCCTTGCTCGTCGGTGACGGCAACGTAGGGATTTTTGACGACAATGACCTCCGCGTTCATCCATACGTGCCCGGCGTTGCATTTCAAATTCACGACCCCCGGCTCGCGCATCATGGCGGGGATGTATTGTCCCTGGAAAGGAAACGGAATGTTGTTGGAGGCGGCGCCCGACATGTGGACAGTGTGTAGTATGGGGTCGCTGCTCTCGATTTGCAGCGCTGAACCGACCGGAACGATCAAGATATGCGGAACATACCGGCAGTTCTTCTGGTCCAGATGCCAGCGCTGGTCCGGAATTGCCATCGCCTTCCCCTCGGAGACGTTCTTCAGATATACGACCGTGTTTTCGACCGCTCCGTCGGGACCGATAAGAAGTCTCTCCAGATCGCGTGTTTTTGTGTTTTGCGGATCACAAACCTGCTCGTTTTTCGTGATCGGCAATTTCGGAATCTTGGGCACCGTTCCGGTCCATTTGACAACCCCTTGGATCGTCCCCGGGTCACTCACCGAAATCGTTACATACCCACCCTGCGCTGCCGCGGGACGAAGGGAAATGAAAATCCAGAATAGGCAAACGAATATCAGGCCGGCCACCTTTGTTTTTCCGCTCATCAGAGTTCGGCTCCTTTGAGAAATTGAAAGGTGCGGCATCGCCGGAAATCACGCCAAGCAACCGCCAGCCGGGGGTTCCGTGAATCTCCCGGAGCCCTCGCTTGGACAAATCAAAGTGTGTCGACGCGATTCGGACTACAAAACCGGACGGGTGCCCCCCTAAGTCTATAAACGCCCTTCCGAGACGGAGGGTCAAGCCCCGGTGTCTAAACGCGCACTGGAAAGCTGGTCTAGAGGGGGATGCGGTCCAAAGTCAGGATTCGTCGGGGAGCTTCTTTGATCGAAGCAACTGGACAAACGCCGCGGCTGCCCGGGGAAGCGTGCGATCCCGGCGATACACGAGCCCGAGCTCGCGCCACAACTCGGCGTCGGCGATAGGAATCAGTTTCACTTCTCCCGAGCGGACTTCGTTGCGGGCGAAGGTCGGACTGATGAGGGAGACGCCGAATCCGGCGGCAACGAATCTCTTGATCATCCCTACGCTCGGAAGCTCCATCGTGATTCGAAGCTTGGAACGATAGGCGCGGAACTGCTTATCCAGCAGAGCGCGCATAAAGCCAGTCTTGGGGAAGATGAGCGGCTGTTCGGCCACATCGCTCATAGAGACGCTCTTGTGCCGCGCGAGAGGATTGTCGGGGCTGGTCATCAACATGAGCCGGTCGCGGAAAATCGAGTGGATTCGAAGGCTGGGCGATTTGATGGGGAGGGTGACAATTCCCAGGTCAACCGCGCCATCCTCCACCTTTTCAATCACTTTGCGGCTGAAATTTCGATAAATGCTGATTTGCACGAGCGGGTACCGGCGGTGGTAGTCGCCGAACGTCTCGGGGAGAACATAGAGGCACGTAGCTTCGTTGGCGCCAATCGTCAACGTGCCGCGAGGAGCGCTGGCCTGGTCGGCCACGGCCTGCAAGGATTCATTGCGCAGCGCCAAGAGCTTACCTGCGTACTCGAACAGGGATTCCCCGGCTGAGGTGAGACGAACGGACTTCCCGACGCGGTCAAACAATTTTTCGCCGTATTCTTGCTCCAGCTGGCGAATCTGAGCACTCACAGCCGGCTGCGAGCGGTACAGTTTCTGACCGGCTCGCGAAAAACTGCCGGACTTGGCGATTTCCACAAAGGTTATAAGGTGGTCAAAGTCCATAGTGTTAGGCGAGAGTATATCAGAGAGTCTATTCGGCCCCATCCCGATTTGGCCCCAGTTTGGCCAGGAGCGGGACCAAACTCAAGCAAGGCTCTTGCTCAGCAGACCGGGTCTCCCGCAACTTCGGGGTTTTCAGGTGAGAGAAGGACAACTTCGTCGAGAGAGGGCGCTTCACGCACGTTCCCGAGGGATTGGAAAGGTTCCCATGTCTGTTCGATGGGGCAGGGCCTGGCAAGTGGTTCCAGACGAACGAGGGGAAGGGGTGAGATCGAGCGAAGGAGTCTCCGCGCCCTAGGGCTTCCTGTCAGGCGCAGATGCTGCCGTAGAGCCTGACGCAGCCATTCCTCCTCTTGTTCTTCGATATCGCTCCAACGGAGGAATTCCTGGTTGTATTCGGTGGAAGTCAATTCGGTGCGCGGAATATAGGCAAGTCCGCCCGTCATGCCTGAGCCGAAGTTCCTTCCCGCTGTCCCGAGCAGGATGACAACGCCGGAGGTCATATATTCGCAACCGTGCTGCCCGACTCCTTCGACCACGCCCAGGGCTCCGCTGTTACGCACTGCAAACCGTTCGCCTGCTCTGCCCGCGATGTAGAGTTCACCAGAAGTCGCGCCGTAAAGCACCGTATTGCCGGCCAGGACATCCCCGCGGCGCGAAGCCTCGGGACCAGCGGAAATCGCGATGGATCCACCGCAGAGCCCCTTCCCAACGTAGTCATTGGCCTCGCCGAGCAAGCGGAATCGCAAACCAGAAATCAAAAACGCCCCAAAGCTCTGGCCGGCGGTGCCTCGAAATTCGCATTCGATCGATTCGCCTCCCAGGCCCTGGAAATTAGTGTGGCGCAAAATCTCGCCGCTCATGCGGGCGCCTACGGTCCTCTCGGAATTGGCAATGGTGAACCGCAAAGGCCGGAACGGCAATTGTGGAAGCCGCGCGGCCACTTTCCCAAGTTTCTCCTGAATCCCAGTCGCAACTTGTTCCACACGGGCGTATGAGGATCCGGTTTTCGCGCTGCAGGACGCCACATGGCGGGGCGCCTCAGGCGGAACGGCGAGCAGCCAATCCAGCGAAGAAGCATGCTTCGGATCGCGCAGTCGGAGCTTCCAGGGCGATCCCACAACTTCGTCAAGGGAGCGGGCGCCCAGAAACGCGAGGTGGCGGCGTACTTCCGAAGCGACCCCCTGGAAATACTCCATCACCATTTCCGGCTTGCCTTCGAATTTCGCCCGGTATTTCTCATCCTGCGTGGCGATTCCCACGGGGCAAGTGTTGAGATGGCACTGGCGGGCCATCACGCAGCCCAAAGCCAGGAGGGCGGCCGTACCGAAACCAAATTCATCAGCGCCAAGAAGAGATGCGATCAATACGTCCCGGCCAAACTTGAATCCTCCGTCCGCGCGGAGACGGACTCGATGACGGAATCCAGAGCGCAAAAGAGCTTGATGGGCGTCAGTCAAACCGGCTTCCCAAGGAAGGCCCGTATTTTTTATGGAGGTCAGGGGCGATGCACCTGTGCCGCCGTCAAAACCCGCAATTGTGATCACGTCCGCGCCGGCCTTGGCCACGCCCGCCGCGATAATCCCGACCCCAGCGCCGGAGACCAGCTTGACGCCGATTCGCGCGCGAGGGTTCACGGACCGCAGGTCGTAGATCAACTGCGCCAGGTCTTCGATGCTGTAAATATCGTGGTGTGGCGGAGGAGAAATCAGGCTCATGCCGGGCACGGCATGCCTGAGACGCGCGATAAATGGGGTGACTTTGATAGCGGGCAGTTGGCCGCCCTCTCCGGGCTTCGACCCTTGCGCCATCTTGATTTCGATTTCGTCCGCGCGCGCAAGATATTCGGCGGTCACCCCAAAACGGGCCGACGCGACTTGCTTCACGCGGTTCGACGCTTCGGGATCGCTTCGATATAGCCGCGGATCTTCGCCACCTTCACCTGTATTGCTCCGCGCTCCCAGGCGATTCATGGCAATGGCGATCGTGCGGTGCGCCTCAGGGCTCAAGGCACCCAACGACATCGCCTGTGCGCTGAATCGCTTTACAATGTCGGATTCCGCCTCCACTTCCTCGATCGGGACCGGTTCGCCCGGAACGAGGCAGAGAAGGTCGCGAAGCGACACAGGTTCGCGCCCCTCGGATATTTCGGCGAAGGCACGGTAATTTTCCGCCGTGGGCGATTGAATATAGCGGTGCATCCGACGGACGAGTTCGGGAGAATTGGAATGGCGCTCGCCGGTCTGGCGAAAACGGTAGAACCCCGCGTCCTGCAATCCGCCTCGATCGCCTTGAAAAGCGCCGGCATGGCGCGCGAGAACGTCTTCCAGAATATCGTCGAGACTCTTGCCTCCAGGAACGCATCCGGCGTCCTGGAAGAATTCGGCGGATAATTCCGGGCTGAGGCCCACGGCTTCAAAAAGATGGCTATTGCGATAGCTCGTGAGCGCGGAAATCCCCATCCGGGCGAGCACCTTGCGCAGACCGGCTTCCACTGCGGCTCGATAATTCGACGCGCCTCCCCGTTTTAGACTCTCGGAGAGCTCCGCCGCGAGATAGGGGAAAACAGCACTGGCTCCCAGCGCAACAAGCAAAGCAATGTGATGCGTCTCCACCGCCTGCCCTGTCTCGACCACAAACGGGGCGTCAAAGCCTCCGGCTGCCGCGAACGCCTGCCAAGCCGCCGAGGCGGCGAGCAATGCTGGGAGAGCAGCGCGCGTGGGCCCAGCCGCACGGTCTGAGAGGACCAGCAACTTCGCGTTATTCAGCGCCGCCGCGGCCGCTTCGCGACGGATATGGTCGAGAGCATCTTTCGCACCCGCCACACCCGCATGGGCGGGAAACGTGATGTCGATTTGGGCGATGGCCCCGTCGAAATGCTGCTTGAGAGCGCTCCACTGCCCCGCATCCAAAACCGGAGACGAGGCTACAAACGTGTTGCCGAAGAAGACGTCGAGGCTCATGACGTGGGCTTCCCGAAGAGGATCAATCGGCGGGTTGGTGACTTGAGCGAAGCGCTGCTTGCAAAAGTCCCATAAAGGACGGCGCATCGAGGAGAGAAAAGCCGGAGCCGCATCGTCACCCATGCTCCAGACAGCTTCTTTTCCTTCGAGTCCCAAGGGCTGAAAGAGCAACTTGAACTGGTCGTCCGTCCAACCAAGGCTAGCCGCCACGCGCCGCGGCTCGGGAGTAGCCGGCGAAACTTCGATCGAGGGAACGGGGCGAAGCCGATGCAAGGGGGTGCGAGCCTTCGGAGTTTGTAACAGCTTAACGACGTCCTTTTCGCGAAAGATTTCGCCGGCGGCCGCATCCACCAGCAGGATTTCTCCCGGGCCAAGGCGCTGGCGCTCGGATATCTGTTTCCCCTCGCAATCCATGAGTCCGGCTTCGGAGCCGCAGATCACCAAACCGTCCGAAGTGACGCTGTAACGCAGAGGACGCAATCCGTTGCGGTCGAGTTTTGCTCCCACCATTTTCCCGTCGCTGAAAGCGAGCGCCGCTGGCCCGTCCCAAGGTTCTTGCGCGCGCGACTGGAACTCCAGGAATGCGCGCAACTCGGATGACATGCGTTTATCGCTCTCCCAGGCCGGGGGAACCATTCGCAGCATCGCTCCGGCCAATCCAAATTCCCGCCGAACCAGAATCTCGAATGCGTTGTCGAAGCTCGCCGAATCGCTGACACCCGGCTCGAGTGCGGCGAACGGCTGTGCGGCGCCGAGAGATTCGCGCACAGTTTCTTCGCGCATCCGCATCCATCGCCGGTTGGCCCCGATCGTATTGATCTCGCCGTTGTGCGCAACGAAGCGGAAGGGCTGCGCCAGCGGCCACGAGGGCCGCGTGTTGGTCGAATATCGCTGATGAAACACGGCGAAAGGGGCCTTAAGTTCAGGGCTGGCCAAATCCAGGTAAAAGGCGCCGATCTGAGACGGCGAAAGCAGGCCCTTGTAAACGATCGTGCGGCAGGACAGCGAACAGAAATAGACTGGCGATTTCAGAGCCTCGATCCGCTTGCGAAACAGAAAGAGCCTCTGTTCCAGATCGAATTCCGAATTCTCAGACGAAAAGAAACACTGGAGGATCAAAGGGAGAGTAGAGGCGGCACGTGGACCCAGGCACTCGGAATTCGTCGGAACTTCCCGCCAACCTAGAAATTGAAGCCCGAATTCCCCAGCCAGCGACTCTACAGACTCACGGGCTGATTGCTCTTCCCCCTTAGGAATAAACGTCATCCCTACGCCGAACTCGCCCGGCAGCGAGATGCCGCACCGCGCCGCCGTGGACTGGAAGAATTCCCGGTCGATCGGCAGCAGCAAACCCGCTCCATCTCCGCTCAAACCGTCGGAATCCATTCCGCCCCTGTGAGAAAGCCGCGCCAGGGCGACAAGGGCGCGATCAATGACTTCACGCGAGGCCGGGCTCCCCAAACGGGCGATAAACCCAACGCCACAAGCGTCCTTGTCAACTTCCTGACCCGCAGGGTGATGCGTCCTCATGATACATACCTACCCCCAGCTACCCCGACTTGTACAATCCAGAGGTTGGATGCAATCCATCAATTTTTGCCGGGGTCCCCTTCACGGGCCGATGGCCGGAAAAGGGCCCAGGAAAGCCGGATATGGCCCGCTTCTCGATGCGTCAATCTGGCCGATCTGTGGGATCATCGGATACCCATGAATGGCGCCTCCGTGTCTCAGGACGTGCTTCGCAAGACCATGCCGTTGCTTCATGCCGGGTTCATTGTGACCGGGATTTTCACGGTACTTCTGGGGCCCGTACTTCCTCTTCTTGCGCAACGATGGTCGTTGAGCGATTCGCAGACGGCAGTCTTTTTTGCGGCGCAATTTGGGGGATTGCTTATTGGCGTAGCGGTTTCGAGCTACCTACTTCAGCAAACTTACCGCCCGGCATTCATCTCCGGTTTTCTGCTTATGGGCTTAGGCGCCGCCACGCTGGGAAGAGGCCCGTGGCAGACTGCCCTACTTTCGTTCTTCTGCATGGGACTCGGAAATGGATTCATTACGGCGGCGACGAACCTGTGGGTTGGAGAAGCCGTGCCGGAGAGAAAAGCACGGGCGCTGAGCTTCGTCAACTTTTCATGGACGATCGGCGCCGTTTCTTGTCCTTTTCTTTTCAAATTCTTCGCGAGTCCGCGAGCCTTTTTGCAAGTTCTTGTTTTGATTTGTGGAGTTACGACGGCGGTGGCGATCGCCTTCGCGGCGAGCGACGTGGATTCGCTGAGCCAGCATTCCGCACGCGCACGGACGGCGAGCGAGACCGCCAGAATTCAGTTCGACAGCTCTGCCGCAATTTTTTCATTGTTGTTTTTTCTCTATGTGGGCGCGGAAACGGCCGTTGGAGGATGGCTGGCTACTTACTCGCGCCGAGTCACCGGGGCGGCCGGTACAGCTTGGATTTTGGCCCCTGCATTCTTCTGGATGGGAATGATGGTTGGACGCGGCCTGGGCACTTTGGCCCTTCGCCGGATTCCCGAACGCCTCGTCGTGCAAAGCGGGAGCTTGCTGGGGTTCGGGGGGATTGCGTTTTTAACTCAAACAAAAGGCGTCGGCTCGATTTATGCCGCGGCTTTTGTGACGGGACTTGGATTTTCCGTCATTTTTCCGATCCTGTTTGCTTGGATGGCGAGCCACTATGGCGCGGACGCGCGAATCATGTCGGGGCGCATGCTGGCGATCGGCGAATTGGGAGCTGCGGGAATTCCCTGGGTCGTCGGAGTGATCTCCGCCGTGGTTGGAAGCCTTCGCTTCGGGCTGTCCCTTCTTCTCGCGGATCTTGGAGCCGTGTTCTTGCTGGCTACGATCATCCATTTGCCACAAGACATCGACGGGATGCGTCGAGCGCCGGCGGTCGAGCTTGAAACCCCGAGATGAATTTTGCGTTGCCGCGGCGAAAGGCAGAGGGCTAGAAATCAATCTTCCGAGGTGACTTCGATGAGCATTCATAAAAGTCCATTGCTGTGCGGTCTCTTCGGTGTCCTCATCGCGTTCGGTTTCCCCGGACGCCTGTTTTCCATGCCCGCTTCCTCTCATTCCACTGTCGTTTTTCAAGAGAGCGGATTCCCTGCCTTTGATACCAGCGCGCCTTCTCGCGCAGAGCTGGAAAATCTTCTGCCCAGATCGATTTTTGTGAATGCCGAGGAATTGCCGCAAGCTCTCGCTGATCCCGCCACGCAGCTGTTTGTACTTCCGTATGGCTCGGCCTATCCCGAAGCGGATTGGGATGCGATTTACGCCTATTTGCAACGGGGAGGCAATTTGCTCGTCCTCGGTGGCCGCCCATTTTCCAGAGCCGCCTACTGGGACGCCGCCGGATGGCATTTGCGCGAGTATAGCGTTCGAGCTACGATTCCGCTGCGGATCGACCAGTATCAACAGACGCCCGGATCTCCGGGGCTCTCTTTCAAAACAAATCCGGACGTCGTGACCAAGCTTTCGCCCTTTGATTGGAATGCCGCGTTCAGTCCCATCCTCCATCTCACCGACTCCGACGTCTACAACCGGCAGGGATCCTCGGGCCGGATCGACTCGAGGCTCGATACGCTCGCCTGGGGCACACGAGACGGTCGGCGCATGGCGGCGCCGGCGATCCAGATCGATCATGTGCGCGACGATTTTGCCGGTGGGCGGTGGATATTTCTCTGTTCGAAATTGGCGGACTCTTTTTACACGGGAGAGGAAGCCAAGAAGACCGTGCCCGTGCTTGCGGCCACCGCCCTTCGAGGGAGCGAGGAGTTCATTGTCGCTCCCGTCTTGCCGCTCTATTTGCCGGGCGAGCCGGTGGAAGTGGAAGTCCGCTGGATCGGCCGGACGAAGAGCGATCTGCCGCTGAAAGCAAAAATCACCGTTACTTCGGAAAACTCCCCGGGAGACACATCAACGCAGACAGTCTCCGTTCCGGCCATCATGCCGGTCGTCTTTCCCGCACCGGCCGCCAAAGGGTTTCACACGATCGAGGCCGAACTCTACGAGGGACAAGAGCTGCGCGCCGTCTATCGTTCAGCGTTCTGGACGCGCGATGAAGACTATCTTCGCTCGGGTCCTCGATTGTCTGTCGGCCACAACTACTTTCAGCTGGATGGGCATCCGCTGGCCGTGGTGGGTACGACCTACATGTCGAGCGAAGTCCAACGGCTTTATTTCGATCACCCAAACGTCTACGTCTGGAACCGCGACATGGCGCAGATTCATTCCGCGGGCTTGAATATGCTCCGCACCGGATGGTGGACGGGATGGGACAAAGTGTGCGACGAGGAGGGGCGTCCCTACGAAAGGACGCTCCGAACCCTGGAAGCGTACCTGATGACCGCGAGAAGAAATGGATTGCCCGTGCAATTCAATTTTTTCGCGTTTCTTCCCGACGTCCTTGGCGGAGAAAATTCCTATTTGGATCCGCAGGCGTTGAGACGCCAGAAAAACCTGGTAACAATGGTAGCCGCGCGATTCCATGAGGTTCCGTTTGTGGCCTGGGACCTGATTAATGAACCAAGCTTTTCTCAACACACATGGCAGATGCGCCCGAACGGGGATTCGTTCGAGCTGAAGGCTTGGAACACATGGCTCAACGGGCGCTATCCCGACCGCGCCGTATTAGCTGACGACTGGAACTTCCCGACCATCGCATCAGGCGATACGCTACCAGTCCCGCGGGAGGAAGAGTTCACCCCTCGTGGCATGTATTCGGGATTCAACTCGCTGAAGCTCTACGATTTTTACCTGTTCGCGCAAGAGACGTTCGCGAACTGGGTGAAGAACCTGGAGGAGGCCATCCGCGCCACCGGATCGCGTCAATTGATCACCGTCGGGCAGGATGAAGGCGGTTACGTTGACCGGCTCTCTCCCGCCTTTTTTAGCCCCTACATCAGCTTTTCTGCGAACCATTCCTGGTGGGTCAATGACGGGCTACTGTGGGATTCGCTGGTGGCCAAGCAGCCGGGACTTCCCATGCTGATTCAGGAAACAGGCTTGCAACGAGAGCTTACGCTGGACGAAATCGCGCGTCGCACGCAGGAAGCTGAAGGAAGCTTATTCGAGCGGAAAGTGGCACTGTCCTTCATCCAGGGATCGGGGGCCATCGAATGGCTGTGGAATTCCAACGATTACATGACCGAGGGAAATGAAGTCCCCATCGGGGCGCTCCGAGCGGATGGGACGGAAAAGCCCGTCGCCACCGTCCTGCGCAACTTCGCGAAATTCTCGCAAGAGGCGAGCGGTTATCTTTCCGCGCCCCAGCCGCCTCCGGTCACGATCGTCACCTCGCAAGCGGCACAATTTTCCGCGATGCAGGATCTGCAAATCGAGGCCCAAAGGAAGGCTGTCCGTGCGCTGTGTTACGGCGCCCGCGTTTCTGGAGGCATTCTTGCGGAGAACCTTATCGAAAAGTTAGGGTCGCCCAAACTTGTAATACTTCCGTCTCCACAGGCGCTGGCCGATTCCACTTGGCAGGCTTTGTTGGCCTATGTGAACGCCGGCGGGAACGCCCTCATCACAGGCCCGGTGGAAAAAGACACTCACTGGCACCCGGCGGCACGGGCGGCCAGCGTGAAACTCGATGGTGAGGCGAAGGCGCTCACTGCGCATACCGCGCAAATGCAGGTGAATGGCGAAGCAATTCCTCTCACCTTCGACCAACAGGCGCAGAGTTGGCTCGAGGAACTTCGTTTGCCCGGCGACGATTCTTTTGCATCGCTCTCTTACGGCAAGGGCCGCATTTACTGGGCGGGCTATCCTGTGGAACTGGCGCAAGGAACCGCACCCGCGATCGCTTTATACAAGGGCGTCCTCGCGCTGTCGGGAGTCGCTCCCAAATTCGAATTGAAATCCTCCGTATCTCCCGGAGTATTGATATATCCAACGGAGCTAAAGGACGCGGTCCTCTATGCGATCGAATCGGAGTCGGATCGCGACCAGACCATTGATCTGCGGGATAAAGCAACGGGGGGAGAGCTGAAGTTTACTCTGGCCGCGCAACATGCCGCCCTGGCGGTGCTGCGAAAACCTGACGGCGCGATAGTGGCGCGTTACGGTTTCTAGCGGATCGAAGATAATTTCGTCTCGACAGTCGTTGCAAGCCGGCCGGCGAGGCGGCGGCATTTAACTTAGAAAAGGCCGCTCTTACTCGAGAGCATCGGGCTGGAGTGCGATCCCCTTTTCGCCCGCCGATTTTTTCTCCCAGTACTTTCGCACCCAGGCTTCCCAGCTCTTTCCGGCGGCCGTGTCGCGGCCGGAAAAAACGAGTGCGGCGATATCAGCGTACGCGACGGAAACCTTTTCGTTCGAGTCGCGAGGTATCAATCGGACGCGAGAATCAACCATCGTCGGTGCACTTCGCCGGTCGAAAATATATCCTTCGATCTTCGAGCCGTCCTTAAGCGTAATCGTGACATCTCCCCGGTAGTCAAAGGCTTTTTCCAGCGCTTGATGGAGTTCCTCTTGCGTGGCGAGAGATGGCACCCAGCCCTCGATCTTCTCGTGGGCGAACCCGGGGACGACTTCGAGCGAGTCGGCGCTCGCAGGCCGGTTTCCCGGATTGACAGGCCGATCCGCGGAACTCGTTTCGCTCATGCGCGTGTCTCCCCCATCCGGGCCGAAGGCGATTGAATCTGGATAAGGGGATTATAGGAATGAACGGGACGCGAGGGTTCCCGCAGCATGTCTAGCGCTTCCGGGTCGGGATAGGAGTGAAAAAGCGTCGCCCGCGCCGTATTCCAAATTCCGCGCAGCGAGCTGAATGTGTCGTTCACCGCGGACGCCTCGTAGCCGCTGTGCACCATGCAGTTCGCGCACTTCGGATTGCCGGATTCGGTGCCGTAATTCTTCCACTCGGTCTCTTTCATGAGCTCGGCGAACGTCTCCGCGTATCCGTCCTGGAGGAGGTAGCAAGGCTTCTGCCAGCCGAAAATGTTGTACGTGGGCATGCCCCAAGGCGTGCAGGCATACTGGCGGCGTCCCATTAGGAATTCGAGGAAGAGAGGCGATTGGTTGAATCGCCAGGATTTCTTGCGATTAGCCAAAATGGAGCGGAAGAGCCGTCGCGTGCGGGCGCGCCCCAAAAAATGCTTTTGGTCGGGTGCCTTGTCGTAGGAATAGCCCGGCGAGAGCATCATGCCCTCAATGCCGAGATCCATCATTTCATCGAAAAACGCTCGAACGCTGCTGGGATCGGCGCCGTCGAAAAGCGTCGTGTTGGTGGTCACGCGAAATCCACGCGCGACCGCCGCGCGAACTCCCTCCAGAGCTTCGTCGTAGCCCCCTTCTTTGCACACAGAGAATTCATGGTGCTCCCGCTGGCCGTCAAGATGTACGGAGAAAGTGAGATACTTGCTCGGCTGGAAAAGGTGAAGCTTTTCCTTCAGCAGGAGTGCGTTCGTGCAGAGGTAAATGTATTTCTTGCGCGCGACCAGGCCCTCGACGATCTTTTCAATCTGCGAATGCATCAGCGGTTCGCCCCCGGGAATCGACACCATCGGCGCGCCGCACTCCTCGACCGCCCGAAAGCACTCTTCCGGGCTCAACTCTTTCTTCAAGATGTGCGCGGGATACTGGATCTTTCCGCAGCCGGCGCAGGCCAAATTGCAGCGGAACAGGGGCTCGAGCATCAGCACCAGCGGATAGCGGTCGCGGCCGCGTATCTTTTGTTTGAGGACGTAGGACGAAACCGTCCACATCTGCGAAACCGGAACAGGCACGATCGCTCCCCTCAGACCGCAAGATCATTGCGGCCGCCGAAAACCACCGTCGGCAGCTTTAGGAAGTATACAATAAAATATCACGAAAGTGAATTCGCTTTCACTTTTCGTGCCGTTTGCAGTCGCGCCGTACTATACTGAAATTATGAAGGTTAACTATGCCTCCTAAGAAGAAATCTCAGGGATTTCCAGGGAAAGACGAACGTTTAGGCGCAAGGCGACGGCTCCCTTTGCAACCTCGAAGTCAGGCGACGGTGCATCGAATTCTGGCGGCCACTTCGCTTCTACTTGCCTCGATGCCCATTGAGCTGATCACCACCAACCGAATCGCCCGGAAAGCGGGAATCTCGGTGGGCGCGCTTTACCGTTTTTTCCCGGAAAAGCAGTCCATCATCGACGCCATCGCGGTCCGGCATATGGAAGAGTTTCGTGCCGAATTCGAGGGCCGTTTCGCGGAACTCAATTTTCAAGACGGCCCCGCGTTCCTTGGCACAGTGATCGACGCCTTTGTGAGCTTTCTTGATTCACGCCCCGATTTTCGGGCAATCGCCTTTGGTCCGCATATCAGCACAGCAACCAGAAAGCGCGAGGCAAATCCCGACGCCGTCGGTGCGGGCCTGGTGAAAAGCTTCATGATCGGGACATTGGGAATGAATGACCTTTCCTCGCTCGATCTGCGCCTGCGGGTTGCCATCGAAACAGGCGAGCGCTTGTTCGCATTTGCCTATGAACAGGCGGAGCCGGAAGAGCGCGGACGTATCGTCGCGGAATTGAAAAAACTACTCTCGGGCTATCTCTTCGGGGCATAGTCTGCTTGCAGATTCGAGGGATTGACCACAAAGGCTGGCTTGATCGGCCCGGGCGCTTATTTATGCAGGTCGCGATAACTGGGAAGCCCGAGAATGCCCGTGGCTTGTAGTGCCGCACGCAGGATCGCCTCCGCCATAACTTCCGCCGCCAGGGCTCCAATCGATCCGGCCTGCTCGTCGGCCTTGAGAGTGCCGGTCGAAAGCGCAAAAACCGTGTCGCCATCGTAAGGCGTGTGGACCGGATTGATGGCGCGCGCGTACCCGTCGTGGGCCATTTGCGCCACCTTGGTCGCTTCCGCTTTCGTGAGTGAGGCGTTCGTCGCCACGACTCCGATGGTCGTGTTTTTCCCCGCAGCGGATTTCAATATCGAATATCCATTCCGGATCTGCTTCATCGTATCGCGAAAACCTGTCCCGTCTTCGGCTCGCGCTCCGGCCAAGATCGCGCCCGTTCTCGTGTCGCGGACATCGCCAGCCGCGTTCACTGCCACCAATGCCGCGACAATCACTCCGGTATCTCCCGCGCGAACGCTGGCCGTTCCCAGTCCCGATTTCATGGCGAACTTTGGGCCAAATAGTTTCCCGACCGTGGCGCCCGCACCCGCTCCGATGTTTCCTTCGGCAACTTTACCCGAGGAGGCATTCTGGCAAGCTCGATATCCAGCCTCGGCCGTAGGCCGGATTTTCGGATCTCCCAATTCGAGGTCAAAGAGAATGGCTGCCGGAACGATCGGAATGTGAATCGACTGTCCTACGGGAAATCCGATTCCCTTTTCGTCCAAATAACGCATCACACCCGAAGCGGTGTCCAGCCCAAACGCGCTCCCTCCAGAGAGAGCAAGCCCGTAAATCCGCTGGACAGTGTTCACAGGATTCAGCAGGTCCGTCTCGCGTGTTCCCGGAGCTCCTCCGCGAACATCCACTCCGGCCACGACGCCCTTCTCGCAGAGGACAACCGTGCAGCCCGTCGGCCTTCGTTCGTCCGTAAAATGCCCTACCTTAAAACCTTCGACGTCGGTCAAGCCGCCCGCCGTCTCTGCGGCTTCGTCAAACCGAGGATGATTTTTGCGAGAGGAACGCTCTCCGGCCCGCGCCCCTTTTCCTGCAATCAACCCGCCGGCAATTCCCGTCATGCCCTTCGCAAATTCGCGTCGCGTCATTCTGTTTCTCCGGAAAAATTCGTGCGCTCAGGGCGTAGTCTAACACCGGCAGCAGGGGGCCGCTCCGAAGTGACGGCTCCAGCGAACCAAACCCGCCGGGCCCATACTTTCGAATCACTGCGGACGATTCGTCTGGGCTTGAAATCGATCGGCGATTTGAATGGGGAATTTGTGTGGAAGCCTTCGGCGGCGATAAAAAGCGGCGAATCCGATTCATGGATTAATTGACGCTCTACGGCATCCTGGTCCCATAACGCCCGCAAGCCTCGAAAACGCTTAGCAGGTGCGCCATCCCTAACAGCTCGCGAATCGACTCTCCGTAATTCACCAGCTCGAATACGCAGTCCTGTTTCTTCGCGGATATGTAGAGGCCCACGATTGCCCCCAGACCGGAGCTGTCCATCCGGTCCACCTTCTGCAAATCCAGTGCGATCTGCTTGCGCCTGTTAATTAGTTTTCTCACTTCGGTCTTAAATGTCTCGCAATGCTCCGCTGTCAATCGCCCGGTGCAATAAACAATCGCTGCATCTCCTCGGTCCTCTGGGTTCATGGAGAATGAATTGGTTGAAGACATGGTTTTTCCCGCAGAAGTGGTTTCCCTTTCGTGGTTCATCGCGCCTGCTTCTTTATACCCCCGCGAGCAAAAACACAAGCCCTAGCAGGACTTCTTGCAGATTTGCATTTCTGTGGAGCGGACCATACGCGGAACTGTGTCTTCGACGCCGATCTCCATCAAGTCCCAATCCGCAAGTTATGGTACAGTGCGCTGCTGCCGGAACTTCGGGATGGTTTGCGTCCGGGTCTTCAGGAAACAGCCAAAACCTTCAGGCCATTCGTGCGAGGTCCAATGAAGCTAACCAAACTTTACGCGTCATTCGTTGCATTTTTGCTAATCGTCTCCACAGCTTGGTGCCAGCAAAACAAAATCAAGGTCATCGCCGATCAGGACAGCGGCGGCCCACAAGGCACCAATATTTTGTCTCTGCTCATGCTTCTTCGCGCTCCCCAGATCGACTTGCTTGGAATCACCACGGTCAGCGGCGATCAATGGGTTGATCCGGCTACGGTGTTTGCTCTGTGGGCTACAGAGCAGGCCGGTCGAACGGATGTTCCAGTGATTAAAGGAGCGGAATTCCCTTTGCTGCATACCCGACGAGAGCAGGAGATTCGTGAATCGCTGTATGGCTCCTATGTCGGGTGGCACGGATCGTTCAATCCGGACGCGCCCGACCCAAGTTTTACCTGGGCACCGCCCGGCGGGATGCCGAAAGTAAAGCCGCGTCCCGGACGCGCCGCTGATTTCATTATCGATACGATTCGCGCCAATCCCGGCGAAGTGGTCCTCTACTGCGCCGGACCTCTTACAAATATCGCGCTTGCAGTGCGCATGGATCCCGGAATCGTCCCGCTGACTAAAGCAATTTACATCATGGGCGGCAGCAGCAACGGCGGGCCGGAGCTCAACTGGTGGTGGGATCCCGAGGCGGCGGCGATTGTCTTGCGTGAGCCGTGGAAAAAAATCGTAGTCAGCCCGTTTGAAGCGGGCTTTCAGGTGATGTCAAGCCGGGCTTTGATGCAGCGCGTGGTTGACGCCGGCGGCCCTCTCGCTGCCCATGTTAAACGGCTGTATCTCGACTTTCAGCCACCAGCAGGCACCACTCTTTGGTCCGCCATGTGGGACGAGCTACTCGTTAGTTCCCTTATAGATTCTTCGGTAATCACCAGGTCAAAAACGATGTACCTCGACGTAGACATCGACCACGGCCCGAAATATGGCGATACCGTCGTTTGGTCTAAGCCCGCTGGTGTCCCCACTTTTTTCCTCCCTTACAGCGGTCCCAATGGGCCGGACGATTCGAAATGGCAGGGCCATCTTCTTCCGCCTGAGCAGTTACACCCAGCGACCGTTCAATTGGATGTGGACGTGAAGAAATTCGACGACATTTTCGTGAATCTGATGAGCCACTGAACGGGTCCGCGCGCGATCATTGGCAGGTATGAAGTTCGGGCCCTGGGCGACGCCACGCTCACGGAATTTGAAATTCACAGCGCGAGTTTCGAGAATTGCGCGAAGCCCGAGTGTAATTAGCCACCAACCCGGCGAAATGCCCAGAACAACATGGCAGCCAGGCAGATGGATGCCGGCAGGGTCAAAATCCAAGCCATTCCCAGGTTGCGGATGGTGGTCCACTGCAACCCACTTTTATTGGCGGCCATTGTGCCCGCGACCCCGGATGAGAGGACGTGCGTCGTACTGACAGGTAAGCCAAACCAGTCGGCCGCACCGATCGTGACCATCGCCGTGATTTCTGCCGCCGCACCTTGGGCATACGTCAAATGATCCTTCCCAATTTTTTCTCCGACGGTGACGACAATCCGTTTCCAGCCAATCATTGTCCCCAAGCCTAGAGCCAACGCCACGGCCACCTTGACCCAGCCGGGGATGAACTTCGTCGCGTTGTCCACGTGCGTCTTATAGTTTTTTAAGATCGCGGCGTCGGCCGTGGAAAACTCCGGCTGCTTTGATTTCTGCATCAGCCGCAGCGTCTCGCTAACCACATACAAATCGTTACGGAAGTTACGCACCTTATCTTGAGGCACGGATTTCAGCTGTTTGTACAGAGCCATCTCGGTTCCGATTCCGTTCACGAGCTGGCGCAACGCCAGCATGGTATTCGGCGTGAATTCGCGCGTTCGGATATAGTCCGTCAGCTCTTGACGGTCGTCCCCGACAACCGCGCTCGGCGAAACATATTTTCCCAACATATCGGCCGTTTGCATCGAAACGGCGACAAAATCCTCCGTCTGCCTCGTCGTCACCGCATGATTTACGGCATAGGCCGTGGGGACGGTCCCGATCAGTATCAGCATGATCAATCCCATGCCCTTCTGGCCGTCATTCGATCCGTGCGCAAAGCTCACGCCCGTGCACGTCAGAACCAAAAGCCCGCGTATCCAAAAAGGAGGAGGTTCCGTTCCTTCCGGCGCGGTGTAGAGCTGCTTATTGGGGATAATGGCTTTGCAAAGCAGAAGCAAAAGGCCGGCGCAGATAAATCCGACGATGGGAGAAAACAGAAGCGATTTCCCGATATTCAGAGCCTGTCCCCAATCGACGCCACTGGTCCCGGTCTTAACCGACATCAATTGATTTGCGATACCAACGCCAATAATTGAACCGATCAAGGTGTGCGAACTTGAGTTTGGTAACCCGAAGTACCAAGTGCCGAGGTTCCAGATGATCGCAGCCACCAAGAGCGAGAAAACCATGGCGAACCCGGCCCTGCTGCCCACTTGCAGGATCAATTCCACGGGGAGCAGCGATACGATTCCGAAGGCGACAGCTCCGCTGGAAACCAATACACCGACAAAGTTCCATAATCCCGACCAAACCACGGCGATGTGAGGTTCCAGCGAATGCGTGTAGATCACCGTGGCCACCGCATTGGCCGTATCGTGAAACCCGTTCACGAACTCAAATCCCAGCGCGATTAGAAGGGCCACCCCCAACAGGACGAATGGCATAACGCTCGACGTATGAATTTCCGAAAGATCGGAAATCAGATGGCTCCCGGCGTAAATGAATCCCACCAAAAGCGCGAGGCTGAACACCAGCACGCCGATTTTCCCCGGGCGCGAGGACATTTTCGCTTCAAGGGCCGTTGAGGAAGCCGCCATGAGAAGTCACCTCGCTCAGCCGGGTTCGTGACGATAAGACACACTTTTACCCGGAAAGTTTTCTACACTGAAGCAACAATCGGCCGATTTGGTCCGCGCATCTTTCCCAGCAGATCGCGGCATTCGGCGAACTAGGCGGGCGAAGCTACTTGTTGTTTGTTACGAGAATGTGAGAGCAGAGTCAATAGTTGCGGAACCTCGGAGCCGGTCAATCCGTGGGTTTATCGCCAGACGTAATGGCCTCTCTTACGCCGGCCAACGGCGCACTATTATCAAACGCGACTGTATTTCCGGTGCGCGTTATTCCTAACTCCTTCCATAATTTTGGCAAGTTAGTCTGCACCGGCCGGTCCTTCATTTTCTCATAGAGAGGGACCAGGACTTTTACACCGGTGGCTTTGTCTCCCAGCTTTAGCGCCTTCTTCAGGTCCCACGAGACTCGTATGTCGCCGCCGCCGTTCAAAATCCCTCGCAACGCGTCCTGGAGCCCTAGGCGGTTATTCGTGGCGCGCCGGATTCCTATGTCGGCGAGTAAGCAGAAGCGCGCGCCTCCCCAGTATGTATTGGCCCAGGTGTGAGTGTTATCGAGGCCTTCGTCTCCGGGCCCAGGCAGTCCCTGTGGAAGATCGCGCACAAGCTCGAACCACATCTCTTTGACGTCCATGTGGCCCGCCTCGACTCGAGCGATCGGCTCAACGTACGTCGCGATCCCCTCCTCAATCCAGTGATGGTTCTCTTCGACCGAGGGAAACGCGAGATGCACCATTTCGTGAGTCAGCATCCAGTCCGTTCCAAATTCAGCGGCGGGAGTGTTGGTCCCGACATGTATGACGATATAACCGCCATTGTCGCCATATGTCGTTCCGTGGCGAATACCCTCGCCTGAAAAGGGCAGAATGCGAAGCAGCACTTGCGGAATTGGAAAGCGCCCGTAGTAGGCCGTGACGGACTCACCGGCGGACCGAATCCAACCCGGAAGGAGAGGTCTTGCGCTTCCCCAATCGCCTTCGGCGATCTGCACCTGAATGCGCGAGCCGTCCACTTTAATGTTTGAGTTCTCTTCCAGCTGAACAGAGCCAGGCAGTGTCAAGAAAAGTATGATCCCTCCCGCTATTCCTCGCCCAAAAGAGCGCTTCGCAAAATTCGGCCAGATCATCGAGCTGTCGCCGTTTCTTGTGGGACGGCGACACGCCAAATCCCAGTTACGGCTCCGTCCGAACCTCTTCCTTCTTGAACACGTAGCGCGCCAACAGATGATCGAGGGATAGCTTTCCCGGGCCGAAAATCAGAAGCAGCAGACCCGCAAACAAAAACGTGTACGGGTCGGCGTTGTAGAATTTTCCCGGATCCGAGAAAAACGATTTGAACGCTTCTGAGTCGGCCGTGATGTAAGCCACCATCATGTCGATCACGACCGCGATACACGTGGGCAAGGTGAAAAATCCCAACACCAGAAAAATGCCGCCAACGAGTTCCACTACCGAGACAAACACCGCCGTCGGGCCGGGCGCCGGCAGATTCAAGCTTGTGAAGAATTCGACTACATGAGGCAGGTTGTGCAACTTTCCCCATCCGGTCTCCGTCAATTGCCATCCCCAATATAGACGCACCGCCAACAGAAATGGTGACCTCAACCCGGCAAACATCCTCACCGCCAATTCATACAGCCTCTGAATCTGCCCAAAAATGGATTTCATTGCTGGGATGCTCGCTTTCATTTTTATTTTTCGGAGCGATTTCCAGGGGCCCGTGTTTTTTGTTGCCACTTCCGATATGTCACATCTTGCATTACGCCGTTCGCATGCCGTTTGGATTCAATTCATCCGCTTCGAAGTGGCGACTGGTGACAATCCGTCCATTCCCTCGCCACCGGGCGCATGAGCCGGTTCACGCGGCCTGCGAATCCTTTGGCGGATTTTTTTGGATTTCCCTGCACTCTCTCCGCCGATGCCTGCATCACATATTTTGCTGCCCCGGAGCCCGCAGCGTCGCGTAAAATCTCGACATGCGGTTTGGGCAGCGAGCCCTTCGGATGTACAGTAGGTTCTGGAGAGGCGCTGATAAGGAGCTACCTGACATGCAACTTGGAATGATCGGTCTCGGCAGAATGGGCGCAAACATGGTCCGCCGGTTAATGCGTGCGGGGCATACCTGCGTCGTATTTGATCGCAACCAGGAATCCGTCAAACAATTGGTGGCCGAAGGAGCCAAAGGCGCCGCCAGTTTGGACGAGTTTGTTTCGAAGCTTTCCCAACCGAGAGCAGTTTGGCTCATGGTACCCGCCGCTGTGGTCGACGCCACATTAAAGGATCTGGCTCCTCGCCTTCAATCCGACGACACGGTGATTGACGGCGGCAATTCCTACTACATTGACGACATTCGACGCGCCAAGGAGCTTGCCCCGCGCGGTATTCACTACGTTGACGCAGGCACGAGCGGCGGCGTTTGGGGCCTCGAACGCGGCTATTGTTTGATGATTGGCGGCGAAAAAGGTGCCGTGCAGCGGCTGGATCCGATCTTCAAATCTCTGGCACCCGGCCGGGGCGATATCCCCCGCACACCGGGCCGGGAAAAGTTGGGCGGCACGGCCGAAGAGGGTTACTTGCATTGCGGGCCCTCCGGCGGCGGCCACTTCGTGAAAATGGTCCACAACGGAATTGAGTACGGTCTGATGGCCGCCTATGCGGAGGGGCTTAACATCCTTAGACATGCAAACGCAGGTAAAAAGTCCCAGGTCGTCGACGCCGAGACTACGCCTCTGCGCGAACCCGATCACTACCTTTACGATTTCAACCTCCCCGATGTCGCCGAAGTCTGGCGCCGCGGGAGTGTTGTCGCGTCCTGGCTACTCGACCTTACCGCTTCTGCACTGGCAGCCTCTCCCGCGCTTGATGGATTCTCTGGCCGGGTTTCCGATTCGGGAGAGGGACGCTGGACTCTGTTGGCAGCAATTGATGAGTCCGTCCCCAGCCCCGTCCTCAGTTCGGCCCTGTTCGAGCGATTCAGTTCGCGCGGCCAGGACGAATTTGCCGCCAAGCTTCTTTCGGCGATGCGTTTCCAATTTGGAGGACACGTCGAGAAAGCTGCCGGTGGATGAAGCTCGATATTGGTTTTGGAAGGTCGGATTTAACCAGGGCGGATCTCCAGAAAAAGCCGTGGCCAATTTTGTTATCCGGCGAGCGCCGGATTCGCGCACGGCTGCGGGCTGCTAGCGTCCTGCAGCCCCGGCGGTACGCGGTGGCTCGGTGCGTCCTGTCTTGAGTTCCCTGTTCGAAATCACTTCCCGAACGGTATAGACGGGCTTGTTCTGGGTTTCAAAATACGTGCGGGCCAGCAGCTCTCCGATCAGGCCGATTGCGATGAACTGAATTCCCCCCATCACCAGCGCCATCCCCAGCAACATCAGGGGACCATGATTCGCAAGCAGACCTTCGTTGAGGAGCGCCTTCCGGAGGAAAACCCATACGCCAATCCCCCCGCCGCCGGCGAGACACAGCAACCCGGCCGAGCCAAAGAAGTGCAACGGCTTCGTCGAGTAGTCGAGCAGGAATTTCACGCTCAATAGGTCCAGCATGACGCGAATCGTCCGCGAAATTCCGTAATTCGATTTGCCTGTCTTTCGCGGGTTGTTCGTGATCGGGACTTCAGCTACGGAAGCTCCCGCCCAAGCCGCCAAAGCAGGGATGAAGCGGTGCAGCTCACCATACAAATGAACTTCCGAGAGGATTTCGCGCCGGTAAGCCTTAAACGTAGTTCCAAAGTCGTGCAGATTCACCCGGGAGAGCTTTGCCATGATTCGGTTGGCGACCAGGCTGGGCAGCTGCCGCATGAGCCAGTGGTCCGTGCGCTCCACGCGCCACCCGCTCACAATGTCGTACCCCTCTCGAATCTTTTCGATGAATCGAGGAATTTCCGCGGGGTCGTGTTGGAGATCGCCGTCCATTGAAATAATGATCTCGCCCACGGAGTGGTCGAACCCGGCCTTCAGAGCTGAAGTCTGACCGAAGTTTCGCCGAAGTCTGACGACGCTCACTCGATTGTCGTCCCTGGCGATTTCCCGCAACAACCGAATCGTGCCGTCCTTGCTCCCGTCGTCTACGAAGACGATTTCGTACGGCTCGCCGATTGCGTCCATCACCTCGATGATTTTCACGTAGAGGGGAGCGATATTTTCCTGCTCGTTGTAAAACGGCACAACGATGGAGAAAGCAGGCGGGTTTTGCGAAGGGGCCATTTCTTGAATTGTATTACATCATTTGGATGCCAAGAAGTGCATACCGTTTGTCTGTCCGGAAAGAGTCAAAGGGTGATTGGTCAGAAGTAGTTTTCCTCCGCTCGCCATGAGAGTATCCAGCCGATCCTCTCCCAGAAGTTGCTCGTATTTCGGGAGACTGGCCTTGAAGGTGAGCAGGTAGCATCTCCCCGGCGCTTCCCATAAATCTTTCAATTGTTCATCGTCGATGAAGACATGCGGCGCGCCCGGCTCATTCGAGCCGTATTCGAGATTCGCCCGCCGGGCAGAATAGAGCAGCCCGCTGCGGCCGGTATAGAAGAACACGGATGAAAATTGAAAGAAGAAACCCTGAGTGATCAGGGTTCCTTGGGGCTCTTCCATTAGCTTTTTAGCGAGCGGCCGCGAGGAAAGAAATGGATCGAACGTCACCATCGCCAGCCGCGCCGCGTGGAAGAACAAAACCATCATGACAGCGGCTGCAAAAAATGCTCGCTCTCCTTTCAACCAGAAGGAACCTACGACGCCAACCAGAAACGCCACTCCCGCAATCACGAGCGGCAAGCGCAAGTAGGCGAAGGAGTCGAGAGTCAGGTCCTCCATATGGCCGAGCGAAAGCGTGTAGGCGGCCGGGTGATGGGTCAACGCCGAGGAGATATCCCCCGGCGTGGGAAGACCGTGGACGTAAGCCAGAATTGCAACGATTGCTACAGCTGCGGCGGCGCAAATAGCTCCGAGCGCCTGCGTCCCGCGCCGCACCCAGGCTCCCCCAGCCGCAATCGCCGAACCAAGCAACAAGGCGAACGCGGGATAAGCCGGCATCGAATAGTATTCCTGGGTCGTCGAAAACGTAAAAAAGACCAGGATGAACCCCAACCAACAAAGCGCGAGCAGCCGAGCCCTTCCGGCCCGGTCTTCCGGTTTGAAGGACAACTTGGCGGCTGCGGGCAGATAAACGCTCCAGGGAAAAACCCATACCAGATGAAATAGCCAGAAATAAGCGCGTGGGACGGTATTGTAGTCCCGCGGATAGCGCAGGTTCAGAAATCGAAGCAATTGCTCATTGATGAAGTAAAACCAGAGAAACCCATGGTATTGACCGGGACCGCTGTGCAGGGTGAATGCGAAGATGGGCGGATTCCGAATCGCGGCCAGCACATGCCAGGGCACTGCGATTGCCAGCGCAATCAAGCCGGCACGAAACGGATGCAATCGTTGCCAAGTGCGTTTCAAAAGTAATTGCCGGGTCAGGGCTAGATAAACCAGCGCGGCACCTGCGGGAAATACGATCGCGATCAAACTCTTCAGCAAAAGTCCCAGTCCTATGCTGACCCCGAGCAGCGCGGACCACAATCCAGGGCGCTCTTCCCCTTCCTCCAATGCCCGGATAATCGACCACATCGCCAGGGCGATGCAGAACGTCAACATCACGTCCGGGATCAAGACGCGCGTGAAGAGAAACAGCCCCACACACGTGGCCATGCACAATCCGGCGTAAAATCCAGCACGTTTGCCGAAGGCCCAAGTTCCAAACGCAGCGGTCAGCCAGCACAATCCGATCGCCGAGAGGGCGATCGGGATTCGCGCGGCCCAATCGTGAACTCCAAAAACCTTGAAAGACCCTGCCATCGCCCAATACACGAGCGGCGGCTTTTCCAGAAACGCGATTCCATCCAGCCTCGCCGTCACCCAGTTTCCGCTTGCCAGCATGGTTCGCGCGATCTGGGCCTGAACGGAATCGCTGTCGTCCATCAGCGACGGAGGTGAAATGATGCAGCCGAGATAAACCACGGCGGCAACCACAATTACGATCAGGGAAGAGTACTTCAGCCATTTTTGCTTCTGCGTATGGTCTAGCGTGTTGTTTTCGTTTGGAATGGCCATCAGTTCGTTTTACCGGTGCGCATTTTTTTCGAATCGCGATATGCAAGGCAAGCGACTTGCGCGATGGTACGCCCTTCCGCGGCAAGGATTGCTTTGCGTCTCAAATCTTCATCCCGTCTTGTGAAGCTGTAAACGAGTTGTGCTAGGACTGCAAGCGGGCGTTGACGCTGATTTCCGCCTTGAACAGCTTGGAAACGGGACATCCGGTTTCCGCGGCCTTCACTGCGGCATCGAATTTTGCCTGGTCTGCCCCTGGAATTTGTGCGACGAGGTTCAAATGGCTCTTCGTTATCGTGAATCCGTCACCCACCTTTTCGAGGAAAATGGTTGCCGTCGTCTCTAGCTTTGTGGCGGTCATTCCCGCACCGCCCAATTGCGCGGAAAGGGCCATCGTAAAACAGCCGGCATGTGCCGCGGCGAGAAGCTCTTCGGGATTCGTTCCCACGCCGTTTTCAAATCGCGTGCTGAAGGAGTATTGCGTTTGTTTCAGGACTCCGCTTTCCGTCGAGATGGCGCCCTTGCCATCCTTGAGTCCACCCTGCCAAACTGCCGTCGCCTTTCTCTGCATATCCTGTCTCCTTTTGTGAGCCTTACGCTTTCTGTCATCCGAGCCGCAGACAAACAGAATAACACCATCCGCGGCAGGAACTTCCACAGCTCGAGCGCCTGGTCCAATTCTGAGTGTTGCGAGTTTATTGCTGCCAGCCTCCCCCGAGCGCGTTGTAGAGCTGCACGAGGGCCAGGCGTTCATTCAACTGCGCTTGGGCGAGGTTCAGTTCGGCCGCGTAATAATTCGTCTCGCTGGTGAGAACTTGCAGGTAACTCGCTCCACCATTCTTGAAAAGCACCTTCGAGAGCCGGTCCGCTTCCTCGGCCGAGGCGGTGAGCGATTCCTGCTCCTGCCGGAACTCACGGTCCTTCTGATGCGCGATCAAGGCGTCGGACACTTGTTGGAACGACTGGATGATCGTTTGCTTGTAAGTCAAAACCATTTGCTGCTCTTGGGCCTCCGCTAGGCGCACACCGGACCGTAGCCCACCGGCTTCAAAAATCGGTTGGGTCAGGGACCCGGCAGTGTTCCAGAGCCCCGAGGAGGCGTTAAAAAGCTTCTTTAGCTCGTAGCTTTCGAAGCCCCCTGTCGCGGTCAAGGAAATGTCGGGGAAATAGGCCGCCCGAGCGACGCCAATTTCCGCGTTCGCGGCAATCAAATTGGCCTCTGCCTCGCGAATATCCGGACGCCGCTCCAGAAGCTCCGAAGGGAGCCCTGAGGGCACTGTGGGCGGGTTCGGCTGTTCGCTGAGCTGTCGGCCTCGCGGAATCGATCCCGGGTTCTGACCGAGGAGGATGCTCAGATAATCCTCCTGTTGCGCGACCTGACGCTCCAGGTCGGGGATCGCCTCCGCCGCTGTGTAGGCCAACTGCTCCGACTCCCGGACGTCCAGCATCGATGCCGATCCGTTCTTCGCCAGAACATTGGTGAGTCTTAGCGAATCCTGGCGCGTGGCGAGCGTTTTTTTCGAAATCTCGAGGGCCAAATCGAGTTCGCGAATCTGGAAATAAGACGTGGCCACACTCGAAACAACCGAGTCCATGACCGCCCGGCGTCCCCATTCCGAAGCGAGCATGCTTGCCCGCGCGGCTTCCGTTTCACGCCGGTATTTACCCCAGAAATCCAAGTTCCAGATGAGGGACAAGTTGATCTGTCCCGCGTTTGCCTCATATGACGGGAACGCGTTCGAAATTTTTGGATTGCGCTCGCTGAACGCCTCGGCCCCGGCCCCCAACATGGGAAATTGGTTGGCGCGCGCGATTCCAAGCTGGGCTTGGGCCTGGAGGACTCGCGACGCGGCGATTCGCACGTCATAATTCTGCTGCAGCGCCGTGCGAATCAGTTGCTGCAGTACGGGGTCTTGAAAAACGTCCCACCACTTTTCATTTCCAAGGGACTCCGCCGATGCGAGGGAAGGCTCACTCCCGCTTTCGCCTCGATAGGCTCCCGGTGTATCCACGTTGGGCCTCTTGTAATTCGGCCCCACGGTGCAACCGGCCAGCAAGAGCCCGATTCCTAGGAAGGCGAGTTTTCTCATCTTAATCGCCTTCCTGTGGCGTGGGGTTGGCGGAGGATTCTCCGAATTCCTGTCTCCTCCCGCTTGAAAGCTTCTCTACAAAATAGAAAATTGCGGGAATGAAAAAGATGGCGATGGCGCTGGCTGCCAGCATCCCGCCAATCACCGTTGTGCCCATGATTTGACGGGCAACCGATCCTGCGCCCGAAGCAAACCACAACGGCAGACATCCGAAGATGAATGCAAAGGAGGTCATCAGAATCGGCCGCAGGCGGAGCCGAGCCCCTCCGAGAGCCGCGTCGACGAGCGGTTTGCCTTTCTCGTACTCGTCTTTTGCGAATTCGACGATCAGGATCGCGTTCTTCGCCGCCAAACCGATCAGCATTACTAAGCCAATTTGCGAATAGACATCGTTTTCCATTTGCACCATATACGGCGGATAGAAAGCCTGGGTAAACAACCGGCGCAAGAACAGCACTCCAAACGCTCCAAACACCGCCACCGGGGTGCTCAACAACACGCTGAAGGGCAGCGACCAGCTTTCGTAAAGCGCCGCCAGAATCAGGAAGACGAACAGAATCGACACGCCAAATATCGTTGTGGAGGATACGCTCTTCTCCGCCTGCTTTTGTTGGAACGACATGCCGAGATAGTCGTACCCCATGTCGTGCGGCATCGTTTGTGCGAACACCTGTTCAAGCGCGGCCATGGCTTGGTCGGAGCTGTACCCGGAAGCCGCGCTGCCGTTGATTTGCGCTGATGGGTACTCATCGTAATGCATGATGAACTCCGGGCCGAAGCGATGCTCGAATTTCGTCAGTGTCGAGAGGGGAACCATGGCGCCCGCGTTGTTTCGCACGTAGAACTGGCCTGCGGCCTTCGCGTTCGTGCGGTAGTCACCTTCGGCCTGGACGTAAACCTGCCATTGCCGGCCAAAACGATTGAAATAGTTTATGAACAGCCCGCCCATAAATCCTTGCAGTGTCGTATAAACGTCTGATATCGATACGCCTTCCTTCAGCACTTTATCCCGGTCTACTTCCACAAAATCCTGCGGAACATTCGGAAGCAGAGACGAGTTGATTCCCGCGATCTCCGGTCTTTTTCTTGCCGCTGCCAGGAATTTATCCACGTTCGCGGCCAGGTAGGGAATGTCGTGCCCGCCTCGATCTTCAAGGATGAATGTGAAGCCGCCGGAGGTGCCCACGCCCGGGATGGCGGGCGGCGAAAAGCTAAAAACAGTTCCCTGAGGGAGTTTGCTGAGCTCCTGGTTCAAGTGGGCCTTGATGGCCTGAAATTGTTCGGACTGTTCCTTGCGGTCCGTCCACGGTTTCAGCGTGACAAAGAAAAAGGCGTTGTAACTCGTCTGAACGTAACTGAGCAGGCTGAATCCTATGACGCTCGTCGTGTACTCCACCCCGGGAGTCTTGGCCAGGACCGCTTCAACGGCCCGCGCGGCCTGGTCCGTCCGCTGAAGTGAAGCCGCCAGTGGAAGCTGGAGATTGACGAACGCGTATCCCTGGTCTTCGTCGGGGAGGAAGCCGGAGGGTATCTTTTGGCCCAAAAACATCGCCGCTACTCCGAAGAGGATGAGGGCTACTACCGCCACTCCACTCTTGCGAATCAGCGCTCCGCTCGCCCGGATGTAGCCGTTGGTGGCGCGTCCAAAGCTGCGGTTGAACGAATCGAAAAATCTTCGCAGCAATCCTTTGCTGGGTTTCTTCGGCCGCAGCAGCAACGCGGACAGAGCCGGGCTCAGGCTCAGCGCATTGAACGCCGAAATGACCACGGAGATTGCGATGGTGACCGCGAACTGTTGGTACAAGCGCCCCGTGATTCCCGGTATGAAGGCCGTGGGCACGAACACCGCGGAGAGCACGAGAGCGATGCCGATTACCGGGCCCGAGATCTCCGCCATCGCATTTATCGCCGCCTCTTTTGGCGGCTCGCCTTCTTCTATGTGGCGCTCGACGGCCTCGACCACCACGATGGCGTCGTCGACCACAAGTCCGATCGCAAGCACCAGACCGAACATCGAAAGCGTGTTAATGGAAAAACCAAATAACGGGAAAAAAGCGAATGTCCCGACCAGCGAGACCGGCACGGCCAGCAACGGAATCAGCGTGGCGCGCCAGCCCTGGAGGAAAATGTAGACCACAATAATCACAAGAATGAGAGCGATGACCAGTGTCAGGAGAATTTCCCGTATGCCTTCGGAGACAGCTTTCGTCTGATCCAGGGACACAACGTAGTTCATGTCTTGCGGGAATCGCTGGCTTAGCTGCGCGATCAGCGCTCGGACTTCCTTCGCATCGTTCACTGCGTTGGAGCCCGGAAGTTGGTAAATCGCCAAGATAGCGCTCGGTTTCCCGTTCAAGCGGCCCATGAGCGTGTAACTCTGGACGCCGAGCTCGATCCGGGCGACGTCCTTCAACCGTACCGCGCCCCCATCCGGATTCTCGCGGACTATGATGTTGCCGAATTGCTCGGGCGTGACCAACCGGCCCTGCGCCCGCACGGAATATGTGAATTCCTGCCCCGCGGGACTCGGCTCTCCCCCGATCTGTCCTGCCGGGTTGACCGTGTTCTGCGATTCGACAGCGTTGACCACGTCGGACACTGTGATCCCGAGCTTGGCCAGCAAATCCGGCTTGAGCCAGATTCGCATCGCATATTGCCCCGACCCGAAAACCTGCACGTTGGCGATTCCCTGAAGCCGGGTGATCGGATCGACAAGGTTGATGTACCCATAGTTCGCGAGGAATTGTGCGTCGTAGGTGCCATGCGGCGAATACAGCGCGACCAGCACGAGCGGAGCGGAGGTGGATTTTTGGACGGACACACCGTATTGCGCCACGGTCGCGGGGAGCTGCGGCGCCGCTTGCGTCTCCCTCATTTGGGTCAAAATGAGATCCGTGTTGGGGTCGGTATCAACGGCAAAATCCACGATCATCGTCATCTGGCCGTTGGCGGTCGCATTTACGGAATACATGTAATTCATGTTGTCTACACCGCTCATCTGCTCTTCGATCGGCGTGGCTACCGACTGCGCGAGCGTCTGCGCGTCTGCTCCCACGAATGTGGCCTGGATTTTCGCTTCGGGGGGAACAATGTTCGGAAATTGCGCCACGGGCAGCCGGAGGATTGATATCGCTCCAATGATCACCGTAAGGATCGCGATTACCATCGCGACGATCGGACGATTGATGAAAAATCTAGACATGGCTCAGTTGGCCTCGGTCCCGGATTTGTAGGGGACCGGGGTGACGACGCTACCGTCTCTTACCTTTTCGGTTCCCTCGGCAATCACGCGCTCGCCCACCCTCAACCCTTTGTTGATGATCCACATCGTGCCTACGCGCTCGCCGACTTCGACGGTTCGAATCGCGACTTTGTCATCGGACCCCACGACCGCGACTTCATCGTATCCCTGCAGTTCACTGACCGCGCGCTGCGGGACCAGCAGCGCCCCATTGCGAATCTGCGTGACCGCTCGCACTTTGCCGTATTGTCCCGGGCGGAGAAGATTGCCTGGATTCGGGAACGCCCCGGCAATCCGGATCGTTCCCGTCTGTTGATCTACCTGGCGATCGGCGAAGAGGATTCTGCCGCCGTACGGGTAGGTGCTCCCATCGGAGAGGATCAGTTGAATCGGAATCGGCGATCTTTTTGAGAGAAGGTCCACCGTACCTAATCCGATTTTTCCGGCAATCCGCAAATACTCGGGCCCGCTGATGGGGAAATACGCCTTGATGGGATTCACCTGCGAAACACCCGTGAGAACGGTTGAAAGGGTGACCAGGTTTCCTACCTGCACCTGCGCGATGCCGGCAATTCCGCTGATCAGTGATCGCACCCTTGTGAACCCAAGATTGAGCGCGGCTTGTTCCACGGCGGCTTGTCCCGCCTCCACGGCCGCCTTGGCCGCAAGTTGCGCCTGCGTGTCGTTGTCGAGCTGGCTTTGGGGGATCGCCTTCGCTTGAGCCTCGGGAATGTCGCGGTTTACGTTGAGCGTGGCATTGCCGAGCTGGGCCTCCGCCTGCGCGAGCTGAGCTTTGGCTTGGTCCAGCACGGCCTGAAACGGGCGCGGGTCGATTTCAAATAAGACCTCGCCCTGCTGCACAAGCGAACCTTCGCGGTAATCCTGCTTGATCAGGTATCCGGTGACTTGGGGCTGGATTTGCGCGTTCACGTACCCATCAAGCGTCGCAACCCATTCGCCATAGATGTTGACGTCTTTCTGGACCACTGTCGCGACTTCCACTTCCGGCGGGCGGGCCGCTTGCGCGGTTGAGGCCTTGTGGCTGCATCCGGCGCACAGGAGCGAAGACAAAATGGCGGCCAGGCAAAAGGAATTTTTCTGAAAGCCGAGGCGAGTGCTGTTCAATCCCATCTCCTCTCGTGCGCCGAAGCTGCGGACCATGCAAAAACGCCGCATCTGTTGACAAGCATTCTGATTCTTAGGGCTTCAATTTGGGTGCCAGATAACCTGTCAAAACGGATTTGAATTCCTCGATTATCGCGCTCTTCTCTTCAGCGCTCGTTCGCGCGTATAGAGACAGCATCCCTCGGCTGATTTGCTGCACGACGGAGGCGACCCGAAGCGCTGTTGTTTTGGACATGCGAGGCTTATGCGCGGTCAGGACCGCTGCGATACGCGTCCGGATCAGCTCTCGGCGTTTGGGGGTGTGCCTCGTGGGAGGCAAGTCCAGAAGCTCGAGCAGGGCGGGGTGGCTGTGGACGATCTCGATCTGCAAGCGGGCGAGACGGCACGCGAGCGCGTCGGTGGCCAGTTCCCCTGCCTGGCGGCCCAGCACCGCCCAAGACTGTTCGATTTCACTGATGTATTGCTCACAAAGCGCCTCAGCCACCGACCGTTTATTGGGGAAAAACTGATAGAGCGACCCAATGCACGAATGAGCGCGATCGGCAATCGCGCTCATCGTCGCGCGCTCGTATCCCTCTTCTGTGATCACGCTCGCGGCAGCGTGCAGGAAGCCCGCAACGCGCCGGCGTCCCCGCTTCTGTTGCGGCAACCGCCGCGGCGCTGCGAGTGAATGTGAGGCCACACTCACATTGTAGCAGACGGCCGCCTCGGGACGAGCCCGCATGTAAATTGAAGAGCGAAGCGGGGTCGAGCCAAAGCGGCTCGCCTACCGGTGGTCCCTCGCGTTTCCATCGCACCTCGCAGGTTTTCGTGCAAGATCACTTTTCTTCATCGCCGAATATCTTGCGGGAGGGTCACCCCGGAGTTAACTAGAAACGGAGCAGGTCTGACTGAACGGCTATTTGAATCGGTGAGCGACCTGAGACATAGGTAACAGATCGTACCGGACACATAGGTTACACTTCCTCCCCTTTTCGGGGAGGGAGTGATGCCTTAAGGAGTGTTCGGTGATGGACGAAAGGCTGCGGTTTGTAGCTCGCCGGCTAGCCGGCGAGGCGATGGCCGACCTCTGCAGGGAGTTCGGCATCTCCCGCAAGACGGGCTATAAGATCTTCGACCGCTATCAGGAGTGCGGCGTTCACGGTCTGACCGACAGAAGCCGCCGGCCCTATCGATACGCGAATCAACTTCCCTTCCAGGTGGAAAACTACATCCTGAACGTGAAACAGGAGCACCCCAGCTGGGGTGCTCGCAAAATTCGCGAACGATTGATTCGCAGATTTTCTGGGATTCCCATCCCGGCCAAGAGCACCATCCATGCCGTGCTGGATCGCCATGGCCTGGTCGAGCGCCGCGGTCGCGTGCGTCGACGGGCACAGGGAACGGCTCTCTCGCTCGGCCAGTCTCCCAATGAATTGTGGTGCACCGACTACAAAGGCGAGTTCTTGCTGGGCAATCGGCAATACTGTTATCCGCTGACCGTCACCGATCACGCCAGCCGTTTTCTGCTCACTTGCGAAGCTCTCTCTTCTACCCGGGGAGATTACGCCTTTCTCGTATTTGAGCGGCTTTTCAAAGAACGCGGCCTACCGGCCAGCATCCGCAGCGATAACGGTGTGCCCTTCGCTTCGGCGCATGCCCTGTTCAACCTCAGCAAACTCGCGGTCTGGTGGCTTCGCCTGGGAATCGGCATCGAACGGATCCAACCAGGATCTCCGCAGCAAAACGGTCGTCACGAGCGCATGCATCTCACCTTAAAAAAAGAAGCGACCAAACCAGCGGCCCGAAACTTCCTTCAACAGCAGGCCCGCTTCGACACATTTATCGAGGTCTTTAACAACGAACGTCCGCACGAAGCCCTGGACATGAAATGTCCGGCGGAGGTCTATCAGCCCTCACCGCGCAGCTACAAGGGACTTCCAGATATCGACTATCCCTTCCACGACAAAACCATCGTGGTCACCCGTTGCGGGCGCATCTGCATCGGCCGAAAGAAGATCAATTTCAGTCAGGTCTTTGCGGGTCAAGCTGTGGGCATTAAAGAAGTGCACGACGACATCTGGTTGGTCAGCTTTATGGATTATGATTTGGGTTATTTCGATCTGGAGACGCGAGTGCTCGAACCACTCGAAAATCCATTCGGGCCAAAAGTGTTACCCATGTGACCGGTACATTGTGTTACCCATGTCTCCGGGCTGGGCCTCGGAAAGAATGGCGCGCCCGGAGGGATTTGAACCCCCGACCTTGTGCTCCGGAGGCACACGCTCTATCCAGCTGAGCTACGGGCGCCTTTCGCTTTTCCCGGCAGATTGTTCAGGATCGCGGCGCGGCTTCCACTTCCATCGCCGCGTTCATCGCTCTCTATTCTACCCCGCTTCTCCCAACCCAACAAAAACAAACCTCTGTGATCCGCCGACTTCGCCGTCGCCGGGTTCGCCCCGGTGGTATAATCTCGCGGCCTTTGACATGATCCAAACATTCACACGCTGGGCTGAGGTAGCAGGTTCGCGCGGCGTCCGCCTGATCGTCATTCTGCTCGCAGCGTTCATCCTGATTCGCATCCTTAGAGCGATCACGTCCCGCCTGGTCCAAATCGCCAAGGGTCAGTCTCGCATTGCCCTGATGCGCGAGCAGCAGACGCGAACTCTGGCTGCCATTATTTACAGTGCGGGGACCACGGTCGTCATCGCCGGCGCAATTCTCACCGCTCTTCCGGAGTTCGGATTCAACGTAACACCTGTTGAAGCAGCTGCGGCCATTGCCAGCATTGCTCTCGGCTTCGGAGCGCAAAACCTCGTCAAGGATCTCATCAACGGCTTCTTCATCGTTTTCGAGGACCAATTCGTAATCGGGGACACGGTTCAACTCAACAACGAAACCGGCCGTGTGGAATATCTTACTCTTCGGCGCACCGTCCTGCGCAACGCTGCCGGCGCCATCGTCACCATTCCCAATTCCCTCGTCGGCCAAGTCGCCAATCTCAGCCGTGACTGGTCTCAGATCTTCGTCGACCTTACGATGCCCTCCGACGAACAAGTCGGCCGCGCGCTCGCTACACTTGAAAAAATTTCCGGCGATTTCCGCAACGACCCTGACTGGTCTCCGGCGATTATTGACGGACCCCGCGTTCTCGGCGTTGAGTCCCTCTCCCTTGACGGCGTCGTGCTCCGCCTCCAGGTTAGAACGATTCTCGGCCGCAAGGATGACGTCGCGCGCGAGCTCCGCCGGCGTATCAAGATCGGCTTTGAGGAATCCGGCATACCTGTCAGCCAAGCTCACAAGGTCTCTTTGCAGGGCAATCTTCCTTCCCCCGTCCAACAGGCGTGATTTGCAACCCTTGCCAGGATGAAATTTCTCTGAAAACCCGGCGCCCGTATTTGAAAGAAATGACAGGTTATGCGGCTTGACCAGGCAGCTCTTTACGTTTTTCAATCCGGGCGTTGAATCCCTTTGATTCCCTGCATTTCCGGAGATTTCACTGGAGTTTCCTCCGGTTCTTGTGCTAGTTTCTGCCCACACCCGCGGTCGCTTTCTTCCGAGGAGTTTCCGGGACGAGAGGCTGTCTCTCCGCCCGGCTTTCGAATGTGCCATCACGGAGGTCTGCACAAATGAGCGCACGGTCTGTTACCCAGCTAGCCTTGTGGGCATGTCTCCCCTTTTTGCTGTTGGTGCCCGCGGGTGTGTCTGGACAGGCGGCTCAAGCGCCTCCCACCGCCGGGAAAATCACCAATCTTGTGCCCATTGTGAACCTTATTCATGAGGCCCGCACCACTCCCGCCTCAACTTCTGCCGCCGTTTATTGGGGTGACATGATCAACACCGGCCATTTGGCCCGCGCGCGGGTCGCGCTCAACGACGGCTCGGTACTCAACATCGGTTCCGAAACAAACATGACAATTACACGCCACGACGCGGCCGCGCAGCAAACCGAGCTTGAGCTGAACTACGGCCGTGTCCGCGCTCAGGCCGTTAAGCTCGTCAAACCCAATTCCAAATTTGAAATTCGCACCCCGACAGGAGTTGCCGGCGTCGTCGGAACTGATTTCTATATGGCCTTTGAGTTCCATGTGACTCATCTTCTGGTCTTCAAAGGCCGCGTCAAATTCTGCACTCTTGATGGGCGTTGTGTGATCGTCAATGAGGGTCAATCTTCGAATATTCGCGGCAATGAGTCGCCCACGCAACCCGCTGTCGCTCCTCAGATGGAGGCGATGGAGGTGACAAAATCCACCAATATCGCCAATGCCGCTGCCAGTGGAGGGGTTGTCGCCACCCACGGCGCGCTTCTCGCATCCACGTTGGTTGCATCGGCTGTGATTCCCGCCGTGGTGGTTCGCGTGGTCGCGACCACACCCACCTGCCCCGCGCCTTCGCCCACCGGCGGGATTCGACGCGCCGCCACTTGCGGAATCAGCGGAGGCGCGTTTCCAAGGATCAACGGCCAGCGGCCCTAGCTCCCTCGTTGTCCCTTTGGCTCCGGCGCGCCTCTCAAGAGGCGTCCCTCACCTACGCAAATTCTGCCGCGAACACGCACAAGGGCTTGGCAAAGTGCGTTTGGGAAATACCTCATTAGGTTAGGTTCCAAGCAGGTTAATCTGCAGCTTGTGGTATCCATGCTCGCGCGCCCACAGGTCCAGTGGAATTGTCGCCAACTCGTCCACGACCGGGACCGCTAGCCCCATCTTAGTCAAATCGATTGTTTTCAGGTAGGTATGGCACGTGTCGCACACATCCACGCGCACATGGGCAATTTCCGGCGCCGCGTAGTACGCCATTTGCGGCTCCCTTTCTTCTCCGCACGAAGGGCAATAAATCCTTCGAAATACCCACTCATGTGCGCACAACATGCAGACCAGCGACTTCTTCGCCCCGTCCCCCTCACGCCGCAAAACCCCTACGATGGGCTTGCTCCCGCAGCGAGGGCACGTCGAGGGCGTGCCGTCAACGGCGAGTTGCCCGCTCTGGTCTGCAAGGTACTCGGCGTACGGCTGCACGAAAATCCAAGCCAATAACCGCTCTGTTGTCGTTGTCTCCGCCGGATCCCCGGGCTGCCCCTCCTCCTCGGTCCCGGCCTCGGGCGATTCAAACCCTCCTTGCCAAAAATCTTCAATCGCGCGTTGCCAACCCGCCGAGCCTCTCCCTGCCAAGGCTGCTGCCGCTTGGGTCAAAGGCGTCGGAGCAATCTGCTGGATAAGCGCCAGGAACCCTGAAAATTTGGGCAAAAGGAGAAAAAAATCGCACGGTCCTTGCAACGACCCCGTGGATGAATTTCTGGAAGGATCAGCGAGGGCGTGATGTACGTCGGTGTAGAGGCTTCGCTGAAATGAGGCTAAAGTTGAGTAGAAACGCAATCCTTCCGCGGCAAAAGGATAAGCCGATACCAGGTCATTGGCGCGACGGATGCGCCGATCCCACTCCGTTTGCTTCATCGTTTGGATTGGGTTCCGCCGCCGACCTCGTTATACCAAGTGCGATGGAATGTCCAAGCCCAAGCCCGGGTTACAGTTCCCTGTATCATCGAGCCCAGGCTTCCCTCTTCCATGATCGCGCTCATGTAAACGTGAATCAGAAACAGTCCAATGGTGATCAGCGCAACGCTCGCATGGAACAGAACGGCCAGATAGCGCAGGTAACGAAGGTCCCAGGGCAGTGACTCCGTGTACCAGAGGGTCACCCCAGACAGAAGCAGCAGGATTACGCTGTAAAAGATTCCCCAGAAGAACAGTTTTTGTCCGTAGTTGAATCGCCCCACTGGAGGGAGTTCGTCGTCCTCGTTTTGGATGTAGTGCGGGATGGCCTTCCCCCAGGCGCGATCGCTTTCGTTCACCTGCATGTCACCATGCCACTCTTTGAACGTCCAGAAAACCGACGCAGAGAACACCAAGCCCAGCCACGGATGCCAGAATCGCGCCGTAGACCCACCACCAACGATTACGGCCAACCAAAACAGGTAGGGCGACCAGAACGCCAACCCAGTAACGAGCAGGTATGTATAGGCCAGCGCCCCAATCCAGTGATTTGCGCGCTCTCCAAAGGAATACCGGCTAATCTGTTCCTTGTCGTGCGCAGTGAGATCGGCGCGGGGTACGGCGTCGCTGCTCATTTCCGCCCTCCGTCATCACCCGTAATGTGCTCCTCTTTTTTTGGACCATATCGCATATAGTGCCAGACCAGTCCCACCAATCCGCCCACCATGGCCAAGTCGCCCAGCCATTTCAGCGGCCCTTTCCACAGCCGCACCGATAGCGGAATGTGTGGATCCTTCGGCAGCCCGCCGTAAAGTTCGGGATTTTTCGCGTCGTGCAGAACGTAGATCACGTGCGTTCCGCCCACACCATCCGGATCGTAGACTCCGGCATCCGGATATCCCGAATGCTCGCGCAGTTGCGCCGCGCGCGTCTCCGCCAGATCCTTCATTTCCGACTTCGTTCCGAAATGCAGGCACCCCGTGGGGCACGCCTTGATGCAGGCCGGTTCGAGCCCTACGGAAACCCGGTCGTTGCACAGCGTGCATTTGAAGACTTTCCGCGCCTTCGGGCTGAATTTCGGAATATTGAACGGACAACCCGTCATGCAGTAGCCGCAACCAATGCAGTTCGCTTCCTGGAAATCAACGATCCCATTCGCGTACTGCACGATGGCTCCGTCCGCGGGGCACGCTTCGAGACAGCCCGGATCTTCACAGTGCATGCACTGGTCTTTGCGCATCAGCAGCATCAAGCTGCCGTCTTCACGCTCGTGTTCGTTGAATTTGATCAGGTTCCAGTAATTCCATGCCGTTTCCGGCATGGTCTGGTAGGAATTGTCGAACGTCGTTTCAGTGAATGTGTAACCGTTCCATTCCAGACAAGCCACTTCGCACGCTTTGCAGCCGATGCACGTCGTCGTGTCCACCAGCTTGCAAACTTGGAATTCACGGTTGAGACCTGCTCCGGGTGCCGCACCAGGGTGCGCTGAAATCCTGACGATCTCCGTTGACGCTTGGCTCATCGTCCGCTCCTACGCTTTCTCGATCTTCACAAGGAAACCCTTGGATTCCGGCGTGTGCGCGTTCGGGTCGGTCACTGTCGGGGTCAGCAAATTCGCCGGCGTTCTCGCGTCTCTGCCTGCGTCCTCCTGAATTCCCCGGAAGCCCTGATGAATCGGCAAGCCAATCTGGTAGACCTTCTTGCCGTCGATCGTCATCGGCTTCAGCCGCTTCGTAACGAACGCCTTTGCGATGTAGGTTCCACGCGCGCTGATTACCTTGATCTTGTCCGTCCCGCGGATTCCCTTTTCTTCGGCCAGCTCGACGGGTATCTCCACAAACGGCTCCGGAATCAATTGCACGTTCATCGGATTATTCTTGGTCCAGTAGTGATAGTGCTCCGTCAGCCGGTAGGTGGTGCAGACGATGCTGTACTCTTCCGGCGCCCCGAATTTGTCGAAAGGCGTTTTGAACTTTTTCACCAGGGGATTATGGGATTGTTCCGGATGGAGCAGGTTCTTGGTCGGACTTTCGATCGGTTCGTAATGTTCCGGGAATGGTCCGTCCGCCAGCACTCCGATGGGCGCGAACAATCGCCCCACGCCCTCGGGGTTCATGATGAATGGCCCCATGTGGTCCTTCGGATGCGAGTCCGGCTTGAAATCGGGCACGTCATTTCCCACCCATTTCCCCGCCGCCTCGTTCCACCACACTTGCTTCCGCTCCGGATCCCAGGGCTTCCCTTCGAGATTGCAAGACGCCCGGTTATACAGCACCCGGCGATTGGCCGGCCACGACCACGCCCAGTTGGGATAAACGCCCATATCCGAGGGGTCTTCAGTGCCCCGCCGCTGGACTTGCGATCCGGCTTCGGTCCACATCCCGGAGTAAATCCAGTTGCCGCACATAGTCGTTCCGTCGTCCTTGAGCCATGCGAATCCGGGCAATTGCTGCCCTGCTTTGATCACTTGGCCCGTCTTCGGGTCCGTCAAGTCCGCCAGCGCTTTGCCGTTGAGTTCCATCGCCACTTGCGTGAGCGGAGGATGAGCCGCGTCCGCATACGCCCAGCTGACGTTCAGAATGGCGTCGGGGAATTTCCCGCCTTCTTTCTTGTAAAGGTCCCTGACCCTCAGGAAGATCTGCGCCACGATGTCCTGATCGAGCCGCGCTTCTCCAGGAGGCGGGACGGCCGCGTATTTCCATGTCACCCAGCGGGCCGAGTTCGTCATGCTTCCGTCTTTTTCCGCGAAACCCGCGCAGGGCAGCCGGTACACCGTTGTCTGGATGTTTTTCTGTTCGTCGGTGGTAATTCCCGGCGCTCTCCAAAACTCGCTTGTTTCGTCCGGGTAAATCTCGCCCACCACAAGCCAATCCGCTTTTTTCAGCGCGTTGATGTTCTTGTTCGTGTCCGGCCCGATCATCACGCCGTTCATCCCAAAGGCAAACATGCCCTTGACCTTGCCGTTGTACATGTCGTCCCAAATGTGCGTCCACGAATAGTCGCGGTCGTACTTCGGTAGATAGTCGAAGGCAAATCCGTTTTCTTTTGTCGCGGCGTCTCCGTAGAACGCTTTCATGAGCGACACAAAGAACTTCGGTGTATTCGAGTAGTAATTGAACGAATCCCACGCTGTGGGTTTCGAGGCATTCGGCGTGATGCGCTTCAGGTACGTCGTCAAATCCGTATCCGCCGGAACAGGAGCTTTCAGATATCCAGGGAAACTGTCGAACAGACCGGCCATGTCCGTCGCGCCCTGAATATTCGAATGCCCGCGAAGCGCGTTCACGCCACCGCCCGCTCTGCCCACGTTGCCCAGCAGGAGCTGAATCATCGCCGCCGTGCGGATGATTTGCGTGCCGAAAGTATGCTGCGTCCAGCCCACCGCGTAGATAATCGTCGCCACCTTCTTCATGTCGCCGTCTTTGCGGATCGACGTGAACAAATCCACGGCCTTCAGATATTGCTCTTTCGGTATGCCCGTGATCCGCTCGACAGTTTCCGGTGTGTATCGCGAATACTGCTGCCTCAACAATTGAAATACGCACCGTGGGTGCTGAAGGGTCAGATCGTAGGCCACGTTCGGCGGCAGCATCGGCGGCGGCGCGGGCGCCGTGGCGGGATGTCCAGGAGGATCTCCGTGCGCGGCCGACTCCGCCGCGTGCCCGCTCATGTCCCCGCCCTCTTGGTAATTCCAGGTGGTCTTGTCGGCGTAGGCCCCGGTCGCGGAATCAAAGCCGGAAAACAGCCCGTCTTCAGGTAGCTTGAAGCCTTCCTTCACGATGAACGCGGCGTTCGTGTAGTTGACCAGGTACTCCTTGGCAATTCGATTGTTTTCTATGGCGTAGCGGATCAACCCGCCAAGAAACGCGATGTCAGAACCCGCGCGAATTTGCACGAACAGGTCGGCTGTGGAAGAAGTCCGGGTGAATCGGGGATCAACGGAAATCAGCTTGGCATTCCGGTTGCGCTTAGCTTCCATCGCCCACTTGAATCCGCAGGGATGGTTCTCGGCGGGATTCCCGCCCATGATCAACATCATGTCGGTGTTCTTGATGTCGATCCAGCCATTCGTCATCGCCCCGCGTCCAAACGTTGGTCCCAAACTTGAGACCGTGGGGCCGTGTCAAACACGGGCTTGGTTTTCTATATATACCAAGCCCATGCTCCTCATCGCTTTGATGGCGACATAATTGAACTCGTTCGTATCCGTGCACCCGCCGATGAACGATATTCCTTCACACCGATTCACCGTGTGGCCGTTCGCATCCTTTTCCACAAAAGTCTCTTCGCGGGACTTCTTCGTCCAGCGCGCGATCTCATTGAGCGCATCGTCCCAGGAAATGTCCTCCCATTCCGTCCCGCCCGGCCGCCTGACTTGTGGTTTCATCAGCCGCCGGGGGTTGAGCATGTCCTGTTCGAGCGACGAACCTTTCGGGCACAGCGTTCCCCGGTTAGTCGGATGATCGGGGTCGCCCTCAACGTGGACCACTTGCGGCGTGACGTTCTTCGCCTTGTCACCGATCGTGTAAATCAACACGCCGCACCCGACCGCGCAATAAGGACACGTCGACCGCGTCTCGCCGGCGCGCGCGATTTTCAGTTCTTTGAGTTGGGCGTATGCGGGTTTGAGGTCAAATCCGAAAACAGTTGCGGCAACGCCTCCGACGGCGGCTACCTTAAAAAAATCTCTGCGGGACGTCTGCATTAAGGATGCCTCCCAACACAGTCGTGGCCAACGGCCATGTATTTCTTAGACTTCGAGGATTACTTTGTCAAGGACATTGAGCGCCCCGACGGTGAAGGCCGGCGGAAGCATTCACACGGCTGTAACAATTCCACTTGCCTCTTCGACGGAACGACGTCGCACATTAGAGTGTCCTTCGCGATCAAAGGTTCCACAGAATTTTAGCGTCAATAGAACAGGGGTGAAACTGCGAAACTGTTTTGAGCCGAGCCTTCAGACGCGGCCCTCCTATTTTTGCCAGGCGAGGTAAGGCACGAACCCTTTGACTTTTGTCTTCAGGCGATACACGGACGTCGTAGCCGTGATGTAAAGCGTGGAATAGCCGGGATCTCCCCAGTTCAAATTGGCAGGTTGCTCGGGCATCTCAATCGTTCCCAAGTGATGGCCCGAGGAATCCCAAACCCAGATCCCGCCAGGCCCCGTGACAAAAACATTTCCGCTCCGATCCACCTTCATGCCGTCTGGAACGCCGTCATCCTTTCCGCCGGGCTCTTCACCAAAGATCCGGCCGTTCGTAAGGTTGGCTCCCCGGCCAAAATCATAGACGCGGATATTCCGTTGCTCGCTATCGTCGATATACATTCGTTTCCCATCCGGAGAAAAAGCGAGGCCGTTGGGCTGCGAAAGATCTTTGGTAAGCAAGCGCACGTCTCCCTTGGAATCCAAGCGGTACACGCCCTGGAATGGAGTCTCCTGTTTTTGACCCGCGGGCAGATCTAGCGTCGGATCCGTGAAATAGATGGCGCGATCCGGCCCGACGACGACGTCATTGGGGCTGTTGAATTTCTTGCCGTCGAAATGGTCGGCAAGAACCGCGTACCGCCCGTCGGGCGTGATGGCGATAATAGCGCGGAGGACACTGGCGCAATCGAGCAGGCGGTGATTCGCGTCAATCGTGTTGCCATCTGGATCCCCGAGTTCGATCAAGGCTTCGCGGTGGCCGTCGGGATACACGCGGTAAATCTTGTTTTGGACTTCGTCGCTGACATAGACGAAACCGGATGGATCCCACACTGGCCCTTCCGTGAAGCCGAAGCCGGATGCCACCGTCGAGAGTTGCGCCCCGCGGTCAATGAGCCGCCAAAACTTGGGAGAACTTGCCTGAAGTGAGAAAGTGCGCGTATTCCCGGCAGCGTCTGTGCGCATGAGCCACAGGCCCGCCAGAATTAGCGTGAGAAGAGCGACGCAAAGCCGGGAGCTTACTCTCACCATCCCTCGCATGAACCGTTGCCATCAAAGCAATCACGAATTCTAGTCATCATGTTTTTGCCCCTTTGCCGCCGGAGCCACCGAGCCAACGGAGGTGGCCCGGGCAGTCGTCATCAGGAAGCTGACGATCGCATCTATCTCATGCGAGCTGAGTTTGTGGGAGTAATCCGACGGCATGAACGAGTCGGCCTCATAGGTGACACTCTTCAGTCGGGATTTATCGAGCAAATGAAACGCGCCGTCGAGCGATTGCAGTTGGATTGAGAAATTGTCTTCATTCCGGACCAAACCAGTGATTTTTTCTCCTGACTCGGTCGTAACCACAGCCAGCCGGTCTTGCAGGCCGGGATCGGCGCCGGGTGAGACGATCGCGGCGCGGATCTCGTCCGGGGATTTCGTAGACGCATAATCCGTCAAGTCCGCGGCGATGAACCCTCCCTCGCCCTTCACCATGTGGCAGGTGCTACAGCCCCCCGCTCCGTAGAAAATTGCCCGCCCCGCAACCGGATCTCCAGGAAGCTTGGCCGCTCCGCGGGCGCCCTGAAGGACGCGCAGATATTGCACAACGGCGCGAATCTGAGCCGCAGGAAATGTCGTCCCGAAGCCGGGCATGGCTCGCGAGGCGGAGCCGTCGTGAACGATGTGAAAAATCTGCTCGTCCGTCAAGCGCTGTACTTCAGGGCTGCTGGAGATATTTGGAGCGTGGTCGCCTCCGCGGCCGTCAAGCCCGTGGCAGGCGGCGCAGGTGGAAGCGAAGATTCTCCTGCCCGTATCCGATGCGAGCGAAGACCGAACCTGCGCGCTGCGGGCGAGGTTCGGAGAAACCAATGCAAGGACCAACGCCGCGCAGACAAGCGAGGCACTTGTTGGAAACAAGGGATGGAAACCCAGATGCACTGATCTTTTTGTTTCACGCGAAGGGCCCGCCGCACTGGAATCGCCGTAATCGCTCACGTCTTGGCCAACGCCGCCTTCCCCCGCCGCCACTTAAAACAGAAACTTTGCAGCGATTTGCAAGATTCGTGGGGGATTGGCTGCAGTGACGACACCGAATGTTCCGGGGTCAGTCACAGCTCCCGTCGTCGGGTCAAAGGCATTGGCATTATTGATCAGGCCGCTTGGATTCACGAATTGTGCATGGTTCCAGATATTAAAGGCATCCAGCCGGAGCTCTAGACTCTTTGACTCCGTAATCTTGGTAACCTTCGCCAATGTCATATCCCAGTTATTAAGACCAGGCCCGTGGAAAAAGCGACGCGGCGAATTTCCGAATGAACCAAGGGGTTCGAGGCTAAATAGGCTCGTATTGAAATAGGGCTGCCCCGAACGAGGATTCGTGTTCATTAAGATTTTCCCCGGAGTGTAATCCGGCAGATCGACAGGAGCTTCGGTGGTCGCCGTGCCTGTTAGCGAATTGTCATCGTTTTCTGAGATCACCACGGGGAGACCAGTGGCAAATGTGGTGATTCCGGACAAGGACCATCCGCCGGCAATTTTTTGCCCCCAACCGGAAGTGGCGTGGAAGGCGCGGTCAAATGGCAATTGAACCTCATAGCTCCCGACAAAGTTGTGAGTAACGTCAAAGATGCACAATGCAAGACTCTGTTTCGGGTTGAAGGGATTCACGCCCTCCTGGAGACCCGAGGCGTCATCAATGCATTTGCTGTATGTGTAGCCCAGCAGGAAGTTTCCGTATTTGCTCTGGTGATGCAAAGAGAGTTGAAGTGAATTGTAGGACGACTGCGCGATGGTCGCTTCAAAAGGATTGTTGCCAAAATTGGGGCCCAGCACGCTGTAAGTCGTATTTACGACGCACGCTTGGGGACCCTGAGTTCCACATTGACTTGCGGGAACCCCCTCCAGGTTGGGCGTAGTCGCGGACGGGTAATCGACTCCGTTGGGCAGTGTAAAAGCGTTCCCTTCGCCATATGGGCCACAGGTAGGTGTCGCGCCGATCGCTGCCAACTGGAGGCAGAGCTGCTGATTCGCAGGATTGGCTTCGCGTTCCGTAATCAATTTATGTCCTTGGTTGCCGACGTAGCTAACGCTCATGACCGTATCGGAACCAAATTGACGTTGCACGGAGAATTCATAATCCTCGGCATAAGGGGTGACATTGTTGTGCTCGTACGCTAAAGCGCCGGCGATGGGCAGCACGGAGGTTGTGCAACCTGGAATTGCAGTCGACCAACAAAAGTTGGGGTCAGGATTTTTTGCGCTCACTCCCTTGGGAGGAAATGAGAATGGAAAACGCTGCCCCTCCGAATTTCCTGTGCCTCGGTCTATAAAGGGAGTCTCCAGGATAGGCGCAGTCGGGCTCACATAAAAGAGGCCATAAGGTGCGTCCCCAATCTCCTGGAATTGCGTCAAGTCCTCAACCGAGGTATAGAAGATGCCGTAACCGGCGCGAATGCTCATCTTGCCCGGCCCACCGGTAATTTTCGCGAGGAGACCAGAATCGGCACCCGGCGAGTAGGCGATGCCGAGTCTGGGCGAGAAATTATGATATTGCGTGGGCGCCAGCGTGGATGGCACACCGGGATCGCCCGGCACCACCCATCCAGTCGGCGCGCCCGGAAAAACAATCGACTGTTCCCCAGGGATCAGAGTCTCAATTTTGTTTCCCGCGTCATACCAGGGCTGGATCATGTCCCACCGCACCCCATAATTCAAAGTGAGATCCGGACGAACTCGCCAGCTATCCTGCACATACAATCCCGCATACTTCGTCCGCGAATCAAGAATTTGCTCGCTCGCTTGAATGAAGCTATCAGGGGCCCCAATCATGAAGTCTGCAAAATCCAGACCCGTCTCGCCTCCCGCAAAGGTGAATGACCCGTTCTCACCGTAATAATTGCGGTCATTGATCTGGTCGTAATGAAATTGGCCGCCGAACTTGATGCTGTGTGTACCAATGATTTTCGTGAAATTGTCCTGCCATTGAAACGTGTTGTTGAATTGCCGAGTCGTATCCGACGGTACTCCGATCGCAAAATTATTGAATGCGACATTTGGTACACCTTCCAGGCTCGAAGAAATTGGACCTATGCCTCCATTAAAAGTTGAACCTGAACCGGTAGGCGGTGTGAACCCAAGTGATGTCAGCGACGGACCCAGACCCCCCTCCGGGGAAAATAAGTGATTCGCGCTCCGAAGGTAGCTGAACCGAAATTCGTTCACGGCCGTCGAGCCGAATGACTTTGTGTCGCTAAGCATCGCAACCTGTCCGCGCGTGTCGTTGATGGCGTTGAAACCGGGGACCGTTGCCCCCCCGTTCGGGTAGGCGTCATTCAGATTCGCATCGTCAGCATGGTAGTAACCGGAGATCATGCCCCACTGCGTGTTGAAGTCCATGCGGATTCCGCCTTTGTCGTCGCGAAGACGATTATCAAAGGCGGAGGTAGTGAAATTGAAGCCCGAATTATTAGTCACATTGGGAACGGGGATGTAAGGAAACAAACCTACGGCCGCGGGGGAGAAGCCTGCCTTGGGGATCACCCCATTCGCGAAGACGCAGCCGGTATTCGGGTTGGTGGAATTGCACCCAGCGAAGTAGTAAGGCTCATTTTCATTGACGGCGTATCCCAATCTCCCCGACAGAATCGATGCCCAGTTTGCCCCTTGGACCACACCTGAAGCAGAGTTTCCCGCGAGATAGCCTTGATACGCACTGTCCAGTGCTGCCTGCTGGTCCGCGGCAAGGTCGTAATTGCCGGTCGCGCTGTCGATCGTTCCGTCCGGGACCGTTGTTGTTTGCGTTTGACCCTGAATCGTCCGCGTGCCCTGATAATCGGCGAAGAAGAAGATTTTGTCTCGCTTGATTGGGCCGCCAAATGTTCCGCCAAATTGATTTTGAATGAATTTCCCGATCGAGTCGGCGAAATAATTGCGACTGTTGAGGGCGGTGTTTCGATTGAATTCGAAGACGTCCCCATGGAATTGGTTGGTTCCAGATTTGGTAACAACATTTACCTGGCCGCCGCTATAATTGCCGTATTCGGCGTCGAAGTTATTCGTGATAATGCGGAATTCCTCGATCGAATCGAGATTGGGAATCACCGCCGTTCCGTTATTTTTCCCTTCGTTCACATTCGCGCCATTTAGCATGAATCCGTTGGCGGCTTCGCGCTGGCCATTTATGGACTGATTGCCGGAATTTGGTCCTCCCGTGGGTCCGCCAATGTTACCGCCGCCAACAGCTCGGTCGTTTATCCCAGGTGCTTGAGCGGCGTAGGCGGTTGGAACGACGCCGGGCTGGAGAGCGAGCAGGTCAGTAAAATCGCGGCCGTTTAAAGGCACTGCTGTGATTTTCTCACTGTTGATGACATCACCCATTTGCGTGCTTTCGGTTTCAACGTGGACGGCATTGCTGCTCACCGTCACCTTCTCCGCCACCGTGCCGATCTCCATCTTGATATCTACTCGAATCGCGGAATTCGCGTCAATGTGAATGCCCGTCTTGCTGAATTCCTTGAATCCCTTCTGCTCGGCAAGGATCGTGTAATCCCCGACAGGAAGGTCGGGGAAGTTATAGAAGCCTTTGGAATCGGTCTGAATTGTCCTTTCGACACCGGTGAGAGTATTGCTCGCCGTCACCATTGCACCGGGCATCACCGACCCGCTCGGGTCTGTGATGATTCCCGAGATGCTTCCGGTGATGCCGGCCCAAAGAGCGGTCGCACCCGCCAAGATAACGATCAACAACAGCGGCAGAGTCTTCCGGGACGCATGCATGCTGAAATCCTCCTCGGGAGCAAATCAAACCTCGGGGCGGCAAACCCGCAGCCGTTCCACCTGATGAAAATAAGAAACGCAAGCTGAGAGACGTGCCTACCACCCCATCGGCTAGTTATACCATTTCGCCGGGGAAGTCAATCGATAGTTTTTAATTAAATTTATTGAAGTTTTGGATTGAGGGATTCACTCTCTCTGTGCCCCGCCGGGCGGAATCCCCGCCGACGCCGTTTCGATAAGCCTAGATTCGGTGGTAAATTTCGCTGGCGATAAATATCCGGGAGGAAACAATGGACAGTCCCTTTCGCAAGAAAATGGCTCGCCTTTTGATGGCCGCCTCATTCGTGGCCGGCTGTGCCACGCTGTTGTTCGCATTCTCGCTTCGCTCGTCTGCCTTCAGCCGAAATGGCGCTTCAGCCGCGGGGGATACCGATCTACTCGATGGATACCGCCATGTCGAGGTAGCGTCGGTCTCGGACGCCATCGAGCAGACTCTGGGCAAGAAGATGTATATGTCGCACCTGATGCGGCCGATCTTTACCTCGCACTTCGCCGGATATGCCCTCACTGTTTCGTTGAAGAAGGATGAGGGAAACACGGACCCCAACGCCCTGAACGGAATGCTCGCCGCCATTGACCACGGCGCTCGCGATTCCGTGTATGTGATGACCGTAGAAGACGGCAATGATATCGCTGGAATGGGAGGTCTGATGGGCACAGCCATGTCTGCTCGCGATTTCGCGGGGGCGGTGATTGACGGAGGGGTGCGCGACACCGCGTATCTCCGGAAAATCGGGTTCCCCGTGTACGCCATGGGAATCGTTCCTTCTACTTCGGTCCATCACTATCGATTTGCGGGCTCCAACATTCCCGTGGTTTGCGATGGCGTGACGGTCGATCCGGGCGACATCGTGGTGGCGGATTCGGATGGTGTAGTCGTGGTGCCGCGGGCGCGGGCCGGAGAGATCCTGGCTGTGGCGCAGGAGATGGATTTCAAGGAGCACTCGATGTACGCCTACATCGAAAAGCTGAAATCCATTGAAGACGCCGTGAAGAAATTCGGCCGCCTATAACCGCACATCTCGCGCCACGGCCTTTTTTAATAATTTTATTAAATAGTTCTTGAATCCGGGCCTGACTTTGTGTATCTGCTGAATCTCACTCTGTGACTGGGGGTTTCATTTTTGCTGCGTACGCCAATTTCAGCTTCGGGAACGGGTACGGTGGGCTCTGCCGTCGGGCGCCGCTACCAGATTAATTCCCTGCAGCGAGGGCTGAGCCTGCTCAATCTTTTCGCGGGCGCGGGGACGACTCTTGACTTCGCTCGTATCGCTGAACTTTCCAACCTGCCCCCCAGCACCTTGCACCGTTTCCTGGTCAACCTGCAATCCGCCGGCTATTTGAGCTGCGACGAGGCCGGCGATTACCGCCTCGGAGTATCCTGCGTCTTGCTCGGCCAGGCAGCCATTGGCGCGCTCGATATTCGCCTTGCGAGCAGGCCCTACCTGCAGGAATTGAACCGCCGGACTCGCGAGACTGTCCATCTGACAGTGCCCAACGGCACCTCCGCAGTCTATGTCGACAAGATCGACTCTCCCGAGCCTTTGCGCATACATTCTCGGATCGGCTCTTCCGTCCCCCTTCACTGCACCGCAGTGGGAAAGGTGTTGCTTGCTTATTTGCCGCCAACCGAACAGTCGTCCATTCTGGAGCGGCTGGAATTGAAGCGTTTCACGGTGCATTCGGTGGGCAGCTTGCAGGAACTTCAGGCGGAGTTGCGGCGGGTCCGGAAAAAGGGCTATGCCTGCGACCTGGAAGAACACGAGCCGCACATTCGTTGCATCGCCGCTCCGGTGTGGGATCACACCGGCGCGGTCCACGGCAGCCTGAGCATCACGGGTCCAGCGGTTCGCATGACGATTGCTCGAATCCGCGAGTTGGCGCCTTTAATTCAAGAGGCCGGGCGGGCAATCTCCCAGGAATTGGGATTCCGTCGAACTGCCGAGGCGCGCTGCTCGGGAATTCGCCCGCCAAAGGCCGCACAAAAATGAACGACGAATCCTACAACGAAGCTCACCGAGGGAACTGCTTGCTCCCTACCTTTTGTCGGTTTCTCGCAAGGATCGCACTTCTAGCTATGGCATGCCTCGCGGTCGTGGCGCCCCGGGCTAACGCCTCGGGCCATTCCTGCCGCGTGGTCGAGAAAAAATTCGATGGATGGCAAGCAGTCGAGATGAGCAACAAATGGATCACGTTGACAATCGTCCCCCAGCTGGGCGGCCGCTTGATGCAAATCGAATTCGCGGGGCATGCCTTTCTTTTTGTCAACCCGCAGTTCAAGGGAAAATATTTCCCGCCGACGCTGGGCGCTGGCCAGGGCAAATGGTTCAACTATGGCGGCGACAAGATTTGGCCGATGCCCGAAGGCAACCAGGACGATCACCACTGGCCCGGACCCATCGCCGACGCGCTCGACGACGGCGAATATTTCGCATCGATACTCTCGCAGGGGCATGCCTGTGGGGTTCGGCTCGACGGCCCTCCCGACGAAAAGACTGGCCTGCAATATTCCCGAGTGATCACAATCGACGGAGGCTCGCCCGAAATATCGTTCCACGCCGTTATGAAAAATATCCTGGCACATCCGATCCAATGGTCGGTGCAGTCGGTCACGCAGTACGATCTGTCCGATTCGCAAACGCCTTCAAGTTACAATCACAATTTCTGGGCATACACGCCAGCCAATCCGAACAGCGTTTATCTTGATGGGTATCACGTACGTTCCGGTCTGGCGGATGATCCATCCTTTTCGATTCAAAACGACCTCTTCACACTTCACTGGCTTTACCTGCAAAATGAAGTTTGGGTGGATTCACCGGGAGACTGGCTCGTCGCTGTGGATCGCTCGTCCCACTTTGCCATGGTTGAACGTTTTCGAGTCCATCCCGGCGCAAACTACCCGGGAAAGGCGACCGTCATTTTCTACAAGAACGGCCCCGCCGTCGAAATGGACGCGCAAGGAATGCCGGCCATTCGAGCGAATGTGGACGACACGCCTTTTTACATGGAAGCAGAGATCAACAGCCCCATCGTTCACCTGAATCCCGGCGAGACATACTCCATGGATACGGAATGGCTTCCCACACGCGCCGCCGACTCGTTTCAGGGCGTAACTCCAGCCGGGATCATCGGCGTGCCGCTTTCGGTCACTTCCGACGGATCAAAACTTCGCGTGACTGGATCCTTTGGCGTTTTCTTTCCGGGCCGGCTGGAAGCGCGTATTTTGGATTCTACCGGCCGCCGCCTTGCAAATGTTTCTCTAGGAGTTGCTCGGCCCGAAGACCTCCTGACACTCAATCGGGAATTCGCCGCCCCCGCCGATGCCGCGCGCGTCCAAATCGCCTTGATCGACGAGAGCGAGAGAGATCGTGGAATACTCGGAGAAGCCGCGGTGGTGCGAAATGCGGGAGGCCACTAAAGCGATGACCTTCCGCGCGCTGGCACTCGCTGTCCTCTTATGCTTCGCATCCGCCGCATTCGCTCAAAGTAAGGGGACGGATGGAAATCAACCGAGCGGCACGACGGTTGATGTGCGGTCCGAACAATTATTGGTCCAGCCGGTGGGCGGCAATTGGCCTTCCTACAATGGTGATTATTCGGGACGCCGGTTCTCGAGCCTGAAACAGATTACTCGCGAAAATGTGGCGCAATTAAAGGCGCAATGGGTGTTTCACTCTCCCACAACGGGCGATTTGGAGGTTACGCCTGTCGTCGTGGACGGAATCATGCTTCTCGGCGCTGCCAACGACGTCTTCGCGCTCGACGCCAGGACGGGACGCGCCATCTGGCACTATGAGCGCCCTATATCCGAAGGGCTTATTGACGACGCGTCACAGCACCATAATCGCGGCGTAGCTGTCTGGCACGATCGAGTCTACATCGAGACGGATAATGCGCATCTTCTCTGTCTCGACGCCCGATCGGGAAACCTCCTTTGGGATGTGCCCTACACGGACGGAAATAAGAATTACGGCGCTACGAGCGCTCCTTTGGTGGTAAAAGACAAAATTCTGGTCGGAACATCGGGCGGCGACGACGGCGTGCGCGGATTTTTGGCGGCCTATGATGCGCGTACGGGAAAACTCGCCTGGCAATTCTGGACCATTCCCTCGCCCGGCGAGTTGGGCTCAGAAAGCTGGCCGGGGAACTCATATCTTCACGGCGGTGGCACTACGTGGCTTCCCGGCACCTACGACCCTCAACTCAACACTTTATATTGGGGTGCCAGCAATCCTTCTCCCGATTTCGACGGCGCCGTGCGCCCCGGAGACGACCTTTACACGGACTGCGTTCTGGCACTCGACCCCGATAACGGCAAGCTCAAGTGGCATTTCCAGTTTACTCCCCACGATCTTTATGATTACGACGCGGTCGAGACGCCCGTGCTGGTTGACGCGAAATACCACGGCGAGGACCGCAAATTGTTATTGGAAGCCAACCGCAATGGTTTCGTCTATGTCCTCGATCGCACGAATGGCCAATTCCTTTCGGCGATTCCATTCGCTGAGAACATGAATTGGGCGACTGGAATCGACCCTCAGGGCCGCCCGATTCGCACCGGCGTGCAGCCTTCCGCTGAGGGCACCCGCGTTTGCCCGGGCTATTCCGGCGCGACCAACTGGTATGCGCCCTCCTACAATCCTGAGACGAAAATGCTCTATTTCTTGTCGCTGGAGGAGTGCTCGATCTACTTCCTCAAGCCGCAGGTTTTCTCCGAAGGCCGCACATACTATTCGACCGGGGTTCGCCACGATCCCGGTGGCCAATCGCACAAGATCCTTCTGGCCTATGGATTGGACAGCGGGAAATTCGCCTGGAAGTATCCGCAAGCTGGCAACGGCCATTCCGGCGGAGGCACCATGACCACGGCTGGTGGGCTCGTTTTCTTCGGCGACGACGCCGAATCCTTCGAGGCCGTGGATGCCTGGACTGGCGTGCCGCTGTGGCACTTTCAGACGGGACAGATGATGCATGCCTCGCCGATGAGCTTTTTGCTGGACAGCAAACAGTATGTCGCCATCGCTTCGGGTAACGACATATTTACTTTCGCTTTGCCTTGAATTGCAAAGGAATGAAAATCTATCTCGATTGGGAGGGAAAAATGGAATCCATTCAGGAATCTCGGCGGAACTTTGCGGCGCGCTTTGCGGCTCTTCTTTCCGGCCTCGGCATCGCCGGCGCGGCGCTCAGCAAGCCGGCGGAGGCGGCATCTCACAAAAGCTCCGTCCAAAAGCTTAACTACGAAGGCAAGCCTGCCGGCACGGGATTTATCACTCCACTCGTCATCCACAACGGCATAATCTACATTGCGGGACAAGGCGCTCACTCCCACGATTCGCAGAGCCAGTTCACAATGGAAATCGAGACGCACACCACGAAAGTCATGGACAACGTGAAGACACTCGTCGAGGCCGGGGGAGGCACGATGGACAGCGTTCTCACGCTGACTGTCTATCTCGCGAAAATCGAGGACTACGATGGCATGAATAAGGTGTTCAAAACCTATTTCCCAAATGGAGGCCCGGCGCGCACTACTGTTGCCGTTGCCGCCTTGCCCGGAAATTCACTGGTCGAGATCAACTGCGCTGCCGCCGTCGTTCGCAAGTAAGGGACAAGGAGAATTTGCCATGAAATGGAATTGGAATCGGAGAACCTTTTTAGGCAGTCTCGCGGCAGCCGCCGCCACTGCGGCCACCGGTATCCGCACATTCGCTTCCAGCCGGCCGCAGGCCGAACGGGTCACCGGCTTCGGGTCAACGGGAGATCCTTACGAGGAACTTGGCGTCACCACCATCATCAATGGCCAGGGCACGATGACTATGCTTGGCGGCTCGCTGATCCGCCCCGAAGTCGAAGTTGTCATGGCCCAGGCAGCTCACCATTTCGTCAGCATTCCGGATCTAGAGGAAGCCGCTGGGAACAAAATCGCCGAAATGCTGAAGCTTCCCCCAGGGTATTCGGCGATGGTCACCTCCGGAGCGGCCGGCGCGATTCAATCGGGTCTTGCCGGGATTTTGACGGGCGACAACGAAGAATACATCCGCCAGCTCCCCGATCTCACCGGACTGAAATCCGAAGTGATCATCCAGAAGTCGCACCGCAATCCATTCGATCACCAACTCCGCGGCACCGGAATCAAGCTGATCGAAATCGAGACGCGCGAGGATCTGCAGAAAGCTGTCGGACCGAAAACAGCCATGATGCACTTCACGAATTTCGCAAACGCTGCCGGTCAAATAAAGGTCGACGAATGGCTGAAGCTCGCCAAGGGTTACAACATCCCCACATTGATCGACGCCGCGGCCGACACACCCCCCGTCTCTCACTTGTGGGACTACGCCAACATGGGCTATGACCTGATCACTTTCAGCGGCGGCAAGGCAATGCGCGGGCCGCAATGCGCGGGCCTCTTGATCGGACGAAAGGAGCTCGTTCACTTCGCCCTGCTCAACAACAGCCCCTACGAAGACACGCTTGGGCGCGGACAGAAGGTTGGCAAGGAGGAGATCGTGGGCATGGTCAAGGCGCTCGAAATCTATCTCAACGAAGATCACGACGCGCTGACCAAGGAATGGTGGGCGCGGCTCGACACCGTCACCCGTGAAATCACCAAAGTGAACGGTGTCAGCACGGCTTATTACGTGCCGGACATTGCCAATCATGTCCCCAGCATGCAGATCAATTGGGACCCGCGAAAAATTTCTCTCTCCCCGGCGGACGCTTCGGCGGCACTCCGCGGCGGAAAGCCGTCCATCGTCCTCGAGAGAACAGAAATCGGCTTGGCCATGAACTCGTTCATGTTGCAGCCGGGCGAGGACAAAATTATCGCGGAACATCTGAGCGAACTATTTCGGTCACACTCTGCCTGAACTGTGTCCGAACCCGGCAGGCAAAAATGAACGGCCAACTACTTTTCCGGCATCCGGAGCTTCGAGCCCTTTTGCTCGAGCCACGCATTAAATTCCCGGATCATCGCCGGGGTCCATCTGGAATCGATTTCGCCAGGGGTATATTTCTTTTCGCGCAGCATTTCGTGCCCCCAATCGTCCACTTGATGATCCATTTCTGAACTGTCGGCCACCTTTTCGGCCAATTGCGGCGGGATGAACGTGATTCCCTCTGGATCGCCCAACGCAACGTCGCCGGGCATCACCGTCGCATTCCCGATCCGGATGGGCACGTTGATCCCCACCAGCATGACATTCTCAAGCGCCGAAGGATCCACGCCCCGTGTATACACCTGAAATCCCTTGATTTCCTGAATTCCCGTCGTGTCGCGCACCGCGCCGTCCACCACGAGCCCATTGTGGCTGTGAGCGAAAATCGCCGTTCCCAGATTGTCGCCGATGATCGTGCCGTCTTTGATTTTTCCGAACAGGTCCACGACAAGCACGTCGCCGGGCTGCAGAATGTCGATGATCCAGGAGTTTTCATCGCCGATTCGCCCTTCTTTCTTCCCGTTTTCCCGAATCACGGAGTCCACGTCCGGACGCCGGGGCATGAAAACGGCTGTCACCACGCGTCCCACCATTCGCTGCCCCGGATTGATTACTTTCCAGTTCCCTTCAAACTGGTTGGGATAGCCTGCGTCCTGGAGCACGTCCCAGGCTTGTTCGGCGTCCGTATCCTTTAACCGCAACAGCACAGCGTCCGATACCTTTGGCCGCCCATCGGGAAATCTTTCGCCGTGCCAATCGGGTGTGAAGGCGATGCGTTGCTCGGTGCTGAACAGTCCCAATTGTGCTCGGGCAGGAACCGCAATTGCGCCCAGGACAAAAATTGCTAAAGCCATGCGAATCCCTATCTTCATGGGTTTCTCCCTTTTCAGCGACCTTGGCTCGATTTTATCTCTGGCGATCGGCGAAATTATTTCGAATGTAAGGTCGCGCACGGCGCGAAACTTATCACGAGGGAGAGATGACAGCAACCGGGCGTGGATACCGTCGAAGGTATATGGCGGGGGCTTGCACTCGCTATCGGCTTTTCAAAATAGTCGATGGTTGCATCAGATTCAACAGCCACAAGACAGAAACTTCCGTTTACTTGGATGAAAACGACTGCTCTTCGGCGCGCGTCCAGCCAGCGAGTTCACCTTCCCTCGCCTGCTGCCGCGTTCTGCGCGCTGAGGGCCAAGATTTTGCGCCGCCTTTCATCCGAATCATGGCGCGGGAGCAAAACTTCTCTCAGGGTTGGTTGGATTCGACGGCGTGCGCGTTTTCTCTTTGATGAATCGCGTAGAGAGCCAGTTCCAGGCGGTTCGAAGTGCCGAGTTTGTTGAATATCCGGAACAGATAGTTCCGTACAGTATGTTCGCTGAGGTTCAGCTCACGCGAGATATCCCGGTTCGTCCTCCCTTCAGCCACAAGTTGAACCAGGCTCTGCTCGCGCTTTGTAAGGAGGTTTGTGCCTTTGGCGTCTACGATGAATGGAGGAGCCGTCTCGCTGATAGCTTCAATGAGGTAATTCATCTGCTCATTGTTGGCCCACACCTCGCCATCGTAGACTTTTCTCACGCACTGGCAGAGAACATCCAAGGATTCGTCGCGGCAGATTATTCCGTGCGCGCCGCATCGAAAGGCTTCCAGGACAAGCGTGGCCTGCGAGGCTTCCACCAGCATGACGATCCGCGTGCTTCGCGAAAGGTTTCGCAACTCGCGGGCGGCCTTGAATCCCGCCGCGGTTCCATCCTTTAGAGCGCCGCTCATCACCACGACGTCCGGCTGCGTTCGCTTATAGGCCTCCAGCAACTCTGCGGAATCAATGGCAGTCGCCGCAACAGTCAGGTACCGGCTCCGGCTCAGCGCCGATTCCAACAACTGGCAGTTGATGCGGCTCTCTTCGCCGATCAAAAGTGAAATCTGATATTCATGTCCGCGGATTTTATCCATGATTTCCACCCTTCGATGTCTAAGTTTGAATTGTGAGAAAAACGCCTTAGCTGGATTGCGTGAAGGTTAGAGGCAGGACTGGGGAGCCCAGGATATGGGACTAACGATTAGTTCGGTTTGGCCGGTAGTATGAACAGTGCCTCGAATAGACTCCTGGCTATGAAAGACAAATCGACGACTGGCGCCGTTCGTTCATCGACATTTTGCGTTCTGCGCTGCATCTCCAAATGGATCAGCCAGCTGATCTACAACTCTGGCAGGGCTCGCTCTTGACGATGGATTGCATAGGAGCGTGTAATATTTCCACACCGGCAGCTCTTTCCGAAACTCTTAAAGCGATGATTTCGAACAATTTATCGCATTGCCAAATGCATCCCTGCAATTCATTTTCCAGGTTGGAGAGTTGCCGAAGAAAAAATGAGGACATTTGTCTCTACCTTGCTGGAACCTTATTTCTCCCGCCGTGAGGCTGATGCGATTCGCGAGTTTCTTGGAGCGAAAATACCCTCCACTAACTTCAAAGTAGCGTCATAACAGGACTACTGAAATCAGTTGCACGAAGAGGGAAAGAGGTTGCTCCAATCTTTTGTGACAATTCGTTCCTTGTCACCGGCAGCCACGAGCTTTACCCTCGGGTCGATGCAACTTTTTGAAAGCAGCCAGCAATTGAAGAAAGTCCGCTGTCATGCGGCGGGGCAGAGCGCATTAAGAGGCGGGCGGATCGCAAAAGGCGTATCCGGGTGTTCCGCCTGGCAAATATTGCTTTGAAGAATTGCATCCACATTTCTGCAAAGACGGTTCTCGGACCAGGAGGAAGGTCAATGCAGCCCTCAAATTTGTTCAAAAGGGATTTTAGGCTAACCGGACCCCGATAGATCTTTGGGGCTCGAATTTCCCAGTCAAAAAGAAACCTGTAACTGCCAAAGGAGTCATCGCTTTTGCGCGGGGTCTGTCGACAGGTGATATTCCGCCACCAGAAATTTCGGTAGAAAAGGCAGAGTCACATGAAATGGAGCCCTGTGAGTCAAAAGGCGAAGCTTTGCCCACGCCACAAACCAAGGGAGTCCGGGAACGACAATGATCGAGACAGAATGGTTTGCCGTTCACACGCGTTATCAGCATGAGAAATGCGTCGAATCCGCCCTGAAGGGAAAAGGGTTGAAGACATTCTTGCCCACCTACAAGGAGATTCGCCAGTGGGGCGACAGAAAAAAAGTGATTTCCACTCCGTTGTTTCCGGGCTACATCTTCGCCAGCGACGCTCACGAACGCAAATTCGACATTCTTTCAGCGCCCGGCGCTTGCGCCATCGTTTCGGTCAGGGGAATCCCAGCAGCCATTCCTCAAGAAGAAATGGAAACAGTAATGAGAGTAGCGGCCTTCGCAGAAAACCTCCAACCCCACCCCTTTCTAAGGCGTGGCGACGTCGTCAGGGTAATTGCAGGTCCGCTCGCCGGAGTCGAGGGAGCGCTGGTCAGCGATAAAGGTAAATTCTGGCTGGTAATCTCCGTCCAACTTCTGGGCCGATCCGCTGCAGTCGCAGTCGAGCGCGCCAGCGTGGCGCCCGTCCATGCGAGCGGTTCAGCCGGCCGCGAACACGAAATTGCCCGAATTCTCTTCCCCGAATCAAATCAACCGGATGGTTGTCTGGTCCGTCCTGCGTAATAGCCAGCCGCTTGCGTGAGGCTGGAGGATTTGATTGTCATGAGAAGCCTCGAAAAATCGATAGCGTTCTACGGATTGAACGAACAGCCATTTGGAGTTACGCCCGATACGCGTTTTCTTTACTTGAGCGCGTCGCATCGCGAGGCTCTTGCCTCCCTGATGTTTGCGGTTGAGGCTCGTCGCGGTTTCAGCGCCTTGGTGGCCATGCCCGGAATGGGCAAGACGACGCTCCTTTTCCAGTTGCTGCACGAGATTAAAGATCACGCTCGCAGCGCATTTGTCTTCCAGCCCGATTGCAGCCCTCCGGAATTCATGCGCTCTTTGCTGGATGACCTGGGGATCCCATACGAAAACGAGAGTATGAGTTCGCTTCAGCGTTCGCTCAATGACGCGCTTATGAGCGAAATGCGGGCAGGAAAGCGGTTTGTTCTCGTTGTCGATGAAGCTCAGGACCTGGACAACAACATGCTGGAGCGGATCCGCCTGTTGTCGAATTTCGAGACCCCCACCGCCAAGCTCATCCACATCATTCTCGTTGGTCAACCGCAGCTGGCAGAGCGCCTGGAACGGCCGGAATTGACCCAACTGAGACAAAGGGTATCCGCAATACATTGGTTGAAGCCCTTTTCCGCCTCCGAGGCCGCTGAATACATCCAGCACCGTCTGCGAATCGCGGGGTGCCCCGACGCCGGGATCTTCACGCCGCGCGCACTCCAGGTGATCGCCCGGATCAGCGACGGGATACCACGGAACGTCAATAACGTCTGCTTCCTCTCTCTGGCGCTGGGATTTGCAAAACAAGAGAAATTCATCGATGTGGAAACCGTTCTAGAAGCTGCGGAGGATGCGCTGCCGACTTCCACGCCTGCACAGCGTCAGAGACCGGTTTTTGCTCCGCGCCCGGCAGAGAAGCCAATCGACGAGCCGTCGATTCAGTTTTCCTCGATCCGATACGAGCGAAAGTCGGGCGGCATCGGCCTCTTGGCGCTCGGACTCTTGGTCCTCCCGCTGGCGGCAATTTTTCTCCTCAGCAATCCGCAGTTTAATTCCAGCGTGGCCGACTGGATTGCGGGCACGCCGCTTCAGCTCGATGCTTCAACGCTTGCCAGAATTCCGGTGCTGCAACCTCCCGCTGCCCCGGCCATTGACGAAGTTCCGCTCGCTTCCAAACCGGATGCCGCTCCCGCGGACGCTCCATCCGCAGCCGCAGATAAAAATGCAAGGCCCCGGAAGGAGCGAAGGATTCGCGTGGCCTCCTATCCCCGGGCGGCCGTGCATGAAACGCGTGCGACCTTCAGCCACGGTCCGCAGAGGTTCCGGGCGGACCGACGACAAACCCTCTTCGAATTGGCTCTCGTTCACTACGGGAAAGCGAACTGGGGAATTGTCGACCAGATTTGTGTCGCCAACCCAAATCTTCGATGTCCATACGAAATCATTCAACCGGGGCAGCAGATCTTTCTCCCGGATCTCTCACCGAAATACCCGCTCCTGACCGCGGTCGGCCCTTCCGTCACCGGCTATGGAGCCCGGCAATGAGGGAAAGTGCAATGAGAAATAAAATTCTTTCGATCATCAGCTTCGTTTTGTTTCTGATTCTGCCTGCGCCTCTCTCGGCGCAAAGCCAGCCAATGCGGCCCCAGGCGCCACAGACAGCCGCTTCATCCGGGCAAATCACACCGCCAGAGGCGGGGACGAGCGTCGCTCCGGAACTTCACCGCCGAAATCCGCGTTACAGAATCCAGCCCGACGACGTCTTGGATCTATCGTTCCGCTACACCCCGGAATTTGACCAGGAAGTGACCGTAGAGCCCGACGGCTTCATCCAGCTCAAAGGTCTGGAAGAAGGAGTGCTGGTCAAGGGTCAGACGGTGCCGCAACTGGTGGCGACACTGCAACACTCCTACGCGAATGTTCTCAATGATCCGGTGATCAGCGTTGTCCTCAGTGACTTCGAGCGCCCGTATTTCATCGTAGGAGGGCAAGTGACCAAGCCGGGGAAGTACGACCTCCGAGGGCCGACAACGGCATCCCAGGCCGTTTCCATCGCGGGAGGATTCACCGACTATCCCAAGAATACAAAAGTAATTCTGTTCCGCCGGTACAGTGACGATGAAGTCGAAACAAGAGTCCTGAACCTAAAGAAAATCTTAAAGGGCAAGGAACCCAACGAAGATGTTCAGCTTCAGCCAGGCGACATGCTTTACGTTCCGAAATCCCTCATGGGAAAGCTGGATCGGTTCCTCCCACGGTCAACTCTGGGAACCTATTTTGCGCCAGGGCAGTGGTAGGCGGGAAAGGAGGGAGATCGTAAAAAATGGACAGACACGAAATCGTCGTGAACCGCAGCGCGATTCAGAAGAGCAACGGAATGAGCCTGTCGGAAGCGCTGGAGATTGGCTACCGGCGCCGCAAGACGTTTGGTTGGTGCTTCGCCGTCATCTTCCTGGGAGCAATCGTCGCGACCATCCTGATCCCGAAGCATTACGAATCGGAAATGAAGATTCTCCTCCACCGCGAACGTGCTGACACTCTGATTACCGGCCAACAAACTGCGGCTGTCGAGCAGAATTTGCCGGGTCTCACCGAGGAGGATATCAATTCCGAGGTCGCCATTCTAACGAGCGAAGACCTTCTTGAAAGCGTGGTACGAACCTGCGGCCTGGAAAAGCGGTCGTATGCCTCGCCTCTGGGGCGGCTCTTGTCGAAGATCATGCCCGCAAGGCAGGTGGACGATGCCACCGCAGTGCGCGAAGCCGCGGCGGGCCTGGTAAGTCGCATCCGCATCGAGCCGATTAAGAAATCCTTCATGATTTCCGTAAGCTACACCGATCGGGATCCGCAGTTTGCAGCGTATGTCCTGCAGACGCTCGGAAACCTGTATTTGGCCAAACACGCCGCAGTGTATAGGCCGGGAGACGCCGTCGTTTTCTTTGACAAGGAAACACAACATGCGAAACAGACCATGGAAGCGGCGGAGGAGCAACTCGCCGACTTCAATCGCAAAGAGGGTCTGGTGAGTGAGCAGCCAGAAAGCGATGCGACCGTAACGCAGCTGGGGGAATTTGAACTCTCCATGCATCAGGCTCAGGCCGCCATCCCCGAGTTGCAAGATGAGCAGGCCACCCTAGAACAGCTTCTGGAGAAGACGCCGCCGCGCATCACGACGGAAGAACAGGCCAGCGACAACGGCGCCCTGATGCAGCAACTTAAGTCTTCCTTGGTGAACCTGGAGCAACAACGGGTGGACTTGAGAAACAAATATGCTCCGGGCGACCGGATGGTAAAAGAGGTTGACGTCCAAATTGCACAGGTGAAGGCCGCGATTGACGCACAGGAAAAGGCTCCTCTTCGGCAAGAAACTACGGACGAAAACCCGACGTATGAGTTCCTCCGGCAGGAACTGGCCAAGACCAGGGCTCAACTGGCATCAGAGGAAGCGTTGGCGCAATCCACCAAGCGCGTGGACCGCTCCTATCGTCAGGACATGATGGAAACCGATCAGAAGCAACTCGAGCAGGCGTCGCTGGAGCGAGACGCCAAGGCGGCTGAAGATACCTATCTTCTCTACGTGACCAAACGGGAGGAAGCTCGAATCTCGAACGCGTTCGATCAGAGCCGGATCCTGAACGTCTCCATTGCTCAAAAAGCGACAGTCCCATTTGCGCCGTCGAACCCCGCTTCACTTTTGCTCACAGTGGGATGGATATTTGCCTTCCTCGCCAGTACCTGCGTGGTTTTCGTTCAGGAAAAGCTGGATACGCCTCTGCGCACACCGGAACAATTCGAGAGGTATTTGGACGTGCCGGTGGTGCGCTATTTGCCTCTCGAAGATCACTACAATTCTCAACTCTCGCACTCCTGAATTCAGGCGTTCGATTGCCTCCGACCGGAGAACCCATGAGCAGGAACTTTGAACTTCTTCAGCAGGCAGGCTGGGACGAAGGCATGTTTTCGGAAGCGCCCCGTCCGGAGCCCAAGGAAGCATCTGCAAAGCCCACGAAGCCAACTTGGCCGCGGCTGAGTTCGTCCGAAATGGCCAGGTTCGCTCGGCGAGTGTTTCTTGATTCGCCGCCACCCGCGCCACGCGTGGTCGTGTTCTCGGGTTTGCGACGCAAGGTCGGCTGCAGCAAACTGTGCGCATTCATGGCCCGGCTCCTCGCGGAGGAGGCCCAACAGCGAGTGTGCGCGGTCGATGGCAATTTTGGAGCCCCATCCTTGCACGTCCATTTCGATAGTTCCAACCAACCGGGCCTGGCGGAAGCGCTTCTTTTCGGCCAGCCGCCCGGGGAGCTTGCCAGGCAAGTCTCGCCCGAGAGCTGTTGGTTGCTTTCGTACGGACAGAAGCGGCTTAACGGCCAAAGCGGAGCTTCAAGCCTCGGGCTCCGGAACTGTCTTGACGCGCTTCGCGACCAATTTGATTTCGTTCTGGTCGATTCCCCTTCCCTTTCCGCGGGCTCGCAGGCGATCCGATTCGCCAGGTGTTCGGACGGCGCAATTCTCGTCGCCGATTGCCAGAGCACTTCCGCCAGCGAAGCTTCGAACGTTAAGCGCCAGCTCGACCGCGCTCGAGTGCCTCTTCTCGGCGTGGTCATGACCAATTGAACTGGCGGCAAATTCCCCGGCATTGCCAAATCACATGATTGACAACAAAAAACCGAATTTGCCCGGGATGAAGAGCGGACCAGCACGCGTGTCTGAGATGAGCCAGAGGATCCTGCTCCGATTGTCTTCGGAGGGAAAACAAATTCGGTTGAAGCGAAGCCTTTTATTGCTGGCGTGCGAGGTCGGGCTGTGCATTTGTTCGTATCTACTGTCAGCCTGGATCCTGCATGACGGGTTGAAGTGGAATTTTTCGGCGTGGGCTCCGGCCTTGCCGACGGTGATCGCTTTTCGCCTCCTTTGCCTTTACCTTGTGGGTCTGAACAAGAGCTCGCTCAGCCACGGTGGATATTACGAGCTGGTTCAGATCATGAAGGCTGCGACGATTAGCAGCGCGCTCGCGTTCATGACTGTCCAGACGGTTGCGGGACACCGGCAAGGTCTTCCACTCGCACTCTTCATTCTGGATTGGGCGCTTGTCCAATTTTTCCTGGGAGCCTTGCATTTCGGAAAACCTCTTCTCAGGTCGCTCCGCGCGTTTCGTCGGAAGTCGTCGAAGCGCGTGCTTGTCGTGGGCGCCGGCGATGCCGGAACGTCGATTGTCAGAGGGTTGGTGAATGACCCCGATGCAGATTGCAAGCCCGTGGCGTTTTTGGACGACGACCCGGAAACGCACGGTTCCACGCATTGTGGTGTGCCGGTGTTCGGCGGTGTCTGCAATCTGGCCGAGGCGGTGCGAGTTAAGCAGGTAAACGAGGTTTTCATTTGCATACCGAGTGCCACGCGGGCCGAAATGCAGAGAATTCTCGCGATTTGTCTGGAGTCGAAGATTCCTGTTCGGACCTTGCCGACGCTCGCGGAGTTGATTGACGGAAGCGTCTCGCAGCGTGACCTTCGGACTGTGAAGCTTGAAGATCTTCTTGGCCGCCAAGAATTGAGGCCCCAAATTTCCGAAGTCCGAGAGATCGTCGGCGGCCGGACGGTACTGGTCACCGGAGCCGGCGGGAGCATCGGGTCCGAGCTGTGCCGCCAGGTCGCAGCTTCGAGCCCCGAGGCTCTTGTCCTGGTGGAAAAATCCGAAAACAGCCTTTTTTACATCCATCGCGAATTAAAGGAAAGACATCCCGAGCTTCGAATCACTCCGATTCTGTTGGACACGACCTTGCGAAATGTAATCAACGAGACGTTTGAACGGGAACGCCCCGAGATCGTGTTCCACGCGGCGGCGCACAAGCACGTCGGACTCTTGCAGCAGAATCCAGCGGAAGCGATTCGCAATAATGTGCTGGGGACGCGAAATGTCGCCTTGGCGGCGTGGAAGTGCGGTGCGAAACGCTTCGTCAACATTTCGACAGATAAAGCAGTAAGCCCTGAAAACTATATGGGACTCTCCAAAAAGCTCACGGAGCTCTGCGCGCAAGAGTTGGCTCAGCGGAACGGAACACGGTTCATGAATGTGCGCTTTGGGAACGTCGCTGGCAGCACAGGTAGCGTCTTGCGGCTTTTCTGGGAGCAGATCCAGAAGCGCGAGCCGATCGAGGTCACCGACCCAAGGGCCACCCGCTACTTCATGTCGATCAAGGAAGCGGTCTACTTGATTCTTCGAGCGGCTGGGCAAGGTGAGGGCGGTGAAACCTTTGTCCTGGAGATGGGCGAGCCCATCAACATTTATGAGCTGGCTAAATGCATGAGCCTTCTCGCGGGATACTCACCCGGAGAGGAAGTGCCGATCCACTTCGTGGGGCTTCGGGAAGGCGAGAAAGTCGACGAGCAGCTCTGGGAAGAATGGGAACGGCCCGCCGCGACGGCGCAAAAGGGCGTACTCGCTCTGACCACGGCGCCGAACAATCACCCCGACATTCTGAAGAAGATTGATGAGATGGAGCGGCTTCTTACTTTGAACGACCGCAAAAGCTTGCTTTCATACCTAGATCAATTGTTCCCGGGTTTTGGGGAACGGAGGGTGCGACATTTGGGAGCACAAATGGAATTTTCAGCCTTAGATCTTGCAATCGTCCAGGGGGATATCAATGAGAGTGCCACTCTCCAAACCTGATATCGGCGACCGCGAAGTCGAATACGTAACCCAGGTCCTGAGATCGGGCAGGCTGAGTCTCGGACCGAGACTCAGGGAGTTCGAAGAAAAGTTCGCGAACTTTGTCGGGACTCGTTATGCCGTGGCGACAAGCAGCGGGACGTCGGCGCTGCACGCGTGCATCCGCGCGCTTGGCATCGGTCCACAAGATGAAGTGATTACCACACCGTTTAGCTTCGTCGCATCGACGAATTGCATTCTCTACGAGGGCGCCACTCCGGTCTTTCTCGACATTGACCCGCTGACTCTCAACATTGATCCCAAGCAGTTGCGACGATTCCTGCGCCACTGCTGCGGGCTCGACAGCCGCCGCGGGGCCCTCATCGACAAGGCCAGCGGGCGAATCGTCAAAGCCATTTTGCCCGTGCACGTGTTTGGACTTCCCTGCGATATGGACCCAATCATGGAACTCGCCCAGCAATACGGTCTAAGCGTGATTGAGGATGCCTGCGAAGCTCTGGGGGCGGATTACCGCGGCAGACGCATCGGAACATTCGGTGACGCTGCCGTTTTTGCCTTTTACCCCAACAAACAAATCACCACCGGCGAAGGTGGAATGATAGTGACTGACAGCGAAGAGATCGCCCAGCTCTGCCGAAGTCTACGCAACCAAGGCAGAGACGAGGGTTCGAGCTGGCTGCGGCACGACCGCCTCGGCTTCAATTACAGAATGAGCGATTTGCACGCGGCTCTGGGCCTGGCCCAGCTCGAGCGAGTCGCGGAACTCCTGGAAGCGCGCGAGTACGCCGCATCGATTTACGCTCGCGCGCTCGGCGGCAATTCATCGATTCACATTCCCGCGGCGTTCGAAGGATTCAATCGGAGCTGGTTCGTCTATGTGGTTCAGCTCAATCTGGCGGCGCCGCGAACACCGAGGGAGAGGCTGCTCTCTGGCCTGCGCGAAAGTGGCATCGAATGCCAGGCGTATTTCCCGGCGATTCACAAACAGAGCTATCTCGCCGGAAAAGCGCGGATTCCGCTCGGGCCGCTGTTCCGGGCGGAAGCGGCATCCGACCGTTGTTTTGCGCTTCCATTTTTTCCGGGAATTACAGCCAAGGAAATTCAATTTGTCGCTGACAGGCTTTCAAACCTCCTGGAAGGCGGCCTTGTCTTGATGTCTCACGGTAACCGGCCGCTCGATCTCGCCGCGGATCGCCAGTAATTCTCGCAACTGGGGCCACAATCATGTCCAAAACAGTCATTGGTGTTCACATCGGGCACAATGCCTCCGCCGCCTTGGTGGAAGAGGGCCAGCTCAAGTTCGCATTGCAGGAGGAGCGTTTGACGCGAACCAAGAACCAGGGGGGGACCCCTCGCCGCGCCCTGAGACAAATCAATTCAGACTTCCTCGCCGGCTGCGAACCCTTGCAGGAAATCCCCGTTGCACTCGCAGGAAAGAATCTTGCCGCCTGCCACTGGAGACGGGATGAAATTCTAGGGAACTATGGCAAGTCGTCAGCAGGGCTTGTGGGCGGAGTCAAGCGACTAGCTCGCAAGAACTCTCTGGTTTCGAATTACATCAACCAGATCAAAGCCTCAAGCCTTGAGGAAGAGATTGGCACGTCCTTCGACCCCTGTCCCGTTCGAGCCTCGGGACTGGATCACCATTCCTGCCATTCGGCTTCAGCGTACTTCGGATGGGGGAACATGGAGGATGAAATCCTCGTTCTTACCTGCGATGGCGCCGGGGACTGCCTGTGCGCGACGGTCAATACCGCGAAGGGAGGAAAACTGCAGAGAGTGGCCCAGGTGAGTGAGGAACACTCCGTCGGTGCACTGTTCGGCAAGGTCACTTTCCTTTGCGGAATGGTTCCCATGGAGCATGAATACAAACTCATGGGGCTTGCTCCCTACGCCGAAAATTCCGCCGAGGCCAGAAACATTGCCTGCTTGTTCAACCAGCTCATCGAATTTGACCCGAAGAGCCCGATGCGCTGGAGGCGGAAGAACGGATGTCCGCCGATGCAGTTGGCGGCGAAATACCTCGAGCATCTGCTTCGTCGCAAGCGCTTCGACCACATTGCTGGAGGTGTACAGCTTTTTCTGGAGAACTTCCTTGTGCAGTGGGTAAAAGCTTGCGTGCGCGAGACCGGTATCCATAAAGTCGCGCTGAGCGGTGGCGTATTCATGAACGTGAAGGCCAACCAGAAAATTCTGGAACTTCCCGAGGTGGAGGAAATGTTCGTCTTTCCCTCCTGCGGTGACGAAACCAACGCCATTGGCGCTGCCTGGCTTTACCATTACATGACTTTTAACGAAGTCCCGAAGCCGCTCGAGAACTTCTATCTCGGCACAGAGTCTGACGAAAACGCCGCCGATGACGCCCTTCGGACATTTCCCTTTCGCAACCGCGTGAAAATTCGCGAGCAGTCAGATGTCGAGATGAAGGTGGCGGATCTCTTGCACCGCGGGGAGATCGTCGCACGGATGAAGGGACGCTGCGAGTTTGGCGCCCGTGCTCTAGGCAATCGCTCGATTCTCGCGAACCCCTCCCGACCAGAGGCAGTCCGCACGATCAACGAGATGATCAAATGCAGAGACTTTTGGATGCCCTTCGCTCCTTCGGTGCTGGCGGAACGCAGCCAAGACTATTTCCGCAAACCAAAGCCAATGGACGCCCCGTATATGATCGTCACCTTCGATACCCGCGAGGAGAAAAGGGCGCGCATCCCGGCGGTCATCCATCCGCATGACGCGACCGGGAGGCCGCAGGAGGTGACAGAAAGGTCGAATCCGGATTATTACCGCCTGCTGAAACGTTTCGAGGAGCTCACAGGCGAAGGTTTGGTCTTGAACACCTCATTCAATCTTCACGGCGAACCTATCGTGGGCTCTCCTGAAGACGCGCTTCGCGTATTCGACCTTTCAGGCCTGCAGCATCTCGCTTTAGGCAATTTCCTGATTTCGAAGTCCTGAGCTTCAATCCGCAGCTTCATGCGGTTGCTCCCCCTCCTTGCAGGCCGAGGTGAGCCAGCGCCAGTACAGAAATGCCAGACGCACTTTCAGAAACGCCGATGCCCCCGGGGGATCCATACGAGCTGCCTTCCGAAGGGTCCAAGCTGCTCAGAATCTTTGCGCGGAACAGTGTTTGGCTATGGTTGGATCTCGGTGGGCTGCGAATCGGCACGCTGCTCGCTGGTCTATTTCTGATTCGATACTTTGGCCCAGCCAACCTTGGCATTTACAGCACTGCTCTTGCCGTCGGCTGGATCGTGAATGCCGTCACCGACCTGGGCGTGACGCGGTATGCCGCCCGTGAGGTGGCCGCGAGCCCCTCCCATAGAACACATATCGTAGGCGTCAGTCTGTTGACTACGGTCCTTGCGCTCGTGGTGCAGTGCGCATTGTTAATCGTCGCCTATCTGACCGGCCATGTCGTGCTATCGTGCATTGCCGCCGGACTCATTCTCTGCAATTTTGAGGGCACATCGAGTTTTTGCTCTGCTGTTCTGACGGCAGAACTTCGATCGCGAGACATCATCCCCAGCTCGGTCGTGGGCATTCTGGGCATGATAGGAATGACGGTTCTCGTGATCGTCACCCATGAATCGGTCCTGTTCATGCTCCTTGGGCTCTGCGTCAAGTCGTGCATCGCGCTCTGTCTGCGCCTCTGGAAATTGCGATCTGCTTGGCCGGCCGTCGAAGATTGGCTTGGCAGGCATCTGCGGTTCGTGGTCCGGAAAGCCTGGCCGTACTTTCAGTACAACATCACCCAAATCGGATATGGGCGCATCGCCATTGTATGTTTCGGTCTCGTCGCCAGTCCCCAAAAGGTCGGATGGTTTGTGGCGGCGTTCGTCCTGGCAGACATCTTCCCGCAGTGGAGCTACGCGGGCAGCAATGCCCTGCTTCCCGTCTGGACAAAACTCTACGAGACCAAGCGCTTTCAGGATCTCGTGGAATTGCGCCAGCGCCTCCTGGACATTTTGGTGTTCGCCGCCGTTCCGCTCTGGATTGGACTGGCACTTTTCGCGCCACAAATATGCACGCTTCTCGGGTCACGCTACGCTAGCAGCGCGCCTGTCTTGAGAATCGTCGCAAGCCGGTCGCTATTGTCTGCCCTGGACGGATTTCTTGGTCACGGTTATTTGATCGCGGTCAATCAAGTAAAGGAGCGGCAGAGAGCGCAGGCCAAGTCATTGATCATTCTGGCGGCGCTTTCTCTGCTCCTCGGCTGGCTCTGGGGACCCGTGGGAGTGGGCGTCGCTATGTTTGTCTCCGATTCCACACTCATACTCCAATATTTGAGAATAAACCGGCGAGTGAAAATGAAGATCGAGTGGCCGGCCGTGCTCCCCGCTTCGATGGCAGGCGCGGCGATGATCGTCACCGCCATCGCGACGCCAAATTCGCTGGCCCTGCCCATCGAGATTCTATTTGTTCTTTCCGCCTATTTTTTCGGGCTGATGATTTTTTCGTGGAGAAGGCTCCTGAGCGCTGGCCGAACTCTCCGGGAATGTTTCGGTTGAAGCGGTGATGGCCGCCACTTGAACTGACGGTCGGGCCGAACGTCGGCGGTCCTGTCGCGACGGGTATTTCAGTATGGTTTCGATCACGCAAGACACTCCAAACCAATCGAATTCCCACCTGTGGTATGGCGTCCTGACGGTCTTGTTTCTCGCGGGCTTTGCCTCTGCCATTGTGGCGGGAGCGCTTCAACCGGCGGAAGCGGGCGCATTTCATTTGCTGGATGTCCTTGGTGGCGTGAAGGCGTTCTGCGCGATTGTGGTCGGTATTGGGCTGCTTCTGCTTCTCATGCATTATGCGGAAGCCGCCTTAGCCCTTTTCTTCCTCGTAGGACTCGTGAAGGGCGACCCTAGCCTTGCAGCTGCGCCGGTTGACCTGACGGTTCTGACGGCAACCATACTTGCGATGACCGTTGTGTGGAAATTGCTGACTTCCGAAAGGGTTACAACGCTCCCTAGAGAATACTTCTTGTATTTGCCACTGCTCGCCATGATGGTGATCAGCCTGTCCTACACGCCCAATTTCTCCGCGGGGCTCGAAAAGGTATTGCGTTTTATTTGTCTCACCGGAATCGGCATCGTGGCTCCTTTCATTCTGATTGATTCGGCGGCAAAAATGCGGCGCTGCCTCTACGTGCTGGTGATCGGCGGAATCGCGCTTGCATTCAATTCTCTGACCATGCTGGGAGATTCGCAACGGTTTGTCGCTCCAAGCGGGTTGAATACGGAATTGGGCGCTGCGTCTGCGGTTGCATTGATTATTTTGTGGGGGCTCGCATTTCCAAGGCTGAGCTTCGGCTACCGTTTGCTCTTCTATCCGATCCTGGGCGTCCTGGTCGTTGCCCTGCTGGGATCGGGCGGCCGGTTCGCCAACGTGTCGACAGCACTTTGTGTCGTCATCGGGGCGCTCATGTGCCGGAGGCTTCTGAAGGACTTGGCAGTCTTGGGTGGAATCGCTCTTATCTCGCTTCCGCTTGTCCTGATTCCGTCCGCGTCTTATCAATACCTAGAATCGCTGCGCCACCCCACCATGGCTATGGGCACCCGAAATGACTTGATGTGGCTCGGCCTCAAGGTTTTCCTGGCCCATCCTTTGCTGGGAGTCGGCGTAGATGGGTTCCGGTTCGTCTCTCCCAATCCGATTACTTACAATTTTCCCCACAATCTAATCCTGGAGCTGGGCGCGGAAATGGGAGTGATCGCGGCCCTCTCGTTCGTGCTCATCGCGTTCTCATCGTTTCGCGAAGCCATCCGGCAGCTGTTAATTGCCGACGGTTTTGACGCGGAGCTGACTCGCACTGTCTTCCTGCTTCTCATTTATGCGACGCTGGATTCCATGATCTCAGGCGACATGAATGACCTCAGGTTTACGTGGTTTGTACTTGGCCTGCCCTTCGTCCTCCGCATCCTTCGAGCCGATTCCCTGTTTTACGCAAGCCCGGCATTGGAAACCGCCGATGAAGTCTCTCCTGATGCGACGCCGGCCTGAAAGGCACGCCCTGCACAATTAAGGAACACGGTTATGAACGCCACCGTATACAACCCCGGCACCGAGATCTCCTCCGTGGATCCGGACAGAGGAAAAACCAAGTCCGGAAGGCAGACATCGCTCGCCGGCCTGCGAATCTGCCACGTCTCGCCGCAACAAGGGCGCCGCGATCCACGTGCTTACACTCGCCAATCGCTGCCTCTTATGGCGGGAGGAGTGCAATCAACGATCATCGGAACCTATGACGCTTCGACGGGCAACGACGAGGTGAACGTCATCTCGCTGCCGGAAACGAAATCCCGATTTTGGAGAATTCTGACCGCGTCGCGCGCGATTTGGACGGCCGCCCGGCAAAAAGCCGATATCTACCATATTCACAGCCCGGAAAATATTTTGGCAGCCTTGATCCTTCATCTCGTGTTCCGCCGGCGCGTTGTCTACGATTCCCGCGAAGACTTTCCCTCGATGATGCTGACCAAAGAATATATTCCCCCCCGCCTGCGAGCGACGGCGCGAAGCCTCACTCTCGCGGCGGAGAGGCTTGCAGCATGGTGTCTCGACGGGTTCGTGACGGCGGATCCGGGCACCCTGAGGCACTACGCTCGCGCGGGAAAGAGTCGGAAGCTCGTGTTCTACAATTTCCCCAATCTTCATTTTTTCCCGGAAAGCGACAAATCGAGGGTCAAGAAATTCGATTTGGTCTATCGCGGTGGACTCTCCGAGCGGGCGGGGACATTGGTTCTGTTTCGCGCGATCGCACGGCTGAAGGAGTTGGGAACTCGCGCCTCGTTGCTGGTCTTCGGATACACGGACAACGACCGAACTGCGGCAACAATTCGAGGAGTAGTCTCAGATTTGGGAATTGAAGACCTCGTGACGTTGGGTGGCGTGATTCCGCACTCACAAATGGCCGGCACTCTTTCGCTGGCGCGTATTGCCGTATGTCCCTTGCTCAAGATTCCAAAATTCATGAACAACATCCCCGTGAAGGTATTTGAATCCTGGGCCTGCGGGCTCCCCGTTGTCGCCAGCGACCTGCCTCCCATCCGCCCATTTTTTCCGAGAAATCAACGGCACCTTTTGACGAAGCCGGGAGATTCTGAAGAACTCGCATTGGTAATTCAGCACCTGCTTGCGCGGCCCAATCGAATCAGCGAATACGGGCGCGAAGCAAAGAAGTTGGTGCACGACCGCCTCAATAGCTCCATGGAAATTCACAAGTTGCTGCGCTTCTACGCCGACATCATGCAAATGAAAATGAATGGAGCCCATTCGGCGATTTAACCCCGCCAAGGACGCCTAGTCATGCAATCGAAAAGGCTCATCATCAACGCGGACGACTTCGGCTTGAGCCGCGGGATCACAGACGGAATTTTGCTGGCGCACAACGAGGGATTACTGACGAGCACATCCCTGATGGTCAACCAATCCGCCACGGACTATGCCGTTTCCAGATTGACTTCCGCGCCCAGGCTCGGATGTGGAATTCATCTGAATCTATGTCAAGGAAGGTCTGTTCTTCCTGCCAAATCCGTGCCGTCGCTCGTTACGCCGGATGGAATCTTTCTCTCGCCGTCCGAGATGTCGCGCCGGCTTTCCACTTGGCGGGTCTCGAGCGATGAAGTCGAGGCCGAGCTTCGAGCACAAATTCAGCGGATGAAATCCTACGGCCTGACCCCGACCCATGCCGATTCCCACCATCGGATGCACACCTGGCCGGCAGCGGTCGGGCCATTTCACAGGGCCATCCGTAAGGAAGGAATTGTTCGCGCCAGATCGCCAAGGAAACGCTATTGGCCTGAAACAGCCGGTTTGGCGGGTCCCTACGCGGGTCCGCTTCTCCGTCGCGTCGCTGTAAAAGCGTACCTTGAGTTTCTGCATCTGATTACATTTCGGGACGTCGCCCTGCCCGATGCGGGCGTGAGCCTGCATCCCAAGTTCGACCGAAACACGGAGTCGCTCGCAAGCGCTTGGAAATCCACGCTCGAATATTTGCCTTCCGGAACATATGAGATGTGGTGCCATCCGGGATTCTGGGATCCCGGCTTTTCGGAAACCGACAAACTCGCCCCTCAGCGCGAATGCGAAATTCGCGTCTTGACTGATCCCACGCTGCGCGAAATTGTCAGCAGAAAAGGCATCGAACTTATCGGCTTCGAACAAATTCCCGCGCCAGGAGCATAGGAACCGCTGTCCAGCCGTCCGTCACCTGCCGCGATTCGCGCGCCTTTCGCACCCAACCAGCCGCCCGGCTCATTCTGACGTTCAAACCTTCACTAAGCCCAGCGAAGCAACAAATAAAAGCGGTTTCGCTTATCCGTAACTCAGGAGGAGAAGACCATGAGGATTTTCATTGCCGGAGTTGATGGTTATTTGGGGTGGTCGCTCGCCCAACACCTGACCGCGCGCGGGCACCAGGTGTGCGGCGCCGATGCTTTCTTGCGTCGCAATTGGGTGCAGGAGATGGGCTCTTGGAGTGCCATTCCGATTGGCTCCATGCGGGAGCGGCTGCAAACCTTCAAGAAGCGGTATGGAAAGGAGCTGCAATTCTGGGAAGGTGATTTGCGTGACTACGATCTTGTAAAGCAGATCTTCGAGGAGTTTCAGCCTGACGCCGTCGTTCACTTCGGAGAATGTCCATCGGCTCCGTACTCCATGATGGACGTCGACCATACGGTTTTCGTGCAGACGAACAACATCACGACAACTTTTAACCTCCTGTACGCGATTCGTGACGTGCGACCCGACGCCCACCTCGTCAAACTCGGGACGATGGGCGAGTACGGGACGCCGGATGTGGCGATCCCCGAAGGCTTCTTTGAAATCGAATTCCGCGGCCGCCGTGCGCGGCTCCCGTTCCCCCGGCTCGCCGGCTCCTGGTATCACTGGTCAAAGGTGCATGGTTCCAACAACATCATGTTTGCTTGCAAGCTTTGGAATCTGAAAGCTACGGACGTGATGCAGGGCGTGGTATTCGGAACAAAAATTGAAGAAATGAAATCGGACTCGCGTCTGGCGACACGCCTCGACTTCGACCAAGCCTTCGGAACGGCCATCAACAGGTTTTGTTGCCAGGCCGTCATCGGCCATCCGTTGACCCCTTTCGGCAAGGGGCACCAGAAGCGGGGTTTCCTGCCGCTGAGGGATTCCATGCAATGCCTTACGCTGGCACTCGAAAATCCGGCGCGAGCTGGCGAATACCGCGTTTTCAACCAGTTCGCCGAGATCTACGACATCACGGAACTCGCCGAGAAAGTGAAACGCAGCGCCCAAAAGCTTGGGTTCAGCGTCGAGATCACAAACGTGGAGAATCCGCGCGATGAGATTGAAGACCACTATTACAGCGCAGATCATCGCCACCTTCTCAATCTCGGCTACAAGCCCACCTACGACGTCGAGTCCGAGATTCAAGTCATGCTGACCGACCTGGCCGTCCACCGCGAGCGTATTCTTGCGAAGAAGGACGTTCTCATCCCCGACGTGCACTGGAGCCGGCCGCGGCAGAGGGTAAATTTCCTCCAGCCAGAAGTGGAGGCGGCGGCAACCGCTTCGGCTTCCGACTAAGACGACCTTTGGTCGCAACTCTCTGTACGGTCGTTCAGGCTCATCCAAACCTGCAAGACATCCAGCACCACTGAAAGGGAGACATATGCTCGAATCGCAGATCCGGGCCAATTGGTCGTGGCTTCGCACGGCGTATGACAAGATGCCTTTCCAAGTTCGTAATCTTCTGACCAGCGCTCGCGGCGTTGTATTGAGTCGGAACCGCTACCACCACGGCATGTATGAATTGCTGCGGGAGTTGCGAACTCACGAAAGATGGAACCGCGAACAAATCGAGGCTTATCAACTCGAGCGCCTCCGCGCCGTCGTGGATCACGCACGGAAGTCCGTCCCCTTCTACTTTAACTATCCGCGGATGGCGCTTAACGACCTGCGGGATATTTCCAAATTGCCTGTTCTGAAGCGTGAAACGGTTCGGGCCAACTTCGACCAATTCACCTCCGTCGATTCCCGGGCCACCGACCTGATCCGGGTGGGCACCACCGGGACAACAGGAGCAAGCCTGCATGTCGTCTATTCCGAATCAACCGCCAGGGAGAATTGGGCATTTCACATGCGTCGTTGGGCTTGGGCGGGAGTTGAGCCGCGCACACCGCGTCTGACTCTTTTTGGGAGCAGGATCGTGCCCCCCGAAAGACAGGAACCTCCGTTCTGGACTCACAACTCTGCAGAAAACCAGACATTGCTGAGCATCTTTCACCTCTCGGACCGGAACGCGGCGCACTATATCGATTTCTTGCGAGGTCGCACCGGCATGGTTCTCGAAGGGTTTCCATCCGTCCTGGCTATTCTTGCCGAGTTCGTCTTGGCCACGAAGACCCCAATCCCGATGCGGGTCATTTTTACCGATGGCGAGCCCTTGTATCCATTTCTAAGAGATTCAATCGAGCGGGCATTCGGTGCGCGCGTTTATGACCTCTACGGCAACACCGAGTTGTGCGGGCTGATTCACGAATGTGAAGCCGGAAAAATGCACGCTCTTCCCGATTACGCCTACCTAGAGATTCTTGACGAGGAAGGCCGGCCTGCGCCGGTGGGATCTGAAGGCAATTTTGTCTGGACGGGGTTTGTAAACTCGGCGATGCCGCTCATCCGCTATCAGGTGGGCGACCGCGGCTGCTGGGACCCAAGCGGGCCGTGCTCCTGCGGTCGGGCTTTCCCGTTGGTCGTTGCCACTATCACTCGCGACAGCGACAATCTGCGATGTCCCGATGGAAGGGTCTTTTCCCCTCGGGCTCTAAATCAAAGCTTGAAAGGCGCTGCCTCGCTGCGCTTTTGCCAGATCCTCCACGAGCGGCCCGGACACGTCGTAGTTCGCGGCGTGAGTGGCGGTGACAAAGCATTCGACGATGTGATGGCGATTCGGAAGAATCTTCAGGCCGTCCTTGGCCCCCGGATCCGTGTCTCCGCCTGTTTGGCCGATGCCCCGATTGTTAGGGCAGGCGGAAAAATACCTTTAATCATCCAGTATCCTCCGGCTTTGTCCGCGTCGGCCCCGCGGCAGCAGGACCCCGTCTTTTCCTATCAAACAGCGCACGGCTAAAGCAGCGGCGACCGCTCTTGAGGACTTAATGAAAGAATGCGCCGAAATTGTGTTCTGGTTGTGCGTCGCCACGATCGCCTACGTGTACTTCGGGTACCCCGCTCTCTTGTCGCTCGGAATATTGGGGCCGCGGCGGGACATCATTAAAAGCAGCCGACTGCCGACGATTAGCGTCATTGTGCCTGCCCGCAACGAAGAAAAGACCATAGTGGAAAAATTAAAGAACCTCGTGTCGCTCGACTATCCGCCGGACCATATCGAAATTCTGGTCGGAAATGACGCTTCGACCGACCAGACTGCATCTCTCGTTCGTAAGTTCGCAAATCCGGCGGTGCGGTTGCTCGACTTCCCCTTGAGGCAAGGAAAAAGCGCGGTCCAAAACGCTCTGGTGGCTCAATCTCGGGGAGAGGTTCTGGCGTTTACAGACGCAGATTGCTTGCTACCCGCTGAATCGTTGAGTCGGCTCTCAGAAAGTTTGGGTGATCCCGGCGTGGGCCTAGTGACAAACTGCGTTATGTTCACGAATCAACAGGTATCGGCGGTTGCGGAGAATGAAGGCCTGTACTGGCGATACGAAAAGTGGCTCCGGCTTCAGGAAAGCGATCGAAGCATGTTGGCTATGGCCAGCGGCTCCCTATTCGTCATGCGCCGGAGCCTGTGGCGTCCGCTCGCTCATGACCTGGGAGATGACTTCATTCTCCCACTGGAGGTGATTCGCGCGGGGTTCAGAAATGTTCTGGAAACGCGGGTTGCGGCCTGCACTCCTCTGGGGCAGAGCGATCCTCGCTCGATGCTTCAAATGAAGATGCGCATCATAAGCAAAGACTTTCGCGGTTTGCTCAGATACCGGAATTGCCTAAATCCGCTGCGGTCCGGACGAATCGCTCTGGCGCTCTTTTCTCACAAATTGCTTCGGTGGGGCGTTCCCTACTTTATGTTCGGAGCCTTCGTGACAAATCTGCTTCTGCTCAGCCGTCCCGTGTACTTCGCTTTATTCTGGCTGCAGGGCGCTTTTTACTTGCTGGCCGTCGTGGGTTTCATGCTGCAATCGCGGAAAGTGCGCTCGCCGCTCTCGATCCTGTCCTCGCTTTGCCTGGTCAACCTTGCGGCGCTGCTGGGGACGCTCTCCTGCTTGTTCCGGCGCCAAGCCGGCCAATGGGAAACGGTGAGATGATTTGAGGTAGACTCTCAAAAGGTGTACCTGATTCCAATGCTTGCTCAAATTCATTACTTGCACTTCCACGGTTGGTTTAATGGCCTCGTCGCATTTTGCTTATGTGTCGCTGCGGTTCCGGTGATCCGCGCGGTCGCGAATCGGTGGCGCTTGCACGATCCACCCGGTGCGCTCAAGATTCACGTTTCACCGACAGCGCGCATCGGCGGGATCGCGATCGGCATCAGTTTGGCGGCCGGAATCTCCATCGGCGGCGGGGGATTCTTCTCGAAGGCGCTCGGCTTCTACATTGCTCTGCTCATAATATGGTGCGTGGGACTCATTGACGACTTGCGGACCCTCAACGTTCCCTTTCGTCTCTTAGCCCAGCTTTGTGCCGGCCTCCTCATCGCCGCCACTCCCTGGCGTCTATCGGGCTTCGGCGCGCCGTTTCTGAACATCGTCGCCACATGCATTTTCGTATCGGTTTTTGTGAACTCCTTCAACTTCTTTGACGGCGCGGACGGCCTCGCCGCGGGAGTTGCCAGCCTCGTTAGCTTCGGCTACATCCTACTTTACACGCTCCAGGCAGACTCCGTGGGCGCGGCGATTGCGTGGAGCTTGTTCGGCACTTGCAGCGCCTTTCTTCTGTTCAATTTTCCTCCGGCGAAAATCTTTATGGGGGACTCGGGGAGCACCGTGCTGGGCCTGGTCGTTGCATTCCTCGGCCTGGATTTTTACCGCGTGCACCACTCAATAGGCACTCATTTCCTACTTCCGCTAATTTTCGCAGGCCTGCCGCTTTTGGATTTCTTTCTGGCAGTCCTCCGCAGGCTCCGAAAGGGCGTCTCCCCATTTGCCGGCGACCGCCAGCACATCTATGACCTTCTCCGCCATCGTGGCTGGTCGGCGCGCCCAGTGGCATTCGGCGCTTATTTTGCAACGGGCGCGTTTCTGCTCGGCGGAGCCCTCTGCGACCAATCCAATTGGCTTTTTTCCTTGTTCGGCGTGGGATTGTTGTTTGGTTACGCGCTCTGGGCTGCCGTGTGGCTTGGTGCGCTTCGCTAGCCTCTCCTCGCAATAAATCAAAGTCCATGCTGCTCTGGCAAAAGGCGAACCCCTCTGTCGTTCGGAAAACTGCCATCGCTGGTGATTTTCTGCCCTCGTGCGACCTGAAATTGCCTGCGGGTCGTTGCTGGCATGAAATGGCCGATCTGCTCGCGCCGCATTTCGCCGACGTGGAAATGGCCATTGCGAACCTGGAATGTCCCTTGAGGACGGCCGGCCTGCCTCCGAAGCCGAAATTGGGGTTGGGCGCAAATTTTGCGGGATCGGTTTCTTCACTTGAATATTTACGGGCGCTGCGGATCGGAATCGTCGGGCTGGCAAACAACCATGTCTGTGACTATGGCGAGATAGGAGTGGCCAGGACAATCTTTGCAGTGGGAGACAGGAACATGACAGCCATCGGTGTCGGCAGAACGCTGTCTCAGCCCCCACATGTCGCGTTATGGAGCGGAGCCGATGGAATTCGCGTTGGATACTGGGCCGCGGCTCAGGGGCTAAGCGAGTCAGCGTCGGAAACGCCGGGCGTCGAACCCGCAACCCTCCATCGGGGCGCGAAAGCTATCGAGGAGCTGGCCCGGCGTGGCGCGCGCGTGAGTGTAGCGCTGCTCCACCTTGGGTTGGAACGTACCAATCTTCCGGATCCGGACGACGTCGCACTCATGCGCTCCCTTTGTCGCATAGGCTTCGACGTTGTCGCAGCGAGCCACTCCCACCGGATTAGCGGATGGGAGAGGGTGTTTCGCTCCGGGCGAAGCGACGCTTTCTGCTTTTACGGCTTGGGAAGCTTGTCCTCGAGCGTTCTCTATTCGCCGCTTGAACATGAGGGTCTCGTCGTAGTCCTTGGTCTCGACGTGGCGGGAACGATCAACAGCCTGGAGGTACGGCCTGTCCTTCTGACGGCGGAAGGATGGGGCACCGCGCCAAAAGGCTTCGAGGCACAAATGATTGAGCGGCGCTTTCTCCAAGTTTCGCGCGAGATCACAAGCGGTGCGTTTCGAAACCGCTTCTACGAAGAGGTCTCTCGCGGTTTTTTTCGCAGGCAGCTCAAGGATTTCAAAGCCGCGGTCCGAAACGGCGGGCTCTGGGGAGCCGCGCAAAAAATGAGTCGCCTTCGCAAGCGCCATATTAAAAGGATCATCCAGGCGGCGCTCAACTAACCGCGCCTCGGACGCTTGTCCTTTCACTTCCGCACGCATCAGCTCAGACCGATCTATGGCAATCCGACAAGAACCCCTGCAGCGGCAGCCTGGGTATGTTTCCGCGCAGAATATCTCCCACGCTTCTTTTAAGGCCCTCTATGCGCTGCACCACTCGCGGCGCTTTCGATGGCTGCGAAGAAAGATTATCTCCAGCGGAAAAACCCGCCTCTCAATCCTCGAGCTTGGCTGCAATGATGCGACATCTCTTGACTATGTGCCCGTCGCTATCGACCGCTACGTGGGGTTTGACGCCGGGTGGCAAAGCGGAAGGAAAGACGGAGTCGCCTACGGCTTGGAAGCGGCTCGACAGCGTTACGCGGGAATCGAAGGGATCGAGTTTCACAGGTCAAATGACTATCGGGATATCCTCGCCCTCTCCGGGACATTCGACTTTGCCTTCGTGCTGGAAACGTTTGAATACCTTGACCCATCGAAACTGGAATCTTATATTTCGGCCCTTGCTGATAAGGCGTGGCCGAGCGGCCAGCTCGTTTCGACCATGCCAAACGAAAAAGGGATAGCTGTTCTCCTCAAGCACCTCGGCTCGCGAATTTCCGGCGTTCGCCGAAGTCAGTACTCTCCCTGGGAGCTAGCTCTAGCCGCCCTTGGGCGCGTGCGAAGCATCCCCCGGTCAGCCCGGGGCCGCAAAGGATTCGATTACCAGCGAATCGCCGAGCTCGCCCAAAAGCATTTCCAATACGTCCGCTTGGAGCCAGTCGAACCATCCTTCCTACCCTGTTCCATGAGCCTGAACATTGGATTGGTGGCGTCTCACGGAATTATTGACCCGGCGCGAACAGTCCCCCCAACGTCCTTGAATTACAAATGCGAGGCGATGATATGACATCACGCGTCCTCCCCATCGGTGGATTCCTCCTTCTATTAGCATCGTTGACGCTGTTTCCCCGCCTTGCGGCCGCGCAACAAGCCAGTTCATCGCGGGAGGAGCAGGGTCAAAATCAACAGGTAAATCAATTGGAAGATCAATCCCAGAATCAAATGCAGGAATCCGAGACTCAAAACGTTTGTCCGTTCTTCGGTAAGATCGCGAGGAAAGGCATCAGATTCTATTTGCAAGACTCCATTCACAAGCAGACCTACCAGCTTGATGACTCGTGGCTGGCGAGACGACACATGGGAACAAACGTCCTGGTAAAGGGATCCCTCGACCCCGACTCGAAACTGATCCACGTAAAATCGATCGCCAATGTCCACTCGAGTATCGTTCCTCGATGTGATTCTTAGTTGCCGGCGATCTTCTTGTTCGTCCCTCTTCTCTCCGGCCTTGCAACCCGCCATCAGATTTCGCGAATCCCATCCGACTGATGGATTACATTCCGCGGGGGTGATTATGTTAAAAATCGTCGCGCCCTTACTTTTGGCCTTGTGGTTATCACCGATTTGCACAGCTCGGAGCTACTACGTCGATTCGCGTGCCGGAAACGACGCGAACAGTGCGCTTTCGCCCTCTACTGCTTGGAAGACCATCGCTAAAGTCAATGAAGCCAACTTGCGGCCCGGCGACACCATTCTTTTCCGCAGGGGCGACACGTGGCACGAACAGTTGACTCTCACTTCCTCCGGCGCGCCCGATTACCCCATCACGATTGATGCGTACGGCTCTGGAGACCCTCCGATCCTCGATGAAGCGGATCCCATTCCTCCAAACCTCTGGTCAAAATGCACGGCATGCCCAGTCGGAGTTTGGCAGGCGCCAGTCGCAAGTAGGCCCAACGTTGTAATCGCCGGCTTCCGAAAGGCAAATCGAAAATCAGACCTGGACGATGTCCGGGCTCCGGATGACTGGTTTTGGGCTTCGGGCATCCTCTATTTGGACGCAGCTTCCAATCCGTCATCCGCCAGTGGAGGCCCGGTTATAGAGGCAGGTGCGCGGCCCACGGGGATCGATATGACAGGCAGGTCCTACGTGACCGTCAAAAACGTGGAAGTAAGGGGAGCAAATGCAGTCCCGTTCAGCGATGGCGCGGGCATTTGGGCCAGCACCGTCCACATCTCCGGTCCCACGCCCCACCACCTCGTTATCTCAAACGTCACCGTAATCGACGGAGCCGGCGACGGAATTCATCTCGAAAATTCGGACGCCTCCACGATTGAGGACTCCGCCGTCGCTTTCAACGACGGATCGGGCATCAAGATTTATGGCAACAACGACAGGTTTCTCATCACTTCCGGGCTTATTCGGGGAAATCAGGTGCACCAAAATCATTCCAACGGGATTAACATTTTCGGCTGCCCGCCGGGGACCCGCTGCCGTTCGGTGGTCTATCCCGAGGGAGTGGTCGTGAGCGGCCTCAAGATTATCGGAAACACGGTTCACGACAACGGCGCGGGCATCTACCTGCATGAAACGAATCAATCTCTGGTTTCCGGCAATTCCTCCTTCTCGAACAAGGATACTTCATCCAAGGGCGAAGGATATTGCGTTGGACTTTCGGGCTCGAGTTCGAACATCGTGGAAAAGAACGAATGCTACGATGCCCGCCTTTCGGCGATCGAGTTGTCGATCGACACTGGCCGGCCCGCACTTGGATCGAGCGACAATATAATTCGATACAACGAAATTCACGACGACGGTACCAACGGAATCTTCACGAATTACGTTCCCAGCCGCGACAACCAGTTCCTCTACAACTTGATTTATAATCATCCCAACGGCAGCTGCGTTATGGCGAACTACAACGGCCATAAGATTTACAACAACACCTGCTACAACAATCGCATTGGGATTCATCTATACATCAGCGCTTCGACCCGTGAGACCGGCGACATCGACGTTAAAAACAACATCATCGCAGATAGCTCCAAATACCAGGTCTTGGTGGAACCGGGCGTGGAAGGCCCTTTGGATTTTTCTGATAACGATTATTTTCCAGACGGCCGCAACGCTTTCAATTGGAAGGGCTCACCGCTCGATTTTGCCTCATGGCGTTCAGAAACCCGGCAAGACGCAAACTCCATGGTTGCCGATCCGCGTTTTGCCGGATCGCCACCGAGCAAGCCATCAGACTTCGCGCCGCGCAGCGATTCTCCGGCTGTCGCTAGAGCGGAAAAAATGGGAGAAAACTTCAGCAATGCGCTTTCACCATCTCCCCTCGACTGGCCGGCCCAAGTCGAGCTGGTCCGCCAGATCGGCAATCGTTGGGATATTGGCGCGCTTCACCATCTCCCGTAGAGCTCTTTTCAGCTCTCCTGAACTCCTCAGTTCGCTCAGAATGCCTTGTGAGGACATACTGGAATGCATTCTTCGTGCCCGGCCAACTCTAGTACTTCGTAAAGGGATTGCACTTAGGAGATTCCAAGCGCGGGTAGTAGCTGATTCGTTGAGGAAAAATGCTGGAGGCGCGGGTGGGAATCGAACCCACGTATAAAGGTTTTGCAGACCTCTCCCTTACCACTTGGGTACCGCGCCGTGCGTTTCCAGTATAGCGAATCCCGCCGCCGGAATCATCTTGCCTGTCCAGCTCTTCTCGTCGCCACATCGATTCGGATCCCAAATCCGGCTCGGCGCGATCCCGAAAACTCCGCCCTTAGCGTTCCGGCCGCGTTTCCCTACTGTATTCGCAGGTTAAACGGCATGCGTGCCTGGATCGGCTCCATCGTGCCGACCAAGCGCTCGAGCGTCTCGTCCAGCGTCCGCGCTTCGGACATCTGATCGCGCTGTCTATCCATCAACAGCTCGAAAAATGTCTTCTGCTTCGGGAAGTTGATAATTCGCACTTCCTCGCTCTCGGGGATGTGCGCGAGCTGCTTCGCCGCCGCGATCGCCGTATCCAATCCGCCCAGTTCGTCCACCAGTTTTAAATCCTTCGCTTGTGCTCCCGTCCAGACGCGCCCCTTGCCTATCCGATCGACTTCCTCGAGCGGCAGGTGCCTTCCGCTGGCTACGCCCTTCGTGAAATTCGCATAGGTCTGGTTCAGCATCTTCATGATCGACGCCTGCTGTGTGGGCGTGAAGTTCTGCTGGTCTGAATAAAAAGTGGCATTCTCGCTCGTAATCACCGAATCCGTGCTGACGCCCAGCAAATTGTAGAGCCCGGACACATTGAATTTTCCGGCCAACACACCGATAGATGCGGTGATGGTGTCTGGCTCGGCCACGATTTTGTCTGCGCCCATCGCAATCCAATAGCCACCCGAGGCCGCCACGTCGGACATCGAGACGACCACAGGCTTCACTCCCCGTGCCAGTGCCACTTCCCGCCGGATCACTTCGCTCGCAAGCGCCGAGCCACCCCCCGAATCTATCCGCAGCACAATCGCCCGGATCGACGAATCGTTCCGCGCCGTCCGTATGTCCTTCGCCACCGTATCTCCGCCCATTACAAATCCGCCGCCGGGTGTGTTCCCCGAATCTCCGGATACGATCAACCCTGTCGCATGGACCACGGCAATCTGGTCGCCTGTGAGGCTCTCGTGAATGGAGCCGACGTACCGGTTGAGCGTCACGGGATTCCACTCTCCAGTTCGTTGCCGGAAGAAATTCTGCACCTGGTCCCAATACGCTTCGCGGTCCACCAGGTTTCCGGCAATCGCGTCGCTCGTCGAAAGCGGGCCCTGTTCCACCAGCGCTTGAAATTTCGTCCGGTCGAGCCCGCGAGCCTGCGCCGCCTCCGTCAAAAACTGCCCGTAAATTCCGTCGAGCAGGCCTTCCACCTCTTCATGGTGAGGCGCTGTGAATTTTTTCTCCGTGAACATGTTCGTCGCCGTCTTGAATTCCGCGATATGGTAGAACTCCGGCACGATTTTCAGCTTGTCGAGCGTGCCACGAAAAAACAGCGCCTGTGCCATCATTCCGTGAATGTTGACCGGCGCGGTGGGGACGATCCACGTGTATGCGCAGCCCGTGGCCAGATAATATTCCGCGTTTCCGATGCCGTCATACCCCAAATAGCAGACGCTCGGTTTGCCGCTCTTGCGGAAATTCAGCAAATGCGAGTGAATTTCTTCGAGCTTCGCCCAGCCCGTTTCAAGCGGTCCGATTCGCACCAGGAGCCCCGCGATTTTCGGGTCGGTTGCCGCCGCGTCGATGGCGTCGGTATAGTCGTGCTGGACCGGGATGCTCCCGCCGCTGAACGCGCTTAGAATGTCTTCGGGCCTCTGCTCCTCAATCTGGCCGTTCACATCCATCAACAGCACGGATCTCGAAGAGATGCGCGTCGGCAGTGAAATCCCCCACCAAATCAGACCTGCGAAGACCAACACCAGCGTCAGAATTATAATTGCCCGCCGCTTTCCCCAAGTCATCGCCGCTCACCTCTTTTCCCGTAGCGTTCTCGAAATCCAAAGATTACACCCTGGCAGCAAAAAAGCCAGTCAGGCTCAATGAGAGTATTGATTTTCGCCCCCGGACCTTCACAAATGTCCTTCCGTAAGGCTGTAGAGCAGCAGAACGAGGACAATAAGCGTTACGACCACATATTTCCAATCCTTCTCCATGGCGAAGGCGAAAACGGAAAAAGCGACGCGCATCACTGGCGTCGCGATCAGCAACAGGAGTCCGAGCTGGATGATCGCTCGTCCGTGAAAGCTCAACGAAGCTTGAACGATTCCCGCAATGTGGCGAAGATTGTCCGGTTCGCCGCTAAACGTGCGGTAGTTGATTGGTATGGAAGGGTGGCGAAACACGTAGACCATTCCGCCTACAAACACGAGCAGGGCGGACAGGACGACTCCCGTTCTCAGCAGCGTCCCAATGGCCATTTCGGACCGCTCATCTGACCAATTCCGAAAAATGCCAAATTGCACTTAGAGTCTCCGTGAAGCGCCGTTGAAGATCATTTCAATCGCCACCGCGGCGATTACGACCGCAAAGACAAATCGCAGCACACGCACATTCGCGCCGGCCAACAATCGTGCGCCGGCAAGCGAACCCAGCAGCACCCCGAGCATGACCGGCATTGCAAGGCCGGGATCGACGTATCCACGATTCAGATAGATGCCTGCGCTCGCCGCTGCTGTGACGCCGATCATGAAATTGCTCGTCGTGGTTGAAACCTTGAAGGGCAAACGCATGGCTTGATCCATTGCCAGCACCTTTACCGCCCCGGAACCAATTCCCAATAAACCCGAAAGGACGCCGGCCAGGTACATCAGCCCGAATCCCATCGGGACGTTTTGCACGTGATAGTGCTGGAGGCCCTCAGGCGTCGGATAGGTGCCGTCCATCTTGAGCCACTTCGCCAAAGGGCCGGATGCTTCGGAGAGGTGTGAATCCTGGTGCGTTCGGAGAGAAATGTAGGCGGAATAAAGGAGAACGACTCCGAAAATGATAGCGATAATCGAGGTTGGTAACCGCACGGCCAGGAACGCTCCTCCGATCGCTCCGAACGTCGTCGCAATTTCCAGGAACATCCCTACGCGAATATTCGAGAAGCCTTCGCGAACGTACGCCGCAGCTGCTCCGGAAGAGGTCGCGATCACGGAAACGAGTGATGCGCCGATGGCGTAGCGAATGTCCACTCCAAACGCCAGAGTGAGGAGCGGAACAATGACGACTCCGCCGCCCAGCCCCGTAAGCGAGCCCAAAAAGCCCGCGAGCAGAGATCCAACGAAGACCACAGATGTGAACTCGAATGTGCTCACCTATGCCTCGCTGAATTCACTCGTCTCGCCCCGAAACACAAGTGGCACCTATTCGTTCATGTGCCCTTGGGTGCTTGTGTCTCAACTCAAGACCTTGCGCGGCAGCGATGCACTGGCGCTCCCGAAAGGTCCGGCGTTTAGCCGTAGAGAGCTAGTCGCCCCGCGCACAAGATCGATTGTTCGGCAATTTCAAGGACGCACACCCGGCTTCTATCCGGACTGAAGGAAATGTTCGGGTCAGCTTCCGGCATCCCGCAGAAACCGCGCGGCTTCCTCGGGCGGTGTTGGGTTGATGTAGAACCCCGTGCCCCATTCGAACCCCGCAACCTTCGTGAGCTTCGGCATCATTTCGATATGCCAATGGTAGTGGTCGTTGATTTCCTGCCCTACCGGCGAGGTATGTATCACGTAGTTGTACGACGGATAGTTGAGGACCTTGTCGATCCGCCCGAGGCATTCCCGCAACACGCGCGCCAGGCTTCCATAATACGGGGTCGGCATGTTTTCAAATGCCGAGCTGTGCTGCCGGGGCAGTATCCAGGTCTCGAACGGAAACCGTGGGGCATACGGCTCGACCGCGATGAAATAATCGGTTTCGAGCACCATCCGTGCCTGCGTTTCCACTTCCTGGTGAATCATGTCGCAGAAGATGCAGCGTTCCTTATCCTGGTAATAATGCTTGCTGCTCTCCACCTCTTCCACGACGCGCCGCGGAACAATCGGCAGCGCAATCAGTTGCGAATGTGTGTGCTCCAGCGAGGCTCCGGCCGGCTCCCCGTGATTTTTGAACAGCAAAACGTACCGGAATCGTTTGTCGTTTTTCAGGTCGAGTATCCGGTCGCGGTACGCCCAGAATACTTCCTCCACGCCTTTTTCGGAGAGCGTCGCCAAAGTGGTCTTGTGGTCCGGGGTCTCGATGATCACCTCGTGCGCCCCCACTCCGTTCATTCGGTCAAACAGCCCTTCGCCCTCCCGGTCGAGATTCCCTTCGATCCCCAGAGCCGGAAATTTGTTGGGTACCACTCGCAGCGACCAACCCGGCGTATCCTTTGACGTTCCATTCCGCCCATACGCGAGTATCTCGGGTGGAGTTTTTCCCTCGTTTCCGGGGCAGAAGGGGCAGTTTGGAGTTCCCTTGATTTGGACGCTTTCGCGGACAAAGTCGAGCGGGCGCTTGCCCCGGTCCGTCGATATAATCACCCAGCGTCCTGTGATCGGATCCTTGCGGAGTTCCGGCAAAACTTTCCTCCCCCTGTGCATGCGCGCGCGGCGCGCCTGAACACAAACGATATTTTACTACGCCGAGCGGGCCCGGACGCAAAGCAATGGCTCTCTGCGCGCCTTTCTCGCGACCGGCGTCACCCCGGGGTGCGGCGCGTCACTTCACCACTTCAAGCTCCCACTGCACCGTTTTCCCGCGAATCACGAAGCTCATGTAATACTCCCAGAATTTCCGGAACCACCGCGCGCGGTTGACCAGGAACTGAAATCCCAGCGCCCGCCAGATTCGCAGCAGCTCCACGCGCACTCGCTTCTCGCGGTAATTTGCCGGCGCGTAGTAATCGTATTGCGCCGGCTTGTCTGAAAAAAACCAGAACGAAAAACTCGACAGGTGCCACCGGTGCGCCGGGCTGCAATACGACGCGTGATCGGTGTAATGCGGCGTCACAATCGTCACGATCGCCCCGTTTTTCGCCACGCGATGCGCCTCGGCCAGCATCCGGAAAATGTCGTCCACTTCCTCGATGATGTGGATCATCCGCACTCCGTCGAATGTCGAGTCCCCGAATGGCAGCGTCTTTGTCCAGTCGCACAGCACGTCCGCCTGGCTCGCCGGGCTCATGTCCACGCCAATTGCTCCGGGATATTTTCCTCGCCCGCATCCAATGTCCAGAATCCGCGCCATGTCGCCTACTTGATCACCTCGAATGTGAACTCCATCAACTTTCCGCGAATCAGGAAACTCAAATAGTGCTCCCAGAACTGCCGGAAAAACCGGCTGTGATTCACCAGAAACTCGAATCCCAGCGCTTTCCACATTTTCAGCAGCTTCACATGCAGCTTCACTTCCTTCATCCGCACCTTCGTGTACCACATGTCCCGGCCATGCATTCCTCCCGGATAAAAGTAAATGAACGAGTAGGTGTTCAGATGCCACCGGTGTGTCGGGTCCCGGAAGGAGCTGAAATCGGTGTAGTGCGGCGTCACGAGGTAGATTTTTCCGCCGGAGCGCGTGACGCGATGGAACTCCTCCATCGTGGCGATGATGTCCGCGACGTGCTCGATTACGTGTTCGCCGCGCAGCTCATCGAATGAATTGTCGCGGAACGGAAGAAAGCCTTTGTCCAGGTGCGCGATTACGTCGGCGGCGGTCGCCGGATTCATATCCAGGCCGATCGATCCTGGATACTTCGCCGGGCCGCAGCCCACGTCGAGAATGCGAGGCAAACAGTCCTCCGCTCAATTTTTCCAGCGGTGCCACACGCGGCTTCACACCCGCAAATCGCCGCCGCGGGAAGCTGGAAGAATCTCTCTTTTCCTGTCTTCACTCAAGCGGGAATCTTCGTCCTCTGCAAACGCCGGAGATTCAGCTCCATGGTTGGCGCCGCTCCCGGCTCGGCTCTAGCTCGCGCGCTCGATCTCGCTCAGAATTTCGTCGAGCGTGCGAACCGCGAATGCCGCCTGCTCTTCGTCAATCACCAGCGGCGGGCAAAATCGGAGCGTCGTGTCGCCCGAACCCAGGATGAGTAAACCCTTGTGGAAAGCCATTTGCACGATGCGATTCCGCAATTCGGGCGCCTTTTCCTTGGTTTTCTGATCGCGCACGATTTCAATTCCGATCATCAGTCCGCGGCCCCTCACCTGTCCGACGATCCTGTGCTTTGCCGTCCAGTCGGCTGTCTCGCGAAGGATGTAATCTCCCATGCGTCCCGCATTGGCGATGTACCCTCCCTCCAGCAGCTTGATCGTCGCCAGTGCGGCGGCGATGCACACGGGATTGCCTCCGAATGTCGAGGCGTGCGCGCCATGCGTCCAGTTCATCACCTGCGCCTTGGCGACGATCGCGCTCAGCGGCATTCCAGATGCGATTCCCTTTGCCACACAGACGATGTCCGGCTGGACACCCGCCTCGTTCACCGCCCACCACTGCCCTGTTCGACCCATGCCCGACTGCACTTCGTCCGCCACCAGCAATATCCCGTGCTTGCGGCAAATTTTCTCGAGACCCTGCAGAAATTCGGCGGGCGCCGGGAGATATCCGCCCTCACCCTGAATCGGTTCGATGAAAATTGCCGCCACTTCGTCGGGATCCACGCGCCGGCGGAACAGTTCATTCACCAGATAATTGAGGCAATCCTCTGTGGCATTCTCCGGCCTGATGCCGTACGTCCCCCGGTACGTGTCCGGATACGGCATGTGAAAGACTCCGGAAAGCAGTGTTCCGAATCCTTTGCGCTGGACGCTTCGGCTCGCCGTCAAAGAGAGCGCTCCCATCGTGCGGCCGTGAAATGCTCCGTGAAACGCGATCAGTTTGTCCCGCTTCGTGTGATACTTCGCCAGCTTGATCGCCGCTTCCACCGCTTCCGCGCCTGAATTGCCGAAGTAAACGCGCTTCGGGTCTTTCCCGGGCGCAATGGACGCCAGTTTCTCCGCCAGTTCCACCAGGCTCGGGTAGTAGAAATCCGTGCCGGACATGTGAATCAATTCGGCAGCTTGTCTCTGGATGGCCGCGACCACCTCGGGATGACAATGGCCGGTGGCGACCACGGCGATTCCCGCGGCAAAATCGAGAAAGGTGTTGCCGTCCACGTCTTCCACCATTGCTCCGTGGCCCTTCCTCGCAACCAGCGGATAATCGCGCGTGTAGGAAGGCGACAGGATCGCATGGTCGCGCGCGACCAGCGCGGCGGCCTTCGGGCCGGGCAGAGATGTCACCAGGTGAGGCAACTTGCTGGATGTCTTCGATTCGATGGCTTGCATTTCTTCCTCCTCAAATTTATGAATTTTTTATGCCGCTGAATAGACTGGTTCCCGCCGGTCTGTTCGCGGCAAAAAGCTGTTGAGAGGAAAGAAAACTTAGTCTACGCCGTAGAGGTTCGGCCGTTGATGCGAAGGCTGGAAGGCCAGCGACGGGTTGTGTTGAGGGGTGCTCACTTGTATTTCCACTGAACGGTGCCGTCCCGCTTGTCTTCCACCAGTATACCAGAGTCCGTGAGTTCCTTGCGAATGGCGTCGGCGCGCGCGAAGTCACGGCGCTTCTTCGCCGCCTGGCGTTCCTCGATCAGAGCCTCGATTTTCGTGGCCTCCAAGCGGGGTTCCGCGGGCGCGTAACCCAGCCGTGCCAGCTTCTCGGCGTCGTCATCCGCCAGCACTCCCAGAACGCCGTCGACTTTTTCCATTGCAGCGACCAGGCGCGTGGCGTCCTGTTGGCGCATCTCCCCGCGGTCCATCGCGGTGTTGGCGTCACGCAAAAGGTCGAAGACGGTCGCCAGAGCCACGGCCGTATTGAGATCGTCGGAAAGTCCCGCGTCGAAATCCGCCTCGGCTTTGGCGATGCGCTGCTCGATTGCCTCGCTCGATCCCGCCGGAAATTTATCTGTGCGCAGACGGTGAAGAAATGTTCTCAAACGCTCGACCGAATTTTCCGCCTGCGTCAGGCTGTCGCCGGTGAAATTCAGCTGCCGCCGGTATGGCACGGAAAGCAGCAGGTAACGGATGCTCGACGGCTTCTTCCCTTTGGCGATCAGGTCGCGGAGCGTGAAAAAATTGCCGTGCGATTTTGACATCTTCTCGCCGTCGATGATCAAATGCTCCGCGTGCAGCCAGATTTTCACGAACGGTTTGCCGGTCGCCGCTTCGCTCTGCGCGATTTCGTTTTCGTGGTGTGGAAACGCCAGGTCCACGCCGCCGGTGTGAATGTCGAGCGTCTCCCCGAGATAACGCATGGACATGGCCGAGCACTCGATGTGCCATCCAGGGCGTCCAGGACCAATCCGCGTTTCCCAAAAATGCTCGCCGGGTTTCGGCGCCTTCCACACGGCGAAATCCCGGGCGTCGGTCTTTTCGTACCGATCCACATCCACCCGCGCGCCCGCCTGGATGCCGCTCATATCAATCTTGGAAAGCTTTCCATAAGAAGGAAAACTCGCGATCCGGTAATAGATGGAGCCTTCGCTCGTGTATGTCAGACCCTTTTTCTGGAGACGCTCGATCAGGTCCACCATCGCGTCGATGTGATCGGTGGCGCGGACTATCTCCTCGGGCATTTCGAGGCTGAGTGTCCGCATGTCGTCGAGAAACGCTTGAATGTATTTCTCGGTGTATTCGCGAATGCTCACGCCCGCGGCAACCGAGTTTTGAATGATGCGGTCGTCCACGTCCGTAAGGTTCATGACGTGGAGCAGGCGGTACCCTCGCGCCCGGAGATATCGGCGGAGAACATCCTGAAATACGAATGTGCGGAAATTCCCGATATGCGCATAGTCGTACACCGTCGGTCCGCAGGTATAGATTCGCACTTCACCGGGATGGACCGGGACGAGGGGCTCGAGCCGGTTCGTCAGCGTGTTGTAGAGACGTACCTCGTTTAAATTTGCGGGCATGGTCGGAGTAGCATTCGGCGCTGTACCGGCATCCGTCCGGCAGCATTGCAAAACCAATATTGTATCCGACGCTTCGCCGCTTAGAAAGGTCGCCATTGGCGGCGGGTGATTCGAGAGCGCGGTCCGCTTATTCGTGGCGCGTGACCCGGTGGCCGCCAACCGTGAGAAATCGACGCGAGTGCGTCCGGGGAAGGATGCAGGGCGTCAGCGAAAAAGTAGAAGGCATGGCGACCGTCCACTGGCGGGCAGGTGTTAACTTTTCCTACGGCAGGTCTCCTGCATTCCACTAGAAGACCTGAAAGAAAGGAACAGACGAGCTAAGGAAGGAGCTCGACCCGGCGGGTTATGACGGTCAGGTCGCCTTCATCGGACGGGGTAGCGGCGAGCGGCCTAGCCTTGAGCAAAAAGGCCCCCTCGGCAGGCAATCCGTAGCTGCGATCTGCAACCCATACTTCGACTGGTTTTCCGACTGGGAGACGAAATGCGATTTCAACGCCTTGCGCGGGCATCGTGACGCAGTCGTAGAGCCACCATCCATTGAAATATTTTCGAACGGCAGGAGTTTCCGGTTCGACCGGCAATCCTTCTATGCGGACGGAATTGATGCCGGCGGCGGGAGGAAACAGAACGCTCGAAGCCGGGGCGCCACGTTCGGACCGGAGCAGCGCCGTATAATAGTGCGTGTCGCCGGTCACGCTCGATTGGAGAATCGTGAAGGTTGGTGCGGCCAAATCAAGCTTCGGGGCAGGGGTTTGATAGGACGCGGCAGCGCTCCAGGGAAAAACATCGCGAGGCTTCCGCTGAAAATTGGCCGCGAGCCGGATGGCATCCGGTATCTTCCCCGAATCAGGCTCGACAACCCACTCCGCCTTGCCCGAATCGGCATCGAGCCAATACTTGTAATTCAGCCGTTCGGGTGCTTGCGCGGAAAAGACTGGAACGATGTAGGCTGCCAGGAGCGCCAATAGCATCACCCCGACTGGAATCCCCCGGAGGCTCAACCGCAAAAGCCCGGCCGGTTCTTCAATCGCGGCGAAGAGCGGCGCCATGGTGGTCATGATGAGAGCCACGAGAATCGCGAGCCCGGCAAGAGCCACGGTGCCAAGGGCGGTGTACAGGACCAGGACTAGTGGCAATCCAACCAGTGCGGCGCTCAATACAGGTGCGATCGCGGAGAGGCTTGCAGCCCAGCCGGGCTCGTCGTGCCGCCAAGCATGGAGGATTCCTGTAAGCGCGGCGGCAACGCAGGGCACGGAAAACACATAGCTCAATCCCGGGCTGACGCTCGCCACCAGCACTCCAATCACCGCCCACCAAATCCAAATTCCCGCCCAGGCGCCGCAAAACCCCGTACGATGGCCCAAAGCCAGCGCCGTGATAATCGCGACCGCCACGCCGAGCGCGCCAAAGGCAATTTTCGCGGGCAGCGGATACGCTACCCAGAGAACGGGCAGAGGCCCGCTCACGCGCAGTATGTCCCGGATGATTTCTCCCAATATCCCCGTGACCAGAACGGTCAACGGCCAAATTAGCAAAGCCCATCCAAAGTTTGCAGCGCTCATCGCCTTGACGCGCAGGAGCCAGGCGGATTCAAAACCAATCAAGATCAACGTGATCCACGCAACCAGCGGCGCCAGCCGCGCCGGCCATCGCGCTACGCGACGGCCGAACAACTCGAAGTACACTGCTTCACTCACGGCGACAGATTGCAAGTTCCCATTGGCCAGAGCCAGCACCAGCGGAAAGGCGTTCATGCCGTCGTCTTCGAGCGTGCGAGGGTCGGAATTGTCGAAATTATCGAGCGGCGTGTGGTAGTGGACCACTTCGGCGATGTTCGCGAAGTTCGCCCCCTGAATGCCCGCGCTCTTGAAGACAGTGAAATCGGTGTCGTTGGGCATCAGCTTGTACACCGTGTAGGTCACCGAGTTTGCCGACGGCCGCGGGACGGTTCGCGCCAGCAGACCTACAATCCATTCGTTGGCGGTTCCTGTTTCGTACATCCAACTCACACCCGAGGTTCCACGGGCGTCAAGATTCACAGCGGCACGAACATTTTTCTCCCAGGAATCCTGGTCCGTGAAGACACGCGCGCCAAGCAGCCCAGCCTCCTCGCCGTCGTCAACCAGGAGGATGATGGAATGAAGTGGTTGCGGCTGTTGCTTCAGCGCGCGGGCGATTTCGAGGACCGCGGCGACTCCTGCGCCATCGTCGGTGGCGCCGGGACCGGCGGCGACGGAATCGTAGTGACACGCGAGAACCACAGCGTCATCGGGTTCGCGCCCGTCGATTCGAGCCACGATGTTGTTCACGTACGCGCAGCTGCCGTACTCGTCGCAGGAGAATCCCGGATGAATTTCCGGCGCATAGCCGTATTGCGTGAGAAGCGCCATGATGTGTTCCCGCACGACGTCGTTTGCGGTGCTGCCCGTGGGGTGAGGAGCGCCATTTCCGACGAGTTGCTGGAGGATGGCGCGCGCACGTGTTCCGGAGAATTGGTTGGCGGGAACTTCACCGGCCCTGGGCGCCGGGGGTTGCAACCCGAGCCAGGAGAAGAAGAAAAAAACGATCAGAGCAGCCAGTGTAAATATGGCTCGGCCGGCCGCCGGCGTGCGTCGGGGATCCACACGACCTCCGGTGCGCGCCATCCTAGGACGCGCGCGAGTCGAAGTCAATCTGCAAGGAACTCATTTTACAGGGGAATGCAGCCGACGCGATGGGTCGAGTTCTGCCGCGTGCAATCCCACTCAGCCCAGGGCACCTGCGCGGTTCCCCAGTTAGAGTGGGCCCGCGCGAGCTATCGCCTTATTGCAAATCGCCGTCTGACGGCCGTTGGTCAAGACCCGTATCCCATGACCCATTTCAGCCCTCTTTTGTCTTGGCAAACCTCGGCTAGGAGGATCATTCCAAGTCGAGCGTCTCTCTGGCGCCGCGCATCCTGCGTCACCATGGTCCTCACAATTCCAGCTTCACTTCCTTCGCATTCGCCCTCTTGGTCGCGCGGAGATCACCATACGTGGTAGTAGCCGTCCCGGCGGCTGATTTCGACGCGGAATCGGAATAGCCGCGACAGTCTCGGCCCCACGAGCATCTCCTCCTTGTTGCCATCAGCCACAATCTTTCCGCCGGCGAGCAGGACCACGCGCTCGATTTCCGGAATGATGTCGGCCACGTGATGCGTAACGAGTACGATCCCGATACCCGATTGAGCGAGGCGCCGCATGGTCTCGCGCAGGCTGTGCTGCGCATTGACGTCGAGGCTGTTTGTCGGTTCGTCGAAGACAAGCGCACGGGGCTGATGAACGAGTGCCCGGGCGATGAGGATTCTTTTCGCTTCGCCCGAAGAAAGCTCGTCGAGAGAACGCTCCGCGAGGTGCTCCGCCCCCAGACGCTCGAGAGTTTCCATCGCGCGGAGCCTCTGCTCTGGCGTCACATGGTGATGGTCGAACACCTGCGTGCTGCTGAAAAATCCTGAAAGAACCACGTCAAGCCCGGCCGCTTCAGTGGTGCATAGGGCCATGAGGTCGTTCGAGACGATGCCCAATAATGTGCGCAGTTCGAAGACGTTCCACCGTTCACGGCCGAGAATCGTCATCGAGGAATCCTTGCGCGGCGCTGGATAGAGTTCGCGCGTCAGTGTCTTGATCAGCGTCGATTTTCCTCCCCCGTTCGGACCAAGTATGGCGACGTGTTCTTTGGGCTCAATCCGCAGGGAGAAATCGTCGAGCACCACCTTTGTCCCGCGTATCACGCGCACGTTTCGCAAGTCGATCAAAGGGGGCGTCGCCGCGTCTTCGGGTTTCGGACGTTTCCGAGACATGAATCCATACTAGCAAGGCCTGGAGAAAAATCACGGGTTGTCGGAGTGGGCCAGACCTGGGTTTGTTTCGTGTCAATTTTTCCGCAACTTCCCCGCGTTTCCTGCTTTACACCCCCCCGCCGCCATGCTAATTTGATTTCCCGTAACCGCCGATCCGTATGCGCCAGGCGGCTGGGCCATTGCGATACGACCCACCACAGTTTTTGTCTCGAAATTCTCCTCAATCACAGATAACTGGACGCTCCTTCTGCGGATGAATTCGCGAACGGAGCGACCCATGCGAGGGCACGGGTGCTGAAACTACGCAAAGTTGAGTTGTTCGGGTTCAAGTCCTTTTGCGAGAAGACGCCGATTACCTTCTCCGGCACTGGCATCACCTGCATCGTTGGCCCGAACGGCTGCGGGAAGTCCAATGTCGTGGACGCCATTTCGTGGGTGCTCGGCGAACAAAGCCACCGAATGCTCCGCGCCGAGCGTATGTCCGACTGCATATTCAACGGAACCGCCAAAAGGCCAGCACTAGGCCTGGCCGAAGTCACTCTCACCTTGGTTGACCCGGAGCTCTCCGAAGCTGTTGCCAAAGTGATTGATGGGGAAGGGGATACCCCGTCTGGCATCGGGTCAGAAGCTGATCCTGCCGCTTCCCACGCTGCTTTGCAGCTGGTCGCGGACGCCGGAGATTCGCCCGTGAATGCTGCCGAGCCGGCTGTCGGCCCCGCGGACGCGGAAAGCCGGGTCAAGAGCAAGCCATTTCGCAAACGTGGCGCCGAAAAGAGCCCTATCAATCTGAAACCAGGGGAGATAGTGGTGGCGCGCCGCCTGTATCGTTCCGGCCAGAGCGAATACATCATTAATGGCCGAGTCGCTCGCCTTCGCGACGTCCAAGAGCTGTTTATGGGCGTCGGGCTGGGTCCAGACAGCTACGCCATCATCGAGCAGGGCCGCATCGGCATGATCCTCAATTCGAAGCCCATGGATCGCCGGGCGATCATTGAGGAAGCGGCCGGTATCACCATGTACAAGACCAAGAGGCGCCTGGCCGAAGCCAAGCTTGAAGCCTCCAAGATCAACCTCGCGCGCGTCAACGATATCCTGGTGGAAGTGGAAAAACAGTTGGCGTCGCTGAAGCGGCAAGCGTCAAAAGCCCGCCGCTATGCCGAGATCCGCGAGCAGATGCGCTCCCTGCTGCGCGTCGTCCTAGCCAGCAAAGCGCAACATCTGGACATTGAAGCCGCCCGCCTCGAATCCCTGCTCAGGGAAATGGAGACCGTCGAGGAGCGTGACGCTCGCCAGTTGAGCAGCCTGGAGGCGGACCAGGAGCGCCTGAGCGCCCGCACCTACGAACTTGACGGCGAAATTCGACAAACCCAAAATATGCTGGGGCAGACGGCTCTCGACCTCGACCGCTCCGAAAATCGCATCACATTCAATCGCGAGCAGTTAGCTCAAATTGAGTCCCGCTCCGCGCGTTTGGCTGGAGAAATCGAACAGGCTCGCCGCCAATCCGCCGACCTCGAAGCAAAGATGGCTTCCCAGCGGAAATCCGTAGCGGCTCTTCGCCAGCAAACCGCGTCCCTCGAAGCCGGCCTGCGCGAAACGGTGGAAAGTGTTTCCGCGGCAACCTCCGGCCAGGAACGGATGGAAGCGCGCATTGCCGAATTGCGCCAAATCGCCGCTCGCCTGGTCGAGCAAGCCGCTCGCGAGCAAGCCGAGTCGTTGCAAGCCGAAGAGTCTGCCACGCGCCACACCGCCGCCGAAGAACAGCACGCCGGTGCTCTGGCGGCGATCGAGGCGGAATGCGCCGGGCTGGTCTCCCGCGTGGCCGATGCCGAAAACACTTTTCAGGAAAACAGCCGTCGCGCGATGGAATTGGCAGCGAGCGTCCTCGAATCGCGGGCAAACCTTGCGGCGCTCCGCCAAGCGCACCAGGAAACCGCCCAGCAGCTTGAATCCAGCCGCGAATCGCTCTCCGGTGCCCGCGCCCGCCAGGCTTCCATTCAGCAAATCTTGTCCGAGCGCGCCTACACGGCTGATGCTGTCCAGAAGCTTTTCGGTGCAAATGGCGACGGCGAGGCCCGCGGTTTCAGGGCCGCAGGCCTGCTTGCCGATTACGCCGAAGTTCAGGAGGAGTACGAAGCGGCGATCGAGCAATTCCTTCGCGACGAGCTCGAATACGTGGTCGTCGAATCCTTCGACCATGCCCGCGCGGGCGTCTCGCTGCTGCGCGACGAAATGGGCGGACGCGCCACATTCTTCGTGGATTCGCTCTCTAAGCTGAACCTGCAACCGGCACCCGAGGAGAATGAATCCCCTCTGCCTTCGGGCGTTCTGGCGCGACTCGACCGCCTGATCGAATTTCGCGACCCTCTCGGCCCCACCGCCAAGCAATTTATCTCCAAGCTGCGCTCCGCATTTTTGGTCGAATCTCCCGCTGCCGCCGAACGCCTTGCCGCTGAGAACTCCGTGGGCTATTACCTCACAACCGACGGCACTTGCTATCACGGTCGGACGGTTTCCGGCGGGCGCCAAGGAGAGGCCGGGCCGCTCGCCCTCAAACGCGAGCTTCGCCAACACGAATCTGAAGTGATTCGATTCGAAGCGATCGCTCTCGACCAGCAAGCCAATCTGGCTCGCCTGGCGGCGGAAATTGCCTCGTGCGAATCCGCTCTCGCCGCATCGGGCGCCGCTCATATGGAAGCGGAAAAGTCACTTGTCTCCGCGACTCACCAGCGCGATCAAGCAACCGCCGACCTTCGCCGTTCGAACGAGCGTCTTTCGATCGAGCAAGCTGAAATTGACAAGCTTCGCTCGGAGGCGAATTCGGCCCGCGCGCGGGCCGCGGCAGCCCGCGGGAAGTACGAGGAAGCCATCGAGTCACGCGCCGTGGCCGAGTCCGAATCCGCTGAAGCATCCGAGCGTCTCGCCCGCCTGCGCCAGGATTTTCAAATGATGCAAGACCGCGTGGCCGCCCAACGGGAGGAAATGGCGACCATGGCCGAACGCCTGGCCAGCGCCGAAGCCGGCGCGCAGCGCATGACCGACGAATTTTCCCAGTCCACCGAGCGGATCGCCGCTATGGCGCTCCAGCAGGAATCGCTCCTGCAGGAGAAGGCCTCTCTCGAGGAGTCCTGCGAACAACTGGCCGTGCAGGCCGAAGAACTTCGCCGCGAAAAAGTGCGCCTCGAGGAATTGAAAATGGCGCTGGAGTCTGAATGGCAGCAGGCTCGCACGCGCGTCGGCCAGCTCGAGGAATCGCTCCGCGCCAGGCGTGCTTCGCTCGAGGAAATTCGTTCCGAGCGCAATCAGCGCCAGATTGAGAAAGCGCGCAACGATGCCGACCGCGATTATCTTCGGCAGACATGCGTCGCCGAACTCAACGCCCAGCCCGAGGAGCTCCTGGCCATGGAGTCCCAAATGGTCGTCGGAGAAGATTTGATCGCCGTCGAAGCGAACTACAACGACATGAAGGCGCGCATCGAGGCCATGGGCCCCGTGAACATGATGGCTCTCGAGGAATACCGCGAGTGCGAGGAGCGCGAACAGTTTCTCCGCCGCGAACATACCGACCTCATCGAGTCGATTCAGAACACCCAGCTCACCATCAACGAGCTTGATCAGGTGTCGCGCCAGAAATTCGAGCAAGCGTTCACTTTCATCAACGCCCAATTTGCTGTCGCCTTCACCACTCTGTTCGGCGGAGGCCACGGGGAAATGCGCTTGAGCGAGCCCGATAGTTCCGGCGAAGCGGGCATCGACATCGTCGCTCAGCCGCCAGGCAAAAAGCTGCAAAACATACTCCTGCTCTCCGGCGGCGAGAAGGCTCTCACGGCGCTGGCTCTGCTGATCGCTGTCTTCAAATATCAGCCCAGCCCCTTCTGCATTCTCGACGAAGTTGACGCCCCTCTTGACGAAGCCAACGTCGGGCGCTTCAACAAAATGCTCGCCGATATGTGCGGCCAGACTCAGTTCATCGTTGTCACCCACAATCGCAGGACGATGGAGATGGGCTCGGTGATGTACGGCGTGACGATGCAGGAGCCGGGTGTCTCGAGGCTGGTCTCCGTCAAATGGGAAGACGCGGCGGAAACATCCAAGTCAAGCGCCGCGAGCAACGCGGCCTAGCATCCTTGAGATTCGATAATCCCGCTGCTCCTTCCTCCTGTCGTGCATGGAATTGGACGCTCCCCACCTCCTATTGCAAGCTGTTCCAAAGGACGCCCTTTCCATCATCAAGAATTTCGCTTCCGAATGTGCAAAATTAGCCGGCCCTTCAAACGTCTGAAGGTCCTCAGTCGTTTCTTGCCGGCGGGTACGAAAAGTCTGCGGTCGACCTGCCTCAATTTCAAATGAGTTGCGTCATTCTTAAGCGTTGACAACTTTTTTCTCTGCGCTAGAATACGGCGTCCCAGCAAGGAAGATACCTCAAGTGTCATCTCCAAAAATGACTCCCGTTATTTACCAGACCGAATTCCCCGGACTTAAACTCCGCGCCCGAGGAAAAGTGCGCGACATTTACGATCTCGGCGATCGCTTGCTCATCGTCGCCACGGACCGCCTGTCGGCCTTCGACGTGGTTTTGCCCACGCCGATTCCCGACAAGGGCCGCGTCCTCACCCAGCTATCCCTGTATTGGTTTGAGAAGCTGGCCAACGTGATTCCGAACCACTTGATCGCTTCGCGCGATTTTCGGGGAGAGCTGGCGCCATACGCTTCAGCTCTCGAAGGCCGTGCGATGCTCGTGCGCAAGACTGAACCCATCCCCATCGAGTGCGTGGTTCGCGGCTATATCTCAGGCTCGGGCTGGAAGGATTACCAGAAGACCCGCTCGATTTGCGGGCTCTCTCTTCCCGGCGGGCTGCGCGAATCCGACCGGCTGCCTGAGCCGATCTTTACTCCTTCCACCAAAGCGACTTCGGGTCACGACGAGAACATTTCGTTCGAAGGCGCCGTATCGCGTGTTGGGCGTCCTCTCGCGGAGCGCCTTCGCGAAGTTTCGCTGGAAATCTATCGCCGGGCATCCGAATTTGCCTCCGCCCGGGGCATCATCATCGCCGATACGAAATTCGAATTCGGCTTGCTCGGCGACCAGTTGATCTGGATAGACGAAGCCCTGACGCCGGACTCTTCCCGTTTCTGGCCTGCCTCCCAGTATGAGCCGGGAAAGCCACAGCCGTCTTTCGACAAGCAGTACGTTCGCGATTATCTCGAGCGCATTGGCTGGAACAAGCAGCCGCCCGGACCCGAACTTCCTCCGGATGTCGTGGCCGCCACGCGCGAAAAGTATCGCGAGGCGTATCAGAATATTACCGGCGACGCTCTCGACTGATCCTCCATTTCGGCCCTTTCGTGCCGCGCGACGGCGGAGATTGCTACCGTGAAAGATCAATTGGAATCCCTGGTGGACACGATGGTCGAGCGCGGCATCTTGCTCGAAGAGGCTGTGCAGGAATTCGAGAAGAGATTTATTAAGCAGGCGCTCGAGCAATCCGGCGGCAATCAATCCCGCGCCGCGTCCATCCTCGGCATTCACCGCAATACGCTGAGCCGGAAGCTCGGCGAATACAAGCTCGATCACTCTGGCAAGCGCCGCCGCGGCCGGCGATAGGTCCTTCCGCGGGCCCTACCGATAAAAAAAAGGCCGGCCCCATTCAGGACCGGCCTTTACTTTTTCTGAAAGAAAATTCGCCCGGTTTCCCGGTTCACATCTAGCGCTTCGTGGACACCCGGTGATGCTTCCCTTCTTCCTGCTTCGCCGGAATGATTGTCGGGTCAACCTTGACGTCGGTCCAGTGGAGCAAGAAGGGATTCGGGTCGAAGCTGGAGACGGTTCCCGCGAATCGGATCCCGTCGTCCTTTTGGAGCCGGAGAACATCGGGTTGCGGGCCCGCGGGGGTTTGTCCCGGGGTGGCCGAGGCCGCGGGAGCGGCGGACTCAGCCGGAGTGGCGCCTCCCGCCGGCGCGGCTGTCTCGACTCGGACGTCCATGTTCGCCGTGGTCGCCTTCTGGATTTCATCGTCGGTCGCGCCGGTAAACACCATGAAGTCCACGTAGCCGTCGCCGGGTGTCACATCGATGATTTTGCCGACGACTTCAGGAAATTGCGCGTTGCAAAGAGCCAGCCAGGTCATCTTTGCCTTGTCGCCTCCGGCGCTCAGGTCCGAAATGAGCGAAAGAATGTTGCTGGCTTGCCGAATTTTGGTCAGATCCGCCGCGCTGGGGATCGTATAGGTTGCCGGCCGTTCGCCCGTCGTACCCGCCAACTGAAGGAGTTCATTCAACTGCGCGTCCACCGAAGTGTCGCAGCCCGGCTGCTCGTAAGCGAGAATCTGTTTCTTCAGATAGTCCTTCACCTTGGCATCGCCGGGGATCTTCAAATTGATGGCCCGAGCCAAAGACCAGAATCCATCCATGTAGTCGGGCGGAGTGGACTGGAGGTAGGAAACGCCCATCTGATACCAGTTCACCGCCTCATTCGGATTGTTCGTCAGGGCGGATTTGAATTCCGGAATGGCAGCGGCGTAATCCTTCAGGCCAATATCGGCGGATCCCGCCGCGCTGTAGAAGAGCGCCAGCCCGGGCTTCTTCTGTTTTTCCCAATCGGCGTCCGTCATCGTTGTTTGCTTGGCTGGTTTTGGAAGATCCGCCAGGAGCTTTGCGCCCAAATCGGAGGCATCGCGCTGCTTGACGAGTTGGTCGTGCGCGTCGGGAGCTTTGGCATTGAAAGCCTGCGAAAACGAAAGCACGCGCGCCTGAATCGCCTGAAGCCGGACGAGCGCGTCGACCTTGTCGCCGAGCGCGACCACCTTGTCGGCGTATTCGATCGTCTTCGCATAGTCCTTCAGCTTGTAGTAGGCGGGGTAATACAGTTCATACACATAGGGCATGAGCGTGGACTTCGGGAACTTCGCGACGAAATCGTCCAGCAGCTTGATCTGCGTCGACGGATCCTTCTCCGCGTTTGCGGCTTCGAACGCGTTGTACTCCGGAATCGTATACGTCGGCTGCGAACTCTGCGCCTGTGCCGCCGCCCGTTGCGCGAGTCCAGTCGTCAATATGAGTGCGGCTACGAGCAATCCCTGCGCTACGATAGACTTTCGTATCATCACTTCACTGCCTCCTGGGGCATTTTTCTCGTCGGGAAGAATTGCCAGTACGGGACCGCTTCCCCTGCAGGAAACTCGGGAACCAAAAACGAGAGCAAATTATAGGGAAAGCTTCCGGTGCGTGCAAGGCTAATTCGTTTTCCATCTTCCATTTTTCATGATCGTCGTTCTACGGTAGCTCGCGCGACACTGATGATAAGATGGTGAATTCGCCCGGCGTGTCGCCTAGCGGAAGGAAAGAATGAGCTCCGAAAGACCGTTGGCCGGCAAAATCTCCCTTGTCACTGGTGGAAGCCGCGGCATCGGCCTGGCCGTGGCCCGCCGTTTGGCGATTCTCGGGTGTGATTTGGCCGTTTGCGCCCGCCACCCCGCGGGCCTAGAATCGGCGGCGCGGGAACTCGAGCCTTACGGTGTGCGCGTGTTCACGTCCTGCGCCGACGTCAGCCGGGCGAACGATGTCAATTCATTCGTCCAATCCACCCGACAAGCGCTGGGGGAAATCGACTTTGTTGTGAACAATGCGGGTATCGGCCTTTTCCTCCCCGGCTACCAGGCCACCGAAGAGCAATGGGACACAGTGTTGGACACCAATCTGAAATCCGTGTTCCTGGTGTGCCGGGCCGTTTCTCCGGAAATGATCCGCCGCAAGACGGGGCATATCATCAACATCTCTTCGCTTGCGGGCAAAAACGCCTTCGCCGGAGGATCAATTTATTGCGCCTCCAAGTGGGGATTGATGGGGTTCACGCAATCTTTGGCCGAAGATTTGCGCGTTCACAACATTCGCGTCTCCGCCATCTGCCCCGGCACCGTTGCCACGGAATTCTCGCCCCATTCCGGAAGGGACCCTTCTAAGATGCTCCAAGCGGACGACATAGCGCACGCCGTGGAAACGATCGTCACCCAGTCGCCCCACAGCTTCATCAGCGAGATTCTCCTCCGCCCAACGCAGAAGCCCTGACTTCCATCTTCTTCCCCTATTTCGGGGCCGCAAGGCCCTGCTCGCTGTCCCCAGCCCCCTCCAATCGGCCAATGCCGTCATGCACCCCACCACTCTGCATCCTTTTCCGGCCCGCCGCATCCAATCCTTTGAAGTTAAACGATATCAACTTAAACAACCTGGGCCATGCCGACACACTACAAAGGGGACGTCGAGACCGCTCGCGCCCTCAACGCTTTCATCAATCTCATCCGCGCCTCGGATTCCTTGCTGGCGCGATTAACTCCCCTGCTCGAGCCTTATGGCTTGACCGCCGGGCAGTTTGGCGTTTTGGAGGCGCTGTACCACCTCGGTCCGCTTTGCCAACACGCTCTCGCCGAAAAACTTCTGCGGAGCGGGGGAAACGTCACCTTGGTTGTGGACAACCTGGAAAAACATGGCTGGGTGCGCCGGGTCCGGCAGGAGAAGGATCGTCGCATGGTCATGATCCATCTCACGCCGGCGGGGGAAAAGTTAATTGCCCGCGTCTTTCCCGAGCACGCAAGAGCTCTGGTTCGTGAGATGTCCCGGCTGATGCCCTCCGAGCAGGAAAGCTTGAGGAAGATTTGCCGCAAGCTCGGTCGCGGCGAGGGCGGCGACAAGGGTCGTTTGAAGATGGAGGCTCATCATGTTGCAAGTTCGCCACAGTGAAGACCGCGGCCACACTCGGCTTTCGTGGCTCGACTCCCGTTTCACTTTTTCTTTCGATCAGTACCACGACCCCGAGCACATGCAGTTTCGCTCGCTGCGCGTTTCGAACGAAGATGTTGTCGCTCCTTCGCAGGGCTTCGGCATGCATCCTCATCGGGACATGGAAATTCTCACGTGGGTCCTCGATGGAGAGATTCAGCACCGTGATTCCACGGGTGGCCAGGGCATCATCCGCCCGGGAGAATTGCAGCACATGTCCGCCGGCACCGGTGTGATGCACAGCGAATTTAACCCGTCGGCGAAAAAGCCTGTGCACCTTCTTCAGATGTGGCTTGTGCCCGAACGCCGGGGATTGAAGCCCGAATATGAGCAATTGGCGTTTCCCGACGGAGATCTCCGCGGGAAGTTTCTTCATGTGGCAGGACCGAAGGCGCCTATCACGATCCGCCAGGACGCAGATTTGTACGTCGCGCGCCTCGATGCCGGGCAGTCCGTGGTTCGTCGGATCGCCGATGGCCGCCACGCCTGGGTGCAGATTGCCCGTGGCGCCGTCCGCTTGAATGGCGTTCAGCTGCGGCAGGGCGACGGCGCGGCGCTGACCCAGGAAGCGGAAGTTCGCATCGAAGCCGGCGAGCCTTCCGAAATTCTTGTTTTTGATCTCGCGTGAGGAGCCGCTGTGAAGGTCGGCAAATCGCTGAGGCCGTGGTTTTCGCCACGGCCTAAGCCCGAAATTTGAAACGCGGGCGGCTTCCATAGCGGGACTAATTCGATCAAGGAGAAATGCAATCATGTCCGACTCTTCCGGGGGCGTGACTCAGTTGGCGGGGCGAACCTTGATGAGCCTTATTTTCCTGTTCAGCGGAATCGGCAAGGTGATGGCTTATTCCACGATCGTCCGCTTTGCGGCCATGAAGCATCTGCCGCTGGCTCCGGTCGCGATCGCTGTCGCTGCGGTCATCGAAATTCTCGGCGGCCTGGCGATTCTCACAGGCTTTCACACGCGTATCGTTGGTTGGATTCTGTTTCTCTACCTGATTCCCACCACGGTCATCTTCCACAATTTCTGGGCGATGCAGGGAATGGAGCGCATGGATAACCAGGCTCACTTTATGAAGAATCTGGCCATAATGGGAGGTCTGCTGATTCTGACCTCGAGCGGCCCGGGGGCGCTTTCGTTCGACGCGTCCCGCCCCGCGAAAGCCTGATCATTCTTTCGCGGATTGCCCCTGGCAAAGAGGCACTGTTGCGGATTCGAGCGCTTGCTTCTGCGCCATGCAAAGACTCGGACGTTTCATCTTCGAGAGTGAAGTCACTTCACCGCTCCTCGCTCCTGATCGACAGTGGGCGCAGCGCGAAATCATGATAAGGAGGTGTTATGTCGCTGCACGAAAAGCCAGCAAAAACAGCTCATCCGGTTCATGACTTGATCAAGCAACGCTGGAGTCCTCGCGCGTTCGATAACCGCCCCGTCGAGCCGCAAAAACTGGTCATCCTCTTTGAGGCCGCCCGCTGGGCCGCCTCTTCCTTCAACGCGCAGCCGTGGTACTACATCGTGGCCACCAGGGATGATCCCGAAAATTACAAGAAAATCCTCGATAGTTTCGTCGAATTTAATCAAAGCTGGGCGAAAAACGCTCCGGTCCTGGCCATCAGCGTCGCGGGCCACAAATTCCCGCACAATGGCGAGGCCAACCGTCACGCTTTCCACGACGTCGGCCAAGCCACGGCGAACCTCGCAATTGAAGCCACCAATCTCGGCCTCGCTGTCCATCAGATGGCAGGGATCGATCCCGAAAAGGCCCGAAAGGCCTTCGGCATTCCCGAAGGCTACGAAGCCGTCGCGGGCATTGCCATCGGCTATCCCGGCGACGCTGCGTCGCTCCCGGATCAGTTGCGCGAGCGCGAAAACGCTCCTCGCGAACGCAAAGCTCTCGATTCTTTCGTGTTCACGGGCGCGTGGGGAAAGCCTTCGCCTGTCGTCCACCACAAATCGTAATCGCCCGGGACGCGGCCCGCGTTCAATGTCGCGTCCCCCGCATTCCTCCGCCTTTGCCCATATGGACATGGCGCACGGCGCCCGCTTCATTGGCACGACAGAGGGGATATTTTTCCTTCGCGGCGGAATCACTCCCTAAAGCTTCGGCAGCACGATTCCCTGCTGCGCCTGATACTTTCCCTTTTTGTCCTTGTACGACACTTCGCACACTTCGTCCGACTCGAAGAACAGCACCTGGCACAACCCCTCATTCGCGTAAATTTTTGCCGGGAGCGGGGTCGTGTTGCTGATCTCCAGCGTCACGTAGCCCTCCCACTCGGGCTCGAACGGCGTCACGTTCACGATGATTCCGCACCGCGCGTACGTGGATTTCCCCAGGCATATCGTGAGCACGTTGCGCGGGATTCGGAAATATTCCACCGACCGTCCCAGGGCGAATGAATTGGGCGGCACGATGCAGACATCGCCTTTGAATTCAACGAACGATTTGGCGTCGAAATGTTTCGGGTCCACTGTCGTCGAATTGACGTTCGTGAAAATCCTGAACTCGTTTGCCACGCGCAAGTCGTATCCGTACGACGATACGCCGTAGCTGATCACTCCTTCTCTGACTTGACGGTCCTCGAACGGCTCGATCATTTTGTGTTCCAACGCCATCCGGCGTATCCACTTGTCCGCTTTCACCGACATCATTTCCTCCTCGCGTCGTGCCGCTCGAGCGGCGGCGCAGTGTATTACACACCCCGGCGCTTGACAACCCGCAACCCCCTGTCTAGCATAGGGTTCCAAGAAATTCCGGAGGCGGGTGTGATCAAGCTCGACATCGTCAACGCCATCGTTCAAAAAACCAATATTACTCGCACGAAAGCCGAGCAAGCCGTCGAAACGGTTTTTGAAGCCATGAAGAAGGCTCTCGGAAAAGGCGACCGCATCGAGCTCCGCCGCTTTGGCGTCTTCAATGTGAAGCCGCGCAAGACCGGCATCGGCCGCAATCCTCGGACAGGACAACAGGTCAGCATTCCTCCCGGCAAAGCGGTCCGATTCAAGCCGGGCAAGGAACTTCAGGCGCTCCCGGCTCCCACAACTCCGGCGCCCAAGTCCTGACCGGGGCGCTTGCTTCTCTGCACAATGTGCTGTACCCCTGCCCAGCGCTCGTGCATCGAATTCGTATATATTGAAATTGAGCCATGAACGGCAACGGAACCCCTCGCGCACCCATTGAAGTTATCGACCCGCCCTTTCGCGAGGTCACGGACGTTGTCGTCGTTCCCCGCCCCCCGCGGCGGCGGCTCTGGCCCGCTTTGTTGTTGTTCCTTCTTACGGTTCTCACCACTCTCGCCGTAGGCTCGGAGTTTGCCGTTTCCTACGCCAAAAATATCCCGCCGTTCTCTTCTACCGACGATCCTTTCACTCCCGTCCTTCGGGCTTTCGTGCATCCCCACCTTCTGCTTCTGGGTATTCCATTTTCCTTCACGCTCATCGCTATCCTTCTCGCCCACGAACTCGGCCATTACTTCGCCTGCCGTTACTATCGCATTGACGCCACCTATCCGTATTTCATTCCCGGCCCGCCTTACTTCGGCACTTTTGGAGCCTTCATTTTGATCCGCTCGCCCTTTACCTCAAGGCGCGCCTTGTTTGACGTGGGAATTGCCGGGCCCATTGCCGGATTTTTGGTCGCCATACCAGCCATGGCCTGGGCAGTTGCAACGTCGAAGGTGTTGCCCGCGGCTCAAGCGGATGCATCGGTGGTTTTTGGGATTCCCGCACTCATGCGGATTTTCTCAGCGCTGTTCCACCCCGATGTGGACCCCAACTGGCTGCTCCTTCATCCAGTGGGCCGCGCCGCGTGGATGGGACTCCTGGCTACTGCTTTGAACCTGTTCCCGGCGTGGCAGCTCGACGGTGGTCATATCGTTTTCGGACTCAACAGCCGGAAACACCAGCGGATTTCCATCGCGGTCTCTCTGATTCTTCTTTGGATGGGTATCTCCTACTGGCACGGTTGGGCGGTCTGGGGGATCGCGCTTCTGGTTCTTTCGCTGCGATTCAAACATCCACCGCTGCTGGACCGCTGGGAACCTCTCGATGCGTCGCGCAAGCTCCTAGCCTTCGTTGCCCTCGCCATCTTTCTGCTCTCCTTCACGCTTTGGCCCGCCACCAACCCGTGACAATGCTTTTGTGAATCTGCTTCCAGACTCACATTTTCGCTAGGCGGGCCAGATGAAGTATCTCAGTGCGTATCCTCCCTGCTTTCCAGCAGTCGTCCCGACGTTTCTTACGATAAATTCACCGGATCCATATCCACAATCACGGCGGTGTCCGGAATTTCCTTCTTCGCACAAAATTCGAGGCACCCGTTGAGCGCTGCGGCGAGCGCTGCCCTTTGCCCTGCTTTCAGTACGAATTGAAAGCGATATTCCTGCCTCAGGCGTGCCAAAGGCGCTGCCGCCGGACCTAGCACCTTCACTCCCCGCTCCTCGAACGCCGTGAAATAGCCTGCGAGCGCCCGCGACCATCGAATCGCATTTTCGATCTTCTTATCCCTCACCAGCACATTCGCCAGGGCCGCATAGGGAGGATAATGGAGCATCTTCCGGAAATGCGCCTCTTTGTCGTAAAACGACGCGTAGTCCTGCTTGGCCGCCAGTTGAATCGCATAATGATCAGGATAATACGTCTCCACCAGCACTTCTCCCGACAATTCGCCCCGCCCCGCGCGTCCCGCCACCTGCGCCAGCAACTGAAATGTCTTTTCCGCCGCGCGAAAATCCGGTCGCCCGAGCGCCAGATCTGCGGCAACCACTCCCACTAACGTCACGCGCTGAAAATCGTGACCTTTCGCCACCATCTGCGTTCCCACCAACACGTCAATTTGCCCGTTCGCAAACGCCCCCAGGACTTGCTGGTATTCGCGCTTGGTCCGCGCAGTGTCTCGGTCCAGGCGAGCAATGCGCGCGGCTGGAAATCTCTCCCGCAAATACTCTTCCACGCGCTCCGCTCCATCCCCCACGAAATACATGTACTCCGCCTGGCACCTCGGACACTGCTTCACCGGCTGCGCTGTAAAACCGCAGTAGTGGCACTCCATCCTTCGGCGGCCTTTGTGATACGTCATCGCGATGCTGCAATTCCGGCACTGCACGAATGCGCCGCATCCCCTGCACAGCAGCGACCAGGAATAGCCGCGCCGGTTAATCAGTACCATCGCCTGCGTGCCCTCTTGCAAACGCAGTTCGATTGCCGCCCGCAAGGCCTCCGAAACAGGCGGCGCCTTTTTCTCTCTCCGGAATTCCTCGCGCAAATCCACGATGCGTACGCGGGCCAGAGGACGGTTTGCCACCCGCGACGTCAACTCCAGCAGTCGGTATTTTCCCGTTCGTGCATTGTGATACGTCTCGAGAGACGGCGTCGCCGACCCAAGCAGCGCCACCGCTCCCTCCAGCCGCGCGCGGTACACCGCCGTGTCCCGCCCGTGGTACCTCGGTGTTTCTTCCTGCTTGTAGCTCGACTCCTGCTCCTCATCCACGATGATCAATCCCAAATTCTCGAGCGGTGCGAACACTGCTGACCGCGTTCCCACCACCACGCGCGCTTCGGCCCGGCGCGCCCGCCACCATTCCCGCGCCCGTTCCACGTCCGGTAATCCGCTGTGCAACACGGCCACTTCCTCGCCGAACCTCGCCCGCACCAGCCTCCCGACCCACAGCGTCAGCGCGATTTCCGGCACCAGCACGATTGCGGTCTTCCCTCTAGAAAGGGCCGCGTCGATTGCGCCCAGGTAGACTTCGGTTTTCCCGCTTCCCGTCACGCCGTGCAGCAGACCCGCCGCGAATTTTCCCGCCACGATCCATTTCCAGATTTCCGCGAGCGCCGGCTTTTGCTCCGCGTTCAAGATGTTTTGAGGCGCCGAAAAATCAATGTCCCACGGGTCCTCCTCCACGATTGCCGCTTCTTCCCAAATTTTCACGCGTCCGGCCTTTTCGAGCCGTGCGATCACGCTCCGCGTTGTCTTCGCCTGCGCCAGCAGTAAATTCAGCGGCAGAGGCCCCCGGCCGGCCGTCAGGACATCCCTCACTCTGTCTTCTGCTTCATTCGTGACGCCCGCTTCGCCTTCTCCAATCCACGCAACGATCTTCTGCAGCCTCGTCTTCCGCCTCTTCGCCGCTTCTTCCGCCACCAGATATCCCCGGCGCACCAGCAATTCGGCAAGTGCTTTTTTCGCCCGGCCTCCGGCAGTGGACTTGGAGCGGATTCTCGCCCGCTGACTCCCCATCTCTTGAAGCAACGCCAATTCGGCGCTTTCGTCTCCGGTTCTTTCCTCCGCGGCGTTCAGGCCATCCCGGTAGGCGCGCCCCGCGTCCGTCAATCGGTATTCCCGCTCGTGCCGCACATCGATTTCCGGCGGCAGCATGGCGCGCATTGAATCGCCCAGCGGCGCCACGTAATACCGGCTCACCCATCGTCCCAGTTCGATCAATTTCGGGGTCAGTGCTGGAATCGGATCGAGCAGCTCGGTAACTTCTCTCACCCGCGCCACTGCAGGAGGGCGCTCCGTAACGCTCAATCCGACGCCCACCATCGCCCGATTGCGAATCGGCACCACGACGCGCCGGCCCACCAGTTCTTCTCCGTCGAAGGTTTCGGGAATCGCGTAGGTAAACACTGAGCGCAGCGGCACCGGCAGCGCGACTTCGCAGTATCGCTGTTTCATGGCAGGCAATTAGTGTAGCAGGTCGTCCGAGTCGTGCTAATCGGCCGAGCGGGTCTGGTGAAGCGTGGCCGGCGTCCTGCCGGCTGAATGCGACCGAATTTGTTCTTCCTTAAATCGATTGCCCAATTTCGGCGGCGCTCACAAATTCACCGCGGCAATTCCGCAAAACAGCACCGCGATCCCCAGCCACTGCGACCATTCCAATTTTTCACGCAGAAAAATCCACGAGAGCAGCACCGTCACCGCTCCATACAGCGAGGCCAGTACGCTCACCACCGAAACTGGCCCAATCCGCAGTCCCGCATTGTTCATCACGAATGCGCTCGTATCCAGGAAACCCACAGCCATCAGAAGCCACCACACCGTTCCGTGCGGCAGGCCCACCGACTGTTGCGTGGGCGCCGCCAGTAGGAACAGACCTACAATCGCGGTCGACCGCATCACCCAAACCGACATCGTGCTCCCAACCGCGGGCACCACGTAAAACCCCAGGAACCAGAAGAGAAATCCGAATCCGATCGCCGCGAGAATCGCCCAGAGAAGCCCCTTCGCCGCCGTCACCCTCACACTTGTCCCATCCGGGTTTGCCGCGCCCTCTTTGCCGCCTCCGAACGATGTTCCCGCCAGAATCACTCCCACCAGCGTGACGCCTAACCCCACCGCCTTCAACACTCCGATTCTCTCGCCGCTCTCGAACGAAAGAACCGCCGTCAGCGCCGGATAGCAGGACGAAACCGGCGCGACGATGCTCATTGTTCCCACCTCAAACGAACGGTAAAGCGCCAGCGACGATGCCATGTTCACCAGCCCCGCCGCGACCGCCATTCCCCAAGGCCGCCACCCCGGCCCGATTCCCTGATGAAATCCCCCTCTCGCGAGGAGGTATGCGGTCAGCGCCAGGCATCCAAAAAATTGCATGTATAGCAAAGTGCGGTACGCGCCGACGCGGCGCGACGCAAACCTCGCCGCGAAATCCGCGAATCCCCAGCACACGGCTCCCGCAAGTCCCATAATTGCGCCCAAGATTTTCCTCGTGATTTTCCGGCTACCGCTTTTTCGGCTGGAGGCCGAGCACGGCCATCACTTTCTGCAAATCCTTCCACACTTCGCCCTTCGCGTTCGGATTTCGCAGCAAGTAGGCCGGATGGTAGGTCGCGATCAATTTCGCGCCGCGGAAATCGAACCATTCGCCGCGAAATTTTGAAATTCCCTGATTCGTTTGCAGCAGCGTCTGCGCCGAGCACGCCCCGAGGCAACAGATCACCTTCGGTCCGATCGTTTCCAATTGCCGCATCAGGAATGGTGAACACGTCGCGATTTCGTCGCGCTCCGGCAGCCGGTTTTCCGGCGGACGGCACTTCACCACGTTGCAAATGTACACATCTTCCCGCCTCAGGCTCATCGCTTCGATCATCTGCGTCAGCAGTTTTCCGGCGCGCCCCACGAACGGCTCGCCCTGCATGTCTTCGTCATGTCCCGGCCCCTCGCCCACGAAGACGAGTTGCGCTTTCGGGTTCCCCACGCCGAACACGATGTTGTGACGCGCCTGGTGAAGCCGGCAACGCGTGCAATCGCCGATGTCTCCGCGAATCCTCTCGAGCGTGTCGCCCTTGACCTTCTCCGCCGCCTCAAACAGGGTCGGACCCGCCAAGCTCGGGGAAATTCCCGCGTGCGCCGGAGCGCTCGTCGCCGCCCCGGCCGGTTCCGTCCGCAGGGTGGGAGCGGGGACCGGAGTCTCTCTCGTCGTCGCCGGAAATCCAATTCGATTCGCCGCCGCTGACTCGGAGTCGCGAGGCGCCGATTCCTCGCCCCCGCCGGTTCGATCCTTGAAATACGGTCCGAGACCCAGTTCCTGGCCATACCGCAGCCACTCTTCCACACGTCCGCGCTTCGCCGGATCCATCGAAAGCCTCCGAATCGGTCACAACAAATTACTTCGATTGTTTTTGAATTTCCAGGACTTGATCGAGAACGCGGTTGGCCACGTCGAATTTATTCATCTGCGGCAGCGCGCGTTCCTCGCCGCCTCGAAGGTAAAACGTCACGATATTTGTGTCACCGTCAAATCCGGCGCCTTCCCGCGTCACGTCGTTCGCAACTACCATGTCCGCGCCCTTGCGCTCGAGTTTGGATTTCGCGTTTTCTGCCACGTGTTCCGTCTCGGCCGCAAAACCCACCAGAATGCGCCGTCCTTTTTCACGCCCCAATTCCGCCAGGATGTCCGGAGTCGCCTCGAGTTCCAGGGCCAGCGAACCCGCGCCGCGCTTCAATTTTTGAGCGTGCACGCTCGCCAGGCGGTAATCGGCCACCGCCGCCGCCATGATTACCACGTCGGTCTCCCGCGCGCGTTCGACGACTCGTTCGCGCATCTCTTCTGCCGTCCGCACGGGAACCCAGTCTACGCCTTCTGGCACTTTCAGATCCGTCGGCCCGCTGACGAGCACGACATGAGCGCCGCGCCGTTGCGCAGCTTCCGCCAAGGCGTAGCCCATTTTGCCCGACGACCGGTTGCTCAAAAACCGCACCGGGTCGATATCCTCGCGCGTGGGCCCCGCGGTCACCAGCACCGTCTTCCCCGCAAAATCGTGCCGCAGCCCGAGCAATTCGCGTACGCGCCCCGCGATCGTCTCCACCGCCGCCAGCCGCCCGGCGCCGGTCATCCCGCACGCGAGATAGCCCTCGTCCGGGTCCACCACGTGGACTCCGCGCGCCCGCAGCGCCGCGACGTTCGCTTGCGTCGCCGCGTGCTCCCACATGTTGACGTTCATCGCCGGCGCCACCATCACCGGCGCTTTTGTCGCCAGGTAAAGCGTCGTCAAAAAATCGTCCGCGATTCCGTGCGAGAATTTCCCCAGAATATCCGCCGTGGCCGGCGCCACGAGCAGCAAGTCAATTCGCTGGGCGACGGCGATATGTTCGATGGCGCTTTCGATGTTCGCCGGCGCCGCTCCTTCCGCGCCGAACATCTCCGTGATTACCTTTTGGCCCGTGAGCGCCGCGAACGTCAGCGGCTGGACAAACTCCCTCGCCCCGCGCGTCATCACCACCTGCACGTCCAGCTTTTCCTGCTGCAGGCGGCGAACCAGTTCCGCGGCCTTGTATGCCGCCACGCCTCCGGTCACGCCCAGCGCGATCTTCATTTCGTTCGCGGCTGCCGCTTACTTCCGCCGCTTTCCGTCCTTGTCTTCTCCGTCCGCATAGAGGTCGGAGACTTCGTATTCGAGCAATCCCTTCCGCAGTTCTTCTTCGGCGATGCGCGTGTATTTCCTAGAATTCGGGTTGTCCACCATGGGCCGCCCGCCGATCATCAATTGCCGGGCGCGACGCGCCACCACCACCACGTATGCAAACTGGCTTTCCGGAGTTTCTCTTGAAACTGCCATGGACAAATCAGCCTCCAAAGGACTTGAGTATTTCGCGAATCCGTTCTTCGTTCTGGCTCACCCGGCAACGCGACCCGAGCGCTATGGCCTGTGCTTCTTTTCCCGCGCGCTCCTGATCGTCGTTGATAATCGAAAAATCATAGCTGCTGTAGCTCAGCATTTCCTTCCCTGCCCGATCCAGACGCCGCCGGATCTCGTCTTCGGAATCCTGCCCGCGCCGCCGGATCCGCCTCTCCAATTCCGTCCGCGATGGTGGCAGCACGAACATCGAAACCGAGCCCGGGAGTCTCGATTTTACCTGCAGCGCTCCTTGTACGTCGATTTCGAGTACCAGATCCTTGCCTTCTTCGCGCGCCTTCTCCACCCAGCGGCTGGGCGTCCCATACCAGTTTTTTCCGAAGACCTGCGCGTACTCCAGGAACTCGCCCCGCTCCACCATGGCTTTGAACTCGGCTTCGCTGACGAAATTGTACCATTTGCCGTCTGATTCCGTCTGCCGCGGCGCCCGTGTGGTGCACGAAATCGACAGCATCGTTCCCGGCAGCTCCAATATTTTTTCCACGAGCGTCGATTTCCCCGACCCTGACGGGCCGGATACGATCAGGACCAGCGGCGCCTTCACGCTCATTCGATGTTTTGCACCTGTTCCCTCAGTTTTTCGATCTCCGATTTGATTTCGATTCCCAGCCGCGTGATTTCCAGTCCGTCCCCGTCGTTCCCCGGCGTTTTAGACAGCAAGGTGTTGGCTTCGCGCTGCATCTCTTGTAGCAGAAAATCCAGCTTTTTACCTACGTCCGGAGCTCCGCTCAACAGTTGGTCGAATTGCTGCACGTGGCTTGCGAGACGTGACAGCTCTTCCGTCACGTCGCTCCTCTCCGCGGCAATCGCCGCCTCCTGCGCCAGCCGCGCTGGATCGACCGGCGCTTCGCTCAGGAGTTCTCCCAGCCGCGTCCGCAGCCTTTCGGCAAACGCCGGCCGCGCGTGCTCCGCCCGCTCCTTCACATCGTTCGCCAGCGACGCCACTCTCTTCAGCCGCTCTGCCATCTCCTCGCGGAGATGATTCGCCTCATTTTCACGCATCCGGTCGAGCTTATCGAGCGCCTCGCTCAGGCAGCGAGCCACGCTTTCTTCCAGCTTTGCCATCTCGCCTTCTGTCGAGGCCGCCGCCGTTGCAATCACCCCCGGCAACCGCAAAATTCCTCCCAGGTCGGGTTCGCCCTTCACATGAAATTTCTTCTTCAATTCCTTCACGGCGTCCAGATACGCTGTCGCCACTTCCTGGTTGATTCCGACCGCCGCTTTCCCGCCCGGCTCGTAATTCAACGTCACGTCTAGGTGTCCCCGGCGGACCCGCTCCCGCAGCATCTTCCTCATGCGCGGCTCGATGGGTTCGAACCCTTCCGGCAGGCGTACGTGCAAATCCAAAAAACGGTGGTTGACGCTGCGGATCGTCACCCGCAGGCCCCAGCCGTGCTCCGTGGATTGCGCCGCTGCGAACCCGGTCATGGACTTCATTCCTGAACTCGCCGCGGCCGCGGTTTCTTTCGTTGCAACTTGTTGTTTCCTCGCGCTCATCGTCAGAGTGACTCAGCCGCCCGCGTCACGGGTTCCGCGTCGCGAAACTGCATATCGTGCAATCGCGCGTACAATCCGCCTCGCGCCAGCAACTCCTCGTGGGTTCCCCGTTCCCGAATCGTTCCGCCCTCGAGCACCAGGATCAAGTCCGCCCGGCGGATGGTGGACATTCGGTGCGCGATCACAAACACGGTTCGCCCGGTCATCAGGTTATTCAGCGCGCTTTGTACCTGCATTTCCGACTCCGTGTCCAGTTCCGAGGTTGCCTCGTCCAGGATCAGGATCGGCGCGTCTTTCAGAAGCGCCCGTGCGATGGCCAGCCGCTGCCTCTGCCCTCCGGACAGCCGCTGGCCGCGGTCGCCAATCACCGTGTCGTAGCCCTTTGGCGTCTCCAGGATGAAATCGTGTGCCAGTGCCGCCTGGGCCGCTCGAACCACTTTCTCTTTCGGCAGGTTGGGCTGCCCGTAACACAAATTGCTCCAGATGGTGTCGTCGAACAGAATCGTTTCTTGCGTTACGATCGCGATCTGCTCCCGCAGCGAGCGCAGCGTCACCGTGCGCACGTCGTTGCCGTCAACCCGCACCGTGCCCGACGTCGCGTCGTAAAATCGTGGCAGCAGGCTCAGCATCGTTGACTTCCCCGCGCCGCTCGATCCCACGATCGCCACCACCGACCCTGCCGGGACTTTCAGATTGATTCCGTGAAGGGTGTCCGCCTCGCCGTCTTCGAACCGGAAGGTCGTATTGTCGTATTCGATTGTCCGTGAAAACGGCGGCAGAGTCTGCGCCTCGGGCGCGTCGAGAACTTCTTCCGGGAGCTCCAAGAACGAGAAGACCTGCGCCGACATCCCAACGGCTTGCTGGAAAAATTGATAGAGTGAGCCAAGCCTTTTGACCGGCTGGTAGGCGCTGAAGAGCGCAAAGACGAACGCCAGCAGGATTCCCGGAGTCATTTTCCCCGCTCGAATCTGGTCGCGCGCGAACAGCAAAATCAGCGACACCACCACCGCTCCCAGCTCGTCCATGAGCGGCGACGTCGCCGCCATCGCCCGGATCCATCTCATGTTTTCCCGCAACAGGTTCCGCGCGTTGGACCGGAATTTCCGGATCTCGAAACCTTCCATCCCGAAGGCCTTCACCACCCGGTTGCCGCTCATCGTCTCTTGCAGGATTTGGCTCAGGTCCGCCAGTTTCGACCGGCTCCTCTGCGTCGCTTGCCGGATTCGCCTCGTCAGCTTTCCTACCGGCCAAATCACCAGCGGCACCAGCAGTGCGGACCCCACCGCCATTTTCCAGTTGAGCAGCAGCAACACAAGGACGAATGCGACCAGGCTGAACGTCTGCCGAACGAAATCCGCCAGATAATCCGAGAACGCGGTCCGCAACTGCTCGACGTCGGCGATCACCGCCGACATCACCCGTCCAACCGAATTGCGGTGAAAAAATCCCACCGGTTGCTGCACCACTTTCGCGTACACCTGGTTGCGCAGGTCCGTCACTCCCGAAAGCCCGACGTGCTGGATCAGCGTCACGCCGAAAAACTCCGCCAGGCCTTTGACCGCGAACAAAAACAGCAGGGCTACCGCGAAAACGGACCACACGTGATGAATTCGCGCGGGAACAAATGAATTCAGCGAAATTGTCGGTCCGCCCCACGGCAGCGTGAACAGCGTCAGGCGCTGGTTCAGCGAGCTCGGATTCAATACGATGTCGAACGCCGGCCTCACCGACACCACGGCCAGACCGTCGGCCGCCGCCATCACCGCAACCAGGAGGATTCCCGCCGCCATTTGCAGCGTATAAGGCCGCACGTATTCGAGCAGCCGGCGAAAATCTCTTCTTATCGAGTCCTTTCGATCCTTTTCCATGACTCCCATGTCCGAGCCGAAATTCTCAACCCTAGGCTTGCCGCCGGGGAATGTCAACCGGACGACTTATCCAAATCGCGATGCACCACCTTGGACGAGTACCCCTTTTTCTTCAGCACGCGGCGGATCACTTCCGCGAGCGCCACCGACCGGTGCCTTCCGCCCGTGCAGCCCAGCGCCACCGTCAAGTAACTTTTCCCCTCCGCGATGTAATGAGGAATCAGGTAGAGCAGCAGACTCTCGATGCGCCGCAAAATTTCCCCGGTTTGGGGAAAGGAGCGGATGTAGCGCGCGACGCGCGGGTCCTTTCCGCTGAACGGCCGCAACCGCGCGATGAAGTGGGGATTCGGCAGGAACCGCACGTCGAAAACCAGGTCCGCGTCGGCGGGTATCCCGTAGCGGAACCCGAAACTGACCACCGATACGAGGAGCGGCCGCTGCGTGCGGCTCTGGAAGCGGTCAATGACAAATTGCCGGAGTTCGTGCACGTTGAATTTCGACGTGTCGATCACCACGTCCGCCAGGCGCCGGATCGGCGCCATTCGCCTCCTCTCCTCGCGGATTCCTTCCTGCACCGAAAAATTCTGGCCCAGTGGGTGCGGGCGCCGCGTCTCGCTGAATCGCCGCATCAGCACTTCGTCGCTCGCTTCGATAAACACCAGCGTCGCCGGATGCTCGGTCGCCAATTGCCGGTAGATTCGAGGGAGCTTCTCGATCTGTTCCCCTTCGCGAACGTCCACCAGGAGCGCCGCCCGCTCGATCTCCCCCGTCCCGTCTCCGTACACTTCGCTAAACATCGGAATCAGCGCTACCGGCAGGTTGTCCACGCAGTAATACCCAAGGTCTTCGAAGGTGTTCAGGACGGAACCCTTTCCGGATCCGGAAAGGCCTGTGAGGATGACCAGCTGGCTGGCGCCTTGAGTCCCTCGTTTCTTGCGTGCAAGGGAGGTCACGTCGGCTCGAGACTAGCTCTTCACGCGGCGCCGGTGCGTGCTCGGAATTCTGAGATCTTCACGGTACTTGGCCACGGTCCGCCGCGTCACGAGAATTCCCTCGTCGCTGAGCTTCTTCGTGATTTGCTCGTCCGTCAACGGCTGCGACGCGTTTTCCTCTTCGATCATTTTCTTGACGCGTCGTTTCAGCGACAACAGCGACATTTCCGAACCCTGCGGCCCGTTCACCGATTCCGAAAAGAAATAGCGAAGCTCGAACACTCCCTGCGGCGTGTGCACGTACTTGTTCGCCACCGCCCGGCTCACCGTCGACGGGTGCACGCCCACTTCCTCCGCCACTTCCTTGATCATCATCGGCTTCAAATGATCCGCGCCGTAATCCAGAAAATCCCCCTGGCGCCGCAGAATCGACTGGCAGACTCGCTGGATGGTGTGCTTCCTCTGCTCGATGTTTTTCATCAGCTGGATGGCGGCCGTGAATCGTTCCTTCACGTAATTCCTCACGTCTCGGTCCGCGGCGTCCCGCGAGAGCAGCCTTCGGTACGTCGAATTCAGGCGCAATTGCGGCAGATCATCATCATTCATCAGCGCCTGCCATTCGCCGTCCACCTTCCGGAACTGCACGTCGGGTTCTACAAGCCGCGCTTCGATTTTGTTGTAGCGCAGCCCCGGCTTCGGGTCGAGCTTCTTGATCACGTCCACGGCACGCTTCACCAGCTCCACGGGACGGTTCAGCGCCCGCGCCACGTCCTTCATCTGATTGTTCTGAAGGAGTTTCAAATGCTCGCTGATGATTTGCTGGGCCAGCGTGTTCTGGGGGTCCGCGACTTTGAGCTGCAGCAGCAGACACTCCGTCAAATCCCGCGCCGCGACACCCGGAGGATCAAACTCCTGCACCATCGTCAGCGCTTCTTCCACGTCGTCCGGCGTGAACTCTCCCGACTGTGCCACTTCCTCGAGCGTCGCCGTCAAATATCCGTTCTCGTCCAGGTTCCCGATGATCGATTCCGCCGCCTTCCGCACCGTCTCCGTGCAGATGCTCATGCTCAATTGCCAGGTCAGGTGGTCCGCCAGGCTCGATGGAGAGGAAAGGAACTTCTCGAAGGACGGCCGCTCGATCTCTTCCGATTCGCTCGACGCCGTTCGTTCCGCGCCCGTGTCGAGATATCTGGTGAAAAACGATCCGAAGTCGAATTCGTCGAAAGGGTTTGCCGCTTCTTTTTCCGGAACCTTTTCCGTTTCCGCTTTCAAAAATGTCTCGTCGGTGTAGCTCTCGGAGGTGTTCTGGTCTTCGTTGACTTCGTCCAGGACGGGGTTCGCCATGATCTCCTGGTTGATCATCTCCCGCAATTCGAGCCGGTTCAGCGCCAGCACGCTGACCATCTGCACCAGCCCCGGCGTCAGAATCTGCTTCTGCGCGACGCGGAGGTTCAATTTGGGTGCCAGATAATTCATTTCGCCTCAGTTCAGCCGGAATCCCTCACCTAGATATACTCGCTTCACGTCGGCATTTCTCGCCAAATTTTCCGGCGTCCCCGCATAAAGAATCTTTCCTTCATTGATGATGTAAGCCCGGTCCGTCACCGCCAGCGTCTCCCGCACGTTGTGATCCGTCACCAGCACGCCAATCCCCGACGCGCTCAAATCCGCGATGATCTTCTGAATGTCCACCACCGTCAGCGGATCGATCCCCGAAAACGGCTCGTCCAGCAGAATGAACGACGGTTGGAGCACCAGCGATCGCGCGATTTCCAATCGCCGCCGTTCTCCTCCCGAAAGGACGTGCGCTTGACTGTACCTTACGCCTTCCAGCCCCATCTGCGTGAGCAGTTCTTCCACCCGGTCGCGCCTCTGCTCGGAAGTGAGCGGCAGTGTCTCCAGTACGGCCATCAAATTCTCTTCGACCGTCAGTTTTCGGAACACTGAAGGCTCTTGGGGAAGGTAGCTAATTCCGCTGCGGGCCCTGAGGTACATCGGCAAATCGGTGATATCCTCGCCGTCCAGCAGCACCCGCCCGTAGTCCGGACGCGCCAGCCCGACCAGGATGTAAAACGTCGTCGTCTTTCCTGCGCCGTTCGGCCCGAGCAGCCCAACCACTTCGCCCTGTCGAATCTCCAGGCTTACGTCGTCAACGACTTTGCGGCCACGGTACGACTTGCTCAAATCGGCGGCTTGGAGTTTCAACATGCCGGTTCATTTCTCAACCCGGTGCTTGGTCAGCGTGCGCGAACCTTCCTGCGAGTCAATTAAAATCGTATCATTGGCCACAAAGAACGTCAACGAACGCCCCACCGTCGTGTTGCCGGAACCGTCACTCACCGTTGGATTTCCGCCCGAAAGGACGAACTTGCCGTCCGAAGCCGTATACTCCGCTTCCTGTCCTGTACCCCGGCGGTCTCCCTGTGTCACGGTCACCCCTCCCAGGGCCACCACGCGGCTGAACTGCCGCGCCTGTGGCCTCGACCCCGTGCTCCTCTGGCCCGCGGCTCCTGCCGGCGTGAAGTAAACGTCCATCGTCTTCGACCGTATCGTCCCTTGTTCCGATCGCGCCGCCACCCCGCCCTCGAGATGAGCTTTTCCTTCCTGCCCCCAGTACGTCAGCACCGGCGCCGTGATTTTCCAAAGCGTGGGTACGCCCGTCCCCGGCCCTTTCTCGGCGATGCTCTGAAGGTTCCCCGCGCCGCCAGCCGTCCCTCCCGTCCCTGGCGCTGACGTTTGGGGGAACACGGCCGCGACATGTCCGGCGGCCCGCAACTTCTGGTCCTCGCGCCAAACCTCGATCTGGTCCGCGTCCAGGACCGACTCTCCCTGCCACAACCGCGCGTGCCCGGAATAAACGACGTGGCCCGACTTTGTCGACCCGCTTAGAGTATCGGCCGAAACATGCGCATCACCACTCCCGAGTCCCATCGGGCCGGCTTGGCTGGTTTCAGCAAAAGTCGTTACTACCCCTCCAATCGCTTTCAGGTCTCCCGTCGCCTGATTGATCGTCACGTTTCCCGCGGTCGTCCGGCTCTGCTCGTCGGTCAGCACGGGCGATCCCGAAAGGTCGATCAGATTCGTCGAACGCACAATCTCAGCCTTCGCCGCGGTCGCTCCCCGCTCGCCTTGATGAAACTGAACGTCTCCCGTCTGCTCCAGCGCGTCCCATTCACCGCCCTTCGCGAACTTGGCTTCCATCTCATCCGCCGTGCTGGTCTGTGGCAAAGCGGCTCCCAATTGCCGCGTGATTCGCACATGCGAGTGGCCCAACAGCTTTTCAAATCGTCCATCCGGGGCGAATTTCGCTTGAAAGCGATCGGCGGCCAATACCGTCTCCTCGGGCCCGTTCGTCGTTTCGATCGTCGCGGGCGACAACGTCTCTGCGCTCAAAATCCGCTGTTGCTCCGTCTGCCCGCGGGAGGTGTCGGTCGAAAACGCGGCCTTCAGCGCTTCCGTCTCCAGTTGCCTCGTGCCATCGGGTCCCTTGGATTCGAGTCGCACCTTCCCGCTCGCTTCCATTTCCTGAATCAGGTTCTTTTCCGGCAGCATCGTGAAATTCACATGCTCTGCCGAAAGATGGTCCGCCGCGCCTCCCCCCTTCCGGGTTCCCTGCACGTTACCGCTGCCCGACAACCGCTCGATCCATCCCGCCGGGCTCAGGTATCCCTCGAACTCCTCCGCCGTCGCCATCGTTTCCGCGCCATTCTCTGTTGACCGGATCGTCGGGCTGCCTGTCGCCATCGCATGCTTCACGTGGTATTGAGCGTCCAATTCGAACGTTAGCGTCGCCGCCGTCAATTCCCGGGGCCCTTCTGTCACTTTTGCCGGACCGTTCAGAATCACCAGCAAATTGTTGCGCTCGATTTCGAGGCTGCTTCCCTGGGCTGTGATCGGCAACCCTCCGCTCCGTTCCGAAGGAGCCATCTTCAGCTCGACATCATGTTCCAGCCGCACAATCGAGTCCTTCGTGTTGTAGCTCAATCCGACGGCCTGGCCCGATCCTTGCGGCAGCACGTACGTGACCGGCTGATCCGTGTGCGCCTCGCCCGACTCGCGATTAAAACTCAGGTCCCTCGTGATTACCTTCATCTGGCTGGCCTGCGAATTCTCCAATGCCTTCCCGCCGGCGGGAGCCGCGTTCTGAATGTCGATCTCGACATCGCCCTGGCAGCGCACATCGCCGGTCTTCGGCTCGTAGCTGCACTCGCCTGTGTGGATGCTGTCGTTCTGCTCGCCTTTCGTTCCGTAAATCGAGATCCACACATCCTTGAGCACGGCCCGGTCTTCATCTTTGAACTGCGTTGCCTTCGAAGCGCGAATCGTGAATATCGTCCGGTCCTGTTCGACCTTCGAGAACGTGAATTCCGCCGACTGTTGCTGAATGCCGACGGAAATCGCCATCGGTTCCCCCCGCCGCAATCGCGCCTCGCGGATGGCCCGCTCCACATAGAGCCCCACGGCCACGAGGGTGATTACCCCCGCCGCCGTCGCCGCCCACCGCGCGTACCTTGCCGCTTCCTGATTCCGCAATCCGGGCTCCTCCCGCTTTCTGATTTTGAGTATAGGAGCTTGACGGCAGAGGCACAACTTCAGAGGGTCAAATCAGGAGGGCAATCCGGGTTAATTCGCGTGGCGAGGGCCTTCTCCGCTAAGCGATCCGGAAGCTACAGGCACATTTCGTTTTTTTCTCTATGCCTCGGGCTTTGATTTCTAGCCGGCCGTCGAACCAACGTCAACCACCACAAACGCTTCGTGCTCATATCCCAAATCGCGGGCCGAAGGCGTGAGAATCGTCCGCGGCCCGATGAAGATCTTTTCCTGTTTCGTCAGGGCCATTCGCACGTCGTTTTCGCAAACGAATTCCGCAACGTGCGTCGCCGCTGCGGGCTTGGGCGGCACGGCAATCGCTTGCGCCGCCGTAGCCGTATCGCTCGGGCTTTTGCCACGGGTCACCGCGGGGGTAGACGTCGAATCGCCTCCACCAACAGAGGGCTTTTCCGGCGCTTTCGTGTTCTTCGCCGCAAATGCCGCTGCCACCACTTCCGATGCCGCGCTTTCTACTGCCTCGCATGCCGGAGCGGCGATTGCCACCGAAGCCCCGGCCCCGCCTTCCCTCTTCGGCGCTCCCGCTCCGCGTGGGATTCCTCGCGCTGTGAATACCTGCTCGACGACTTTCGCGATCGTCGCACGTTCCGCCGGAGTGACGTCGCCGCTTTTCGCCGCCCTTGCAGCGGCCGCCGCCACTGCTTCCACGACTTTTGGCGCAGCCGCTACGGCTTTCACGATTTCTTTGGTGATGCTCACAGCCGATGGCGCGCTGGTTCTCGCGCCCGCCGCGGCTCTCGGTCTCGCTTCCACCGGCACCCCAACCGCAATCAATCGTTGGGACGCGGCGATGGTCCTGTGCTCCACGCCGCGCGATTCCCACGCCACGCGCTTCACATTCAGCAGATGCAGCGGCCCAATATTGTCCGAAGTAATATTTCCCCCGGGCGAGCCGCACCCGAGAGTCATCGCCGGAAAAAGATTCGTCGAATATCCGATCGACCCGTGCACAGACGATGAATTCACCACGACGCGGAACGCAGGGACCGCCATCCCGTACTCCTTCGCCGCCGCTTCGCTCTGCGTGTGGATGGACGCCGTATGCCCGCTCCCTCCATGCTGAAGCAGTTTCACGCAAATCCCGGTCCCCGCCGCCAGGTTCGGCGCTGAATAAAACGCCAGAATCGGCGAGAGCTTTTCGGCCGAGAGGGGAGAGTCGCGCCCCACGCTCTCGAGCCGTGCGATCAACACGCGCGTGAAGTCAGGCACTTGGATTCCAGCCATTTCGGCGATCGTCGTCGCCGCGCGCCCCACCACCTGCGGATTCGGCGTGTGCGAGCCCGCGCGGAATACCAGCGCGCTCACCTTTTCGATCTCTTCCGGCGTCAGAAAATGACCGCCTTGCTGCCGGCACTCTTCGAGCGCTTCCTCGCGCACAGCCTCTTCCGCGACAATCGCCTGCTCCGATGAACAGATCGTCCCGTAATCAAACGTCTTGCCCGCAAAAATGTCCGCCACGGCCTTCTTGACGTTCGCTGTCCGTTCGATCATGGCGGGGACGTTCCCGGGTCCCACACCGTACGCCGGCCTTCCCGAGCTGTACGCCGCCTTTACCAGTCCTGTTCCGCCGGTCGCCAGAATCACGCCGGTGTGGCGGCTCTTCATCAGCTCCTGCGTGCCCAGCATGGTTGGGTGCAGCAGGCATTCGATCAACCCCTCCGGCGCGCCCATCTTCAGTGCCGCCCGCAGCAGCACGCTCACCGTCTCGCAGATGCAGCGCATCGCCGAGGGATGGGGGCTCATCACCACGGCGTTGCCCGCCTTGAGCGAAATCAGTGTTTTGTAAATTGCCGTGGAAGTTGGATTCGTCGAAGGAATAATCGCCGCCACGATTCCCACGGGCTCGGCGATCTCTACGATTCCCTTCTCGCGGTCCTCGCGCAGGATTCCCACCGTCTTGATCCCGCGGATGGCCCGTGGCACATCCACGGACGCCAGCCGGTTTTTGGTGATTTTGTCCGGGATATTGCCGTAGCCCGTCTCCTCGACGGCCAGCCGCGCGAGCGGCTCCCCCGCGTCTGTCGCGGCGTCCGCGCAGGCTTCGACCACTGCATCAATCTGTTCTTGGGAAAATGCGGCGAACTTCTTTTGCGCGTCGCCCGCCCGCTCGAGGGCTTCGCGGGCTTCCTGGATGGAAATCAGATCGCGGTCACGCAGGCTCAAGGCTTCCTACTCGAATGGCCACCGCATAAATCAATGGACCGAGAAGCTCTCCGGATTGTCTTTCGGAGCGCAGCGGGGAAACGGCTCTTCCCAATTCTGCTTACTTCTTCGCGCTCTTCGACTTTTCTCCGCCCGGCAGGATCTCTTCCACCTGCTCGTGCGGCCGCGGGATCACATGCACCGCCACCAATTCTCCCACGCGCCGCGCTGCTGCCGCTCCTGCGTCCGTCGCCGCCTTCACCGCCCCGACGTCCCCGCGCACCATCACCGTCACGTATCCCGACCCGATGTACTCCTTGCCGATCAGGATCACGTTCGCGGCCTTCACCATGGCGTCGGCGGCTTCCACCGAGCCCACCAGCCCCTTCGTCTCGATCATTCCCAGAGCTTCGTTGGACATGCGTCCTCGCTTGCCTCGTCTCTCGTGCGTGAGCCTGCGGTGGCTGCAAAATTCGTCCGCAGCGTAACATGCCGTTCACATCAAATCAACCGGCGTCCCCAGGCACTGGATTCGGTTGTGGAAATTCCGGCCGACATGTCTCTTCACAGGTTGGATTTGCGAGGCGCCGGCGTCCCAAAGGGGAATGACTCAGCCACGCCGCAAGAAAATTCGCTCGCAAAGATGAAACGAGAGGGTAGTACCCGCAACCGGGGAATACGAAACACTACGCGCTTGTTGCTCCCTGCGTGATGATCCCCATCCCGGAGGCCGCTACACTGTCTCGCGACGTGTTCTTCACCAGGTACATCGCCTCGTCGGCCAGGTGCAGCAACTCCGCCTTGGTCCGCGAGTCCGAAGGGTACGACGCGATTCCCACACTTGCCGTAATCTTGACGTTCAATCCCGTATCCTTCAACCACAGGCTTTCACGAATCAGTTTGTGCAGGCGCCGCGCCACTCCCAGCGCGTTTTCCTTGGACGTCTGCGGCAGCAGAATCACGAATTCGTCCCCTCCATACCGGAAAGCCATGTCGATCATCCGGCACCGCTCCTTGATCATCTGCCCGATTTCCGCCAGCAGTTTTGACCCCATCAGGTGCCCATGCGTGTCGTTCACCGATTTAAAATGGTCGAGGTCGATGAAAATCAAGGAGAACTCGAACGCGTACCGGTGCGAGCGGTAGATTTCCGTGTCCAGCATGAAATTCAAGTGCCGCGCGTTGTACAGACTCGTGCAGTCGTCCGTGATCGTCAGCTCATGGATTCGCTGCACGTGCCGCGCGTTTTCGATCGCAATGGCCGCATAATCCGCCAGGGCTTCGAGCAACGCCAGATCGCGGTGGCTGAATCCCGCCTCCCCGATGCAATTGATCAGTTCGATCACTCCCAGGCACTGCTCGCGAAATTTCACGGGGACGGCGACGATGGACCGTGTCTCCATCCTCGTCTTTTCGTCCACTTTCCCGAAGAACCGCGAATCCTTGGACGTGTCCGGGACCACCACGGCCTTGCCCGCCTCCGCCACCCAACCCGCCAGGCCTTGCCCCACTTTGATGCGCACATCCTTCAGCGCTTCCGCGCCCGCGCCCGTCGCAATCTGGAAATAGAGCTCGCGCTTTTCCTCGTCCATCAAAAGCAGCGACCACGTGTCCGGATGTAGCACCTCGTTGATCTTTTCCATGATGGTGCGGAGCACTTGATCCAGCTGCAAAGAGGAAGTCAGCGCCTTTCCCAACTCGTGAAATACCGTCACTTCGTTGAGCTCTGGCAATTCGGGGGGGAGGCCGGGGTTGCGGCGGCGCTCGACGCCGTCGAAGGGTTTGGAGTCCGTAGTATGGCGAATGGTCTCTTTCACGTCGAGCCAATCCCTGCCGGTCCAGTAGACCCGGGGTCCTGTCATTATAGTGAACCGTTTTTCTCCCAGGCAATGCTCCCGGCGAGGGTGTTGCCGTAAGACATATCGGCCTTTGCTGCGATTGGTCCACAAGTCCCGGGTGGCGCAACCCTCAAAATCCTCCCCAGACGAGATGTCGTGCGGCATTGACACGCTTTGGACCCGCGCCTATATTTTTTCTGCGCGGCTGAGTTCCAGGGAATGCCCTCCACACCTTTCGGCGACCGTCTGAAACGCGAACGTGAGATGCGAGGCGTTTCTCTTGACGAAGTGGCGGCGGCCACCCGGATTGCCCCCAAGTTCTTGGAAGCGCTGGAAAACGACCAGTGGGACCAGTTGCCGGGCGGCGTCTTCAACCGCGGATTCATCCGTTCGATTGCCCGTTTCCTCGGCTTGGATGAGGACAACCTTGTCGCCGAATACGATCTGGTGACACGGGGGCACGCCCCGCAGGGAGCTCCGCCCGTTCCCCCGCCGCAATTCGACAGAAACTGGAAGCCGCTCATCGTGGCTTTGGTGATTTTGCTGGCCTTCCTCGTCGGAGGGTTTTTTCTCGTCGCGCATTTCGGGCCCCGCGTTCTTTCTCACCTCCACCACCCCCACCGCGCCATTTTTCCCCCTGCCTCTGCTCCCGCCCACACGGCAGCCAAGGACGCTTCCGGGGATTCCGCACACCGATCTGCCCTCTCTTCCGCCGACCCTCTCGAACTGCAGCTCGATGCGGGTAAGCCTGCCGACGTAACGATATTTGCCGACGGCAAACAAGTTTTTGACGGACACGTCGAACCCGGCGACTCGCGCGATTTCGAGGCGCACGAGAATTTTCGTGTCACATCCAGCGAAGCAAGCGCCCTGCTGCTCGAGCTGAACGGCCAGACGATTCCCCCGATGGGCATTCCGGGACAGCCGGGTTCGGTTACACTCACGCGAAGCGATCTCAACAACACGGGAGGCGCCCATTAGCACCGAATTGCGCGATGTAATCCGCTCAGGCCAAGCCAGGCCGGAGCAAAAGCTGGCGGTGTGCACGGGAGGCGCAGGACTTGCGTCTGTGGACCGCGCGGAGTTGCTCGGAATTCTCGCGCGAGACGCGGATACTTCAATCGCCGAACGCGCTCAGAACGCGATGCTCACTCAACCCCTCGATTCGATCATCGCCGCGATCGGCCGCCCCGATTCCGACCCGCGCCTCTTCCTCTCCGCCGCCACTCACCTCGCGGGAAAACCCGGAATCGCCGACGCACTCGTTTTCAATCCCGCTTGCCCTGCCGCGGTTCTTGTTGTCGTCGCGAGATATTTCACGCCGAAGGGGATCCAGGCGATGCTCGACAATCTCGAGCGCATGAGCTCCGATCCCCGCCTCGCGGAAGCCATGCGCCAGGTGACCTCCGGCACGCCCGAGCAAAACGAACTCCTGAAGGGCTTGCACGGGGGCGCAATGGATCAGAAGGAAATCGAAGATGCGGCGGCCGAGGCTGAACCGGATCCCGTCAAGCGCGAAACGCTGATGCAGAAGCTCACGCACATGAACGTCGTCCAGCGGCTCACCCTCGCGCTTAAGGGCGGACGCGAAGAGCGCATGCTGCTCATCCGCGATTCCAACAAATTGATTCAGAAATGCGTGCTGCAATCACCGCGGCTCACCGAAACCGAAGTCGAAAGCTTCGCCGCCATGGCCAATCTCTCCCAGGAAGTCCTGCGAACAATTTCGCTCAACCGCCATTTCATGAAAAGCTACGCCGTCGCGAAAAACCTCGTCCGCAATCCCAAAACGCCCATCGACATCTCGCTCCACCTGCTCCCGCGGCTGACTGCCGGAGACCTGCTGAAGCTGACCTCCAGCAAAAATATCCCGGAAACACTGCAAAAGGCCGCCATCAATCTGCACCGGAAAAGGAAAATCGGCGGCGGCTGATTCCTCACCGGCGAATCCTATTTTGTCGGCGGCTCGGCAAACGACTCCAGCACTTGCTTTTTGTAAGCATTGGCCTTGGCGAGAATCTCCGGCTCGTCGAGAGTAAGCATCTTGCGGTCTTCCATAACGGGTTTGCCCGCGATGACCACCGTGCGCACGTCTGACGCCTTCAGCGCGTACACGATCTGCGAATAGACGTTGTACATCGGCGTGGCGTGCGGCGCCGAAGTGTCCACCACGATCAGATCCGCTTTCTTGCCGGGTTCCAGCGAGCCGATTTCCTTGTCCATGTGCAGCGCGCGCGCGCCCGTGATTGTCGCCATTTCCACCACTTCGCGCGCGGGAAGAACGCGCGGATCCATGTGTGCGAATTTCTGCAATTTCGCGCCCAGGTCCATCTCCTCGAATAAATCCTGATTGTTGTTGCTGGCCGCCCCGTCGGTCGCGATTCCCACGGGCACGCCGGCGGCGAGCAATTCCACTGTCGGCTGGAGCCCCGCGGCAGTCTTCATATTGCTCGACGGATTGAACGAGCAGCCGGTGCCGAAGTGCGCGAGCGTGGCGACGTCCGCCTGGTCCACCCAGATACAGTGCGCCCCCAGTACGTCGGGCCCGAGAAATCCGATGCGCGCCAAATACTGCACCGGCGAAAGCCCATGCTCCTTGCGGCTCAACTCCAGCTCGAAGGGAGCCTCCGCGATGTGAATCAAGATCGGCGCGTTGTTCTTTCTCGCCAGCGCCGCGGATTCCTGTAGCGTCTTTTCCGAACACGTGTAGATCGAATGCGGCGCGACGGCCGGTACTATCAGCGGGTCGCCCTTCCAATGATCCAGAAACTTCTGCGTATAAGCGAACGCCGCGGCCGGAGTTTTGTTGTCGGGCGCGGGAAAATCGATGATCGTTTCTCCCAGCACGCCCCGCATCCCCGCTTCCTTGGTGACGCGCGCCACATCGTCCTCGAAATAGTACATGTCGGCATACGTCGTGATCCCGCCGCGAATCATTTCGTCCAGGCTCAGTCGCGTCCCCCACTCCACAAATTCGGGGGAAACGTTGCGGGCTTCGGCGGGGAAGATGTATTTGTGCAGCCAGTCGTCGAGCGACAGGTCATCGGCCAGCCCGCGAAACAGGCTCATGGCCGCGTGCGCGTGGGCGTTGATCAGTCCGGGAAGAATCAGCGCGCCCCGCGCATCGATGATTTTCGCCGCGTCATACTGCGCGACTACTCGTTCGCTCGTGTCAACGGCCAGAATGGAATCGCCGCGAATCGCGACTGCGCCGTTTTCAATGATGCGGCGGCCCGGATCCATCGTAATCACCGTGCCGTTGGTGACGATCAGGTCGGCCTTTTCCTTCGCGAACGCCCCCGGCGCCATCAACGACAATATGCCGGCGCACAGGACCAGCAATAAACACCAAGACCGCCCACGAGCGGAATTTCGAATGCTCCTTGCCTCAAAACACCTTGTAGCCCGGGTCATGAAGAAGAATCCTTTCGCGCAGACTGGAATAAAGTCGAACCGCCGACTTCTCTACCGTTACTCGAGGTGCGTGAATTCTAAGCTTTTACTTCAACTTTTTCGCGCCATTTTCGCAATTTAGCCTCCGCAATCGACTCCATTTGTGGAATAAGACCACCTCGCCGCGCTCAATTCCCTCAATTTGTCGCAAACGGCCATCACGTGCCGTAGGCTCGAGCGAGGCGGATCGCTGCAGGGCCCGCGCTAGCCCGTCACCTCACGCAAACCTGGGCACGTTCACAACAACGAGGAATCGAACGGCCGCGGCAGAAGACCGCCCGAACTCTCTTGAACGACTTTCCCGCCCAGGTTCGCGAGGATGACCGGAACGTCGCCGCAAAATTCCCAAATGATCTGCCGGCAGGCGCCGCACGGAGGAGTTAGCGTGTCGGTGTCGGCCACGACGGCGATGGCGTCGAACCCCCGTTCGCCTTCGGAAACGGCCTTGAAGATAGCGGTACGCTCGGCGCAACAGGTAAGCCCCAGCGACGCGTTTTCGATGTTGCAGCCCGTGAAAATCCTTCCCGATTTTGCGAGGAGCGCCGCTCCCACGCGGAAGTTGGAAATGGGGGCGTGAGCCATTTCACGCGCCTGTTTGGCGATGTTGACGAGCGAATCGAAGTTCGGCATACGCGGAACAGGATTGTCGCTCAGTTGACTGGAAAAGGGAAAAGAGAAAATGGGCGGGTGGAAATATGAAACGCAGAAGTGAAAAATGCCGGGTGCGATTCTCCCGCGGCCGCACCGGCTAGGCTCGCGCCGGGTCATCCTCCAACATATAGCTTGCCTTCTTAAAAGCGAGGCTCTTCCTGCGCACAACGTGCTTCTGAATTGAAAGCCTGGGCCGCATTACCGAACCGATTCAGCGAAAGCCCACCCGTGCCCCTTCGCCGCCAAGCCCGGACGCACATTCCTATTTTATTTCGGCGGCAAGCCGCGGGATAACGGCGAGGAGGAGCGAAACGAACTGCGATTTCACTCGCTCTCCCGTCTCGAGAACTTCGAGATGATTGATGGGCTGATCGAGAATCCCCGCGGCCATGTTGGTGACGCATGAAATTCCGAGGCACCGGATCCCCGAGTGGCGCGCAACGATCACCTCCGGAACGGTGGACATCCCGACAAGGTCCGCGCCGATGGCCCGCAGATAACGGATCTCGGCTGGCGTTTCGTAGCTTGGCCCCGTAAGCCCCGCGTACACGCCCGAATGAATTTCGATGCCAAGGCGGCGGGATTCCGTGAGCGCGATTTCCTGGAACGATCGATCGTAGGCCTGCGTCATGTCCGTGAACCGCAGGCCGAAGCGCTCATCGTTCGGTCCCATCAACGGGTTCGTGCCTTGGAGGTTGATGTGATCGCGAATGACGACGAGCGCCCCTTGATTGAATTGCAGGTTGATGCCCCCGGCGGCGTTGGTCAGGATCACGGAACGAATTCCGAGGCGGGAAAAGACACGCATCGGGAATGTGACTTCGTGGATCGAGTAGCCTTCGTAGTAATGAACGCGCCCCTGCATCGCGGCTACGGCGATTCCCCCTGCCTTGCCGATGACCAGACGCCCGGCATGCCCGATGGCCGTCGAGCGTGGAAAATTGGGAATCTTCTCGTAGGGGATGCGCGCGGCTTCCGAAAGGTCGTCGGCAAAAGCGCCAAGCCCCGATCCCAGCACGAGCGCGATTTTCGGCCGCAGCTTCGTCTTCGAAAGGATGAACTTCGCGGCTTGCTCGGCGCGAATGAATTCAGAACCGGGGATCGAGGATTGCGATCGTGATTTGGGCGGCATGGCGAATGATCGAGCGAACAAAGATTTGAAAACGGACGCGAGGAAAAAGCAAATTGAAAATCATGGCCGCGCCCATGGGACCCTCACCGAACCTTCCCCGCCGCCTTCCCAAGTCCGGATAAGGATGTCGCGCCCCGGCGCGCCCGCTCTTACCACAAGGGAGCGACGGACTGCTCCTGGAACACCGGCGAAGGGCCGCCTTTATTCGAGAGGTGCAGAAGTCCCAGATACGGCTTCGCTTGTGGATCGTAGGTCACCGTGATACTCCCTCCCTTGCCCGGCGCCCCGTCGGAGCCGTTCAGGCCGTCAGAACCATCGCTCCCGCTGTTTCCGTTGGGTGTTCCTATACCGCCGGAGCCTCCCCGCCCGCCGCGACCGCCTCTTCCCCCAGAACCTCCCGGCCCTCCGTCGGCACTTATCGTCAGCGCGCCGCCCTGCGGGTCAATCAGGTAGAGTCGCCGTTTGCCCGCCGCAGCCACGCTCACCTGGAGCAGTGTCTGCGCCCCCGGCCGGACCCTTACAAACACTTGAACGGGCGGAGCGTCTCCCCCAGGGCCCCCATCCTGGCCGTTGGAGCCGTCCGTGCCGTTCCCGCCGTCTCCACCGGGTGAAGGATTATTGGGATCCGTGGAACCCATGCTTCCAGTTGTGCCATCCATCCCGTCCATGCCGTTCATCCCATCGGACCCGCGAGCACCCGAGAAATTGGAGGCAAAGTTGTAATCATAGGTAATGGGAATGTCGAGGTCCGCGCGGAGGTCCGGATGGCTCGGCACTGTGATCGTGACGTGTGCCGTCTTTCCGTCGCTCACGCGTGGGTCATGCGCAAGGGAGAGGATGCCCTTTTGATTGGCTTTTACGACCGTTGGCGTTACCGTCAGGTCGCTCCACAAAACTTTGCCTTTCCCCTGCCCTTCCGTGTAGAGGACCGTGCCATTCGGCTGGGTGAATTCCACAACCAGCGCTAATTTTTCACCTGGCGCGATTGCGGGACCCTTGGGAAGCGTCGCCTTCATCGAGGAAACGGGGGTCTTCGCCAGATACACTCTCATCCCCAGCTTCACCTTCACCGCTGTGCACGCGTTCAGAAACAGCAACGAGGCGGTCACGGCCAGGACCGCCAAGCTCCTGCGCCCAAAAGGCAGGCGCACTCGGCGAGCAAGGTCCGCGGAAGGCCTGGCGAAATCAGACCAAAGCTCGGAAATCTTGGACGTTTGATGGAAACTTCCAACAACCCGTTCTGTTCGTCTTCGCTCTCTCATCTCGGAGCCCTCGCGTTTCGGCACAAGCCATCCACACCGGCGATTGCTACGCGCCCATCCCATCACGCCGTCCAACCCGCCGCCTTTTGCAGTTGATCGGCACTCTTCGCTCGTTATTTGAAAGGATGAAGAATCTTACAACCTTGTGCTTCCTCTGGAATTCAGACGTTCGGAAGTTGAGCTCCGTTACTTATCCGGGTATATGGTCTTTAACGCCGGATTGCTCGCCGTTGCCGGGGCACATTGGCCGCCGCGCCCTCAGAGCCCGTGGAATCCGGAAAGGAGAAACGAAGATGAAAAATGCACCGATTCGGGTGGGAACCATATCGTTCGTGATTTTCGCGGTGATGATGTTCGCGCTGACGATGTCTGCAGCCGCCGCGAAATCTCAGGATGCCGCCGGCGAAGGCCAAACTCCGAGGCTCTCCAAGGAAACGCTCACCGTCTACGGGAAGCTGACGCAGGCCATGGGCGTTGGAGGAGAAACCACCGGATGGATGATCGAGCTGGATACGGAAGCCACCATCGAGGGCAAAAGGATTCATTCGATCGAAGTGGACTATAAGAAGAAAAAGAAGCTCGAAAAGCTCGTCGACCAGCACGTCGAGGCCGAGGGCAAGCTGACTCACGTTCAGGGCGTGGAGACGGGAGAGAGGCTGGTGTTGGAACTGACTTCGATTAAAAGCGCGCCGAAATGAATGCACCGTCACGCGGCTTCGGATTCCCCCCGCCGCGTGGCCACATCTCACTTCAGGAAAATGCTGACGATGGACGCCGACATTAAGTTGGCCATCGTCCCGCAGAGCATGGCACGAAATCCGAGGAGCGCCAGGTCGGTCCGTTTATTCGGAGCGAGCGCGCCGATTCCTCCGATTTGAATGCCGATGGAACTCAAGTTGGCGAAGCCGCATAGCGCGTAGGTGGCGATCGTGAATGAGCGCGGATCGAGTGCGCCCGATGTGGCCATCGGTCCGAGACGCTGGAAGGCGACAAGCTCGTTCGTGACCATGCGCAGACCCAGCAAATTTCCGACCGCGTGAGCTTCGTGCCACGGAATCCCGATCAACCACGCGATGGGTGAGAACAACCATCCGAGCACGTCTTCGAGGCTGGAGGGAAACCAGGAGATTCCGTGCGCCGCCAGGCCGTTGTGGACGAATGCAAAAAGTCCGTCCACGAGATAGATCATGGCGATGAAAGTAATCAGCATGGCCCCGACGTTGAGTGCCAGGTTCAACCCGTCGGTCGTACCGCGCGTCAGGGCGGCTAAAGCGTTTTTGTCCCGCTCAAGCTCCGACATCTCCACGCGTCCGGAGGTCACCGGTTTCTCGGTTTCGGGGACCAGCATTTTCGAGAGAAGGATCGTGCCGGGCGCGGTCATGATGACGGCGGAAAGGATGTGCTTCGCCGCTACGCCGTAGGCGATGTACGCAGCCATCATTCCCCCGGAAACATGGGCCATCCCCGATGTCATGATGGTCATGAGCTCCGAGCGTGTGACTTCGGGTAAAAATGGCCGAATCGTAAGGGGTGCTTCGGTCTGCCCCATGAAAATGCTGGCGGCGACGTTGAGCGATTCGGCCCCGCTCGCGCCAAGGAAGCGCGTCATCACGATAGCCGCCCCCTTGATAATGAGCTGCATGATGCCGAAGTAATAAAGAAGCGCAAAAAACGAGGCGATAAAAATAATCGTAGGCAACACCTGAAACGCGAAGGAGAACCCAAAATTCGAGACTTGCTTCCCGATTTCACCGAAGACGAACGTCGAACCAAAATAGGAAAAGTGCAAAAGCCATTTGACCCCGTCCCCCGCTTTCGCAAACGCGTAGATCGCCGGCGGCCAGCGCAGAACGAGAAACGCGAACCCGATCTGCAGGCCCAGTCCCCACGCGACTGTCTTCGTCCGGATCGCCCGGCGGTTCGTCGAAAAAACAAACGCGAGCCCCAGGAGCACGAGCATGCCGAGGAGACCCGTAATTCGGTGCATCGATGACGCCTCCTGAACGATGCGGCATTTGAAGCTGAATCGCGCCAAAATGCAAATTGAAAATTCACGGCTCGGCCGGAATGACGATCAATCGAGAAAGGCCGTCGCGAACTCTGGGCGCTAAGGCGCGTTGGGCAATCTGACCGTGGTGGTCTTGTCCGAAAGAATCCATCGGTCTGGGTCCAGCTCGACGGAATCCGGTGCTGTGGGAACGTGAAAATTCATCCGCCGGTCGGTTCCGTATGCGGCGACAGCGCCCCATGCCGACTTATTCTTTCCGAACGTCAAGCGGATAGGTAGAAACATCAGCCATTGCGGCGGCACATTCTGCTGGGACACGTCGCAGTGAACGATGGCGGACCCGTCCCGTTGCGGCTCGACCGAATAGGACAGCTGATAGCTGGGGAGTGCTGATTCGTAAACCCATTGCTGAAAAAACCAGTCCAGGTTTTTCAATTGATATTGCCGGGCGAGCGGCGTGGTCAAGAAGTGCTCGTTGGCCACGGCCTCAAAATCCTCGGTGCTGGCCGACCGATTCGCATAACGCGCGACAAAGTCTTTCATCATGTCCAAAAAAGCTTCGCTGTTTCCCGTCGAGGGATCGGTAAACAGAAATTGAAGCATCCGCAGCACCAACGCGCCTTTCTTGTAGATCAGCGTTTGATAGGCGCCGAACGACTCTCGCGTGGTCAGCCGGTGTCCCAGAATGATTGGTCCGATGTCGACCAGCCGCCCCTTGCCGACTCCCGTCAAAGTTTGGGGCGGTTCGAGTAGCTCGTCGTGCATCTCCCGCAGAAGGTCCCGGGCGGAGCTGCGATCCTTGTCGCGCGTCTCCGTATAGAGCACGCCCGAGTAGTCGGCGAAACCTTCGCTCAGCCACTGGTCTCGGTAGGACCTCCACTGCACCAAATCGCCCCACCATTCGTGCGACGTCTCGTGCGCGATGAAAGAGTACGTGTACTTGCTGCTGAGATCCGAACGCGGAAGCATCAGCAGAGTGGGAAATCCTTGCCCGAAGGGGAAGGGATGGTAGGCGGCGCCGAACCGCGAATATGGATATGCGCCGAATATGGCGCTGAAGTAGCGGACGCAATTGCTCATCTCCGCGAGCATAAAGTCTGTCTTGACGGCGGCATTGGAAAAGGCCCCCGGGTCGTGGACCCGGTAATAATCCAACTCCAAGTCGCCGCCGTTCTCCATTTTTGCCTTCGCGTTGAACACGTCGAAACTGCCGACGGCAAATGTGACGAGGTCGACGGGCTGGTCCATCCGCCATTCCGTCAGCATGTCGTGATCCGGCGTCTCCAGTTCGCGGACTTTTTCTCCCACGGACGCGACCCTCGTTCCTTTCTTGTGATGGAAAATCATGTCAAATTGAGCGCGGCTGAGGTTCTCATGGCGCGGATACCAGCAATCCGCGCGAACGTACCGCGCCGGAAGATCGCCCGTGGGCAGGCCGATGAGGAAATCACCCTGAAAATCGAGGACGGGCTCGATCACCTGCCCCTTGGCGAGAGGAGCGGAAAGGAAAAGCGTCACGTTGCCCTCCCAATCCTCCTGAACCGCCGCAATCGCGGATCCGTCCGCCATCCGGGCGGATTCCAGGCGCATCGCCTTCTTCAGGCGAGCGTTATCGGCGGCGGAAAGCGTTTCGTTGATCATCAGGGGGATGGCGCGCACGCCGTCGGCCAGTGCCGTCATTTTCATTCGCGCTTCCAGTTTCATGTGCTTCCAATCGCGAACGTCCACATCCATGTCGTAGCGGGAGATGTTGACTTCGGCGTGTGCGTCCGAATACTCGACGATGCGATTCTGATAATCCGCCAGCGAAAAAAAAGCCATCCAGATGTCCGGATACTCGATGTCGGAATCAAATGCGTAGAACAGGCCGTCCTCCCCTCCATCCAGTTCAAAATTCGCCGTCGGCAGGCGTCCCTGATAATCGAGAATGAAGGAAAAACGCCCGCGGGAACCTTTGTCGAATTCTGCGTAGAAAAAACCGGGAGTCTCGTTGTTCAGGATCGACGCCGCGATTCGCGCCGCGACGTTGGCGCCGGTCTCCTTCAGCAGTCGCGGGGATGATTCGGCGGCGAGCTTCACAGCCTGTTCAGGCGGAGCGCCGCCGGGCACAACCGTGAGTTTCATCGCCGCGATCGAATCGTCGGAGAAACGGAGAACCGCGGTTTTGAAATCCGAATCCACCGCATCGGCGTGGAGCATTCTTTGCAGATTGTCCTTCTCAAAGACGCTGTCAGGCGCCGGTGCGTGGACCGTCCCCTTGCCGATGAACACCGCCCCGCGGATTTTTCCATCAATCGGAGTCTCAAAATAAAATGTCCCCTCAAAGGAAATTTCCGCTCGGTCGCGTTTCAACACCACGTTTTTAGCCTGCGCTGACCCTCCGGCCAAGTCAAAGGCGGCGAGCGCGTGATAAAGCGCTAAAGGATCGCCCGAACCAGTCGGCGGCGAGGATTGCGCCTGCGTGGCTGGTACGGCTATCGCCCACGCCAAGACCACAAGAACCGGCAGGTTAAAGACGCAGCGCCTCCGAGACCTTCCTCCCATAGACAGACCCCCAGTCAGCATCTACCGAGCCAGAAAGTGCCGAGGCGCACCCTACACGCACGATGGGCCCGTGTCAACCAGACTGTTACGTACTTGCTCAGTAGCGAACACCCTCCTGGCGTCCGCGTTTCACATCGAGGGAAGCATGGGATTCGTGGCGGTGTGGACTGAATGTGGATACCAACGAGCCGGCCCCAGCCGCGACGCGCCCGCCGCAAAACGATTGACCTAGACGGCCGCGCTCAGAATTTTATGGATCAGCGCAGGGGGAGCGGGCGAGGAGGCGGCAATGTGAAAAGTGCGCTCGAGCAGTGCCGTCGCCGGAGCTAATTTCTCGTCGAGATTGTAACGAATCGTGGCCAGTGTTTCACCGGCTCGAACAGGGTCGCCGATGCGCTTCTCAACGATCAAACCCACCGCGGGATCGATCGAGTCTTCCTTGCGCTCGCGGCCCCCGCCCAGAATCATGCTGGCCACCCCCACTTGCTCGCATTCAACCCCCGCCAGAAATCCGCTCGATTGAGCTTTGACGATGGCTTGATGGCGCGCTTGCGGCAGCTTGGCGGTGTCGTCGATCACGCCTGCATCCCCGCCCTGGAGGCGGATAATTTCCCGGAATTTTCCCAAGGCGCTCCCGGTCGAAATCATCACGCCCGCCAGTTCCCGTCCTTCTTCAATCGTGCTCACGCGCTCGCCCAGCAGAAGCATCCACGCGGAGAGTTCGATCGAGAGATCGCGCAGATCGGCGGGCCCGCCGCCGCAAAGGACTTCGATGCACTCCTCGATTTCCAGCGCGTTGCCCACTTTGCGGCCGAGCGGCTGATCCATGTTAGTGATCAGCGCGACCACTTTCTTGCCCATGCGCGTGCCGGTGTCTACCAGGAGCTGCGCCAGGTGCTCGGCGTCCTCCTCGCTCTTCATGAACGCGCCGTTTCCGGTTTTCACGTCCAGCACCAGCGCGTCAATTCCCTCCGCCAGCTTTTTGCTCATGATCGACCCGCAGATGAGCGCCGGGCTTTCGACGGTAGCCGTCACATCGCGCAGGGCATAGAGTTTCTTGTCCGCGGGCGCAATTTCCGGGGTCTGCCCGATCAGCCCGCACCCGCACTTCTCGAGCACTGCACGAAACTCCCGCAGCGACAAATTCACGTTGAATCCCGGAATTGCCTCGAGCTTGTCGAGCGTTCCGCCCGAATGTCCCAGCCCCCGCCCCGAAATCATCGGCACCTTCAACCCTGCCGCCGCCACGATCGGTGCCAAAATCAAAGACGTCTTGTCGCCCACGCCGCCCGTCGAATGCTTGTCCACTTTCTTGCCAGGCAAATCCGAAAAATCCAGCACTTCGCCCGACCGCAGCATCGCTTCCGTCAGCGCCGCCACTTCCCTCGGCGCCATCCCCCGCAGCAGCGTCGCCATCAAAAACGCCGCCAGTTGGTAGTCCGGCACCGTGTCGTGCGTCGCTCCTCGCACCACAAATTCGATCTCTTCGCGCGAGAGCTCCTGCCCGTTGCGCTTCTTGCGAATGATGTCCACCGCTCGCATAACCCAAAAACGCTAACAGAGGAGGTCAAGTTGGTAAAGGAAGTATGTAAATTGGTTTTGTGAGGTCAAAGGGATGTCATGCCGTCGATTCTCGACTGATCGGAGGGAATTTCAGGGACCCGTGATGCGCAGCAGAAGAGCAGAAATCCAAGCCCCCAAAAATAGGGAGGCAACAACCCAGACCATCGCTCAGATATACAGGGCTCGGAAGTACTTCTCCGCCTGTGCTGCGGGTATTCCTCGCAAGCGGAGGTAAACAGACTTCCCTGCCCTATTCATCGCGAACGCGCAGCAAAACCCGATGGCCAAACCTGCTGCAACCGAGAATGCAAACCCACGCGGCCCGGCACAGGCGAGACTCGCGGATGCCAGCGCTCCTGCCACCGGCAGGGCGAAGCAACACCCCATCAATAAGACCCACAGCGTCACTGCCCAAGCCTATCCATGATTCATTCGGAGACCGGAGTCGCGAACGTCGAGCTCGCCGACCGCTCCGCAATGTCCGCGCCCACCGCCTGCATTTCCGCGTGAATCCGCCCGTTTGTCGCCAGGATCTCTCGGTCGCCGGGATGAAACGGTCGCCCCGCCAGGTCGGTCACCTGCCCGCCGGCCTCGCGCACGATCAACGTCCCCGCGGCGGTATCCCACGATTTCAATCCAAACTCCCAAAATCCTTCGAACCGCCCGCAGGCAACCGAGCAAAGGTCAAGCGCGGCCGATCCGTCGCGGCGGATGCCGTGAGTCCGCAGAGTAAAACCCCAGTAGTAGTGAATGTTCACGCTGCGGGCGATTTTGTCGGTCGGAAAACCCGTGCTGAGAAGGCTCTTCGAAAGCGTTTCGACGCCCGAGACGTGGATCGGCTTGTTGTTCAGGAAGGCCCCTTCGCCGCGGGTGGCCGTGAATAGTTCGTTCGCAAACGGATTGAGCACGACGGCGGCCAGAGGGTCGCCATCCTCCAACAACCCGATCGAAATGGCCACGCAAGGATAGCCGTGCGCGAAATTGGTGGTTCCGTCGAGAGGGTCCACGTACCAGGTGTACCTCGACTTTGCGACCGAACCCTCCCCGCCTTCTTCCGCCACAATCGCGTGCTGCGGAAAGTGATTCCGCAGCCGCGACACGATCAGCGCTTCGCTGCGCTTGTCCGTGTCGGTGACGAGATCCACGTCGCCTTTATAGGAGATGTGCTTCGGCCGGGACATTTCGGCGGATAGAATGGCGCCCGCATCCCGCGCGGCTTCGACGGCAACGTCCAGAAATGCGTTCATGGAACGATTGTAAACAGAGACGAGGGAGAAGTGGGCGAAGAAAAAACGGATGCGATGGATGAATTAGCGGCGATGGAAGCCGCACGTTTGGACCCCGGCTGCGAAGGGTCTGGCGACGCTCGCCGATAAGCGCATTGAAAAATCACCGCGCGCGCGGTGTGAAATATTCCTTGCGGTAGCGAACCGTATCGCCGCCGGCGACTTGCAGCGAAATGTGCCGCAGGGATCCCGGAGGCGGGGCGGGATTCGGATAGTAGCCGATCAGGTATTGCGTGCGAAGCTCGCGGTTGATTCGGTCGAAGATATCCTGCAGCTGGCTGAGCGAATCGAGAATGAAGAAATCGCCCCCCGCATAGTCCGTGATGGTGATCAGCGCGTGCTCCCCCGCCGTGTTCCGCCCGTTTTCGTTCTTCACCGGGCGAATGATCACGGAATAGAGAAGCGCGCCGGAAGAAACCGCAGCGCGCTGCGCATCCTCATATCTCGAGGTGCTGGTCGTTTCTCCGGCGTCGGTCACGAGAACAATGGCGCGGCGCCGGCCTGTGGGAAGCGCCGCCAGAGATCGCGAGCCGAGAACCAGGGCGTCATACATGGCCGTCCCGGCTCCGGGAGAAATGTGCCGCGTCGCGGATTCGAGCTCGGGTACGTGGTCCGTATACTCCGAAAGCTGGATTACGGAGTCGGAAAACTGGAACAACGCGAGGGAGTCGCCGGGCCGCACCACCTGGCTGATGAAATGGGCCGCGGATTCTTCCTCGAACTTCAGGTCCTTTTCCGCGCTCATGCTCGAATCCACCATCAGCGCGAGGTCCAGCGGGCGGTTGGTTTCCGGCTCGAACCGGACGATTTTCTGCGGCACGCCCTCCTCGGAAATCGAGAAAGCGCTCTCGGGAAGGTTGGCGAGCGGATGCCCGTCCGCGTCGCTCACGCTGGCCAGAATTTCCACCAAATTGACGTCTACCCGGATGTTGCCCCGGTGAACTTGCCGCCCATGGACAAGCGTCGCGGCCGTGACCAGTGAGAATCCGAGAATGGCGAGTGAATGGATGGTCGGGCGGCGCGAAGCGGTTGCATCGAGGGATGGTTTCGTCATCGCTTCTTCATTGGTTCTTCATATTCCCGGCTAGGAGTCTGATGAGGCGGAAGGAGGAATGGATTTCCCGGCAGGCGCGGAGGGAAAATCGCCGTCAGCCCAGATCGCGCCATCGGCGAAAAACTCTTTTTTCCAGATGGGCACAGTCCGCTTGAGCGTATCGATGGCGTACCGGCAGGCGTCGAAAGCGGCGGCGCGATGCACGGAAGCGACTGCGATGAGGACGCTGGTCTCGCCGATTTCGAGCCGCCCCAGGCGGTGCACGATGGCCACGCGCCGGATCGAAAAATGCTCGCGAATGTGGGTGCCGATCTCGCGAATCTTGGCGAGCGCCATCGGCTCATAGGCCTCGTATTCCAGATAAAGCGTCCGGCGGCCACGCGAATGGTTGCGTACGAAACCGTCAAAGGAACACACGGCCCCGTCTTCCGCGGCCCTGACTGAGGCCAGAATTTCACTGGCCGCGATGCCTTCCCGCGTCAGCAGGTATAGATCCTCGGTCAGGGCGGTCTGCTCCCCCTCTTGCGCGGGCATTCCTCCGCTGACGGGCGGAAGAAACGCGACCTCGTCATTGGGTGAAAGCGGTTCGCGCCAGTTCGCGTATTCCTGGTTCACGGAGGCGGCGATCGATGGCCGGAACTCGGAAAGCTTCGGAAAACGCCGCCCGTAGCGCTCGAACAGATCGTCCAATCGGGCGCCTTCGGATAGCTCGGCGATCTCCTCGGAGACGCCGGTGATGTCTTTTAGGACGCCGAAAAAAAGGACCCGTACGCGCATCATCAGATTCTAGCGCGACACGAAGCAAGAAGCACACCAGCGATTGGTGAAGCCGGCACGAGGAAGATGGCCGCAGCGCAGATCCCTCACGTACGCTGCCTAGGTATTTGCCATTGACGGCAACTCACGGCACTATTTTCCCACCACGAGTTCCCTGGCAGGCACTGTTGCGTTTCCTTTCGGCTTTGCCAGTGTCGTCCGCATTATCTCGCCCCCTCTTTCACATCTTTGCCCCGGCAAGACGAGGATCTCGCGGCCCTTGATGCATCTTCTTTGTAATGATCGCTTCTACCGCTCGCTAGACCGGATGCGATGCTTCCGGGACGATTGCGGGCTCAGCGGACGACCGGCTGGGCGCAGCGGCTCGCCGTGCGCGGCGATAGGGCCAGAGCTGAATAGCGCGCACGATCAGCGCCACCCCCAAGACGTACCAGCCGGAATCTTCGAGTGTCATTCGGAAATTCCCCAGCCCTTCAGTCAGGAAACTCTTTAGCCCGAAGTGCAGGCCCGCGACAATCGCGACGCTCGCGGACACCAGACCGGTGACGAGAAAATTGCGCAAGAGCCCGCGCAGGCGAACCAGTGACGACGGAGCTACGCTGATTACGCTGCGAAACGATGGAGCGGCCAAGGGTCCGCCGGCCATGCTCTCCTGCGCCGATCTCGAGGAAGCATTTGCGCACGCCGCAAATAACGGCCCCTTTTGACTGTAGGCCATGCCGCGATACCAATTTTCCATTTCGCCCGCGAGCGATCGAGTGTCGCGTCCCATCTGGAGCATCGAGCGCGCCTTCATGGGGCGAATGTTGAAGACGCCGGATTCGCCCGAACTGCTCGCCCAGGAAATGTAAATTGCCGGACTCTCGAACCATCCGCACGGCCCCGGGCCCAGCCGGATTTCTTTGATTTCCTCGCGCGACACGGAGAATCGTGCCTCTTCACCCCAGTAATTCAGGCGATCAGCTGACAATGTGAGAAAACCCAAGTCCCAAGCCCAATCGTGCTCGTAAAGACGCGGTTCCGCGTCAGGGGACAGACCGACAAATAACCCGGTGGGAAGTCCCGCGGGAGCGCCCTCTTTTTCGGCTTTGCGGCGAAGAAGAGATTCCAATTTAGCCAGGCCAGTCAGAGGAAGTCTGTCACTCAAGAACAAAATCACGGCTAAAGTAAGGAGCAATCCAAACGCGTCGGCGACCCAAAGTGACATGGCCCCGAGATGAGCGCTGCGCGCCGCCAGAGCGGCCAACGAAGGTATCGCCGCCATCAGCAATGCCACGGTCCAGGCGACCCTGAAATTACGCCCGAATTTGTGGAGAGTCGAGAAAACCTTGGCCGAGGGTGCAACGGTGGGCGGAAGCGGGTAAACATCCGATGGCGCCGCAGCGGCGCCCGCGAGAATTCCCGGCACGGCCGACTCTGGAATATTGGCGGCGTGCGCCAAACGCGAAATCCGCCGCGATACGGAAGGATGGGTCAGCGCCTTTTCGCCGATTCGTCCCCACTCCAGAGGTGTCGTGTTGAGGCGGGCCAGTTTGACGAGTGAAGTCATCATCGAGGCCGGATCCCCGGTCAATCGCGCCGCTCCGGCATCCGCCGCAAATTCATTCATACGTGAGACGAAATAAACGGCGAACAGCAGCGCGGCAAACAGCAGCGGGCTCAGCGGAAACCAACGCGGCAGCGAGCGGGCGAAGTAATCCGAACCGAAGATATAGGCCATGAGGAGAACGTAAAAAATAATTTGGCGGGTGGGGATATGTTTCTTCTTGAGATGCGAGATTTCGTGGGCGATGACGGCGTCCACCTCGCGCCGGTTCATATTTTTCAGAAGGTAATCCGTCAGCAGGATGTTGTGGGCTTGATGAGCGAACGCATTGGCCATGCGCATGTGTTCGGTGGAAAGTACGTAAATCTGCTTGAGCTTCACTCCCGCCGCGGACGCCAGAGCAAGGGCACGGTCGTGGAGTTCGCCCGTGGCGAGCGCGTGGACCTCCATCCCGCGGGATCGCAGGACTTTCATCTGCAATCCGCGGAGAGCCAACACGGAAACTCCGGCGAACACGACGCCCCATCGCACCGAAACGAAAAAGATCGCGATGGCAAGAACGATGGCTACGACGGGAAATGCGAACGTCGCGAGCGTCCAAAAGGAGATGCCGAAAAGCTGCGCGGGCGTGTACTCCGTTCCGCGCAACCGGTGAATTGGCGCGGAGAGTGATAGGCAAACCATGTAAACGCAGGCGGGCGCAATCCAAATGACAACCCAGGAAAAAAATTCTGGCCCCAGGAAATTCGATGGGACATACCTCGAAATCCAGAACGAAATGATTGTCGAAACCTGCAGAAGGTCCGCCGCGGCCCACCAGATGATAATCCCTCCCATCGTCCCGAATCGGAGGAAGCGAAAATAGGAGAAAACGACCGCGTCGCGCGCATCCGGCGGGGCGGAAAGCGCCCGGCGGCGTAGCCAGAGCGTCAGAGCCACCGGGCTCAGCAGAAGCAAGCCAAGGATGCCGCTCGTTCGAAGCATTTGCGCAGTGGAGTAGCCGAAAGAGACGTGCACCACGCCCGCGGCTACCGCGGAAGTGTTGAATTGATAGTTGCAGACCTGCGTGTTCCGGACCGGAGATTCGAGCGCGGGCGACGGTTCGCAGGAGGCAAAGCCCTTGTTGGGAACTGAAATCGCAGCGTCCAGTTCGGGGACGCCTTCGCCTGATAGCGCTTGAACCAGCGGCCGAAAATCGAATCCAACGCTGTTCGCGAACCCGCTACGGCGAAGGGGAATCTTGCAGCGTGCATACATCATGCTCGCCGATTCGTCGTCGGACGAGCCCGGATTGAAACCGATCCTCGACATCGGACAGTGTGTGGCCGAAGAGTATGCGGCCATCAACCCGTGGAGATCATGGACATCGAAATCAAATGTCAGCCACGTGTTTGCGGAGCCGTCCTCGCCGACGTTCACCGTGACGATGGTCGTGGGAACGAATTTGTCGCTGGGAGTAGAAGGATCGGAAGCCGGTTGTGCGAGGGCGGCCGCGGTGATCGCCGAGCCGGCCGATAGGAGCAGCGCCAGAAACAGAATGGCGTGGGAGACCGTGTTACGCCTTTGCCTGGGCACTCGGAAAACCCTCCTGCGGGACTGCGGCTCCTCTCCGGCTCCTCCCAGAATAGCGGGGAAACACGGAACCCTGGGTATGGCATAAGAATTGAGATACAAAAGAAGAACCTGTTCGTCCGGACAGGGAACAAAATCCGAGCACAGGGGCCGTGAAATCGGGAGAGACAGAAGCTAGTGTGCGTTAGTTATGGGGCAGGCGAAGCAAGGCGCGTGACGGAATCGAGAGTGGCGGAGGCACGATCGAGAGCGGCGGCGAGGTCGGCGGATTCGTGGACGAGAGTGACAGAGTCTTTGCGATCGATTGCTTCCGCCACTCCCGGCATCAACTCGGTCGAATACCCGGCGTAGCTCCCGGGAGCATAAATCGTGTGCCGGTACCAGGGCCGGCCGAAGAGCCCGTCGGGAGCGAGCAGATCCTGCTCGACTACCACAAGATCGCGGTCAATCTGAGCTTCTTTCTGTTCGTCGACCCGATGGCTGGGAAGCAAGGTCAGGGCCGCTTGAGCTGCGGTGGCTGAAGCCGTAAAGCGAGCCGAGGCGGCCATCACGGGTTGGAGAGCGGACGCGTCGTCCATTTCCCTCCCGGCTCGGGATTGCAGATGTGCTGCGGAGGAAGAGACCTCACCGGCATATGCCGAATAGTCGAAGGGCAGCAGATCGGCATCCGAGAGGCGGAGGGCGATGACACCCAGAATGCGCGCCATCGTGGCGTGATACTCGAACGTGGGGTCGCCAAAATGCTGCATCCAATAGAAATCGTCATAGATTGAGTGATAAACGCCGTAATCGCCGTTGGAGCCGAGATCCATCGAGGGGATCCCGGCATGGTCGAAGAAGGCTACGTAGTCGGAGCCGGCGCCGAGTCCGGCAATCGGCGTCGCCGTGCTGTCGGCGGAAAGATCCTCGGGGCGGGCGGTGCCGGTGGAAAGCTGCGAGGAGTTCTCGCGCTCTTTGGCGATGCGGCCGCGCCAGGCGTCGTATACGCTCAGTCCGGTTTGGGGATCGGAAACTTCGCGAACGACGGAGCGTATGAAATTGTCGAGAGAAGGAGTGGATGAGGCGGTGAAATTGGGTCCCGCAACCCCGACATCGGTGTTGATATAAGCGACGGCTTTCGATTGAAGCTCGGCCATATGGCCCTCCACCCATTCGGTTGACCCAAGCAGCCCCGGCTCTTCGCCGTCCCATTGAGCGATGACGATGGTGCGTCGCGGCTTCCATCCCGAGCGAGCGAGTTCTCCGAGCGCCCGGGCCGCTTCGAGGATCGAGGCCGTGCCGCTCGAGGGATCCACGGCGCCGAAAACCCAGGCGTCGTGGTGATTGCCCAGGACAACCCAGCGGTTGTCATCCGTGCCATGAAGAATGGCGATGACGTCGTAGAGGGGGCGTTGGGCGTAGTCCATGACCACTTTCATGTGGACTTCCGACTTGCCCGAACCAACATGATAAGTAAACGGCAGCCCGCCTTGCCACGCCCGCGGAACGTGCGCTCCGGATAGATGCGACAGAATCACGGAAGCGTCATCGGCGTTGATGGGCATGACGGGTATGCGCGGAAGAGACGCCGCCTCCGAGGGAGCGAGCCGCTTGGAACTTTCAAGATCCGGCGTCGAAGCGATTCCAGGAGTAAGCGGATCGCCGGGATAAATTTGCATGTATCCGACCGAGCCGCGCTGGATTCCCGACATCGGCCGCCAGGGACCGTTGGGAAAGACGTCACCGGCTTGATAGCCGTCGTCGGCTGGATCGGAATAAAGAATTAGCCCGGCGGCGTGATGCTCTTCAGCGACCTTGGCCTTGATCCCGCGATACGCGGCTCCGTAACGCGCCAGCACGATTTTCCCCTCAACGTTGACTCCCAGAGCGGAAAGCTCGCGGTAGTCGGCGGGGAGGCCGTAGTTGACGTACACGATCGGAGCCGTAACGTCGCCCGAAGCGGAATACGTGTTGTAGGCCCGGACCGCCCGGCGATCGTGCGTTTGAGGATCTTCCGCAAAGGCTTTTTCGGGAGTCCCCAGCTTCACCTTTTCGGGCTCCACAAGTTCCAGGCTGATCTCGCGCGGAAAGCCCAGCCATACGCTGTATTCGACGATGCTCGCGTCGAACCCAAAGCTTCGATACTGCGCCAGAAGCCATTCCGCAACGCGATGGCTGGCCTCCGTCCCGGCCAAATGTGGCTCTGCGGTGAGATGCCGGAGATTGGCTTCCGCGTGCTGGGCATCGGGAATCGCGAGTAGCCTTTTCTCCAGCGTTTGCTCGGCGCCCGCATCGGAAGGGAAAAAGCCGGGAATCGAGGCGGCGTCTTGGCGGCTGCTGGAAATCGAAGGAACTGAAAAAAGCAAAGAACCAAAAAGAATCGTCAGTAGGGCCGGCCGGCGGAATGAATGCATTTTCACCTCAAGATAAAACCGAATTGTACCGAAAATTCCCGCACTGTGGAGTACGAACGTTTCGCTTGGCCGCGCCGTCTCCGGGAGCGCTTCAAAGCGGTTTGACGCCGGGATTCGTCCGACGTAAGGTGGAATGGTTCGTATCGGCCTGCTGTGGCAAGTCAAAGCTCGCAGAATTCTTCCGGCGACAAAGGATGATCGTGAAAAGGGTGCTGATTTCCGGCGCGTCAGGACTCGTGGGCGCGGCTCTTTCCCGCCATCTGACGGACGCTGGGTACATCGTGTCGAAGCTGGTCCGGCCCGGAGCTCACATGCACGCCGGAGACGTCCTTTGGGATCCCAATTCGGCGACCGCGGACGTCCCCGGAATGGAAGGATTCGACGCCGTCGTGAACCTCAATGGGGCGAGCATTGCCGGCACCCGATGGACAAGGGCGCGAAAGGCGGAATTGCGGGTCAGCCGGCTGGGGGCAACCCGGTTGCTGGTCGATTGCCTGAGAAAAGTTCAGAAAAAGCCGGCGGTCCTGATCTCCGCCAGCGGGACCGGATACTACGGGGATCGCGGAGACGACATCCTGACGGAAGAGAGCGGGCCGGGTAGCGATTTTCTGGCGACGCTGGCGCGGGATTGGGAAGCAGAAGCAGGGAGAGCGAAGACCGGCGCCGGCATCCGCACGGTTCGATTGCGATTTGGAGTGATCTTTTCCGCCGCGGGAGGTGCGCTCGACCAGATGGCCCGCCCGTTCCATATGGGCGTTGGAGGCAGGCTGGGCAGCGGAAAGCAGTGGATGCCCTGGGTGGCTATCGAAGACGTCGTGAGAATCGCGCAGAAGATGATCGAGCAGGAAAAGTGGAGAGGACCCGTGAACGTCGTGGCGCCAACGCCGGTTCGCAATCAAGAGTTCACGCAATTGATGGCCGGCATTCTGAAGAGACCAGCGTTGCTTCCCGCGCCGGCGTTTGCCTTGCAATTGTTGCTGGGAGAAATGGCGAAAGTCCTTTTGTTGTCGAGCCAGCATGTCGTGCCCAAGAAATTGATCGACGGTGGCCACGAATTTCTCTATCCGGACGCTGAGACCGCATTGAAAAAAGCTCTCTTGGGCGGATGAGGATTGCGTACCAATTTTTTCCGGGACCGCAGTCGAGGCGAATCGCAAACAATCCAGAGTAGTAAGTGACTCAGATCGTGCCGGCTCCGAGATGGGACGGATTCCCGAGTTTTGTTTCAATTTGGAATGGATCGAATCCGTCCTGCGAGCGCCATTGACGCACACTGCTTAGAGAGTCCAATTTTTCAGATCCCTTCCCTCCCCTGTAAGAAGCTGACCTAAAACAAATTAGAAAGAGATTTCGCGACTCCCTGTGTGCGTAGAGCGGCCGTGCGCCTACCTGAACCAGACTGGCACATGCCGTGCGTGCGTGGGCCGGTGTGTGGACACGGAATAGACCGGCGTACGCGGCGAGAAATGTTCGCGCAGAGGCGCCCGCTGCAAAGTGCCACAAGCCTCGCGCGCGGAGATCTCTTTTACAGAAAAATCGGGCCGCAATCGAATTTCTCTTCGCTGCAAGCGCAATCGCAATGATCGGTGGTTGCGCGACCACGTCGGGAACGGCTCCGGCAATCGTGAGCGTCACCGTGACGCCGGAAAGCGTAGACGTATTTCTCGGAGCAGCCCAAACTTTTCAAGCGCAAGTGAAGGGGGCGTCCAACACAAATGTGACATGGGAAGTGAACGGGCTGGCAGGGGGAAGCGCGCAGGCAGGAACGATTACGCCGGGCGGCACGTACACGGCTCCCCCCACTCTGCCCTCTCCTCCAATGGTGACCGTCACTGCCATAAGTGCGGCATCGCCGGCCGCGAGCGCTTCCGCGGCTGTGACGATTCAGGACGACATCGTGGTTTCGATCGCGCCAAAGACGGCTAGTGTGTCTACGGGCGGCGCCCAGGCGTTCTCATCCACGGTGACAGGATCCGGCGCGCCCTCGCTGGCCGTGATTTGGAGCGTAAACGGAGTCCCCGGCGGAAACCTCGCGATAGGGATGATTGCCCCGAACGGGACATCTGGCGGAAGCGCAAGCGCCACGTATACAGCCCCGGCGATTGTGCCTTCGCCCGCGACCGTGACCGTGACGTCCACCAGCGCGGCGGATAACTCGAAGTCGGCCAGCGCGGCGGTGACGATCGCTTGCGCCGCATCTGCCTCGCTTTCACCCGCGACTCCGTCGGTCGCGCTCGGCGCGACGCAAAATTTCACCGCAAATTTGTGCGCGGCCAACGGAACGCCGATTGCCTGGGACGTCAATGGAGTTGCCGGAGGAAACTTAATCCTGGGAACGATTGTCGCCAATGGCGCGGGTGCCGCGATTTACACGGCGCCGGAAGCCATTCCGGCGGGAAATCCCGTCACATTGCACGCGACGGCGGCCGGCAATACCGCATCCGCGATGGTCACTATTACGAGCAACGTGCAGGTCAGTGTCTCCCCGGCGGCCGCCACTCTCGAACCCGCCCAGCGAATGAGCTTTTCCCCCACGGTGAGTGGAACAACGGACATGGCTGTGAATTGGAGCGTGAACGGAGTGGTGAACGGGAATTCTGTCGTGGGAGAAATCTGCGTTACGGGATCGAATCCGTGCGTTCCGCCCGCCGGCGCCGCAGCCGGAAGCGTTGATTATCTCGCTCCGGGGTCACCCCCTGCGATGAATCCCGTTGCACTCACGGCAATAAGCGCGGCGGATGCCACGAAGAGCGGAACCGCGGAGGTGACAATCACAAATCCGCCGGCCGTGCGTGTGGCCATTTCTCCTCCCTACGCGTTCGTTGCGCCCTCCGCAGCGAAGGCCACGACCGTTCAGTTCACGGCCAGCGTCACCGGAACTTCCAACACGAGTGTCACATGGGGTGTCGCGACCGGTGTTCCAGGACAAGGCTGCGCCGGGGCCGCCTGCGGCTCGGTGAGCGCAAGTGGTCTCTATACCGCTCCCGGGAGTGCGCCATCCCCGAATGCCATCGCGGTCACCGCGACGAGCGCCGCGGATGCGACAAAATCGGCCACCGCGACGATATCGCTTACAAGCGGGCCCGCCATCGAAATCGTCCTCCCCTCGAGCGTGATGGCGGGCGCCGTGGAAGGATTTCCCCTGAGCGTCGAGGGAGTGAACTTCGTCGCCGGAACCGGCAGTGGCGCTTCGGTGATTCTCTTGAACGGCAACGCGCAGAGCACGACGTGCTCTTCCGCAACTCTCTGCTCGATCGCCCTCGTTCCCGGCGACGTCGAATCGGCCATGACCGCTACCCTGCAGGTCGAGAATCCCGGAACCCCGGGAGCGCTCTCCAATCCCGTGCCTTTTGTGGTGGTTCCGTTCGATGTTTCACAGGAAACAATTTCGCTGACGGCCGGATCCCCTTCGGCCACCGGGCTCAATTTCGTCGTCACCGAACCCACAACCGCGGCGGAGTCGTCGGCGATTGATGTCGATGCGATCGGCCCGCTGGCGAGTCAGAATTGCACGCTGGGCGCGGCCCCGGTGATCGTGACTCGCCCCTCTTCCGGGACGGTGGTCACGAGCCTGTGCATCCATGGGAATGGGCTCGACCCTTCTTTTACCTATGCTCTGACGGGCCCGAACGGTGGTGACATTCCCGTGACCGCTTCGGCCGTGACCGGCCTGTTTCCAAACACGATCGAGCTGGATTTGCAGCTCTCGAGCACGGCAGTGGCGGGACTCCGGACTCTTGTGGTCACCACCCTGAACAACGACCGGGCGTTTTCGACCGGCTTGCTGGAGGTGCAGTGATGAGAAGCGCGCAACAAAAGTGGACGCACAGGCTCGTGGTAGGCGTGGCGGTGGCCGCGTTATTGGCGGCAATCGGAAGCGAAACGGCAGCGACAACTTTCGCCCGAATGAGCGTCGCGGAAATGGCGCGCCGCGCCGGGACGGTGGTGCGCGCGCGTTGCCTGGCAAACGCGATTGCGTGGGACGGAGGAGAGATCTGGACGTTTACAACGTTCGCCGTCCAAGAAACGTGGAAAGGAGACTCGGCCGGAGAGATCCGCATCCGGCTGTTGGGAGGGCGGACGAATGACATTACCTCGACGGTTCCGGGAGTGCCGCGGTTCCGTCCCGGAGAGGATGTGATTCTGTTTCTCGAACGCACAATCCGCGGCGATTATTCCGTCGTGAGCTGGATGCAGGGAACTTTCCGCATCCGGCGGATGTCGCCGGACGGGGAAGAATCGGCGACGCAGGACACTGCGGCGTTCGAGGTGTACGACCCGCCGACGCGGACCTTCATCGCCGCGGGCGTTCGCGGCGAGAGCCTCCAGAAACTGAAAATGGAAGTCCAGTCAGCCGGAGCCGCCGCGCCTTCCGAAGGAAAGCTCACGCGATGAAAAGAGCCGCGACACTCGCCATGATTTTTCTGCTTTCCTGCCCCCCTTCTCCGGACAGCGTCGCGCTGGCCTACACCAGGGATTCTACGATTCCCACCGCGGGAGGATGTCCGCAGATCGACCGCTGGAACGCGGCGGGCGGCGTGCAGGTGAACCGAAGGTGGAGCACCGCATTGCCGGGAACCAATGTGATCTTGACGGCCAACATGTCGAGCGAAAGCGCGGAGCTCGCTGAAATCGGGCAGGCGATTTCGGATTCGTTCAGCGCCTGGACGGGCGTCTCCGGAACCACTTTGAACGCCGCTACCTTTCCGAACGCGTTTAGCCCCCTCGGAGAGACGACGGCCGTGAACGCCTGCACGAACGACGCCGAGACGAATGTGGACGGCCTGAATACGATCTGCTTCGACCAGGCGAGTGCCGGCTTCACCAGCGGCGTCCTCGCATTCACACGCGTCATCACCGCGAACGCTCCCGGTGTCACCGAAGGCGCGAGCGGGCCGGCGGCCTTCGCCGGGCAAATCCTGGATGCCGACACACTCCTGCGCCCCGACGGCCAAGTGCAGTTTGCCACCCCCGCGGCCCTGGCCACGCCTGCGGGGCAAGGAGCGTACGACCTGGAATCCATCCTTACGCATGAGTTGGGGCACTGGATGGGCCTCGACCACTCCGCCGTGATGAGGGCGATGATGTTTCCCTTCGCGCCCCCTCCCGGAGAATACACGGGCACGCGCCCGTCGGCTGGAGCGCCCGATGCGCCCCTGGCCGATGACGACAGGACGGGTCTGCGCTCGGTGTATCCCGACCCGAACGATGCGGTAAATATCGGAACGATTGCCGGTGTCCTGCTACCGGCGAATGCGTTCTCGCTCGCGACGATTCCTTCGCCCGCCGCCGGAGAGAGCGTCACCGGAATCTTCGGCGGTCATGTAGTGGCCGTAGACGCGGGTACCGGAGCCGTGATCGCAGGAACGCTCGGAGGATGGAGTTGCAGCGCCGCCGGAACCACGCAATTCGATGGCTCGTTTGTGATCGAACGCCTCCCCGTCGGGCACAATTACTGGATTTACGCCGAACCCCTCGACGGCATCGCTACGAGCGGCGGATTCTCAACCGCGCTGGGGGACCTGTGCAGCACGAACGGGATTACTTCCTGCACGACGCCGGGCGTAAACACGAATTTCAACGGCAGGGCTATGCCCGCCGGTCCGTAAGCCTAACGCCTGAGCACATCGCAGGGGTCGCCGGTCCTCCCCACAAAAAGGAAACGGCTCCTCCGTAGGGAGGAGCCGTCTTCGGTCTCAGTTTTCCGCTTCGCCGCTTGCGATCCGCCCGCCTATTGAGTGGGCAAGATCATCTGCGAGAAGCCGAGAGTATTGATGGCGCGCAACATCGGCGTCTTCGGAGGCAATAAGCTCGGCGTCAAGAAGTCGGTGTCGAACTTGTAGCCTCGAGTGGGCGGATTGTAAACCGTGTTGCAGCACTTGTAGGTGCCGACGGCCTGGTGGTTGTAGTAAAAGCTCACAACCGAGCCGTGATAGTAGAGAGTTCCGCTCCAGCTCTCCAGGTAGCGGAGGAAGTTGTGCATCCCGCCATCGGTGCCGAAGTCAGCCGCCGTGCCACTGGGTTGCACGAACGGGATCCCCTTCCCGCCGACAACGGCGGTGCGGTACATCGTGGTATTCCCGGCTCGGTCGGCTTGATTGTACGGAAAGGCGAACGAGTTCACGTCGTTCCAGTAATCCGAAAGCAGCGTGACCGCGTCGGCGATCACCGCGCAGGCCACGTGGGGACTCGTGGAAGCGAACGTGCTGTCCAGGTTTCCGTCGTTGTAATCGCCCTGAATGTAGACCGGATTTTCGGCGACTATTGTCAACCCGCAAGGTACGGAGTCGCATGAGCCCAGGACCGTGGATGACAGGTTCGCGCCGTCCACCAGTTTGAGAGCGCGCCGGAAAAGCAACGGAGGATTTTCCCGCAGTTCGTTGCCCGCGTTATTCTTGGCGATGGCCCAGGGCCAGAGAGTGCCCGAGCCCGTGCATTGGGCGTTGGTAGCCAGGATGTTCGTCAACAAGGTGGAAGGCGACCCGAGCTGAGTTCCACTTCCTTTGAGGACCCACAAGTTTGTGCTCGAGCTCATGGTCGGCATATCGTTCCCATAGGTCCGGAAGGCCGGGTTGGTGTCCGTTCCCGTCGTGTTGTAGTCGCCCTCAACGTCTTCTCCTTGATCTAGCTTGCCGTTGGGGCAACCTGCCGTCGCGCTCGACGGGTTGACAAAGTCGTCGTAGCCAAATGCTCCCGTCTTGTTTCCTCCCGTACCCTCGTTCACCGAAGGCGGAGGATTGGTGTCAATCTGGTCGCCGCGCCGGTCCGAGAAGTACACGGTGTAACCCGTGACGTTGTTGACCGAGGCGGAGTTCGCCTTCAGCCATGCTGCCAGATTGGCAACATCAAGCTCCACGTAATACATCGCACCGGCAACCGTCGGATTGCCCGTGTTCGTCCCCGTGGGCCCCGTATCGCGCAGCGTCCCTTCGCGCGTATCAAACAGGACGTTGGGCCAATAGTCCGTCCCGTGTTGCGTGGGAGTTCCGCAGACGCCCCCTGTCCCGGTCGAAGGATTATCGCGAAGGCGCGCCAGTCGGATGATGGCCGTCGTGCTCGGATTCGTACACCCCACCGTCGTGGCGGAGGTGTTCAGAATCGGGAACTGGCCTCCCTGCGCGACAATCTGCTTGGTGGGCAGGGCCGCCAGAGTGGGCGGCGCGACAAAGCTTGCCGCTCCGTTCCTTCCCGTCAGCGGATCGATGTTCAACCCGGTGTAGCCCTGATTCAGAATCTGCCACGTCGTGTCGACAAAAGACCCGCCGGCGGTGGCCTGATAATCGATTTTTAGGCAGCCCTGGATGACGGGATAATACTGTTTCTGCCAGTAGCCGTTCGCGCTCGAGTAGCTCGCCGTTGTCGCGCCCGAAACCGGAAGAGGAAAGACATTGGTGGCGATATTGGTCGACAGAATTCCTGAGTTGTTGGTGCTGGCGATCGGCCCGCTCGAGTACGGCAGCGTGGTGTTCTTGTCGCCCGCGGGCGCCGAGGAATCCCACGCAAGCGTGGACAGGTCGACCGGAGAATTCGCCTCATTCGGCGACGCGTCCGGAAGCGTTGTGATGTCGCTGTCGGCGCACGTCCCGGACGGACCGTAGTCCGAAAGTAGTATGCGAAGGCTGGCCTGGCTGTAGTAGCGTTCGGCCAGCTTGTTCGGATTCGAGACGGCTTCACCCGGGAGCGGGAGGCGAATCAAATCGATGGGCTGCCCGCCGATGGACGGAGTGGCGATGCCAAGATTGAGCGCCGTGACGCCCGTCTCTTTGTTCCCCAGGTTCCCGTTATATGTTCCGGAAGCCAGGTTGGCAAAGGCGGGCTCGTTCAGCGAGGCGCTGATCGCGCCGTAGGAGCTGGTTCCGAGCGTGCTGCCTTCCGAAGTCGTCAGCGCCGCATAGCTCCCTGAACCTGGGTTCTTGGTAATGTCAACAGTGGTGTTGTAGGACGAACTCGTGGGGTAACCGTTTTCAAGGTTCGTGCGGATCACTTCTCCTGCGGCCGTAGTTTTCTGTTCCAAAGTCAAGGTTCCGCCGTTTTCCGCGAGCCACAGGTTTCCGTTGGTGTGGACGCGCCCACCGAAGTCGAAATCAGGCCCGGCGAAAAAGCTGAGGTCGGTTTGCGAAAAAATTCCAAACTGAAAGACGGGAATCGCCGCCGTCTGCACCAGGCGCTGCAGCTTGACTTCCGAACCCGTGGCGGTCCGCGCCGTCACCGTCAGCGTGTACGGCGTAAGCAAGCCCACCAGACCCGAATACTGCCCGCTTAAGATCGTGTGATTCGTCGCCAGCGGATTGCCGCCGTTGTTCGGATCGGGCGTGAAGCTGATGACGTATCCATCGTTCCCCGCGTTGATCGGATCCCAGAACTGAATGTTCGAGGGAAGGTTGGTCGGCGGGGTCGTCATGATCTTGTTGATGTCGGCCGCGCTCAGGTCGTAGTTGTTGTCGAACGCGGCGGACAATGCCGCCGTCATCGTTTCCAGCCCGGATTCCGCGCCGTAGAAAGCCACTTCTCGATCGGCATTGTTGGTCCCGAGTTTCCCGTCAGTCATGACGAGCCAGGTCAGGCCCACGATGATCGACGAGATGAGAACAAGCACCAAAAGTGCGGTGATGAGTGCGATGCCTTGTTCGCCGCGGTTCTTCACGGAAATTCTCCTTTGCGCCATTGCCTTAGTCGAACTGGTCGAAGAACGACAGGTTTCGAATGTTCACTTCCGTCGTCAAATTGTTTCGAAAGTACTGCTTGCTGAAGGCGGAGTACGTTTCTCCGCGCGCGTACATCGTCAAATTCACCTTGCGAATTTGCGCGACCGTGTCCGGCCAAAGCGGGGTGGGCTGATTCGATTTCACCGGCGGTGTCAGGCTGGGTTCCGTCAAGTCATAGCTGATGCTCATATCCTCGATCACTTCGCCGACTGCCGTCGGAACGTTGAAATTCACCTGGCGCATCAGCTCGGGATGGATCGGATTGGTCTGCGTGTCGAGATAGTAGGTGATCATCCAGATCCGCGTCGCTGTGGTCGGCGGAAACGCGCCCGAGCCCAGCGGCGACTCCATCTGGGCCATCGTGCCGTACGGCATTCCCGAATTGTTCAAATTGTAGGAATCGCCGCCGACAAACGTCACGGTCTGGCCGGCCACGCTGGAAACCACTTCCAGCGCCATCCCGCTCGCGTTCTGAAACATGATCAAATCGCCGGCGTGCAGACCCGTGTTTCCCGTGTTGATGTTGACGCACGAGGGATCGAAAGTGACCGTTAAAGTGGACCCGGCCAGGGTGACGCTGCCGGCCGGCGCCGGGTTCGCATTGGCCGGATTGCAGCCCGGCCCCGTCGCTGTCGGGGCGAGGTAAATCGGAAATTCGCTCAAAGTGTGGATTGTGCCCGGAAAAGTCGTGGTGTCCTGCAGCGTGGTGTCCGCATAAATGATCGTGATGATGTCCGTGTTCGGTCCCGTGATTGTTCCGCCGGTCGGATTCGGCGTTTCTTCCACTTCTCCCACCTGCGAACCCGGCGTGATGGCCGGAATGGTCGTGTAAGAGCTTGGGAACTGAACGATCGGAAGACCTGTGGGACTCAGGCCCGGCCGGTTCAAGTTGGAATTCCCGCCTGGAGGAGCCACCGAAGCCGAGGCGGCCGAAAGGCCGTTATTGGGAATCGTGATTCCCCCCGTCGGAATTCCCTCGCCCGCCTGAACGATGTCGCGGACCATGTAGTTCATCGCCGCGCGAAGGTTTTCCTGCGTGTCGGCCATCAAGGCTACGCCTTGGTTGGCGTTGACCGCGTCGGTCAGCGCCTTCAAGGTGGCCGTGACGGCGATCAACAGGACGACCGTTGCCACCATGACTTCGATCAAGCTGAATCCGGCGTTACGCTTCATTTGGGTTCTCCGTCCCATCCTCACGAGTATTCCGAGATGTTGCAGGTCAGCGTGTAGCTTCGCGTAAAGGCGCCCCGCGTAAATGTGACCACCACCACAATCTGGCGCAGGTCGGCATAGCCGGGAACAGCCGTGATCGTGATCGAACGCTGGAAATTGCCCAGCTTCGCGTAGACATCGTCGGAGGTGCCGAGAATCCCGTCGGGCCCGGGGTACACGATTGAATCGATCTGCGTGCAATCGTCGTCAACCGTGCCCAGGATTCCGTCGGGGCCGGCGGCGCAGAGCTGCTCGTTCCCCACGACAAAAATTCCGCCCTGGCTTGTATTATTGATATTGGCCCACGAGGCTTGTTGGAGGTCCCGCGCGGTGTAAATGGACTCGATGGCTTCGAGAGCCTTTTGCTGCGCGATATAAGAATCCTGGTCTTCGTTCATGTAAAGCAGACTCGAAGCGAGAACGCCGCTTAAGGAGAGAACTCCGACGGCGAGAACGGCGAGCGCGATCAACGTCTCGATCAAAGTGAATCCGGATTCAGATCTGCGATTCGACTGGCGCTTCATACCTGTACTCCTGTGCTTCATTGTTGGAACCAACCGATTCCGTTACTGGCCCAGCTCTTGATTCGTCCCGTGGTTCCGAGAATCGTGATGGCGCGGCCCGTGGAAGCGATCGTGCCTATGCCCATGAAGATGGAACCGTTGATCGGGACGCCCGCCGCGTCCGTGAATGTCCCGTCGCTCTGGAACAGCAGTGTCGTTCCCGTTGCGTAGGCTGCCCCGTTGAAATACAGCGCGCTCTTGTTTCCGAAACTATCCGGAGTGTCGGGAAGTGAGGGGAACACCTGATAAAGAACGGAACTTTCGATGGGAAGTGTCAGGTACGGCGTCCCGCTGGGAGTCATGATGCCGTTTTTCACCACATATTCGTTCAGGACGACTTCTTCATCGCCGTACGCGTCCACGGCGAACGCCACCGAGACTTCCGTGCGGTCTGAAATCGCCAGCTCGCGCGCCTGCCGCAGCGCTCCCTTCACCTGCGCCGAACCCGCATTCGCCTTGAATTGCTGCCAGGTCGGCTGCAGCGCGATCATCGCCATGGCCGTGACAATGAAAATCACCAGAACCACCAGCATCATCTCGATGACGGAAAACCCGGCCTCGACCCGTTGCCCTTTCCGGGCCGGGATCAGCTTTGACTCCTGTGTCTTCACTGTCACACCCTTCTCCCGCCCGGCACCCTATCGGCGCAGGCGAAAATCTGCGTAATCAACTTGCATTTCTTAGGCCAAGGCAGGAAGGGTTCTAATCCTCTTTGTTTCTTGTGGTTAAGCGGTATTGACACGATTTGGCGCTGCCCATCTTGGTTTCGCCGGGGTAGAAACGTTACGGATTTGAACTGCGCCTACACGGTCCACCCGCATCCAATTTATGTCCGCCACATCCTAACTCCTCGCACTTCCACCCCTGCGTTGCATGCTTGCGGCTGGCGGAGACGCCCGGTATGCTGCGCCTGCAACGGATGCGGCGGGAAGGAGTGCGCGCGATGCATGCAAACTGGAGAAGCCGGCTTGGCAGCGGACCCGTCCTCGGGCTGATGTTCCTCGCCGGCCCGGCGGCCGCCCAGCAGTGGCGGCCGAAATCCCTCTACGATTCGCTCAATAGCGGCGTCAGATGGTTTTTGAGCTGGCCGCTGTTTCGCTTGGGCAATATCAACATCACGCCGATTTTTTTGATCAAGTGCGCCCTTTTTCTGATTCTGCTGAGCGTCTTTACGAAATTGAGCAAGCGGTTCCTGTCGAGGCGAGTCCTGGCGCGGACGAAAATCGAGCGCGGTCAGCAGTACGCCATCGTCCGCACGTTCGGTTACTTAATCTTCCTTCTGGGATTGATCGTGGGGCTCGATTCCTCGGGGCTGAACCTCCGCAGCCTCCTCGTGGTCGGCGGCGCGCTGGGAGTCGGCGTCGGCTTCGGCTTGCAAAACGTGGTCGCCAATTTCGTCGCCGGCCTTGTCATCCTTTTCGAGCAGCAAGTGAAACTGGGGGACTTCATTGACGTCGGCGGGACCGTGGGCGAAGTCGTCAAAATTGGGGCGCGGGGAACCTGGGTTCGCACCTTCGACAACGAAGTGATCATCGTCCCGAATTCAGAGTTCATCAACAACCGCGTGACGAATTGGACGGCGAACGACCGTACCGTCCGGTTTTCCATTCCCGTCGGCGTCGCCTACGGCTCGGACTTGGTAAAAGTCCGGGGATTGCTCGAAGATATCGCGAGGAAACATTCCGAGGTCTTGCCTGACCCGCCGCCCACGGCCGTCGTCCGCACTTTCGGCGACAGCTCCATTAATTTCCTCTTGCGTGTTTCGAGCTTCAGCGCCATCAATCATCCCTGGGCGTTTCAAAGCGACCTGATGATCGAAATCGCGCGCGTCTTTGCCCAGGAGAAAATCGAATTGCCCTTCCCCCAGCGCGACATTCACGTCCGTTCCGTCGATGTGCCGTTCGTCGTTTCGGATGCAAATCGCGATCCGCGGGAACGCGCCTAGCCGCCATCGCCCGAAGATTCGTCCTTTCGCGGCGTCGCGGGACGTGCCCGCAGCGCGACCCAGCACAAACGCGCTCCGAGAGCCATATAGATCAGATAGACGGGGAGCCATACAACGGATTCACCTCGAAACACGTGATGCAAGACGCTGACGAAGGGCGCACCTGAAGGCGACCCCCGCCCAAGAAATAGAAAAATTATCGGAATTCCAATCCCCTGAATTCCCAGTAGGAACAGACCCGCGCGCTGTAAGGCCGTCAGTGGCTGAGTGCCTTTGAGCGCTCGCCCGTAGAACCTGCCCTCATTCCACGCCGCAGGCAGCGGAAGAACGTTCTGCTGCCGCAACCGCCATCCGCGTTCCATCTCCGCGCGGCCGCGCTCGAACTCCTCGCCGGTGTCTTGGTCCTTATCAGGTGGTTCCATCGGGCAGGATTATGGTAGCGCTAACGGGAATCGAACCCGTATTTCGGCCTTGAAAGGGCCGATT
>DATJTF010000028.1:0-112679 GCA_035503815.1 Verrucomicrobiia bacterium
CAGCTTTATGCCACGTCCGACGTGGCGAGTTTGCTGATGCACGAATTTCACAAGGGCGATTACATCGTAGTGCGAGGCCACCTGAGCCTGAGTCCGCGCGGGGAGTTTCAAATCTCGGTGCGGTTCGTGGCCCTTTGCGAGGGACGCCCGCGCGTGTTCTTGGAGAATCGCCCGCGATTGGCCGAAGAGCGAATCTAAAAAGTTTGCCCGATGACCTCTTCCACCATCGGGCAAAAGCCCAGGGCTTCGCCTCCTTGACCTGGGCCCGACGGGCTTGAGCGGCGGCGTCTCCTCTCACAGGCGGAAGACGCCGCGCTCGCCCCTATTGCTTACTTTCCTTTTGGTTTTTGTGGCTCTCCTTTCATTCGAGCTATGACCTGTTCGACCCGGTTGCGGTTCTGCCATCGAGGCAGATTTACCCCACGCTTGCGTAACGCACGCTCCCAATGAAGCAGTTTGGGATAAAGCATCAGTACTTTTCGCCGGTCATCCTGCGTCCGAATTACGATGTCGGCGTGCGTCCAATCCATATCCCTCTCCACGTATGTTCTATGTTCAAGGTTTGCGACAAAACTGAAAAGCTTCCGCGTCAGACGAATCGTTTTCTTCAATGCCATAACTTTCGGACCCTCAGCCCCCTCCTGTCGGCGGCGATTCTCTTCTCGCTGCTGTCTGTCCGCCTTGTTCCTAGCTGATATTTTCTTCTGTTCAGATTTCGGCAATTCATAAAACGAGCAGAGTTGCACGGTCATTCTCCTTTCAAAACTTCCCAATCTCTCAAGACTTCCAATTCGCGGCCCAGGTCCTCGACGTCGACGTGATGCTCCACGATGTAGTTGCCTTCGCAGTCCAACACGTAACAGGCTCCCAACTCGGTCCATGCGCGCTCGCCTCTCGTCTTCTTCACGCACCTGCCCTCTTCGTGCAGCTTGCGGTTGATCCGTTGCATCAAGGCTCGTTCTGTTACAGACACTCGTTTCGGCATAAATCCTCCTACCTAATAGAACCCTTTTTTTTGAGTCACTGAGAAAATAAACGGATAAGCGGGAAGAGCGAAGAGATTCTTGGCGTCCGATTAGCGCCCAAACACCCCTTTAGGAAGGCCCTGAAGACTCGTTGGTAAGTTGCGCGCTTCCAACGGGTTGGCTGATTTTTACCGCGTTTCTGTGGAACCGAGGGTCGTGGGTTCAAATCCCATCGCTCACCCCAATTATCTCATTGAAGCCACTTGCTTGTATTTTTTCGCTTGGGTCCGGAAGGATCCAGAATTCTAGAAATCTTCCCTTTGAATCGAAGCTGTGCATCCGGAGCCACGTAAGGATAGAATCCTAGCGTCGTACGCAGATCGGAATGCTCAAGTTGCGCTTGAGCTACTGTTATCCGCGCGTGCTCATCAACAAGCAGCGTCGATCGCGTGCGACGGAAGCATTAGAATTAAAACAGCGCCAAAATTCCGGCTACCTCAAAGCATTTGAGTCGGTACTGGGTGTAAGCTCCGTATCAGCGGACACACTGCATGAAGGAGCGCGACTATGCCTCAATCCGTTGAGGTCCTTTGCATCAACAAGACCGACCGATTCAGTTCGCATGAACGGATACGAGCGATTGGAGGAAGGAACGCGGACGGCTCTCGTTGGAAACTGTCAGAGGGCCAAGCGATAGAAGCAATCAAACAAGGTCGGTATTCTTTTTATGTCGATCGCCCGATGGGACATCTTGCCTGGGTCGTAGTTGCGCGAAGTGCGGAAGGGCACGAGTACCTGAAAACCCAAAATGATGGCGAACAACCCGATAACCTCTTGTCCTTACCTGAGTGCCTCCAGTAAAAGCTGAAGCGACCTCGTCAGGTTTGACTACTAACATGGACTTGGATAGCTTCCTTTCACCAATAACTGCCAAAGAACTCGCTGGCGTTTATATGATCGATGCGAGGAAGGTGCGGTCCGCTCTGGCCAATCTTGACGACGAACTAACAACGGTTACTTTTAGCAATGTGCTGGATCGAACCCAGGACGGAAGTAAGGTGATATACGAGGTTTATCTGGCACTTGCTTCAGGCGAGCCCGTCTTAAACCATGATATACAACGATGGCTCTGTGATAAGAAACAGCTGCGAGAGAGGCCATCTGAAAAAGGGAAAGTGGTATTCAGAGTGTTCTTCTATTGTATTTTGAAATTTCAAGGAGCTGGATTGGCAACGTACCTCCTGCCCAGAGAAGAACAAGCTTTTAAGAAGTGGGGAGCACGCGAAATCCAAGTCCTTGCAATGGATAAAGGGCGATGGATTTGGACGCGCCCAAAGTTTGGATACAAATTGGGGGAAGACGATTTTCGAGCCACGGTACAGAGATATATAGATTGGCAAAGACAGCGGGGGTTAGAGAGGCCCCAAATTCCGAAACTGCTCGAAGATTTCCCTAGAGACTTTCTGGAAACCCAGGTAAATTCACTAGCTCTATTCAAGGTATTATAATGACAAGGGTCAATGACGAAGAATCTTAAAGTGTACAATCAATTTGACGAATTGATTTTGCATGTCGAGCACACTCCGGGTGAGAATCCGTCTCTGACAATTCTTGACGGCACCGCGGAACTCACGGCCGCGATAAGATTACTCAGCGGGTATGACTTTGACAGGCCCGCACTCGCCAACGGACAAATGTGCAGATTTTCGGCTGGATGGGATGAGGAAGGATTCCTCGACGCCATTGGGGGCTATTGGGCGGCAACGTATTCATGGAAAACAAGGATTGTTGAAAAGGCTCCCCACCTGACCACCGTAGTGTCCACGAACTGGCTAACAGAGAATACCTTTGGCTACGCAGTCGTCGCTGGAGGATTGTCGGCGTCCGGCCGCGACACGCATCTTGGCTCTACGCATGCAGAAAAAGTCTCCGCGTTTGGCTACAGTGGACACGTCAGCATGGTCTACACGGAAGGAGCCTCCGCGCTTTACCATCGCGAACATATTGGTTTCGGTTTTGCGGGGGGAATCACTGCGTTCTCCAAGAACAGACATCAAGAGGTGTCATATACGCCTAGTTCCATCCTACAAGCCGTAAGTTCCAACTGGTATTACTCTAGCGGTAACCTTGAGGCCTTGTCTGGTCTCGATTTTGGCTCCTACTCTTTTTTTGGCGGCATGTCTAGTAACGAACAAATTCCCGTGGCCAGACTTGTTGAGTACGACCCCTCACAAAAGCCAAGCCTGCAAATATTGGCCGAGTGTCTTGCGTGACGGCTTACATTCAAGCACTTCCCACCCCTCCTCGCCTCAACAACTTCGGGGTTTGCGACGACATTCGCCTTGAACAGCTTGGCAAGTTCACATTCATCGGCTATTACGGGCGTAGCATACGCGTGGCAACACTGCCAACCGTATTTCCGAAGCTCTCATTCTTTGCCTCATTTTCCTATTTCAGTGAACCCGAGGTCGTATCAGTTCGTTTGACAAGCCCATCGGGGGTTTCACTGCTCGCTGCCGATAACGTCCGACTAATGATTGCTCCTGAGTTCCCCGGGACCCCGCTTGAATTTAGAGAAAACATTCTAGTCTTTCATATAGTCCCAATGCCTCTCAACGAACCCGGAGAGTATCGAGTCCTCGTAGAGTTTGCCGAGACTCGGGCGCTAGCAAGCTTCTTTGTTGGGTCAATCGAACCGTTAAGGTAGGCGCAAGAAAAACAAGTCCTCACAGGTCACTCTTCAAATATAGGGCGCTTGAAACCTCTGGACCCGATCGATTCATTCAGTTGTAGGAAAGGGGTGCGCGCTTCCGTCTTCTATACCTGAGTCCAAAGTGCGTCCAAAACAGCCAGAAAAATATGGAGCTCCATCGGCAAGGATGGGACAAGTGCAACACAATGGGCGAGGCTTAGCGTTTGAGTCGAAAATTCAAATCCCATCGCTCACCCCAATTCCCTTTTCCGTGCAATCCCCCGCCGCCTGAAACAACCAGATCCCCCCGCAAATCCGCCTGTTTCTTCGCTCTAGGTCCGCAAAATGCCCGCCCTCACCGCCTTCCGAATCTTTCAAGAATTTTCTTTCGAGAGCAACGAAGCCCCCTCGCCCGATCATCCAATAGAGTGTAGGAATCCGCGCAAGGCCTCCAGACCGGGTGCCCGAAAACTCTGGAAGGAGGCGGTGAAATGATTGGAATGAACTTTGGAGCGTTTTTGACGCTTTTGATCCTCGGATTTATCTCTGCGATCGTCGTTCACTCTGTCATTCGTTACCGGATGATGGAGGGGTTTGATGGCTTCATGGCCAAATGGGTCGCCGGCTGGCTCGGCGCATGGCTTGGCGGACCCGTGCTGGGCCACTGGTGGTTTCGGATCCAGAATATCTACGTCATCCCGGCGTTGGTGGGCGCATTTGCCGGCGCCTTTGTTTGTGCTTTCGCCCTCAAAGCGCATATGCGCGCCACACTCAACGCCAAGGGTCCGGTAACAGCCACAGCTGCTGTTCCGGAGATGTTAAGGAAAGCTGGCTAGCGGTTTCGGCACCCGGTCCGGATTGTGCGGCATGCGAGGGGAAGCCTGTCTCTTGCTTGCGTTCGGGCGACCGTACCTTCAGATTCCCCTCCGCTAAGGAACCTCTCCCAGGTCGCTGTGCGTAACGATTTCCAGCGTGCTCTCTTTCGATAGGTATGCCTCTGGATGGATCGCGCCCGCGGGGCCGTCAATGTATAGAGTGGCCGAATCAATGTCGCTGGGCGCCACATTCAAGTCCAATCCTACCCCCACCGACTTGCAGGCATTCCCCTGCGGGGCGATCGAAAACCGGATTGAAGCGGAACCTGAACCGATATTCGCACGCGGAACCACGCTCAGCACCACGGCGATGGTTTGGTCCGTTACGTTCGTGAAACAATAAAACGAACTTGGCAACTCATCCGTTTCCGCCGTCTCGACCGTGAAGACCTCGAAGTTCGAAAACGAATGTCTTCGATAGTAGCGGTGGCCGTATTGGTTCACGTAAATCTCCGCGCTCTTGGGCAGCCACATCGCCTGCCTCCGCGTCCGAAAATCCACCCGGCCGTAGGTAATGGCGATGTGCTCCCGCGCGAGCTTGATTGGCTCGATCGGCGCCGTCAAATCCGTCTCCAGGTGCAATATCTGGTAAGTCCCCGCGTCGATCCAGGCCCGCCCCTTCAGCGGCAGGGGATAGATCATTCCCTTCACGATGTATTCCCGAATGCGGCTCGGACGATCCGGCCGCTGCGAAAAATGCACTTGCCAGGCCGGCCTTCCGTCCCAATGTCCCAGACCCTCGCATGAAAATGAGTAATCCACGGCGAACGCAGGATGAAAAATCAGTGCGATCGCAGGCACCCCTTCGGTCGCAATCCCGGCGGGGAATATTTCCGGGTCCATGCTCCCGTCGCGATATTCGTCGATATAAAATGCTCCGCCGTTGCGCGACTTCACCTCGACCAAATATTCGAACTTTTTCTTTTCCGGCCCGTGACGCCTTCCCCGCGCGTCCACCTGGTAGTGATCCACCTCCTCGGTCGCGCTGAATTTCTGCAGGTTTCCAACAAATTGCCGGATTCGCATTCCGGACCCTCGCAGAACATGCTCCAGGCTGCACGCGGCGCCCGCATCCACGGGTGGAATCCTTTGGTCAATGTCGGGAGGAATCCAGGAGGCGGCAGCTTTGGTTTCCTTACTCTGAGCCGCGCCAGAAGTTTCTTGCCCTTCCACGTCCGAAATTTCGGGCTTCAGGGGAAGGAAAATCACTCGATCACCCTGAGCGTTCCAGTCAACCCGTTGCCTTAAACTCTCGAATCCCGGAGCATCCACCTCCAGGACCAGCTCCCCGGCGGGCAAGTGTTGGAAGACAGCCTCTCCCTCGTCCCCCGACGCTCGTGCCGCTATCTCGGTCCCCTGCGCGTTGCGGATTCGCACGCTGGCCATGCCGTTGAAGGGAACGTCGCTGGGAAGCCGCAGCCGAACTTCAAGCGAGGCTGTAGCGAGGCTGGAATCCTTGAGAGGTCCCGAATCATGCGCGAAGGATTGCAGGCTTTGCGCCGATATTCCTGGACACAATGAGACGAGGCTCCACGCAATCGCGTGGAAGAATAATCTCTTCCCCATAAGGTCCCCCAGGTGGCAATTTGCCGCGGAGAATGCGCACGCGCGGCAACTGTCTCGTTGAATCGAACCGCGCCAACTTCCAATTCGTTGCCGGCATATTACTCTTACGGCGGGTTATTGTAAAAGAGGTATGTAGCGCGCAGACAATACGGTCATCGGCCCGCCGAAACGCCCCTGCTCAAGGCCGACAAAACGTCCGTCTTCGTCAGTATTCCCTCGAGTTTTCCTGTTTCGGAGGTAACCATCACCATGTGCGGCGCCGCGGGCTGCATCAGGATTCGCAGCGCCTCCATCAAGTTGCAATCCAAGGGGATTCTTTCGGCGTGTGAATCGGCGATGGATCGCATCTGCGTGCCGCTCCGCCGCTCTTCCGGCACCTGCCTTGCCGCCAGCAACGACACGCTCCCCACAACTTCGCCGTCATGAACCACTGGATACATCGTATGGAGGCGCCGTTCATCGAGTCGCGCTAAAAATTCTTCCACCGTCCACTCGGCGTTCGCCGTGGACAACTCCCGTTGCATCGCTTCGCCCGCGGAAATGCTCGACAATCCCTCGATCTTCACGTCTTCGTGCAGCCTCTGGTCGCCCGATACGGAAGCTTCCCCGGACACCGCATACGCCACCGCCGCCCCAATCAGCGATGGAATGATGTAGGAATGCCCGCCTGTCGCTTCCGCCACGAATACGACGGCCGTCAGCGGCGTCTTGTATCCCGCGGCGATGAAAGCAGCCATTCCCACGGCGGCGTAGAGGTCCACGGCGGGTGCGTGTGCGACCGATTGCGCGAAGGCCGCCCCGAAGCTGCCCCCTGTCAGGAATAGCGGAACAAACATCGCGCTCACTCCTCCCGTTCCCAGAGAAAACAGAGTCGCCAGCAGCTTGAAGATTCCAAACGCGACCAGCTCGATCGAGCTGTGTCCCGGCTGCAGGATGATCGGAACCGCTTCATAATTCGGCCCGATCGGAACCAGCGGCCCCTTGAAAATATGGAGAAATGCCAAACCGCAAATCCCCGTTGCCGCGCCTCCCATGGCCATTTTTAGCCAGTGCGGCCACTTCAGCCGGACCATGAACGTCCGCGCCCGTCGAAACGTGATGTCGAATGTCATGGCGATCAATCCGATCAGCATCCCGAGCAGCGCCGACCACAGCAGGTCCTTGCCCGAAAACGTCGAGCTCGCATGGAAATCGAACAGCGGCTTCGCCCCCAAAAAGAAAACCATCGTGACGTAGGCGACCACCGAGGCGATCAACGAAGGCAGCAGCGCCTCATGCGCGAGATCGTCTTTGTAAGGCATCTCGAGCGCGAACACCAGACCCGTCAGGGGCGCGCGAAACACCGCCGCCATTCCCGCCGCGGCTCCGCTGATCAGCATGATTCTTCTGTCCCCGGTCCCGAGGCGCACTTTCCTCAATTTCGTCCAGAGCCACGAGCCGGTCGCGCCTCCGCTGTAAATGCTCGGGCCCTCCAGAGCCGCGCTTCCTCCCAATCCGACTGTGGCTATCGCCGCCAGCAGCTTCGGAAAGAACGCTCGCATCTCCACGCGTCCCTGTTTTTCATGGTAGGCGCGGATGATTTCTTCGGTGGAATGCTCGTTCGGATCGGGCGTCAGGTATTGCATGATCAATCCGGCCAGAGTGAATCCTCCGGTCACCACGGGCACAATCCACAGCGGGTGGATCAGGCAAAATTGCAGAATCGGCGGCCACATCCATTTCAAGATGACTTCTGCAATCAACGTGACCAAAAGGCCGGCGATAATCCCCATCACCGGCGCGATTACCAGCCACTTGTGCAAATCGCGCGAGTACGTCTCTTTCAGGTCCTGGCGCACCAGGGACCTGTATTTTTGCCATCCAAATTGATTCCGGAATCTTCCGATCGGCATCATGTCAAAAACCGTTCATCGAGAACTTTTCTCATCCGGCTCCCGCGGAATTCTCCCGCCCGGCAACTCCACTCCCAATGCCCGCCTTTGAAATCGCCGCACTTCGGAATGATGAATCCCCGACAATTTTTCCAGCACCCGGCGCCCGCGAAGCGTCAGCTCCACGCGCACGACGCGGCGGTCCTGCTCCGCCGCATTCTTCGTTACGAGGCCCGCTCGCCGCGCCCGCTCCACCAGTCCGACGACGGCGTTGTGCCGCTCCTGCAGGAATTCCGCCAATTGCGAAATCGTCGCCCATCCCCTTCCCGTGAATCCGGCCACCCCAAGCATCAATTGGTGCTGCTGTGGCGTTACGCCCGCGCTTCGTGCCGCGCGCTCGCTGAACCGCAGAAATTTCCGTAGCTGGTAGCGGAACCGGGCCAGTTGCTGGACTTTTGGCTGCGGCAGCCTTTTCCCGTGTTTTGTCCCGTTTATCGCCATGTCGCGATTATATCACAATACGATATATGCCGCCGCAAGCGCCGAATGTCACGCGCTTCAGGAAAATTACCTCCGGCAGGTTATCGCAACAGCTCCTCGAGCCGCACGCGGGTGTCCGTGCCGCTGTCGCGATACTTCACGATCACCGGCGTGTACAGCGACAGGTTCCATTCCTTCCCGGCTCCCCGGGAGATCGCTCTCCCTCCCGGCACCACCACGGCGTTTTCCGGAATCACCAGCGGATCGTCACCCGCCGCCGACAGTATCTTTCCGTTCACCACGTCGTACACGGGCGTCGACCGGTTCAAAATCGTCCCGCTTCCCAGGACCGCTCTCCTCTTCACGACCGTTCCCTCGTACACGCCCGAATTTCCGCCCACCAGGACATCCTCTTCAATGATCACGGGCAGCGCTCCAACCGGCTCGAGCACCCCTCCGATCTGTGCTCCCGCCGACAGATGGCAATTCCGCCCGATCTGCGCGCAGCTTCCCACCAAGGCGTGTGAATCCACCATCGTACCGTCTCCCACATACGCTCCGACGTTGATGAACATCGGCGGCATGCACGTCACGCCCCGCCCCACGAAGCTTCCGTCACGAATGCTTGATCCTCCCGGCACGATTCGAATCCCCGAACTTTCCGTCACCGCCTTTACCGGATACGTTGACTTGTCGTAATACGGCTGCCGCGATTCATCCACCGACATATCCACAATCGTGCCCATTCGGAATCCCAGCAAAATCCCTTTTTTTACCCAGGCATTCACGCGCCAACCCGTCGCGGCCGCCGCGTCCGGCTCCGCCGCCCGCACCTCTCCTGCATTCAGCGCGTCCTTGAATCGCTGGAACACGCGGAAATGTTCGCGCGTGTGCTCCTCGGGTCGCTCTTCGAACAACCGCTCGATTTCAGCCTGTAGCACAAGCATGTTCGAGGAGTTCGAGGGACACGAGGATGCCGCGGATCCTTGCAAGGTTCTCTCCTTTCGGCGCCACCATCGGCAGCCGCCATACCGGTTCCAGCAGTCCCATCAGGGCCATCGCGGCCTTGACGGGAATTGGGTTCGATTCCACGAAATTCATCTCCATCAGCGGCAGAAATTTCCGCTGCAATTCTCGCGCCGCCCAGAAATCGTTGTTCAAGCAAGCGTGCACCAGACGCGTCATTTCCCCGGGAATTTCGTTTGAAGCCACCGAGATCACTCCCCTCCCTCCCAAGGCGATCAGCGGGAGCGTCACCGCGTCGTCTCCCGATAGCACCGCGAACTCTTCCGGCGCCGCCTGCAACAGCGACGCCATCTGCCCGATGCTCCCCGACGCTTCCTTGATTCCCACGATGTTTTCAATCGCCGCCAGCCGCTTCACCGTCCCCGGCTCCAGATTCACGCCTGTCCGCCCCGGGACGTTGTACAGGATGATCGGCAGCGACGTGCCCGCCGCGATCGCCTGGTAGTGCTGGTACAGCCCTTCCTGGGTCGGCTTGTTGTAGTACGGCGTCACGGACAGGATTCCGTCCGCTCCGATTTCCTCGAATTCTCGCGCGGCCTCGATCACCTCCGCCGTGTTGTACCCTCCCGCGCCGGCCAGGACGGGTATCCGCCCTCGCGCTTCTTCCACGGTGATCTGCACCGCGCGCCGGCGTTCGGCCGATGTCATCGTCGGGCTTTCACCCGTTGTCCCGCACGGGACCAGGAAATCCACCCGCGCGTCGATTTGTCGTTTCACCAGCCGGCGAAACGCCTCCTCGTCAAACGATTGATCGCTCCGAAATGGAGTTACCAGCGCAGTTCCGCATCCGTGAAACATAACCACCTCCATCCTCTCCGCATTCGCCGTCGCGGGCCTTGGAACGCTCTCCTTCTTCATTCGCTGCTTCGGCGTTCAATCCAGCTCGCCCACAACGTCTCGAAAATCGAAAAATCCCCGCTTGCCCGCCACCCACCGGGCGGCGCGCAGCGCTCCTCGGGCAAAGCTCTCCCGGCTTCGCGCCGTATGCCGGATCGTGATCGTGTCTCCCGCCGAATCCCAGCCGATTTCGTGCGTGCCCGGATGGGCTCCGGCGCGGCTGCTGCTCTCATCGATTCGCCGCGTGTAGCCGCCTTTGCGCATTTTTTCCACCAGCGCCTTCAACGTTCCCGAAGGCGCATCCTTCTTCGCCGCGTGATGAATTTCCCAGGCCCACGCGCCGTATTCCGCTTCGCTCTCAAGCAGTTCCGCCGCCCGCACCACGATTTGCGTGAACACGTGCACGCCCACCGAAAAATTCGGGCTCCATACGCAGCCCGCCCCGGCTTCTTCAACGGCCCTGCGCACCCGTTCGACCTCTCCCAGCCATCCCGTCGTTCCCGTCACCACGTTCACTCCAAGTCTCGCCAGCCTCACGATATTTTCCGGCGCCGCCGCGGGTGTCGAAAATTCCACGGCTGCTTCGACGCCGCGGAATCTCTCTTTTGTGAAAGACTCGAAAGCACCGTTGTTTTCACGATTCAGCTTGATCGCCACTTCGAACCCGTGCCGTGGCGCCAGTTCCTCCACGAGCCGCCCCATTTTTCCGTAGCCCACGATCGCCAGGTTCACGCCGTCCTCGCTTCGGGACGCGACGCTTCCATCGCCTGAAGAGTCCGCACAAGTCCCGCGTAAATTCCTACCGCCGCCGCCAGCTCCTTCTTGGAAATCCTCTCCTCTTCCGTGTGCGCCACGTGGATGCTTCCGGGACCGATCAGCAGCGGCTTTCCCCACGACCGGCTCAGCGTCGGCGCGTCGCTCGTGTATGAAACGACCGTTGTCGCCAGCCCCTCCACGCGCTCAAACCGCATCGCGGGTGTGCACAGCACTTCGCGAAGCTCCGCCTTCCCGCGCACGGCGGCCGCGTACGCGTCTCGCACCGGCGAGGGGTCGCCGACCAGCCGCACCATGATTTCCGCCTCGGCTTCGTCCGCAATCACGTTGGGAGCCCGCCCGCCGCGAATCGTTCCGATATTCATCGTGCTCTTCCCGAGGAGCGGATCCTCCGGCAGTGGCGTTCGCCGCAATCCCTCGAGGACGTCGAGCAGCCTTTCGATCGCCGATTCGCCCAGATCCGGATACGCCGAATGCGCCATCTTTCCCCGCGCCGTGATCTCGAATCGCAGCGCTCCCTTCGATCCCAGCGCCAGCTTGTTTTCCGTCGGCTCCCCGTTGATCAGGTAACGCGATCCGCGCGGTTCGCTCGCCGCGGCTTTCGCTCCCGCGCTGTTGCGCTCTTCGCCGACCACGAACAGCAGCCCGAAATTTCTCACTCCTTCACGCAGCAGCTCCCCGGCGGCTCCCGTCATCGCCGCTATGATTCCCTTCGCGTCGCACGCCCCGCGCCCCCATACGTATTCGTCGTCTTCGCGGCTGGGAATGAATGGCGGCACGGTGTCCATGTGCGTCGACATCGTCACCACCGGATGGCCCCACGTCGCCAGCACGTTGAACCGCCCGCTTTCCACCGGACGCCGCTCCACCAATCCGCCCGTCCGGGTGGTCAGCGTCGCCAGGTGGTCGAACAGAAAATTAGCCACCGCGATTTCGTTGCCGGTGATCGATTCGATGTCGGCCAGCGCCCGCGTCAGCGACACAATCTCGTTCATGCTGTCTTTCTGGATGGATCGAACGGCGAAGGAAGGAAACCCGAGGAAAAAACTCGACTCTCTTCACTTCCCGATAGCGCTCCACCCGCTTGATACGGATGACAGTCACCAGCCCTTGGAGCTGGTTCCCAACCGCTGCGCCTTCAGCTGGCGCAGCAATTTCGGCGGAGTAAACTCTTTTGCCCCTTTCGATCAGGTCTCCGAAGCTGCTCGGAACGTCCGACCTGTCTACTTATGGCCTCCGCGCCTCTATCAAGAACGAAGTCAGTCTATCGGCTGCCACGCCGGCATGTCAAGGAATCTCCTCACTCGGCATTTTGTTCATCGGACCTCGAAGCTGCGCTTTGACGCGAATCGAGCCTGCTCCCCCCGCCGTCCACGCTAAGCCGGGGCTTCCGACTGTATACGCGACTCCGTCGAACCACTCCCGCTGTCAACCACGCGTTGAATTGCCATTCTCGGCTCCTAATTTCATCCAAAAACGCACTCAATTTCGTCATATCTTCCTGCGCTCCTCGGATTCCCCGGGTGAAAAGCCGTTCCCTATGCAAATGTCGCGAATTGTCAACTGCCCCAATGGACAGTCAATTCATAAGGCACATCGGCCTTCGCTCCCGGCCCGCGCGCCTCGGGGGCTTGTTATGCTTGATAGTCGATTCGAGCAGGCTCAATCTTCAGTCAGAGCGGCTCGGCGGAGGGGGGAAGTCATGCGGGCAATTCACCGATTTTCGGTCGCGATCGTTTCGCTGGCGATGTTGGCGACTGTGGCTGCGGCGCAGAGCGACGGTTCCACCGTGGGCGCGGTAACCACCGTTGACCAGGCGATCGACCGCATTATCGCTCGCGAACATGATGAAGTCGCCGCGATCCGCCAGTACAGTCCGATCGTTGAAACCTACATCCAGGACATGAAGCCCGACCCCGAAATGGGCATCGTGCCGGTCCACGATCACTATTACCTCGGCCAGGCGCAACTCTCCAACGGCATCGTGGACGATTCGATGCTCCAAAAGAAAAAGAGCAAGGTGTTCGATTTCAATCCCTTTGCTCATCTCGAGGGGTCAACCTCGGCCATTCCTCAGGGATTTCTCCAGATGGTTTACATCGATACCAACGGCTTTGACCGCCAGCACTACGAATTCAACTATGTCGGCCGTGAATTCCTCGGCGAAGTGCGCTGCGCCGTCTTCGACGTCACCCCCTTGCCCAAGTCGGGCAAAGGCCGCTTTTACGGCCGCATTTGGGCGGAAGATCAGGGATTCACAATCGTCCGCTTCAACGGCATGTTTGCCTCTTCCGGCGGTGAGGGCAACGGTTTCAACCTCCATTTCGACAGCTGGCGAATGAATCTTCAGCCCGGACTTTGGCTCCCCGCTTTCGTTTACAGCCAGGAATCGGAGTTGAAAAGCTCCACCGGCGGAGCAATTCGATTCAAAGCGCAGACCCGCCTGTGGGGTTACAACCTGGCAAGCCTCAACCGCCCGGTCGATTTCAATTCCCAGGCCACCATCGCCTCGGGCTCGCTCGACCAGACTAGCGACGGGCAGGATATTTCTCCCATTCAGTCCGAGCGCGAGTGGCAGGAAAGAGCCGAAACCAACGTTCTCGATCGCTTGCAGCGGCTGGGACTCCTGGCTCCTCGCGGTGAAGTCGACAAAGTTCTGGAGACTGTGGTCAACAATCTGGAAGTCACCAACAACCTGGATATCGACGTCCACTGCCGCGTCCTGTTGACCAGCACTCTCGAATCTTTCTCCATCGGCCATACTATCGTCATGAGCCGCGGCCTCCTCGACGTTCTCCCCGACGAAGCAAGCCTTGGCGCCGCGCTCGCGCAAGAGCTGGCCGCCATCATCATCACGAAGCCGTCCACGGATCAGTGGGGCTTCAATGACACGACGAACGTCACTGCCGCCGACGTGCTCTCGCGCTTCTCCTTCAAGGCCACTCCTGCGGACGTCTCCCTGGCGAACCAAAAAGCCTATGAATTGCTTAAAAACTCGCCTTATAAGGACAAGCTCGCTACCGCGGCGCTCTTCTACAAGCAGCTTGAGGCCGATTCCACCTCGCTCCCGTCTCTCATTAACGCGCGCCTCGGCAACGGCGTCTCGTTCAGCTCTCAACTCGCCAGCCTTGGCCCTCCGCTTCAGGCGGACAAACTCGACCAGGTTGCTGCCCTGCCCCTCGGTGCGCGCGTCAAGTTGAACCCTTGGGACGATCGCGTCGAATTGCTCAGGGCGAAACCTGTCGCTCTCAATTCCGCCCGCGAAAAAATGCCCTTTGAGGTGACGCCCTTCCTGCTTTTCTTGACTCGATATCGCCCGCCCACACCGTCGGACAAGGCGAACGCTTCCGCCCTGCCTAGCGGCGATGCGGCTCGTCCCTGAGAACCCTTCGCCTCCGGCCCCGGCATCGCGCCTGCACTCTTAGCAGGTTGAGAATCGCTCCGGCGTGTTTTGCATCCGTGCGATGGGTGTCTCCTCCGCCATTTTTCTATCCGCCGCATCCTTCGTGGAATTTTCTTTCGGACCCTGTAAGATGACTTGGTCATGCCTCGCGCGAAAAAATCACGTGATTCAAGCAGGCTCGCAAGCGGCGTCTCTGCCATTCACGCGCCATTTTACTCTTTCCGGCATGACCCAGGCTCTCGCACCGCTGCTCCCCTCCAGCTTTCATGCGAGGGAGTCGCGCTGGAACGCATCGCCAAATCCGCCAAGACGCCCACTTATGTTTACAGTCAGGCCTCTATCGAGTCGGCGTATCGCATCCTCGACCGTTCGCTTTCCTCGCTGCCCCACACCCTCTGCTACGCCGTAAAAGCCAACTCCAATCTTTCCGTCCTCCGCGTCTTCGGGCGTCTCGGCAGTTCATTCGACATCGTCTCGGGCGGCGAACTCGATCGCCTCGGACGAATTGGCGTTTCCGGGGACCGCGTCGTCTTCTCCGGCGCGGGCAAATCCCGCGAGGAAATCCGGGAGGCTCTCCGCTTCCCGGGACGCGACTCGCGATCGAAGGGCATCCTGCTTTTCAACGTCGAATCCGAGTCCGAGTTCGAAATCCTCCTCTCCGAAGCCGGCAAAATCCTATCCAAAGGCGGCTCGCCCGCCTCTGCCTCGATTCGCGTGAATCCCGATGTACTCGCCGGCGGCCACCCTCACATCTCGACGGGCCATCACCGGCACAAATTCGGCATGACTTGGGCCGACGCGCGGCGTCTCTACCTCGCTCACCAGAACTCCCGCTCGATTTCCTGGCGCGGCATCAGCGCCCACATCGGCTCGCAGATTTTGTCCGTCGCTCCTTACCGCCGCGCCGTCGCGCGCCTCGCCTCGTATTATCGCGATCTCACCCGGCAAGGAATCGCTCTCCGCTTCCTCGATATCGGCGGCGGATTCGGCATTCGTTACACGAAGGAAGCGCCGCTCGACGCTGCCCGTCTGGCTCGCACTCTCGCCCCCATCGTTCGCCCCCTCCGATGCCGCCTTCTTCTCGAGCCCGGGCGTTTCCTCGTCGGCCCGGCAGGCGTCCTTCTCACGCGCGTTCTCTTCGTCAAGAAAACCGGCGGCAAGACTTTCGTCATCGTGGACGCAGCGATGAACGATTTGATTCGCCCCGTTCTTTACGGAGCCGTCCATCCCATCGCGGCTGTTCGCCAGACGCTCGGTTCGCCCGCATCCCCCGCCATCGTCGATGTTGTCGGCCCGGTCTGCGAGACCGGCGATTTCCTCGCGCGCGGCATTTCTCTCCCGCCGGTTAATCCGGGTGACCTCCTCGTCGTCACCGCCGCGGGCGCCTACGGCTTTGCTCAATCTTCCAATTACAATTCCCGCCCCCGCGCCGCCGAAGTCCTCGTCCACGGCAATCGTTTCCGGATCGTCCGCAGGCGTGAGACTCGCGCCGACATCGTCCGCGCCGAATTATGACAAGCGCCTTGCAGCGCTCCCCGCGCGCTCAACATCCAGTCATTTTTGTGGATTGAGTATCGAGCTCGAACGCGAATGGCGATTCTCCACCGGGCGGGTTTCTCGAATGGAGAACCGTAAATCGTCCTACGTCAATTCGCTCCCTGCGATATTTTCCCGCTCTGCCTTGTTTTGCCGCCAAAAATAGACCGACGACAGTACTCCCAAAATCACCCAGGCAAGAAAAATATACGGCAGGTATCGCCATGGCGCCGGCGGCGCCGGAAACAGCGATAGCGCCAGAACGATCCCCAGAATCATCAGTGCCGCCCCCGATGCCGCGGCGTCCACATTTCGCATCAGTTTTTGCTTCCGCAGATAGAAAGGCATCGCCAAGCACACCAGGAAATAAGCTCCGATAAATCCGAACGCCGCAAGCTGCGTCACCAGATTCACGCACTCCCACAGGCTCAATCCCCGCCACAGCAGCACGCCCGGAATCGCTATCCCGATCGCCGCGATCAGGCCGATCGCCCGGTGCGGTGTCGCGTTCACCCGATGCGCATCCCCAAATCGCCGCGCAAACATTCCTCGCCTCCCGAACGAATACATCACCCGGGCTCCCGCGTTCAGCGACGCCAGCGTGCACGCGAAATAGCTCATCGCGATCCCCACGGAGCTGAACATCCCCAGCTCCGGATATCTCATCCTCCGCGCCAGCTCGTCGAATGGCGCCAGCATCCGCTCGAATCCCATCCCTTCCTTTCGGCTCAGCGCCACCAGCGCATAAATCACCACCAGGTACACCAAGCCGACCGGCAGCAAACACGTCTTGATGGCCCGCGGGATCGTTTTCGTCGCGCGCTGCGCTTCGTCTCCCAGCGTCGTCACCGTCTCAAATCCCGCAAGCGTCATGAATCCGAAAACCAGCCCGAACTGCACGCCCGACAGCTTCGTTCCCGCCAGATGAAATTGCGAGGGGTCCACCCACGCGTGGTTCTCCTTTATTGCCATTCCCAGAATCACCACCAGCAAGGTTGCGGTCGCGATCTCGATTGCCAGCGTCAATTCCGTGGACAGCTTGATGTCTCGGTACGCGATGGCCCATGCCAGCGCCACCACTCCCGCTGTCAGCGCCACCCACCGCAGCATGCTCCCCTGATGGCCCGTCATTTGCGTCATCACTAAATCGGCGTAATACGCCGACGACGGCGCTGTCCCCGCCGCCGAAAATGCCATCGCTCCAATATAGGTCCAGCCCGCCACCACGCCCGCCCCTCTTCCGAGTCCCGCTTCCGCGAAAGTCGCCAGAGCTCCCGCCGAAGCATTCAGCGTCGCAAACCGGTTGATGCACATCAGAACGAGCGAAAACGCCAGCAGCGTCACCAGAAAAATCAGCCATGTCGCTTTTTCGCCCCGCAAGATCAAGAGCGGCAATATCACGCCCATGGTTCCCGCGGGCGCCATTCCTCCCAGCATCTGCGCCGTGTTTTCAACGGACGAAAGATAATTGCGGCGCAGCGATGGCCGCGCCGATCTCTCGTTTCCCCCTCCGGATTTTGCTTCTGCGTCATCCATCGAAGTAACCTTAACAACAGATTCCGGCCGGCGCAATTCGCCGCCTTCTCGCGAATCCCAAATTTCACTTCATTACAACGCTCGATTTTGGCCGCGCCGCCAAGGTAGGATAGGAGAGATGATTCATCGCGGACTCTTTGTTGTTTGTGTCTTGATCTTTTTTGCTGCCCCGGCCATCGAAGCCTGCACTTGTTCCAAGGAACCCCCCGGCGTATGTCCGGGTTTGCGCGCGAGCGACGTCGTTTTCGTCGGGACGGTCCTCGCTTCCGAAACTCTTCCTTCGGCGGACGCTTCCTCTTCCGGTCCCTCCGGCCAGCCCGGCGCCCCCACCCCCGTTACGCGCTACCGCTTCCATATCGACGATCTTTTTGCCGGCCCCGCGGCATCTGAAATCGACATCTATTCCGGCGGCGAAGACGCCGATTGCGGCTATGTTTTCAAAACGGGCGCCCAATATGTCGTCTTCACCAACCAGGAATCCGAGGGCCGCCTCTTCGCCACCATTTGCAACGGCACGCGTCCCATTGCCGACGCTCGCGCTCTCCTTCCCCAACTCCGCGCGATGAGCCGGGGCGAACGCGTTGCCTCCGTTTTTGGCGTGATTCGCCGCGCCAATCCCCCGATGCTCGAGCCTCCGGGCGACCCCGAAGACCCGCTATCGGACATTCCCCTCAGGCTTCATTCGCGATACGACCGTTTCACCACTGCTACGGACGATTTCGGCGTTTACACTTTTTACGACGTTCATGCCGGAAAATATTCTCTGACGGCCACGCTTCCCGCTCGCATGGAGCTCTCCGAAAGGACCGTCAACGGGCCGCTTCCGTCTTTTGAACTCCCAAACGGCGCCTGTTACGAATTCAATATCGACGCCCTTCCCACCGGCAAAATTCGCGGCAGCGTTCTGGGAACCCGCGGAAATCCCCTTCCTCTCGCTTCGGTTGAACTGTATCGAGCGGGCCGCTACTCGGACTCGCTCCCGGGCCTGTGGGGCTTTCAAGGTGAAAAAGGCGCTTTCGAGTTCGACCACATCGGCCCCGGCGATTACGTTTTGGTTTTCAATCGCCTCGATCGTCGCGATCCCGATATGCCCTACCCGCGAACCTTTTACCCCGGTGTCGGCGAATCTGCCGAATCCCGACCCATTCATCTCAAAGACGGCCAGGACCTCGAAAAAGTGATTATTCAGCTGGGTGAAAGCTATCCCACGCGCACGATTCGCGTCCAATTGAAATGGAAAGATGGGCGCCTGCCCGGCGACGTCTACGTCTCCGCCAAGGCGGACCAGGGAGAAAATCCCGCCGCCCGAAAAATCGGGGACGCGCTCTACGAATTCACCTTGTTAAAGTCCGCCCATTACACTTTCACCGCGGGGGAAGATCCGAATCCCGGCCACCCAGGCAGCCGCGGTCGCGGAGGAATTTGCAATGTCCCCGCCCACATTGATTCTCTCTCTGTCACCGTGGACGGTGCGGACATCGGAACAAAACAGATCACCCTGGAATTTCCTTCTGTTCCATGCGGTAATTAGAACTCTTTTGTTGTAGGCACGGTTCGGATGGGGCGGCGATTCTCTTCGCCGCCTTCGCTTTCAGGCCCGCTTCAGGTTGCTGCATTTGAAAAATTCGAGGTGATTCGATGGGAAAATCGGTCCATCTCCTGCTCGCTTTCGTGCTCGCGTTCGGCTCTTCTTCGATTCCTTCCTTCGCCCAGGAAGCCTCTAAAGACTCCAAGCCGGCCGCTTCGGACCAAAAGGCGCCCTCTTCCTCCGAACAGCCCAAGGAAGAATCGTCCACGACCGATCACACCATTCAACTCGACGGCCTGACGATTCCTTATAAGGCCACTGCCTCTACTACTCTCTTGAAGGACAAAGAAGGTGAACCGACCGCGCTCATTTTTTCCGTTGCCTACGTTCGCAGCGACGTAAAGGACCCCTCGCAGCGCCCGATCGCGTTTCTCTACAACGGCGGCCCCGGCTCCGCTTCCATTTGGCTGCACATGGGAGCCTTCGGTCCCCGCCGCGTCGTGACCTCCAACGCCGCTCCCACTCCTCCAGCCCCCTATTCCACCGTTGACAACTCCGATTGCCTCCTCGACAAAACGGATATGGTCTTCATTGATCCCGTTGGCACAGGATTCAGTCACGCGGTCGGTAAAGCCAAGGACAAGGATTTTTGGGGAGTGGATCCGGATATCAAATCGATCGCGCAATTCATCAACACCTACGTGAACCGCAACAACCGCTGGAACTCGCCTAAATTCCTCATCGGCGAAAGCTACGGCACGTTTCGCTCTGCCGGTCTCGCTCATTATCTCGAGTCCCACGATTCGATGAACGTCAACGGCATTGTCCTGATGTCAAGCGTTCTCGACATAAGCACCATTCTCTTCACGATCGGCAACGACATGCCCTATGTCTACTATCTGCCCAGCTACGCCGCGACCGCCTGGTATCAAAACACTCTCAAGGACCGTCCCGCCGATCTTCCCGCCTTCGTCGCCGAAGCCCGCAGTTATGCCGCCACGGATTATTTGGAAGCTTTGATGAAAGGCTCGGCTCTCACCGATGCGGAAAAATCCGCCGTGGCGAAAAAGCTCTCCTATTTCACCGGCCTGAGCGAGGATTATCTCCTGAAGGCAAACCTGCGCGTCACTCTCGGCCAATTTCGCGCCGAGCTTCTCCGCAGCCAGGGGCTCGATACCGGCCGGCTCGACGCCCGCTTCACGGGCCCCATGTACGATCTCTTATCCGAATACGGCGGCCACGACCCACTGGAAAGCGCGATTGAAGCGCCCTTTGTCGCCGCCTTCAATCAATACCTTCGCGAGACTTTGAAATTCAATCCGGATCGCCCTTACATCGTCCTGTCGGGCGAGGTCAATGATAATTGGGAGTGGAAACACAACTCGTCCTCGTCGGGCGGAGACCCCGTGGCTCCCAGCACCGAAGGCGACCTCATCGCCGCCATGCTTGCCAACCCCTATCTCACCGTCCAGGTGGAAAACGGATATTTCGACCTCGCCACTCCGTTCTTCGCCACCGAATACACCATGAGCCACCTGCTTCTGCCGCCGAAGCTGCAGAATAACATCCACCTTGAATACTACAACGCCGGGCACATGATGTATCTTCACGATGCCGATCGCGCAAAATTGAAGTCCGACATCGAAAGCCTGATCGGCTCAGCCACGAAGCGCTGAACCCTTCAATTTCCTCAGTTCTCGGCGGAAGGCAAATCGGGAGGGTTTGCGGGTCCCTCCCCTTTCACGTAGTGGTTGAACCAGTAGATCCATCTTTCGTCCCGGTCGCGGATGAACGAGGGACGCTTGAACTCGTGATACTCCCCGGGATACACCACCAGCAGCGTCGGCACGCCGAGCCGCCGCAGCGATTGGTACATCTGTTCGCTGTTGATGATCGGCACGTTCCAGTCCACGTCCCCGCCCATGATGAGCGTCGGCGTCTTGATCCGCGTCACTTTGTTGAATGGCGATAGCCGCTCCCACAATTCCCGGTTTTCCCATGGCAGTCCAAGTTCGTATTCCCACTCCCGCGAATACAGGTCGTGCCCGTAATTCGTCACGTAGAGGAATTCCCCTGCATTGGAAATCGCCGCTTTGAACCGCGTCGTTTGCACCAGGATGAAGTTTGTCGAGATCGCCCCATAGGAATGCCCTCCGACTCCAAGGCGGTCCGGGTCCGCGATTCCCTTCTCCACGGCGTAGTCCACCATGGCGACGTCGTCCTGATAATCCTTGTTCCCCCAGTCCGCGAAAATCGCCTTGCAGTAATCTTCTCCGTATCCCGACGAACCCCGCGGGTTCGGATTCAGCACCGCATATCCCTGCGCCGCCAGCAATTGCGACTGGAATTTGAATTCGGCGTAGTGGGCCCACACCGGCCCGCCGTGAGGGATCAGCAGCGCCGGATATTTTTGCCCCGGTTTGTAATCCACCGGTTTTGTCAGGTATCCCGCCACCGTCGTTCCGTCTTTGCTCTGGAAATGAACGTAGTCCACTTCCCCGAGCTTTAGCTCAGCCATCAGAGCGTCGTTTGTTTTCGTCAGTCGCTCCAGCGGCCCGCCGCTTGCGCGCTCCAGATAAATCTCATCCGGCCGGTCCGGCTCTCCGATCTGCGCGGCGACGCTTCCGTCGGCTCCCAGAGAATAGCTGTCCACCATCAACCGTCCGCCGATCGGCCTCTCCATTTCTCCTCCTTGTTCGGGAACTCGCAGCACGTTCTGCGTTCCGTCGTCGTCGGCGATGAAATAGATCCACTTTCCGTCCTCTGAAAACCGGGGCGCTGTGGAATTGCGGTCGAGCGCTTTCGTCAGTAGTCTTTCTTCCCCGCCGTTCGCCGTCGCGATGGCGATATGGATCGTCGCGTATTGAAACAGCTTCGGTTCCACTTGACTCGTGAATGCGATCCACTTCCCGTCCGGCGACCACGCCGGCGCCTCGTCCGTTCCCGGATTTGTTGTCACTTGCACCAGCGACTTCCCTTCGTCCGTGTTGTCCGCCGCAACTGTCCAGATGTCCGTGTTGAAATTCATGTCCGGATTCTCGGTGCGGTTGCTTTGAAACGCGATTCTCTTCCCGTCCGGCGACCACGCGGGCGAAGAGTCGTCATAGTCTCCTGAAGTTATTTGCGTCAGCGAATGGTCAGAAAGGCGGAAAACATACAGGTGCTTCCGCCGATGGTCGAGGTATCCGATTTCGTCCTCTTTGAAATGCAACCGGTCGATCACCCACGGCCGCGGCTTTGGCTTGTAGTCGGCGGGATCAGCCATTTTCGCCTCGGCAATTTCGTCCGCGGTCGCGTCCTGCAGCACCAGGACCAGCCGATCGCTTCCCGGCGCCCATGCGAAATCGTCCACATCCTGGATCGTGTTCGTCAATTCCACCGCTTCTCCGCCTTCGCGGTTCAGCAGCCACACCTGCTTTTTTTCGTCGTTGCGCTCCGAAAGAAACGCCAGATACTTTCCGTCCGGGCTCCAGCGCGGATGCGAAGAGGAATATTCCTCGAGTGTCAGCGGAATCGCATCGCCTCCTCCCATTGGCGCCATCCAGATGCGTTCCTCGTTCTTGTCTTTCCCGATGTCCGCCGTCGTTACCGTGTACGCCACCCATTTTTCGTCCGGGCTGATCTGCGGGTTTTCCACTTCCCGGATGCGGAAATAGTCGTCTACCGTCAGAGTGCGCTTGGCCGACTCCTCACTCTGCGGCGCCCGATGTTTCCCCGCTCTTGCCTGCACGCACGGGGCTGCGAAAATGATTCCAGCCATAATAATTTGAATGCTTCCCGATCCCGGCCTCATGAATCCCTCCCGAAATGCGATTGGCGCCCCAATGGTCGCGCAGTATATCAAACCGTCCGCGTCCGCTGTTTGCCTCGATTTCGTTGACACTTCCGCGGCCGGCGCTGTAGATTCGCGACAAGATGCCATTGTCACTTCCTTTCCGCCCTCATCCCCACATGTATGAAGTGAATACCTGGGCCTGGCTTGACGAACTCTCCGCCAAACTCGGCCGCAACATCACTCTCGCTGACGTTCCCGACAATGAATGGGATTCATTCGCCTCTCTCGGCTTCGATATCGTCTGGCTGATGGGGGTCTGGCAGAGGAGTGCGGAATCGCGGGCGATTCTGATGCAGGATCCCGGCAACCGCGCCGCATGCGATCAGGCGTTGCCCGGCTGGACTCCCGGCGACGCCATTGGCTCGCCCTATGCCATTTCCGGCTACACAGTGGACCCGCGCATCGGCGCCTGGGACTCACTCGACTTCGCTCGAGAGAAGTTGCGCGCTCGCGGCGTCGCCCTGCTTCTCGATTTTGTCGGAAATCACACTTCCACAGACCATCCCTGGACGCGCGACAATCCCGAATTCTATGTCCAAGGCACAGCCGAAGATTTTCAAAGGGATCCTTCCACTTACTTTCGCGTTGTCACCGGCAAGGGCGAACGCTTCATTGCCCGCGGACGCGATCCCTATTTTCCGCCCTGGAAGGACGTCGCCCAGATCAACCACTTCCATCCCGGAGCTCGCGCCGCTCAGTTCCGCATCATTCGCTCCATCGCCGCGCACTGCGACGGGCTTCGATGCGATATGGCCATGCTCCTTCTCAGCGATATTTTCCGCGGGATCTGGTCGGCGAACCTCGGCGGTTTCACTCCTCCTGAAAAGGAGTTTTGGCTCGAAGCCCACGATGCCGCTCCCCAGTTGGCCCTTGTCGCCGAAGCTTACTGGGGAACCGAGCAGCGCCTCCTCGATCTCGGCTTTTCTTTTTCTTACGATAAGGAACTTTACGACTGCGTCCGCGACGCCCGCGCCCTCGACGCTCGCGCGCGCCTCTACGCGGGAAACGATTACCAATCTCACATGACGCGCTATCTGGAAAATCACGACGAGCCCCGCCGCGCCGTTGTCTTCCCCAACTCGCGCCTCTTTGCCGCCGGGACGATCATGGCCACGCTTCCGGGAATGCGTTTTTATCACCAGGGCGAACTCGAGGGCCGCGGCATTCGCCTTCCAATTACTTTGCGAGCGGCCGCTCCTGAACCTCCCGATCCTTTTGCTTCAGCTTTTTTTCAGAAAATTCTCCGCATTACGAAAGAGGAGTGCTTCCACACCGGCGCATGGTCGTTGCTCGAAGTTGTCTCCGAAGGTGACGACTCGGCGGGCAACTTGATTGTCTACGACTGGCGCTGCCGGAACGCTTGGAAGGTTGTTGCCGTGAATCTGGCGGGTTCCACGGCGCAGGGCCGTGTGAAACTCGGCGATCGCGTCTCGCCCGATCGGCAATACAGTTTTAACGATGAGCTCAACGAAGTCGTCTATCCCCGCGGCGGCCGCGAGCTCTTCGATGTCGGCCTTTTCGTTCGCCTCGATGCGGGGCAAGCCCATCTCTACGATGTCACGCTTGATTGAACGAACGCGCGGTTGCGGCCTCGCGAGTGCGCGCTTCCTTGAATACTGTCGCGCTTGACGCTGTTCTCGTTCGAAAGGAATCGGCGTCAGCAATTTTCCCTGCTCTCAGTTTTTGCGGATCGTTTTAATTCCTTTCCCACTTGTAAACATCTCGACCGTTCACTATCATGCCCCCTTTTGCCGCGCTCCATGGCCGCCAACCCTTCGGACGACGGGCTTTCCTCTGTAAGCAGGGCCGCCGCTCTGCGCCAAATCGGCTTTCTCCCGTTGTTGGCGATTTTCTACGGCTACACCGCTGGCGGGCCGTTCGGCTACGAAGAAATATTTCACAGCTCCGGCCCCGGCATGGCTCTGGTGTTCCTCACCTTTGTTCCCCTTTTCTGGAGCATTCCCATTTCGTTTGCGGCAGCCGAGCTCAACAGTATTTTGCCGGTGCAAGGCGGTTTTTACCGCTGGAGCCGCGCGGCGTTCGGAGATTTCTGGGGATTTCAGTGCGGCTGGTGGAACTGGGCGGGAACATTTCTGCTGAACAGTCTGTACGGCGTACTGTTGATGGACTACTTGAGCGAATACCTTCCATGGATACAGGGGAACGTGAAGTGGGCCGGAGCGTGCCTGGCGCTTTGCCTGTTGGCGTATCTGAACGCCCGGGGGATCCAAGTCGCGGGATGGCTATCCGTGGTGCTGCTGATTGCGGTGATGATTCCGGTGGCGATCCTCTGCGTGCTGTCTCTCGTGCACTGGCGGTACAACCCCGTGCTTCCGTTCGTCCCGCCGGGAAAGCCGTTCGGCAGCGTGTTTGGGAAAGGGCTGGCGTTGGCGATGTGGAACTACGCCGGGTACGAGCAACTGTCGAGCATGACGGGCGAAATGAAGAGTCCGCAAAAGACGTTCGTGCGGCTGCTGGCGTGGATGACGCCGCTGAACGTGCTGACCTACGTTCTGCCGACGACGCTGGCGCTGGCGGCGCTGGGAAACTGGCAGGAGTGGAAGACGGATTACATCGTCACCGCGTCGCGGTTGATCGGCGGCGAATGGCTGGGAGCGGCGATGCTGATCGCAGCGATGATTGGAACCCTGTCGCTATCGAACAGCACCATTCTGTACACGACGCGGATACCGGCGACGATGGCGGAAGACGGTTACTTGCCGGCTTGGCTGGGCAGCATTCATCCGCGGTACAAGACGCCGGCGCGCGCGATCGTGGCGTCAACAATCGTGTACTGCGTGCTGGCGCGCTATCCGGTGGAAGACATGGTGAACATCTACATCTGGACGCGGATCGCGACAACTCTGCTGACGCTGTTCGCGGCGTGGGCGATGCGGCGGAAAGCGCCGGACGCGCCGAGAACGTTTCGCGTTCCGGGCGGGCGAGCGGGGCTCGCCTATATTTTAATTTTTCCGCTGATTTTGTGCGCAATCAAAATCGCGCAGAGCGAGCCTTACGTTTGGAGATATGCGCCGTGGCTGCTGCTGTCGGGGCCGGCGGCGTACGCGATTTTGCGGTGGGGATTCGGGAAGAAACCGGCTCCGCTGCAAGCGCCGAATTTTTTGCCGTAGCCAAAGGCGCGTCGAATTTCAACGACAAACGCCTCGCCTTCGAATAAACGATCTCCCTTTCGTTTCCCAAGTTATTTTGTGGCGCCGATTTTTTCGGAAACGGTCTTGGCCTGCGTGAACAGAAGCAGGTAATCCTGGCCGCCGGATTTCGAATCCGTTCCGGACATATTGAAACCGCCGAACGGATGGGCGCCGACCATGGCGCCGGTGCATTTGCGATTCATGTAGAGATTGCCGACGTGGAATTCATCGGCGGCGCGCTCGATTTTCTTGGGATTGCGCGAATAGACGGCGCCGGTCAGTCCAAACTCGCTGTCGTTGGCCATGGCCAGGGCGTGGTCAAAATCCTTGGCTTTCGTGACGGCCAGCACCGGTCCGAAAATCTCTTCCTGGAAAATGCGGGCTTTGGGGCCGATGTCGGCAATGACCGTCGGCTCGAGGAAATAGCCTTCGCCGGGAGCGCGCTTGCCGCCGGCAACCAAGCGGCCCTCTTTTTTGCCCGTCTCGATGTAATCGAGGATGGTATTCATCGCCGAGTGATTGATCACCGGACCCATGAAATTTTCAGGATTCTCGACAGTGCCGACCTTGATTTTCTTGACTCGATCCACGAGCTTGGAAAGAAATTCGTCGTAAATTTTTTCGGCGACGATGGCGCGGGAGCAAGCGGAACATTTCTGGCCCTGGTAACCGAACGCCGAGGAAGCGACGCCTTCGACGGCGGAATCCACATCGGCTTCATCGTCAACGACGATGGCGTCTTTGCCGCCCATTTCCAGAATCGTGCGCTTGATCCAGACCTGGCCGGGATGCGCCTTTGCGGCCTGCTGGCTGATGCGAAGGCCCGCTTCCTTCGAGCCGGTGAAGGCGATGTAGCGGGTCTTGGGATGATTGACAAGAGCTTCGCCCGCAGTGCCGCCCGGACCGGTGAAAAAACTGACGACATCGCGGGGGATGCCGGCTTCGTAAAGGATGTCGATGAAAATGGCGGCGATAGTGGGCGAATCGCTGGAAGGCTTCACGATCGCGGTATTGCCGGTAAGAACGGAAGCCAGCGTCATTCCGCCCATGATGGCGGCGGCGAAATTCCAGGGGGGAATGATAATCCCGACGCCGAGCGGAATATATTTCAGGTAGTTTTTCTCGCCGCGCATGGGGACAAGCTTCTGGGGCTCAGCCAGACGGAGAGCCTCGCGCCCGTAGAATTCGCAGAAGTCGATCAGCTCGGCGACATCGGCATCGGCTTCCGGCCAGGTCTTGCCGATTTCGTAAGAAAGCCAAGCCATCAGGTCGAAGCGGCGCTTGCGAAAAATATCCGCGGCGCGATAGACGGCGGCGACGCGCTCCGCGGCGGGAACTTTCTTCCAGCGCTCAAAGGCGCGGTGGGCGGCTTCGACGGCCTGGTCGGCCATTTCCACGGTGGCCTTCTGGAAGATGCCGACGACTTCAGAGGGATTCGAGGGATTGAAGGATTTCGTTTTTTCCTGGGTGGTGATACGTTCGCCGCCGATGACCAGCGGATATTCGCGACCGAACATGCCCTTCACATGATGCAGGGCGTCTTCCATGGCCTTGCGATTTTCGGGCTTGGAGAAGTCAACGAAGGGCTCATTCTGAAACTCGCCACGATGCGTGATGCCGGCGGGAGATGTCATGATTGCGCCTCACGAATACGAATTTCGATGCAATGCAAACATCCCATCATATCTCCGGGGCGAAGACGGGACAAGGCTTGGCAGGCCGGCAGACCGAATGGCCGGGAGAAGGCACCCCGTAAAGTGTTGCGATTAGAAATGGGTCCGGAGCTTTGTTTTGAGTGAGATACGGCGAATCCTATCTCCGGGTGTGTTGCGATTAGAGGGGATAAATTGGAGGTTGGGAATCGGAACCTGGAATTACGAATCCAGGCAAAGACGGGTATGGAGGCGCGAGAGCGTTGGATTCGACGACTGCTGGCGAGATCTGAAAAGCTAGGAATGAAAGTGAGAGAGCGCCGGGAGCGGAAGGACCTGAGCGGCAGCGCCATGGCGAATCATTGACCTGAAATCGATTATATCATGCCGGTCAAATCAGGATGTGTGTGGACTTTGGAGACAGGAGAATGTGCGAGAGGACGGAGCGGAAGCAAATGCGCGCGCCTAAAGGCGGCCGCTACAAAGTCGGCCACCCGCCCTTCATCGACAGCGATCAATCTTCCAGTCAGTCGTAGATGTCTTGTTCGTCTTCTTCGCTCACCGCGAGCCTGCTGAAGATTCTAAAAGACAATCTTCTATATCGCTTCAAGGCTGGCCCTGAGCCTCAATCGTATTTCGCGAGTCGCGATCTAGTGAGATCGAAGTTGTGAGCATCAATCCGAGAATCCGTTGACTGCCATCTGACAAAGCACTTGCGATGCTCGTGGAAGGTCACGAATTTCGCCACCTTCTGAATGTGTCTCTACCCCATGGTCAATGCTAGTTTCCGTGAGATGGCCCGTGCCGAGTCCCGCTACCTTTTGAACCGCAACGAGCCATCGGTCGCCATCATCGTTGATGGACGCCACATCGGGAAACTTGCTTCGAAATTCGGGCTGTGCTCGCAGCATTTTTCCACCTTCCTTGCAAAGTTCGATGGTCATCTTCACGGCGATGTTCGATGAGTGCTCGACCCACCACTGCCAGTCCTTTGTTTCAATCGCGTATATCCATCGCGCCCAAACCGGGAGTGGCTTCGCATCGATCCCGCTGAATCTATTCGAAAGCGACTCCCACATGACACGCGACGGCGCGGGCGGGGCAACAGAAACCGGGCTGCCGATCCACGGGAAATCAACCGGGTCCAGTTCGTAGGTGTGGTTGTATACATCACGGAAGACAAGTTGAAAGCGCATGAGCTTTCCGCGTTCCGCAGTAACGGGATCGTTAATCAAATTGAACACCAGCCGGAGAGGATCGCGGGGCCTAAAAGTAAGCCCCTTCGTTATGAGCCAGCCCGGCCCATCGAGCGGCTGAATCAAAGTCTCCCGCGTGGTGAGTTCTTTTACGAATACATCGACGATCATGAGGGAGTCTTCGCCGTCGTAGGTGAAAGTTCCTCCTGCCCGCACGTCAGTGCGACGATCATCTCGCGCCCAGCCGTAGTTGTGTCGGTCGGGCACAAAATGGAGTTTTCCGGTGGGCGACTGGCTTCTTTTAAGGGGTGCTGTTCTTTCCAGCGCGGACGCAGAAATCGTTTCTCTCAACATCGGCGTTTTTTGATAATCGAACTCAAAGTATTTGATCGCTGGGAGGACATCGGCGGCACTCGCGACTATCTTGATCGGGCCGTACTCTAACGCTGACTCCCCCGACAACGTGCCGGGCGAGTTGATCGGGATGGGCCAGCCGATAACCTTTACGAGCTCAGAAGTGCCGGGATTTATGTCGCAGTAGTTTTTCCTCGTTCTATCGAAAACGACTTCAGTTGGCCTGATTGCCATCAGGCCGAGATGCTCGCGCGTCACCAAAACGTCTCGGAGAGTCTGCGACGAAGCGTTTTTTATCTCGACTCGGTATTCCCAGACAGCCTTTCCTGTCCACTGCCCGTTGCCATCAATCACAGACTCCATTGACCAAAATCTCTGCGACGGATTTTGCGGATCAAAAGTGATCTCTATGGGGGATTCCGTGGTCCTGCTTTGCTTGGCGTTCAATTCGCGGTGCCGTATGAAGTCACGGTTGAGTTCTTCGATCTCAGACATAAGGTCGGGGGGGAAAAAATCGGTAGCGATTTTCGCTTTACGGAGTCGCATCTGCCCGCGACCATGCACTCTTTCGTCCGGGTCGAGAATTCCCATCACAACGCGGGCGACTTGTCTTCCCACCAACCGTTCTGCGCAGGGGATTTTGTCCCGGCCACGGCTGGTACATGGTTCGAGCGTTGTGTAAACCGTCGCGCCGACCAGGGATTCCTGTTCCAGTTTTTTCTCTAAGGCAACAAATTCGGCGTGACACTTGGGAAACTCACCTCGATGGGCGGTTGCAAGAACTTTTCCGTCCTTCACAACAACCGCGCCCACTTTCGGATTGGGCGGGTCAACACTCTCGGAGATGCTCATTCGGGCCTGTGCGACTGCCATCTGCGCGAACTTCCGATCATCCGATTGATTGACTGTCTTCTGAGGCGGCGTGATCGCCGGACGGTGCTGTAGTTCGCTTTTTCCCTTTGGGGTTATCCTGACGTTAGCAAGGTCGGCAAGGCCTGAACCTTCGCGCAAAGGGACACCATCAATCGAACCATTTCGAAGCAGCGCGTTCAGCGCCTTGAGCCACTGTTGATCCGTCACACTGGCGAACGCAGGTAGGCGTCCGCGCAAATCTTTGAAATGGAGCAAATCAGGGAATTGCTCGTCCAAAACTTCCAACACCGAATAGGCTAGCTCTTCGTTGTACATAGTTCGTCTTTGAAATGGCGGAGGGCGAACGATTTGACCCTTCGGAGGGCTGCAAAATGCTTCGACCGTTTTGCATCCTGCCACACAGAACCGTTCTGCCATCCTTCTGCGATGAGAAATCATAGCCTACGACAAACCATCGCGCCAAACATCGCCAAAAACGGCTCAAGAGACCAATGGCGCCGACCTGTTCCGTGCAGATGGTTGGTGCGGGCCCAGTCCGTAAATTCAAAAGCGCCTGCGGCGCGAAACGGCCGCGCCCGCCTGAATGGGGCCGCTACGAAACCGGGCTGCCCGCCGACAAGACCAAATGCGCGCCGCCGCGAGAAAAAACGAGAAGCGGGTACCGCCTCAAATCAGACCTCGGCCGAGCAAAGTGTGAATGGCCGGTAACGTTGGTGAGAAGAAGCCCTACAAATGGCACTCGCTTTGCCCAGGCACAGGTAAGGATTTCGCACTGCGTTAACATAGAACACATCCAGTGGTAATATGGGGCCGCTATTCATCCACAAGGTCGGCCCGGAAGTAAAACTGCGTCTACAAGGAGAGGGTGAATGATCTTGAAGCACGTGGGATCAATTGCGTTGCGCTGCGTCCGCTTCGGCGTGACATCCATCGCGCTATTCCAGTTTACGATTGGCGCGTCCTTGGCTGCCCCGATCCCGCCGCAGCGCTCGAACGACAACAACACTCGAACACCGATTAAACACGTCATCGTGATCATCGGCGAAAACCGCAGCTTTGACCATGTATTCGCCACCTACGTCCCGAGGAATGGGCAGACCGTTCATAACCTCTTGTCAGAAGGGATCATCGAGCTGGACCAGAACAAGAACGCGATCCCGGGCCCCAACTTTGAGAAAGCCCGCCAGCTCTCGGCTTCCGACCAGGGCAACCAGGACCCATTCCTGCTGAGCCCGCCGAAACATGAATTTCCCGGAAACGTGCTCCCCGCGCCGGAGGCGGGAGGACCGAGCGGAGTCAACGGCTATTTCAGCGGGTCGAACCCTTGCCACACGCCGAAGGGGCAAACGCCGCTGACGCCCGTGGAGTGCGCTCAGGTAACGGAAAGCGGCCTCGACCCGGCTTACTACTCGAGCTTGGCCAGCGGCGGCACCGGGCAATATAGCTACACGCCGGACGTGCGCATCGCGAATTTCGACGCCCTGCCGGCGGGCCCCTTCCAACTGACGAATGGCACCAAGACTCCGACGCCGGGCTACAGCATGACGTACACGGACTATGCCGCCAGCCCGGTTCACCGGTTTTATCAAATGTGGCAGCAGGAAAATTGCAGCCTGGAGCACGCCACGTTTGACAACCCCTCGGGTTGCAACGCGAAATTGTTCGCATGGGTTGAGGCCACCGTCGGCGCCGGCACCAACGGCCTTTCCCAAGCCCTCTACGCCCAGAGCTACTACGGTCCTTCCTTCAGCGAGTTCTTCGAGTACCCCGCGGGGTATTCCGCCAACAACCCGCCGACGGAAGCGGAGTGGACGGCGAACGAGTACGCGCTGTACGACTCGGTTCCGACAACGACCGGCGAAGGGTCGACGGCGCTGGGCTTCTACAACGTCCAGCAGGGCGATGTCCCCTATTTCAAGAGCCTGGCGGACACCTACGCGATGAGCGACAACTTCCACCAGTCGGTGGACGGCGGGACTGGCGCCAACCACATCATGTTCGGCCACGCCGACGCGATTTGGTTCAGCGACGGCAACGGCCACCCCGAGGTTCCGCCGCACATGGCCGGCGTTACCACCAATCCTGCGGGCTACGGCGGAACGGGCGTGATTGACCAGATCGAGAACCCGAATCCCGCCAAGGGCACCAACAACTGGTACACGCAGGACGGCTACGGGTCCGATTACAACACTGGCTACCCGTCCTATGACTGGACGACGAGCCAGCCGAACGGACTGCCCATCATCTACGGTGGCGGCTCCTACAGCGATTGCTCGGACCCCAGCGCGCCCGGCGTCGGCCCGATCGTTGCGTACCTTCACTCGATCCAAATCAACCCGCGCTGCCAGCCGGGCCACTACTACCTGCTCAACAACTACAACCCAGGCTATTTCGGCCAAGGTGAAAACGCGTACCTGGATCAGAACCCGTCGAATACGCCGTTCACGATTCCGCCATCCTCGACGCCGAGCATCGGCGACGATCTGATGGCGCACAACGTTTCCTGGAAGTATTACGGCGACCAGTGGAACAACTATGCCGGGAACGAGCAGTTGAACATCGCCGAGGACAAGTACCAACTGAACTGGGATTACGACGGGCCGACCGCGGACGAGTACTGCAACATTTGCAACCCGTTTCAGTACGACACCTCGATCATGGCCAACACAGCCATCCGCCAAGCGCACATTCAGGATTCGGTGAACCTCTATGCCGACATCCAGAATGGGACGCTGCCGGCGGTTTCCATCGTCAAGCCCAGCGGCTATGCCGACGGCCATCCGGCTTCCTCGAAGCTGGATATCTTCGAGGGGTTCACGAAGAAAATCGTGGACATGATCCAGAACTCTGGGTATTGGAATGACACCGCGATCTTCATAACCTTCGATGAAGGCGGCGGCTACTATGATTCGGGCTACGTGCAGCCGCTGGATTTCTTCGGCGACGGCACGCGCATCCCGCTGATCGTCGTCTCGAAGTACTCGACGGGCGGTCGCATCTCGCACGTGTACTCCGACCACGTTTCGATCGACAAGTTCATCGAGCGGAACTGGAATCTGCCACCGATTACCAACCGCAGCCGCGACAACTTCCCCGACCCGGTCGCTCTGCCTTGGAACCCGTACGTACCGGTGAACAGGCCGGCGATCAGCGATCTGTTTGACCTCTTCAATTTCGGCCAGCAGCCGGGGCAGAACCGTCAGTGAGTTGCGTCCAGCGGCACTGATCGCTTCTCGGCATCGTCGTGATTGAGAAGCGGACGGGCCGAAGGTTAAAAGGTCGTTGAAGGCGAGGCGCCGGGGCCGTAGAAAGCGGCTCCGGCGTTTTCTTTTTTTGACGAGCGGCGCCGACAAGACCAAATGCGCGCGCCTCCGGCGCGAAAGGCAAAACGGCGATAGCCCGCCGGCGGCGGGGCTGCAGGCTGGGCGGGAGAAATGGAAATGGCCCGGAGCCGGGGTGGCGGCTTCGGGCCATTTTTTCGGCAGCCAGGAACCGTCCAGCCAGGCCAGACGGTGAAGCGCAGTTGAGGAGTCCATCCGCGCTTCGCGAAAGAGGAGGAGAGGCGCGCCGGACAAGGCCTTTCTTGCGCTGCGCGTCCAGGGCGGAGTCTAACGCAAGCAGCGCCTCTTCTTCGTCATTTACGCCGAGGCTTGCTTGGAAGCCGGGCTGATCGCCTTGATTTCAACCTTCTTCGGAAGAGCGGCAACGGCAACCGGAGCGGTGATCTCGAGCAAGCCGTCCTTGTACTCGGCGACGAGCTTATCGGCCTGAACGCCTTCCGGGAGAGTGAGCGTCCGTTCGAAGACGCCGTAGCAGAATTCTTCGTGAATCATGTTGTGCGCCTCATGAGTCCTGGCAGCGAACTTGCGTTCGCCGAGAATCGAGAGAGTATTGCCCTTGGCGCTGATCTCGACTTCTTTGGGCTCGATGCCGGGGAGAGCGACGCGGGCAACGTACTCATTCTTCTGCTTGTCCACGTAGGCCTCGACAGCGGGAACGAAGCCCAGGCGAGGCGTTTCGGGAGCCCAAAACTCGCCAAAAACCGGCTGGCCGAGCATCATGCGATTGAAGGCCTGGTCCAACCCGCGACGAAAGTCGAGAAGTTCTGGGAAATAGGGTTCACGCGACAAGAATGATTTCATTGTAATTCTCCTTTTCCGTTTCATTTCGAGAGGCTGCCTTTGGGTCATGGCAGGTTCTCCCAAGAGTGCAGGGAGGATGGCCCCAGCCTGCCGGTGGCAGCAAAGAGCAGAAAAGCGAAGCCGATTCTGAATTGCGACACCGCGGACGCCCCGCGGGGAAATATTCGTTGACCATGTCCTCGCGGGGAAGCCCCGCGAGATCTGTCTCCGAGCCGGCGGCCAGCGGCACACTGCTTTCAACCTGGAACAGACCCCGCATGTGGAGACGCATGCGGAGATTCGTGAATGCCGGGCCGCGAGCTCGGAGAGAAGAATCGGAAAAGCCGCCATGGTCGAACCCTACAGGAACCGCCCTTCGGTGGAACCTGGGCGGAGCGGCGGGGCTGATCCCATCGTTTCGGATCTGCGGCCCTCGAGCGCTCTCTCCCATCCGGCGACCTCCGTCCTTCAGTTGCGCCATTTGTAGGCTAGAACGGCAGGTGAGTCGGTGACGATGGTCTCGCAAGCGCGTGACGCAGGTCACGCGAGGCTCACAGGACGCGCTGAGGGGCTAGCAGAGGACATGCGCGAGGCAGGCGGGGGCAAAGGGAGGATGAATGAGGACGGAGCTATCAACCCCGGAAGCGGAATTCGCATCCTACCAACACGTAGTATCCCTTTATCCCCACTTTGGAAACAGGAGGAAGCGCATGAAAGCAGGAAAACCACTCATATTGGGCTTCGCTTTAATCCTGGGTTGCATGGGCTATGCCACAACAAGCCGGGCAACCTCACACGCCACCGCCAAATCGGGAACCAGCAGCGCCACAACGACCTCGACCAAGCCGAGAACACACGAGATGAAAGGGACAGTGTCTTCGGTGACGGATTCGGAACTGGTGCTGTCGCACACCTGGAAAGGAAAAACGGAGGAGACGAAGTTCACGCTGAATTCGTCAACGAAGAAGGACGGAACGGTGGCGAAGGGAAATGAAGTCGTGGTGATGTATCAGTACGACAATCATCAGAGAACGGCAACAGAAGTGAAGCCGGCAACGAGCACAGCAAAGAAATCGTAAGAAGGCCCCGCGATCGCCTTGCCCCTGCGAGAGCAGGGGCGAGGCGGCGCAATTTCTCCACCTGAAAGTAACCCCGGAAGCGCTGGAATCCACGAAAAAAGAACATCGTCCCGCCGCCTGCGGCGCGTGTGGATTAGGCACGCGCCGAGGTTTTCGAGGTCGCGCCAGCGAAACAACTGCGGGCGGAGGTTACACTTCGAGCTGAGCTTGCAGGATTTCGCCGGGAAGGCGAGTCATGCGGCCGGTGGAGCGAGGCGGACGGGCATGCCCCGCGCGCTCGGCATCCATCTGGCCGGAAGCCATGCGGTCCATGGCAAGCCGAAGCTTGCTACGAGGAGCGGGCGGCACGGATTCGGGTAGCACGCGCTCGATTTTGATGCCGAGAGTGCGCTCGAGTTGAAGCAACTCGGAGCGTTGTTCGCGGCCGTAGAGAGTGGACGCCAAGCCGGTCTCACCGGCGCGGCCCGTGCGGCCGACGCGATGAATGAAATTTTCGGCGATGTCGGGGAGATCGTAGTTGATGACGTGCGCGATTTCCTGGACATGGATGCCGCGAGCGGCCAAATCGGTGGCGACAAGGACGCGGTGGCGTCCGCGCTGAAAGCCCTGAAGGGCTGACGTACGCTGAGATTGCGAGAGGCCGCCGTGAATCAGGGCAGCCGAAAAACCCTCGCGGGAAAGACTTTTGGCAAGGCGCTCGGCGCCGCGCTTGGTGCGGGTGAAGACGAGGCTGCGGCCGGGTTCCCGCGCGAGCAACGCTTGCAGGAGGTCCTGCTTGCGCTCGGGAGTCACTTCATAGGCCTGGACGCGGACGTTCTCGGAAGGTTTGAGGATGGAGCCGAAGGCAATGCGCACGGGCTGGCGCATGTAGTCGTTGACGAGATGCGCGACGGAAGCCTCGAGGGTGGCCGAGAAGCAGAGCGTCTGGCGATTCTTGGGAATCGCGGCGGCAATGCGGCGAATCGAGGGAAGAAATCCCATGTCGAGCATGCGGTCCGCTTCATCCAGGACGAGGATGCGAAGGCGCGAAAAATTGAGAAGCCTGCGATCGAGGTAGTCCTCGAGGCGTCCGGGAGTGGCGACGATGAGGCGAGCGCCACGGCGAAGAGCGTCGAGTTGCTTGCCTTCGGGCAAGCCGCCGACAACAAGAGCCGCGGCGGGAAGCTTTTCTCCGCGCAGGGCGTTGTACTGATCCATGACCTGCATGGCGAGTTCGCGCGTGGGAACCAGGACCAGTGCGGCGACTCCGGTGGAGTCGTTGCGGAGGAGATGCTCCATCGCTGGAATCAGGAAAGCGAGGGTCTTGCCGGTGCCCGTCTGGGCGGTGGCGAGAACGTCTTTTCCGGCGAGAGCCTGCGGTATCGCGGCCGATTGCACGGGAGTGGGAGTGACGAATTGAGCGGCGACGAGCCGGTCAATCAGATAGTTGGAAATTTCCATCTGTGAAAATGTAACGGTGTTGCTTTGCATGTTGAGTGTTTTCTCTCTGGCCAGAGCCCGCAGGAAGGGCGCGTACACAAGTACACGACCGCCTGAGTGGCTGGGCCAGTTCTTTTTTTAAATTACGCTTGAAACCTACCGGAGGACTAAGAGGCGGGGTGTACGCGGGTGAACTGCGAACGACTACCAGGCAACCACACCAAACAACCGATGTATTAAGCGCAGGTTAAGAATAGCACATTGCGGGAGCTTGCGGGGAATTCTTTTGAGGGTGTGCGCACATAGGAAGGGGGGCAGCGGCGAGAAGCAGGGGCACGATTCAGGAGCTGAAGCCCCGGGGAAGCGGAATGACGGGGATCGCGATCGAAGCCGCGACCTCGAAAAAGGCTGGACGCAATCCGGAAACGTCTTTTTGGATGCGTGGAAGGGGCAAAGTTGAAGCGCTAGGACGATTGGAGTTCGCGGAGCGCGGAGGAGAAGACTTCGGTGTGGCGATCGACGTCGCCGGTGGTGGTGGCCGGAGACATGAGGGCCATATTGTGGAAGGGCGTGAGGAGAATGCCGCGATTCAGAGTGTAGAGGTGCATGAGGCGTTCGAGATCGAAGTCCATGGAAGCGGCGGCTTCGGCGCCGTTGCGCGGGTGCGAGGGATGGAAGAGATATTCCGCGCGACACCCGAGGCGCGTGACGTGCCAGGGGAGTCCGGAAGCGGCGATGGCGGAGGCGACGCCCGCAGCCCAGCGCTCGGCAAGAGGAATCATGCGGGCGAACGCGGCGGGAGTGAGGACGTTTTCGAGAGTGGCGCGCATGGCGGCGAGAGACAGGGCGTTGCCGGCGAGAGTGCCGCCGATGCCGCCGGTGTCGCAATCTTCGAGATGGATGCGAGAGGTGATTTTCGAGGCGACGGATTCGTCGCAGCCGTAGGCGCCCGCGGGAAGGCCGGCGGCAACGGGCTTGCCGACGACGAGCATGTCGGGGTGGAGATGATGTTCGCGGGTGTAGCCGCCGGGGCCGCAGCAGATAGTGTGCGTTTCGTCGAGGATGAGAAGTGTGCCGTGAAGCTGAGCAAGCTCTTGGACAGCCTGCCAGAAGCCATGCTCGGGATGGACGATGCCGACGTTGGTCATGACGGGTTCGGCGAGGATGCAGGCGACGTCGGTATGGGCGAGGGCGGTTTCGAGAGCGGCAAGGTCGTTGAATTCAACGACGCGGGTGGTGAGAGAAGGGTTGACGGGCGGGCCGATATTGCCGCGGCGAGGGCCGGCGACGCCGTGGTTGAGAGTGATGAAGGATTCGTCCACGGTGCCGTGGTAGCAATAGTTGAAGACAAGAATTTTGGCGCGACCGGTGATTTCGCGGGCGATACGAATGGAGAAGCGGTTAGCGTCGGTGGCGGTGAGCGTGAATTGCCAGTACGGGAGGCCGAAGCGGCGGGTTAGCTCCTCGCCGACCCAACAGGCGTCTTCGGTGGGAAGCATCAGGGTGACGCCCCGACCAGACTGGCGGGCGATGGCACCGGCGGAAGGGCCCGGAGAATGGCCGGTCATGGCGCCGGTATCGCCGAGGCAGAAGTCAATGTAATCGCGGCCGTCCACGTCGGTGAAGTGAGCGCCATGGGCTTCGGCGACGAAAACGGGAAATTTGCCGGGCCATTTTTTCATCCAGTTCATGGGAACGCCGCCGAGGAGGGATTTCTGGGAGCGTTCAAAGAGAGCGGCGGAGCGGGGATGATCGGCGATGAATTTTTGCGACTCGCGTTCCAGGAGGAATTGGAGGCGCGAGCGATTGATGGCTTTGGATGGGCCAGCGGCAGGTGCGGACATGGCGAAAGCGGAAGGATAGCAAAAGCGGTGGCGAGTGGCTAGGTGAGGCAAGGACGCGGAGGAGGTAGAGGAAGAAAAGGAGGTAAAGGAGAAAGGCAAATGCGGGGCGTTTGAGGGTTGGGAGGAGGATTGGGTTGGCGGGATTCGGGCGAGGAAGGGCAACGATATAAAGTTGAGGAGAAAGACTAAAGATTTTGAAAAGCCGCACAGACTGAAGTCTGTGCTGCATAAACAGCGGCGTATTTAGCGATGCTATTTGCGGAGGTCGCGGAGGATTTCGCGAGCGGCGTTTTGGCCGGAGGCGCCGGTGAGGCCGTTGCCGGGATGGGAGCCGCTGCCGCAGAGGTAGAGGCCGCGGATGGGAGTGCGGTAGCGAGCCCAGTTCAGAAGAGGGCGCATAGTGAAAATCTGGTCGAGGGCGAGTTCGCCATGGAAGGGGTGGCCGCCGGTAAGGCCGAAGATATTTTCGAGGTCGAGGGGAGTGAGGAGCTGATGAGCAAGCATTTTTGCGGGGAGATCGGGAGCGTACTGGGCGATGGTCTGGATGATGGATTTGGAAAGGGCTTCGCGCTGCTGGGTCCAATCGGTGTTTTTAAGCTGGTACGGCGCGAACTGCATGTAGACGGACATGACGTGCTTGCCGGAAGGAGCGAGTTCGGGATCGGTGAGAGTGGGGATCATGATGTCGAGATAGGGAGCGGCGGAAAACTCGCCGTATTTGGAGTGATCGAAGGCGCGCTCGAGATAATCAATGCCAGGGCCGATGTGGATGCGGCCGGAGAGAGGCGAAGTGTCCGACGAATTTTTCAGCGCCGAGAAAGACGGAAGAGCGTCGAGGGCAATATTCATCTTGGCGACCGTGCCCTGCGAACGATAGTGTTGCATTTTGACAAGGAAACTCGGCGGAAGATGGACGGGATCGAGAAGGCCGAGGAAAGTGCGGCGGGGATCGGCGCCGGAAACGATTGTCCGGGCGGGAATTTCCTCGCCGGTAGAGAGCACGACGCCGGTGGCAGCGCCGCTCTTCACCAGGATTTGCGCGACTTCAACGCCGGTGCGAATTTCGGCGCCGGCTTCTTTGGCGGCAGCGGCCATAGCGGCGGTGATGGCGCCGATGCCGCCGCGGGGCTGGGCGGAATTGCCGACAGGATAAGGATCGGCGGCGGCGCGGAGAAGCAACAAGGCGGTGGAGCCGGCGGACCAGGGTCCGAGCGCGGCGCCAAAGATGCCGCGGGCGGCGATGACGGCGCGGAGTAGATCGTTTTCGAAAAATTCGGCGACGAAATCCGCGGCGGCCATCGGCCCCCAGCGGATGAGGCGCATCATCTCCTTCTTGCCGAGGCCGCGAACTCTCTTGCCTATTTTCAGGAGCTTCCAGGCATCTTCGGCTGAGGGCTTTTCGATGACCGGCGGAGTAAGGGAAAGAAGTTCGGCGGCGATCGCGGAAGCGCGAGCGAGGGAGGCGGCGAAATCGGGATATTTTGCGGCGTCCTTGGACGAGAAATTCTTGATTTCGGCGGCCGATGCCTGCGTATCGGTGTAGAGAGTGAGAGCGCGGCTCTCGAGGGTGGGCGCGAAAACGCGTACCGGTGTTTCGAGCTTATGCAAACCGTGGCGAGGGAGCTGCATGTCGTGGACGATGGAGGGGAGCGGCGGACCACCGGCGTGAGCGAGAGTGGAGCAGCGAAAGCCGGGGAAAAATTCCTCGGTGACCGCGGCGCCGCCGACAATGGGGCGGCGTTCGAGGACGAGCGGTTTCAGACCTTTTTTCGCAAGATAAAACGCGGTGACGAGGGCATTGTGGCCGCCGCCGATGATGACGATTTCGCGGTGGGAGGCCACGGTCAGAACCTCCCTGCGTCTTTCAGGATTTCGAGAGCGGCGAGGCGTCCGGGCGCGCCCATGATGCCGCCGCCCGGATGAGTGGCCGAGCCGCACATATAGAGCTTTTTGAGAGGGGTGCGGTACTTGGCCCAGCCCGCCGCGGGACGGAGAAAGAAAAGCTGTTCGAGAGAAAGCTCGCCCTGGAAAATGTTGCCTTCGGAAAGGCCGGTGGTGCGCTCGATATCAAGCGGAGTGATGAACTGCTTGCCGATGATGAGGTTTTTGATATTCGGCGCGTATTCGGAGATGGTGTCAATGACGGTGTTGCCGAAGGCTTCGCGCTGCTCGTCCCAAGTGCCGCTCGAGAGCTTGTAGGGCGCGTATTGAACAAAGCAGGAAAGGATGTGCTTGCCGGGAGGCGCGACGGACGGGTCGGTGAGCGTGGGGATGACCATGTCGATGTAGGGACGGCGTGAGAATTCGCCGTACTTGGCCTGGTCGTAGGCGCGCTCCATGTATTCCATGGAGGGCGAGATGGAGATGGCGCCGCGAAGATGGCGGCCGGGACCGGGAAGGCATTTGAAGTCGGGCAGGCCGTCGAGCGCAAGATTCACTTTGCCGGATGAGCCGCGGAATTTGTAGAGGCGGACTTCGTCGAGAAAGTCGGAGGGGAGCTCGCGCGGATCGAGGAGATTCAGAAAGGTTTGGCGCGGGTCGAGGCTCGAAGAGACGACCGAAGCGTGAATTTCCTCGCCGCATTCGAGAACCACGCCGGAAGCGACGCCGGCTTTGACGAGAATTTTCGCGACGGGAGCTTCGGTGCGGATTTCGACGCCGAGTTCGCGAGCGGCGCTGCCAATGGCGTTGGAGATGCCGCCGGTGCCGCCGCGGCTGAACCCCCAGGAACGGAAAGCACCGTCGATCTCTCCCATGTAGTGATGGAGCAGGACGTAAGCAGTGCCGGGGGAACGGATGCCGAGAAATGTGCCGATGATCCCGGAAGCCGACATCGTGGCTTTGAGATAATCGGTCTCAAACCACTGGTCGAGAAAATCGGCGGCGCTCATGGTCATGAGCTGGACGAGGTTGTAACGGTCTTCGGAGGAGAGCAATTGGAATCGCTTGCCGAGAAAGGCGAGCTTTTTGAGGTCGCGGGGATCGAGAGAGGTGGGATCGGGGGGAATCATGCCGAGGATGGGCTTGACGAAACGGCACATCTGGACCATGGATTTGCCGAACTCTTCGTAAGCCTCGGCGTCGAGCTTCGAGTGGCGCTCGATTTCGCGGCGCGTCTTGCCGTGGTCGTTAACGCGCCAGAGATAGTCGCCGCTGGGAAGAGGAGTCATGGTGCCGTCGAGAGGAAGGATTTCGAGGCCGTGGCGCGGGAGATCGAGATCGCGAATGATTTCAGGGCGCAAGAGCGAGACGACGTAAGAGAAAACGGAAAATTTGAAGCCGGGGACGATTTCTTCGGTGACGGCGGCGCCGCCGAGAACGTAGCGGCGCTCGAGGCAGAGAACTTTTTTGCCGGCGCGGGCGAGATAAGCGGCGTTGACGAGGCCGTTGTGGCCTCCGCCGATTACAATGGCGTCGTAGCGAGTGGGCATGAAGTGCCAGTCGATTCCCTGACGCTAAAAACGGTGCTTCAGCGGCTAAAGCCGCCGGGGTGAAGCAGCTATTGTCGTGGCTGAAGCCACGACCTACAGAGCGCCCTGCGATTCAATGCACGGTAAAGCCGCAGTAGTTTACAGAGAGAGGAGAGAAGTCACAAGAACGAAGAGGGCGAACCCGCTGACTGGGAGTCAAAGAAAAGGCGCACAAACACGGCCTGAAAAGCGGGTCCGAGGGGCGGCACGTGTTGCGAGAGAAGAGTGACGGCACTATAATTCGCGAGGTAATTTCACCGTTGAATGAAAGAAGAAAGCGGCGTCCATCCGCCGCCCACCACGAAAATCGTCTCGCGGGATTGCGCGAGTCACGACAGGAGCAGGCGTGCCGATAGGAACAGCGTTTCACGAGCGGACGATGCGGATGTGCGAGAGCCTGAACTACCGGGAATGGTCGGGCTACTACACGGTGAGCGTGTATGAAATGCACCACGAGCACGAGTACAACGCCGTGCGGAACGCAGCGGCGGTGTTCGACGTGTCGCCGCTCTATAAGTACTGGATTACGGGGAAGGACGCGACGCGATTCGTGAACCGCGTGATCACGCGCGACATTAACAAGGTCGCGGTGGGCCAGGTGATCTACTGCTGCTGGTGCGACGAGCAAGGGAAAGTAATCGATGACGGAACGATTTCGCGGCTGGGAGAAAACACCTACCGGTGGACCGCGGCGGATCCGAGCTTGCGGTGGTTTCACGAGAACGCACTCGGGCTGGACGTAAAAATCGAGGACATTTCGGACCGAGTGGCGGCGCTGGCGCTGCAGGGGCCAACGTCGGGGCGCTTGCTGATGAATGCGGCGGAAGCGGATATCCGGAACCTGAAATATTTCCGGGTGACGCGTGGGAAAATTGGCGGCGTGGAAGTGGACATTTCGCGGACGGGATACACGGGCGACCTGGGGTACGAAATTTGGGCTCCGTGGAGCGAGGCGACGAAAGTGTGGGACACGCTTTTCCAGCACGGCGCGCAGTTCGATTTGCATGCCGCCGGGATGCTGGCTCTCGACGTGGTGCGAATCGAGGCCGGATTGATTTTGATCGAAGTGGATTACAACAGCAGCAAGAAGGCGCTGATCGAGTCGCAGAAATACTCGCCGTATGAAATCGGGCTGGGAAAGCTGGTGGATTTGAAGAAGGAGCACTTCATCGGGCGGGCGGCGCTGGAAGAGGAAAGCAAGCGAGGGTCGAAGAGGACGCTGACCGGGCTCGACCTGCATTGGGAGGACGTCGAGCGGCTTTTCGACGCGATTGGTCTGGCGCCGCAAGTGCCGAGCACGGCTTCGCGCGTGGCGGTGCCGGTCTATCGCGGGGGGCTGCAAGTGGGGAAAGCAACGTCCACGACGTGGTCGCCGACGCTGAAAAAAATGATTGCGCTGGCCAGTATTTCCCGCGAACATGCTGCGCCGGGAACGGAATTGCAGATGGAACTGACGGTGGAGGCGGTGCGTCAGAAGGTGAGAGCCACGACGCGCGAACTTCCGTTTTTCAATCCACCCCGCAAAACGGCGACACCCATCATCTAGCGGGAAGCGGAAACAATCCGCGAGGAAGCATTCGGGGTGAAGCCCCCGTGCTTTCGCGGGTTTCACGCCACGGCGGAAGCCGCGGCCAAGAAAACTCTGCCGGTTTTTGTGCATCCCAATAACGCCGGGCGGGGCGTCCGGCGAGACGAGAGGACGAAGATGCGAAGCGACGCGGCGCGAAAGAGCGCTGAACCGGGCGCCTCTGTGCCTTGGATTGTCCGCCAGACGGCGCTCGCACTGACCGTGGCTGGAATGATGGCCGCGGCTTCCCTTCCCTGCGCCGGCCAAGAGGCGAGGAAGACGAAATGCCCTCCGGACGCGAGACGAGACGACGTCGTGGACACCTACTTCGGCGTGAAAATTCCGGATCCTTACCGGTGGCTTGAAGACCAAGTCAGCCCGGAAACTCGAGCGTGGATTGACGCAGAAGACCAGTGCACGTACGCGGCGATCCGGAGCCTGCCCAGCCGCGAAGGAATCACCAACCGGCTGAATCAGTTGCTGAAGGTGGATCAGACGGGACTGCCGTACGAGCGGAATGGAAATTATTTTTTCGTGAAGCGGGTGGCGGGTCACGACCTGTATGTGATTTACGAGCGGCACGGTCTCGAAGGAAAGGATGAAGTGCTGGTGGATCCGGCGCCGCTGAGCCCGGACCATTCGACGAGCGTGCATCTGGAGGACGTGTCGCGCGATGGGCGGCTGGTGGCCTATCAAATGCGCGCCGGAGGCCAGGACGAAACGACGGTTCATTTCCGCGACACGAACACGCTGAAGGATTTGAAGGAGATTCTGCCCAAGGCGGTGTATTTCGGCGTATCGATCACGCCGGACAAAAAGGGTGCATATTACGCGAGGACGACGGACAAGGGACCGCGGCTGTTTTATCACGCCATGGGGACGGATCCGGCGACGGACAAGATGATCTGGGGAGACGGATACGGTAAAGACAAGATCATCTCCGAACAGCTTTCCAAAGACGGGCGCTACCTGCTGATTTACCTGGTGTACGGCACCGGGAGCCTGCGGTCGGACCTCTACTACATGGATTTGAAGGAAGGCGGCGGCGTGAAGCCGATCGTGAACGATACCGAAGCCGTGTTTAACGGGGAGATCGAGGGCGGCAAGGTGTTCATTCAGACGAACTGGAACGCCCCGCGCTGGAAAGTGATGGCGGCGGACATGAGCAACGTATCAAAAAGCGCGTGGAAGGAAATCGTGCCCGAGACGGACGCATCGATAGAGACCGTGCAACTGCTGGACGGCAAGGTGTTCGTGCAATACGTGAAAGACGCGGCGACGGTAGAAAAGATATTCGACACGAAGGGAAAACCGCAAGGGACGGTGCAGCTGCCCAGCCTGGGGACAATCGCGGGCTGGCAGGGAGATTGGAGCCAGAAGGACGCGTTTTACGATTTTCAATCGTTCAACGTTCCCGCGACGATCTTCCGGTACGACATGGCGGAAAAGAAATCAACGGTGTGGGCGGCGCCCAAAACCCCTCTGGACAGCAGCAAGTACACGGTGGAACAGGTGTGGTACCGGTCGAAGGACAACACCCGCGTGCCAATGTTTCTTCTTTACAAAAAGGGGCTTAAGAAGGACGGGCAGAGGCCGGTGCTGTTGACCGCGTACGGCGGGTTCGACGTGGACCTAACGCCGAGCTTCCAAGCCCCGGCGATCGTGTGGGCGGACGCGGGAGGGATTTTCGCGCAAGCGAATTTGCGCGGCGGAGGAGAATTCGGAGAAGCGTGGCACCACGCGGGAATGCGGGAGAATAAACAGCATGTGTTCGACGATTTCATCGCGGCGGGCGAATGGATGATCGCGAACGGCTACACCAACTCGAAGAAGCTGGCGATCGAGGGCGGAAGCAACGGCGGGTTGCTGGTGGGAGCGGCGCTGACACAAAAGCCGGACCTGTATCAAGCGGTCGTTTGCGTCTATCCGCTGCTGGACATGCTGCGCTATCAAAAATTCGAGGACGGGCCGTACTGGGTTCCGGAATACGGGTCGTCGGATGACGAGGCGCAGTTCAAATACCTGCTGGCGTATTCGCCGTACCAAAACGTGAAGAAGGGCGTGAACTATCCGGCGGTGCTGTTCATTACGGGCGACGGGGATACGCGGGTGGCGCCGCTTCATGCGCGGAAGATGGCGGCACGACTGCAGGCGGCGACGGCGTCGGACCGGCCGATCCTGCTGTTGTACGACACAAAGTCGGGGCATTCGGGCGGAAGACCGCTGGGGAAACAAATCGAAGAAGAAACGGATTGGCTGAGTTTTCTGTTTTGGCAGCTGGGGATCAGCGCGCAGTAAGGGGTTGAAGGGCGGGATTCCCGGGCAATTGAAACATTCATAAGGGAGATGCGATGAGCGGAAATCAAAGATGGGCTGTCATCGTAATAGTGGCAATGGGGCTGATTTTGGCTTTGGGAAGCGCGGCAAGCGCGGAAGAGGCGCCGCCGGGGCCGATTCATTTGTCCGTGGACGCATCAAGCGCGCCGCAGAAAATCCTGCACATACATGAGGAGATTCCGGTGCGGCCGGGGCCACTGTCGCTATATTACCCGGAATGGATTCCCGGCGAGCACATGCCGGATGGGCCGATCATTCAACTGGCGGGGCTAAAGTTCACGGGGAACGGAGCGAGGATCGCATGGAGGCGCGACCTGGTGGAGATGTTTACGTTTCACCTGGACGTGCCGGAGGGTGTGACCACTCTTGACGCGGATTTCGACTTTTTGCTTTCGGCGCCCGCGTCGGGGTTTTCGGCAGGTTCTTCGGCCACGGCTTCGCTGGACTTGCTGAGCTGGAACCAGGTGCTTCTCTACCCGAAGGGTTGGCCGGCGAGAGAGTTGACGTTCGTCCCAAGCCTGAAAATTCCCGAGGGATGGCAATACGGAACGGCGCTGCCGGGAGCGAAGCAGGAAGGGAACGAATTGACATTCGCGCCAGTGACGCTCAACACATTGGTGGATTCGCCGGTAATCGCCGGGAAGTTTTTCAGGAAGGTTCTGCTGACGCCCGGAGAGAATCCGTCGCACGAAGTGGACATCGCGGCGGACAGTGCGGCGGCGCTGGACATGAGGCCGGAGACGCAGGAAGAGCTCCATCAGCTGGTGGAAGAGGCGGGAGCGCTTTTTGGGACGCGGCACTACCGCGACTACCATTTTCTGCTGACGCTGAGCGACGACGTGGCGCATTTCGGGCTGGAGCACCATGAATCCAGCGACGACCGGACGTGGGAGCGAAGCTTGATCGACGACGACCTGCTCACCGAGTTCGCAGATTTGCTGCCGCACGAATATGTGCACTCGTGGAACGGAAAATACCGCCGGCCGGCGGATCTGGCGACGCCGGACTACCAGACGCCGATGAAGGACGATTTGCTGTGGGTATACGAAGGGCTGACGGAGTATCTGGGGAGCTTCGTGCTGACGGCGAGAAGCGGATTACTCAGCGACCAGGAATCGCGGGAGGCGCTGGCGTACATCGCGGGGGAATACGAGCACCGGCCGGGACGAGACTGGCGGCCGCTGCAGGACACGGCGGATTCGGCGGTGTTCCTGTACGACTCGACCGAGGACTGGTCGAATTGGCGGCGGGGAGTGGATTTCTACGACGAAGGGCAGCTGCTTTGGCTCGACGTGGATTCGACTTTGCGGCAGCTGACCAACGACAAGAAATCCATGAACGATTTCTGCAAGATATTCTACGCCGGACACAACGGCGAACCCGCGTTGAAGACATACACGTTCGAGGACGTGGTGGACACGCTGAATTCGCTCGCGCCCTATGATTGGGCGAAGTTTCTGCGGGAGAGGCTGGACGGAGTGGCGACGAAAACTCCCGTGGAAGCGGTGGAAAAGAGCGGATGGACGCTGGTCTACGACGAGAATCCGAACGAAATGGAAGCCAACTCCGACGCGGTCCGGCAGCTGGCGGACATGCGGATTTCGATTGGGCTGCTGGTGGGAGAAGATGGAACCGTTGACGACGTAATCCACGGCGCACCGGCCTACGTGGCGGGAATGGGGCCGGGAATGAAGATCGCCGCAGTGAATGGGCAGCAATTTTCGATTCCCGTGCTGCGGGAAGCGGTGACGGCGGCGAAATCGTCGACCGCGCCGATTCAAATCCTGGTGGCGGACGGGGCGCGGTATCGGACGTTCTCGGTGGATTATCACGACGGGTTGAAATACCCGCATCTGGTGCGGAACGAAAAGAAGCCGGATTACTTGAGCGAAATCCTGCACCCCTTGACGCAGGCGCCGGGAAGCGCCTCGACGGTGAATCAGTGAGCTGGGCAAAGGCAAGGCCAAGCGGAAACCGGCGATGAGCGTGAACTTCAGCCGCGTAGTCGGGATTCTGCTGCTGCTGGCGGGGATTGGATTGCTGATCCATCCCAATGTTTCGTTTCCGTCAAAAAAGAGCGAAGTTCATTTGGGATCGGCGCGGGCGATTATCGAGACGCGGCGGGTGATCAGCGTTCCGAAATCGACGAGCTGGATACTGGTCGCATGCGGAGGCGTGCTCGTCCTGCTCGGAGTGCGGAGAAGCTGACGCGGCGCGGGCCGCATTCAGCGAAGCGGCGGAAATCCATTTTGGACGTTGGCGGCCGGCCGAGAGAGGGCGGCGTTCGGTCCGCGAACGAGGGGATGCATGGCTCAAAAACGGACCGGAGAATCCTGGATACCAGCGGACGAGTACGGCCGGTCGCTGCCTGCGTTCACCGTAAACCTCATCGTATCGAACCTTTCCCGATCGCTGGATTTTTACCGCAACGTGATGGGAGCCAGCGTGGTGTATTCGGACGCGGATTTTGCGGCGCTGCTATGGAACGGGCTTCGCTTCATGCTTCACGCGGATCATGCGTACGACCGGCATGCGTGGCATTCCAGGCTCGAGGGAGGGGAGCCAAGAGGTCTGGGCGCCGAATTGAGGATGCTGCATGTGAATCCCGACGAGGTGGAGGCTCGCGCAAAACAAAACGGCGCGACGATCCTGCAACCTTCCCGGAATATGCCCCACGGATGGCGCGATGTGGTAGTGTCCGACCCGGACGGCTATACGTGGGCGATCGGGATGCCGCGTTAGTACCAGAAACTCTCCGCACCCAAACTGTTTTCCGCCATCGCGAATCCACAAAGACAACTTGGAAAAGGCTGCGGGAAGTGCAATTATCCTGAGTTTTGGCAGATTCGGTGCGGCCTCTTAAGAGGAGGAGATGGATATGAGATTGAAAACGCGCGGAGCGTGGGCGTTGATTGCGATTGGATTGCTGTGGGCGCCGGCGCGCGCACAAGAGGCGCAGCAAAAACCCATCACATTTCAAGATCTGATCTCGATGCACCGCGTGAGCGATCCGCAGATTTCTCCGGACGGAAAATGGATCGCCTACAGCGTCTCGACACCGGACTTGGCCGCGAATCACTCGCTGAAAAACATCTGGGAGGTGCCAACGAACGGAGGGGAGTCGCGACCGCTGACGCGCGGAGGGACGGACGAACGTCCCCGATGGTCGCCGGACGGGACGAAGCTGGCTTTTTTGTCGTCGCGCGATGGAACGCCAGAGGTGTATGTGGAGGGGACAAACGGAGGCGAAGCGGAACGATTGACCTTCCTTTCAACCGGTGCGGACAACGAGCTTTGGTCGCCGGACGGGAAATGGATTGCTTTCGTATCCCGCGTCTATCCGGATTGCAGGGATGACAAATGCAATGCCGAGCGGGATGCCGCGCAAGCCAAGAGCAAAGTGAAGGCGCATACCTACGAAAAGTTACTGTACCGGCATTGGACCGAATGGTGGGACGGAAAGAGGAGCCACCTGTTCGTGGTGAGCGCGGCAGGCGGCACGCCCAGGGACTTGACGCCGGGTGCGGACTACGATGTTCCACCCTTTAGCCTTGGCGAGCCGGAAGCGATCGAGTTTTCGCCGGACAGCCAGGAAATCTGTTTCACGGCCAAGACCGACAAAGACGAAGAGGCGAGCACGAATGGTGACCTCTTCACCGTGCCGGTCTCAGGAGCGAGCCAGCCGGTTCGAATCACAATGAACAAAGGAAACGACTGGGGACCCGCGTATTCGCCGGACGGAAAGTGGATCGCGTATCGCGCCCAATTCCAACCCGGCTACGAAAGCGACCGCTGGCGGCTGATGCTGTTCGACCGGGCGAATTCCAAACACATCAATTTGACCGAGGATTTCGACCGCAGCGTCGAAGAGATCGCGTGGGCACCGGACAGCCGGACCATTTATTTTCAGGCCGAAGATAAAGCTGAAATGCCACTCTATACGATCGAGGCAAATCCGGGCAGCAAGCCGAAGGTTTTTCTGCCGGGGAGCTTTACGAGCGAATTTTCCGTCAGCGCCGATGGCAAGACGCTGGCGCTGGCGCAGAGCAGTTTGACGATGCCGACGGAGATATTCACGGTCCGTGCGGACGGGAGCGGAGTGCGCCAGGCGACACATCAAAACGACTCCATACTGGCGCGGCTCGATCTGCCGCCGGCGGAGCCGTTCTGGTTCGAAGGAGCCGAGAAAACAAAGGTGGAGGGATTGCTTCTGAAGCCGCCGCATTTCGATGCAACAAAGAAGTATCCGCTCCTTCTCTTGATACACGGCGGCCCGCAGGGGGCATGGGACGACGAGTGGGGATACCGATGGAACCCGCAATTGATGGCGGCGCCGGGATATGTGGTGCTGATGATCAATCCGCGCGGGTCAACCGGATACGGGCAGAAATTCACCGCGGAGATCAGCAAGGATTGGGGCGGAAAGGTATACGAGGACCTGATGGACGGCGTGGACGCGGCTCTCGAGAAATTTCCGTTTCTGGACGGCTCGCGGATGGCAGCCGCCGGCGGCTCCTATGGCGGATACATGGTGGATTGGATCGCGACGCACACTGGGCGTTTCAAGTGTTTGATTAGCCACGCCGGGCCGTACGATGAGGTAAGCATGTACGGAGCGACGGAGGAATTGTGGTTCATGAATTGGGAGTTCGGCGGGCCGCCGTGGTCGAACCCGGAACTCTACGAGAAGTGGTCGCCGAATGAATACGCGGGCAAATTGGGGGAATTCAAGACGCCGACACTGGTGATCGGCGGCGAACTCGATTTTCGGGTGCCGTATACGCAAGACCTAGAATTCTTTACGGCCCTGCAGGTGCAGGGAGTGCCGTCGAAATTGATGATCTTTCCGGACGAGGGCCATTGGGTGCTGAAGCCGCAAAACAGCCAGCTCTGGTACAAGACGTTTCTCGATTGGCTGGCGCAGTATCTGGGCTAGCCATTGGCGAGGAAGCGCTTTTCAAACAATCGGTGGGCTTTGGATGATTGGGGCAGCAGTGGGACCGAGAGGGCGTCCAGTACTTACACATTCTCTCTGAATCCCTACGTATTTCTACGGATTGACACTCGCCGCAGGGCAACTAGACTCTTCCTCTCTTCGAGGCGAGTTTTCCATGTCTCCATATTGGCGGCGATCCTGGACAATCGGAGCGCTGGCGGCATTCTTTGCGGTCTTGACTCCCCGAGCGTGGGGAGACACCTTGCGAGTGACCACCAGCCCGGCAGGCGCGACAGTGGAAGTGGACGACGCGGAGAAGTGCGTGACGCCGTGCGAACTGAAATATCCCGGAAATTACTTCCACAAACCTCACACTGTATTCAGCTCGCGGTTGGAACATTCGATGAAGATGAAGTTGTCGAAACCGGGCTTTCGGACGAAAGAATTGACGCTGACCAATGGGCCCTTTGCTTGGACGGATCTGAGGGGGCGGAAACACGGGGAGTATTACGTTTTCAAGGCCGAGGCGGTGGATGTGACGCTCGATCCCCTGCCGCCCACGGAGAGCGATGCGGGTGAACAGGTCGAGCGAGTGGGTCCAATCCGGCCGCGGTATGCGAAATCCTTTACACGCGAAGACGATGAAACAGCGGGAGGCGGAAGCGTGCGCGTCGAGTCCGATCCTGAGGGAGCCGAAATCTATATCGACGGGAACTTCGTGGGGCAAACACCGGCGAAATTCTCTCTAGCGGCAGGGGTGCACCGCCTGGTGATGAAGGCTCAGGGAAAGAGGGAGTGGGAAAGAGATCTCGAAGTGATGAAAGACAGCCAACTGACGCTGCACCCGGTCTTGGATTCAGAGACCGTCAGCTCGCATTAGTATGACTGCAAACACCGGAGTCAATTTCCAAGGCCCGCGAAGGAAAGCGCGCGGTGAAGGTAGCCCTCAATTTCGCGGACGCGAAAAAGCTTCAGCAAGAGCAGCATGATCAGGACTCCCGCCGCCGTGACGGGAACGAGAAGTTCGAGAGCGCCCGACATCCTCTGCCAGGCGATATGCTGCTCAAGACGGCCCACCATCCAAGAGCAGCCATAACCGGCCACGACGGAAGCCGCAGCAACCTTCGCAAAAAATAGCAGAAGCCTTCCCTGCTCGTGATTCTTCGTGCGCCGGTTGAGCAGGACAAACAATACGATCGTATAGGCGATGATGCCGAGAGAGCTGGCGAGCGCTAAGCCGATATGCTGCTCGCGGCGGACGAGAATCCAATAAAGAGGCAGGCTCAGGGCGGTCATAATCGTGCCGACAACGGCGGGAGTGACGGTGTCGTGCGTGGCGTAAAAGCCGCGTGCCAGGATGTATTGAGCGCCCCAGGCAAAGAGCCCGATGGAAAAAAAAGAGAGGGTCTGAGCCGTGGCAGCCATGTCGGACGCGTGCAGCCGGGTGTGAGCGAAGACGAGGTGGACGAGCGGGAGGCTTTGGGCGATGGTGAGCGCGGAAATGGGGAGAAGGAGAAGGATCAGCCCCTTGAAAGTGGAGTTGAGAATGCGGTTGAGGTCGTCGAATTTTCTTTCGGAGTAGAGCTGGGCAAGGATGGGGAAAGAGGCGACCCCGATGGCTTGGCCGACCAACCCGAGGGGCACGCGCATCAGCGTCTTGCCATAGCTCAGCCAAGTGATGGAAGCGGGCTGGAGGTAGGAGCCGAACCAGCGAATGATCCAGTCGTCGGCAAAGGAGAGAGACAAGGCCAGCATGATAGGCACAGATAATTTCAGGAAGAGAATGAAGCCGGGATGGCGGATACGAAAGTTGGGAGTAAAGCGGGCGCCGGCGCGATAGGCGCCGTAGATTTGCAAGAGAAAATTGCCGGCTATGGCGCCGGCGAGGACCCCAACGGCGAATCCGGTGATGCCGATGCGCGAGGAGAGCAGAATCCCGCCGAGAATAATGCAACTGTTATAGATGAGCGGCGCCAGCGAAGGAATGGCAAAACGCCCTTTGGCGTATTGGACAGCGCTCAAAATGCTGCCCTCATAAAAGCAGATTTGAGCGGGCAGCATGAGGCGGGTGAGGAAAATGACGCGGTCACGCTCGGCCGGATTGAAGCCCGGAGCAATCCAGTGGGCAATGTGCGGAGCAAAGAATTCGCCGAGGAGGACGAGCGCGACGGCGGCAAACCCCATCACGGTGACGACAGTAGAAAAGACCCGCCAGCCCTCTTCCTCATTTTGCTCGGCGACGTATTTGGAAAATACGGGGATAAACGTGACGCTGAGCGAAGCCCCAGCAATTAAATAGTTCAGAAAATCCGGAAGAGTGAAGGCAGCGTAGTACGCGTCGGTGACGCCGCTCGAACCGATCTGATGGGCGACCGTCCATTCGCGAAAGAAGCCGAGTATGCGGCTGGCCAGGACGCTGGCCATAACGATGCCGGTGGCGGCGGCAATGCGCCGGTGAAGAGTGTCCGTCGTCACGACGGACATGGTAGAAGGTTTGGGGCGCGCGGACTAGAGCCTTTGCAGACCGTGTTTCCGCGATACGCAGCAGGCGGTCAGCGGGCGGTGGAACCGGCCGGAGCGGCACGAAGGTACTGCGCGGGCCAGGAGGCGGCGTCGCCGAGCTCACGCGCGGCGCGAACCGCAAAATAGGGATCGCGAAGAAACTCGCGGGCGAGGAGGACGGTGTCCGCTTTGCCCTCTCGAATAATCGAATCGGCCTGCTGCGGCGAAGTGATCATGCCGACTGCGCCGGTAAGAATGCCGGTGTCGCGGCGAATGGCCTCGGAAAAGGGGACTTGATAGCCCGGACCGACGGGAATTTTGGCGTCGGGAACCAACCCGCCCGAAGAGCAATCGACCAAATCGACACCCAAAGGAGCGAGATGCCGCGCGAGCTCGATGGATTGGGCAATGTCCCATCCGCCCTCGACCCAATCCGAGGCGGAAATGCGAACAAAGAGCGGCAAGCTCTCAGGCCAGACGTCGCGGACGGCGGCGACAACCTCGCGAAGCAGGCGAGTGCGATTTTCGAATGAACCGCCGTAGGCGTCGGTCCGGTGATTCGAGAGCGGCGACAAGAATTCGTGGAGGAGATAGCCGTGGGCGGAATGAATCTCGATGACCTGGAACCCGGCGTCGAGGGCGCGATGGGCGGCGGCGGAAAACGCTCGAATGGTGGAGCGTATGCCATCCTCGTCGAGCGCCGAGGGAACAGGATATTGAGGATCGAAGGGAATGGCGCTCGGGGCAACGGGAATCCAGCCACCTTCGGACACGGGAATGAGTCCAGTGCCCTGCCAAGGACGAAGGGTGCTTCCCTTCCGGCCCGAATGCGCCAGTTGAATGCCGGGGATCGCCTGCTGGCCGCGAATGAAGCGAGCTATGCGGGAGAGCATTTCGACGTGAGCGTCTTTCCAGATGCCGAGATCTTGAGGGCTAATGCGGGCCTCGGGGAGGACGGATGTGGCTTCGGTGAAAACGACAGCAGCGCCGCCGACGGCGCGGCTGCCCAGATGGACGAGATGCCAATCGGAGGCGAATCCGTCGGTGCTGGAATACTGGCACATCGGTGAAACAAGAATGCGATTGCGGAGTTTCAGGCTGCGAATCTGCAAGGGCTGGAAAAGAGACAAGGGATTCCTCTCCATTGGAAATAGTGTTGCGGACGAGGCTGGTGGTCAGTCGCCGCGGCGGTGATGCTTCATGTGTTGATGGTCCGCGACAGGTTCGAGAAGGCGGAAAATATGCTCGCCGGCGTAGGAATCGAAGCGATAGAGCAGGACGGCATCCGCGGCGCGATCGTCGTTCGAGAGTTCGAGTTCGGGATTGTCGATAATGACGTCGCCATTGTTGCGAACCCGGAGAGTGCTTCCCACCTGCAGGACGAGCTTCATTTCTTCTTTGCTTTGAGCGGCCATGGTAGCCTCCGGCGAGATGACTTCGCCGCGGGTGCGAAGCTTGGGTATTTGATGCAGGACATGTATCTTTCGGTTCACCGGAAGGGCGAAATTGGGAAGGAGGCACAGGGAAAGAAAAATCGGTGATTGTTCGAGCAGGATTCGACACGGTTTGAATCTAAGGGGTATGCGAAACTTCCAAGCGAGCTATTTCCACATGCCGGATACCTTGAAGAGAGATCCCCGCACCACATGAGCAGCGCCGATGAGGCTTTCACCAGGCAGGCCGCGACCGGAGCTTTCGACTCGACCGCGAGCGTCGTGAACCCATGGCTGATCGCCGTCGCGGTGATGCTGGCGACATTCATGGAGGTGCTGGACACCTCGATTTCGGCGGTGTCGCTGCCGTACATCGGGGGAAGCCTGGCGGCGAGCACGGATGAAGCCACGTGGGTGCTGACGAGCTACCTGGTGGCGAACGCCATCGTCTTGCCGGCGAGCGGATGGTTTTCGCTGCGATTCGGGCGGAAACGCTTCCTGATTACCTGCATCATCATTTTCACGACGGCTTCGTTCCTCTGCGGAGCGGCGACGACCCTGCCCATGATTCTGGTCGCACGGGCGCTGCAAGGGGCGGGAGGCGGAGCCCTGCAGCCGATGTCGCAGGCGATTCTGCTCGAAACGTTTCCTCCGGAAAAACGCGGCCAGGCGATGGCGGCGTTCGGGTTCGGGGTTGTGGTGGCGCCGGTGGTGGGGCCGACCCTGGGAGGATGGATCACGGAAAACTACACGTGGAGATGGTCGTTCTACATCAACGTGCCGATCGGGATCCTGGCGGTGTACTTGATTTCGCGCTACGTGGTGGACCCGCACTATATCAAGTCCGCGAAACCGGGGAGGCTGGACGCAATCGGGTTTGGACTACTGGCGATCTGGCTGGGGTGCCTGCAAATTATTCTGGATAAAGGGCAGGAAGACGACTGGTTCGGAGCGACGTGGATTCGTTGGGCGGCGACAATCCTGGTGATTTCGTTAGTCGCGTTTTTAATTCGCGAACTGACGCACAAGAAGCCGTTGACGAATCTGCGCGTCTTCCGGAACCGTAATTTCGCGGCGGGATGCCTGATCATTGCATTGTACGGAGGGGTGATTTACGCGATTGTGACAATCCTTCCGCTCTTCTTCCAGACGTTGCTGGGGTACACGGCATTGAGCGCGGGCTGGGCGGTGAGTCCAAGAGGGCTGGGAGCGATGCTGGCTATGCCGGTGGTGGCTTTGCTGACGGCGAAGTTCGATAACCGGCTGCTGATCGCGACGGGATTCGCCGGGCTGGGAATGTGCACGCTGTGGATGGGAAGCGCCGACCTGCAAATCGCAGAGACTTCGCTCTTGTGGGCGATCGTATTGAGCGGATTTTTCATTGGATTCATTTTCGTGCCGCTGGCGACGATCACGATGGGGACGTTGCCGAACGAGCAGATTGGAAACGCCGCCGGGCTCTACAATTTGCTGAGGAACGTGGGAGGCAGCGTGGGAATTTCGATGGTCAACACACTGTTGGCGCGACGGGAACAGCTGCATCAAACGGAATTGTCGCATTCCTTGTCACCCGGCTCGCCGCTCTGGGAGGAAAACATAAGGCGTCTGACAGACCTTATGAGGACTCATACGGATCCTGTTACAGCGGTGAAGCGTGCTGAGGACTTGCTGCAAGGATTTCTGACGCAACAGGCGCAATTGTGGTCGTTCGTGGATGACTTTCGATATCTGGCGGTGGTGTGCGCGGTGTGCGTTCCGCTGACGTTCCTTCTGAAACGGGTGCGGCGCAGGCCGGGTCACGTGGTGGTGGACTGAGGGAAAAAGTTGAGTCCTGCCGATACCGGAATCAAAACAGGCGCGAAATAACCTAAGTTTTGAGGGGACCCGCCGGTCGAAACTTTGGAATGCGAATCAGCCGCCGGCTAGAACTTCAGAACGATGCCGGCGGATATGCGGGGGCTGACTTGGTGAACGTTGAACAGGAAAGTCGCCACGGCATCGGCTTGCACGCGATAGACCCAGCGGCGGTGCGGGCGGCCGAAATCCACGCCACCACCGCCTTCGAATGCGGCGGCTGTGGGGTAGCCGTAGATCGTGGTTGGCGAGTAGTGCGTGAATCCCGCCAAACCGTGAACCCAGAACTCCAGGCCCGCGGGAGTCTGCCAGCGGACGCGCGGTCCCCCGCCGAAGAAGAAGAAGTTGGCGTTCAGCCCGCTGTCGGAACCGAAAGCATCAAAGGCTTCGATGTCGGCTGCCACCCAGGGCTTCATGTAGTAAGCCATGGAAACATCGATGCCATTGAGGTTTTGCTCGACTGACGGGAATTCGAAGAAGCGAAGGTAGGTGTAACCGATGTAAACCTGCGTGTAATAATCACCGTACACGCCCTGGACATCCTGTGGCATGGCCGGTTCCGGCGCGAGAGCCAACGGCTCCGGCTTGGCAGGAAGAGGCGATGGGTCGGCGGCTGCATCCGGGGAGATGCCGAGGGGAGTAATCGAAGAGGGAGAACCAATGGACAAAGGAGCTGGAGCGTTCATTTGAGCCCCAGCAGTAAATGCAAACAGCATTAGAGCGCCTAGCAAGACACCCGAATGTCGCATCGCCCTATCTCCCAGTATTCCCCACCTGAATACCCTGTCTGGAGGTAAGCCAACAGGGCCCCTGACAAATGCTACCCGGACAGGGCGAAGAGCGGTGAGAAGTTCGCAGGATTGGTGCGAAATCGTCAATAATCCCCGAGTCTACGGGAAGTGGGAGGCTGGAGTTCGAGAAGCTTGTCACAAATACTGTATTTTCTGCATGTTAACGATTCTTCCCTCGAGCCGCAGGTCGGGGGTTTCCGGGCTTGCCGATGGCGTCTTGGGTCGCGGCTTGCCGGGCGGCGGAGTTCAAGGGAGGAGGATCGTTGGTGACCGTGTAAACCTCACCATCGCGGATGTAGAGGCGCTCCGCCTCTTCGTGATTGAATGGCCGCGCGCCGCGGCGGCCGAATACGCCCAATTGATTGCCACTTTCGTCCGCGGCACGGTCGCGGTCTGTTCCTTTTGAGATGGCGAGGGCAGGTGCGGAAGTCCGGAAGGTGGCGATGAGTTTAGGCGTCGGGCGTGGGCTGAAACCGTACGAAGTCGCCGAGTCCTGTGGCGAGAGCAGTTGGAGGATGCGCATGCCATTGCGTCCGTCGGCGACAAACGCAAATGCGCTCGCGTCCACCATGCCGATTTTCACGTCGTTGACATCGTTCAATTGCCCTTCGGCGGAGAAAACTTGATCGACGCGAGGATGCTCGGGGCGTTCGACATCGGCGATGACGATGCCCTGTCTGCCGGCGGAGATGTACGCGTAAGTGCGCGCCACGTAGATATTGCGAGCGTCCTCGACCGGCAAAAAGGCGGCGGGGACGAGCTTTGGGCTCGCGAGCGAAGTCACATCGAGGACTTTCAGGCCCTGCCGGTCAACGACGAAGGCATAGCGGAATTGGACGCCGATTCCCCGGGGATTATCAAGTTCGGGCGCGCCGATTTGCGCGGTCACCTTCGGCGCCAAAGGATTATCGAGATCCACGACGACGAGCCCGCGGTTGCACAGGATATAGGCATAGGTTCCGACGATCGCGATGCGGTGCGCGCCGGTTAGGGTTCCACCGGGATTGAACGCGAGCGCGCGCTTCAGGAAATTATTGTTGGGATCGCCGTCGAGGAGTGTGCTGACGCCGGGACTCTTTCCTTTGAGATTTGGATCGCCGACCACGATGAGCCCTTCCTCGCTATCGGCGACGTAAAGAAAGGCGTAAATCGGGTGGATGGGCTGCTCTTCGTTTTCCGGCTGGCGGACGCGAGCCGGATCGAGCGCGAGCGTGGAGGGGCTGGCAATGGCCTGCGCGTTCTTCGTCTTCAAATAGAATTTCTGGCCGATGGGGGATACGGGAGCGGTGAAGACACGCTCGGAGAAACCCTTATTGTCCACGTCGGCGACATCGTAAACACGGATGCCGCTTTTGCCCTCCGCCGTGTAGAGATATTCGCCGCGTAGAGCGACGTCGAGGACTTCGCCCTCGTGATGGTAAGCCTGACGAAGGCGGCCCTTTCGCGCGATATGCTTCTTGTAATCATCGGGATATGCCAATTTCTGCAGGTAGCTGCCGTAAATCGCCGGAGGCTCGTCATGCTCCGCGGCAGCCACGGCATAAAAGCCTTTTTTGCCGTCGGCCACGTAAATATACCGGCCCATGAAGTTCACAAGGTTTGTGCCCTGGAGGAGAACCTGAGCCATCCAGGCATTGTTGTCGTTGCGAGCGGTGAGGTGGCAATCGTCGCAGGCCTTGGTCTCCTTGGCGCGGACGGTGTGAGGAACGAATGTGCTAAACGCCGTGCCGGCAAAGCCGTCGGCGGAAACCGTCTGCTGCATGTAATAGAGCCACTCGCGATTGGCATTTTGCGAACTGACGAGAATGGCGCAGGAAGATCGAGCCGGAGCGACGCGATGACCTGTGACGGTTCCGTCGATGCCAAGCATGAAACCATCGTCGCGTAGCACTTGGAAGCTGTACGTGGTCCAATTGCGCGTCGTCAGGCCCTCGTAATGCAGCATGGGCCGGCGCTGGTTGGCCATCATCGCGAGATGGCAGCCCCAACAGTTGGTGGTCCAGGATGTGTGGCAGGCATAGCAAGTCATCTTGGAGTTGGGATGAGCGAGGTGAGATTGGTCGGCGGGAACGGCGCCCCAAGTTTTGCCGTCGATTTGGACCGTCTTTGCCCAGCGCGATTTCTCGTTAAAGTGAGGGGCCCCAGGCGTGATGGTATCGAGTGTCTGGACGACTTCCCATTCCACATTGGGTTCGACCATGGAACGCTGGAACAGCTTCCCGTCGCGCCACTCGAAGCGCCGCTGGCGCCAGGGAGTGCGCAAAACGTCCAAGCGCATTCCGGAGGCCGGGGCGTCGAAACCCGAAGCTACGAGGGTTGCGTGCTTCTCGATGGTGCCGTGGCAATCTATGCAATCCAGCTCGATCGCGGCGCGCGGCTCTTGATAAAGCTTTCCATCGCCGTGGTTATCCTGCTCGAAGTGGCAATCGATGCAGTGCATGCCTTTTTCGAGATGGATGTCTTCCATGTGGACGGCTTTGTCGAATTTTCTCGGATCATCGGGTGAGACGATCCGATCGTCGGCATCGAGAAGATTTCCCTTCCTGTCACGCTTGAAGACGGCGCGAAAGACCCAGCCGTGACTATGAAAATCCCCGAACTGGGATTCCTTTAGTTTCTTGTTGAAATCGGCGCTCCCGACCTGAGCCAGAAATTTCGGGTCGGACCAGAGGCCGCGGACCGCCGCGCCTTCGGGATTGGCTTGCGCCGCCTTGTAACGCTCTTCCTCCGTGGGATAGCGCTGCTTGGCAGGATACATTACCTCGCCATCGGCCTCGTTGTCCCACCAGGTGTAGCCAAAATAGGTGGTCTCCATGTTCGTGCCTGGATGGACATGGCAGACCATGCATTGGCTGGAAGGGATAGCCCGCGTGAAAGTGTGGCGGATTGGATGGCCGGACTCGTTTTTGGGAATCGTGGGATCCGAAGTCACCGTTTCGCCGAGGTTTCCGTATTGCGCGTAGGGACCGGAATGTTCGGGGGAGCGGTCATTCGCGTAAATCACATGACAAGCCGTGCAGCCGCTGCCGCGGTAATCGCCAGGATGATCGTTGGTGCCGGGGAGATACAGCAAGGGGTCCAACAAGCGCGTTTTCTGCAAACCAAGGAAAACCGGATCGGTGCGGAGTTCCGTCCCGAATCCGCGCGAGCTGAGTTTATCGTCCGGCCGGCCTGATTCCTCCTCGCGATCCGGGTTGCCGACTTCCGCCTTCGCCCCACCACCCCGCTCGAATACGCGGAGCACGTTGCCCGGCTGAGATATTTCCCAGCGTTCGAGCGGAGTAAGTTCGGGGAGGACTCCTTTCGTTTTTGTTTCTTCCGGAGTCGGCGGCGGAATCGTGCGAATCGCCTGGGGCTCGCCGTCAATCGAGTAGCTTTCGCCGAATCGAGTATTTTTGTAGGGATAGGCTCCGTTGTTATAGAGCGCGGCGCCCCAGAGCATCGCCCCATGAGTCATCATGCTCAGCTGAACTCTGCGAACTTCGGCAACGTGGCAACCGGACTGGCCGCATGTTTGGGGGGCGACGCGAAGATCCCCGGGATTGATGAAGCGAATGTAGTCGTAGTTCTCGCGGAGCCATTTTGTCGCGGGACGCACGGGATTCGCGGAGCTCCCCGCGAATTCGGCGATGTCGGATTTGGGGTGCGCGCGATTCTTGGCGTCCTCATAGGCCGGGCTGCCGGGTGCGGCGCCGGAGGGGACGACAACGGCCGAATCGCCGCCGTGACAATCAATGCATGCCAGGCGCACGGTGCGAGTGGGATGCATGGTCGGCTCATCCGTGGTTGTGTGGCAGGAAACGCAGCCCTCATTTTTGCGGGCCACGTCGGCTTGGGACTGGCCTCCGACGCCGAGTTGCATGGCGTGCCGGTCTTCGCCGCCGTCCGGCTTGCAGTCGCCCAGCGATTGCCCTCCCGGCCTTGCCACGGCGGCAAAGCAAACACAGATCATCAGAGCGGGGAGCGGGAGATAACGCAGCGCCGAGTGCCTGTCAATCCGGAGTTTCGATTCGAGCCAGCGAACCACCCGATATCCTCATTTCTTCGGCAAAGGCCGAAGGCAGATCGACTCAAAACTGCAAACGAACATCCGCGAACAGGGAAAAAAGCGTCCGACCTCCGAAGATGTCGTGCAGCCCATCACCGGGGGTGAGTCCGGCGGCTCCGGCGGTCAGAACGATATTTTCCGTAAGGGGCGGCCGATAGCGAAAACCGATGTTGTAATCGTATCCGATGGACCGGTGGATGTTCTCTTGAAAAAGGAGAATCTCGAGCGGCTCGGTCCGCATAAATTGGAGATAACTGAGATTGACGAAGCTGCGAAGCTTCGGACTGAGATCGAATGTGGCGCCGGAATTCACGAGAAAGATTCCCGGGTTGACGAAGTTCGATTGGCCTTCGAATTTGTTGGAGCGGAGGTCGGGCAAAATGCTGTTCTCGGGCGTAAGCTGGATGCCCGTTCCGGTGAGGCGAATTCCCTCGCGGTTCCAAAGACTGAAAATCCCGCCCATGAATTCGGGGGAATCGTCAATCGAATCGAAGCCGCGGGCACGTCCGCTGCGCGGGTCCGCGGAACCCGAGGCGTACATGCTCGATACCTTGAAGCGAGCCCAATCTTTGTCGACCGAAAGTTCGACGGCGGCAAACTGGGCGTTGATCGTCACCGGGCGTTGAGCGATTCCATTGAAGCTGTCGTTTCCGAAGGCCTGATAGAAAGCATTGGTGACGTTTACGCGGCCGATATGGCCGTCGCCCGTCCAGCCAAGATATACGGCGTGAATGCTGTGAGTCTGAATCCTGCCGTTGGAGACGACGCCGCCGACGGGAGCGGGGCGAACGAGAAAACCGTTGTCATCGTAATGGACGCTGGCCTGATCGATGTTGTAGTGGACGCTGAACTGCGCCGTATAGCCGGGGAAAAGGAAATCCTGGCGGTAGACATTGGCGATGATGACCTGCTGATTGCGGAGCTTGAGCGAATTCAAGTTGCTGTTTGTGTCTTTCTCCAGCAGGTTGAAATAGGCCATGTTGTATTGCCAGCGATTGTCATCATAGTTGCCGAAGAGGCGAAAGCCCGGCTGCTGTTCGACAAACATGAACCCGCGAAAATCGCTGTTGAACTGCTGAATTCCCGCGCGGACCGAGAGGAAATCGAAATTCGGGCTAAGGTCGGCCAGCTTGAGTTCGGCGAACGCCTCCTGAAGACCGATGTGCGAATCGAGCCGGGTGGTCCCTTTCGCCGGATTGATATTGACGACGCCATTTTCCTGGACGGCGAGGTAGTTGAGGCTGACGACCGGGGTCACCCGAATGCGCCAGTCGGCGGGGCGGAAGGAAGTGTCGCCGTGAAAAAGGTCGAAGGAGAAAAGAAAGGTTTGATCCAGAAAGACCTGTTCGCCCTTGCCGAAAAACTCGCTGCTTCCCGGGCGAGCGGTGCTCACATCACTGGGGGTCGGGAGGCGGCGGCCGTCGAAGAACGTGTCGCTTTGGGCGGTAAAATCGAAAAATGTGCGATTGCCGATAATCGGGTAATCACCTTTCCATTTGTTGCGGTCGTAAGGATCCAGGCGGTGGCTCTTCACATATGGGCGTTCGCCACCTACGCCGTAACGATCCCAATCGGGCATGGCGACATTCCAGCGGTCCGGCTCTTGGCGAAAAACTTCCGAGGCAGGGGGAAGCGGCGGAACGGGAGGGGTGGCAGGCGGTTGAGACTGCTCGATGCTCTGCAGAACGCCGGAGTAGGGAGGGAGCGGCGGCATCGGCGGGACAGGAGGCGCGGCGGCGGGCAATTTGAGTTGAGTCACTTCAGGAATCTGCTGAAGCTTTGGGGGCTGAAAAGCGACCGGCTTGAGGCGGATTTCGCGGTCGAGCACCTGGCCCGCGGCAAGTTGTAACGCGGGGCCGGAAAATGGCTCGAAACCATCGCTTTGCACGTCGAGTTCATAGCGGGCCGGAGGCAAGTCAATCAATCTGAAGACCCCGTCGGCGTCCGTTGTTTTCTCGATTTTTTGACCGGTCGCGAGATTGCGCAAAGAGATTTTCGCGCCGCTGACACCTTTGCCGTCAGGACCGAGGACGGTTCCCTCGATCGCGCCTGTTTGTACCGGCTTCTGTTGGGCGATGCGCTGTTGTGGCGAGTGCCTTGTGGTTCGCCTGCGGAGTGCGGCAGGAACTAGGGCGCCATTTTCGGGATCAGCAGGTGCGATCCGATGGTGACTTGGAGGAGGCGCAGGTTGCTTTGCGAGCCTTGCCGAGGATTTCGCGGAGAGCCGCGGCCCGTTCGGAGTATTCAACGCGGGTGCAGTATGGCGGCTAGACTTTGCAGCGGGCGGTGAGGAAGAAGCGGATCGCCTACGGCGGCGAGCGGAATGCCGGCGGCTCCGGTGGGCTGCCGCGCGAGTGGAATACTTGCGATGTGAGCGAGAGTGCGTTTTTCTCGGTGTCTTATTCAAGGATGAGAGCTCGGATTTGGAACGGCTCGTAGCGGAAGCCGAGGAAGCGTCCATCGCGGCAAGAACGAGGAATAGCACTGGAAGGGAGACAAGGAGGATAAAACGAAGACATCTTCGCAAAATTCGGGGTGCCAGGGGCATCCTGGTGATTCCCAACCACCTAATGCGTATGGGCATGAAGCTGATGTAGCGCTTTGTTATCACGGTCTGTTTCGGCAGTTCAAGCATTTTCCATAAAAGAAGTGTGTCTGTTTCGCAAATGGAACAGGAGAAGTGGTCTGATTCAACACAACCTTCAAACTGACAACGGCCCGCCATTGATATGAAGGAGTGGCTATGGTAGGAATAACGCCAAGGTTATGAGTTTGCCCTCCGCTCGTTTGGCGAAAGCCTCGCGGTATCAGGCGCTTGCGCTCCACGTATCAATTCTGTTGATGCTCTCTGCCTGCGGGGGAGGCGGCAGCGCGTCAAGCAGCTCGGGAAGCTCGGGAGGGACGGGCAGCGACCCGCAGTATCCGCAGCCACCACCGGGAAGCACATTCCTCACAGCAGCCGATGTGGACATGGTTGTGCAAACGGCTGCAAATACAGCCGACAATTCGACAATGGCAATTGCCGTGGTTGACCGGCTGGGGCGCATCCTCGCGGTATGGGAAGGGCCGAACATGCCGGCCAGCTCCACCGGGAATTTCGGCAACCCCGTTCCAACGGGGGACCTGGCCGTCTCTCTCGCTCGAACAGCGGCATTTTTCAGCAACGATCAAGCGCCGCTTTCGTCGCGAACAGTCCGATACATCAGCGGAATCCACTTTCCGCCGGGCATTGCAAATACGCCCAACGCCGCGCTATACGGCATCGAGAACACGAATCGTGGCTGCCCCCTTTCCAGCAATTACATTGCGGGGCAAGAGATTCCACTTCCCGTGAATATTGACGGGACGCCGAGCCGCTATGGCGTCATCACTGGGAAAGCCGATTTGATGGATCGCGCTGGAAACGATGCCGAAGCAATCGCGGACGTGAATCCCGGCGGTGTGCCGATTTTCAAGATGAGCGATGCTTCGAGCGGAGGCGTGGGAGTCCACGAAGTGGGGGGAATCGGAGTTACGGGCGTTCCGCCGGACGTGGCTGAATACGTCGCGTACGAAGCAGCGGGAATGATCGCGCAGGGCGGCCCGGATGCGGCCACGGATGGAATCGGCTTTTCCGTCGCGCCGCCCGGAGTGGTGGTCATCAACGGCATAGAATTGCCGTTCGTGAATCAAACGACGCCGCCGTCGGACCTGTCGCCTCCGAGCGGGTCTTTCAACGCCGGAAACTACACAGTCCCGCCGGTTTCGAGCCCTGGTCCCCCGCCGGACGGATACCTGGTTGGACCCTCGGCCGGGCTGGTGGGCGGACTGACGGCGGACCAAGTGAGCGCGATCGTGATGAATGCGATCAATACAGCGAACCAGACCCGAGCGGCCATCCGCCTCCCCCTGGGCTCTCGCGCACACATGATGATTTCGGTGAGCGATCTCGACGGGACCATCATCGCGCTCTACCGGATGCACGACGCCACGGTGTTCAGTATTGATGTTGCGGCGACCAAGGCGCGGAACGTCATCTACTTCAGCGGGCCAAATCGCCTGGCATCTGACCTGCCGGAAATGCCGATCGGCACAGCCGTCACAAATCGGACGATCAGCTTCGGCGCGCAGCCCTATTTCCCTCCTGGGATTAACGGAAGCTCCCCCGGGCCGTTCTTTGATCTGTATACACAGGACACCGCGAACCCGTGCACGCAAGGAGCGGACCCACCCGGGCCACCCGGACCCAATATTGCGGACAACCAAAGCGGAATCGTTTTCTTTCCGGGGTCGGCTCCGCTGTACTCGAATGGCGCTCTGGTCGGCGGGTTGGGAGTCAGCGGCGACGGAGTTGACCAGGACGATTACGTGACCAACGGCGGCATGACGGGATTCGCCGCGCCGACGGCCATCCGGGCGGACCAAGTGATCATTAACGGCGTTCGCATGCCATATCTCAAGTTCCCGCGAAATCCAACCGATTGATTGAGATGGAGCGGCTTCCAAGAACAATCGGGCCATCCCATCATTCCCCCTGCTTTTCTGACTGACGCAACGGGCATTTGGCCGCGAGCTGGTGTTTAGAACGACAACTCACCTCCGCTCGGCCGGCTTTGCGAACCGCTATAATCGCGGAGTGACGGAAATTTTCGTTTCGAGCGCGAATTCTTTCGGAGGCCTCCTTGGAGAAGTACGATCTCGTTGTCATCGGTTCCGGCCCAGCTGGAGAAAAAGCTGCTGCGCAGGCAGCCTATTACGGAAAACGCGTCGCCGTGGTCGAATGCGCGGCTGAGCCCGGCGGCGCGTGCGTAAATACGGGGACAATACCGAGCAAAATTCTGCGCGAGTCGGCGCTGTATTTTTCCGGGATCAAGCAGCGCGGGCTCTATGGCGTGGACTATTCCCTGCGGGAAGGCCTGACGGTGAAGGATTTTATGCACCGCAAGGACGTGATCGTCGCGCTTGAACGCGAGAAAATCCGGCACAACCTGGAAGCGCATGGAGTGGATGTGTATTGGGGCTCGGGCGCCTTGGAAGACACGCACAGCGTCATCGTCACCTCGCCGAACGCGGGGACGAAGCGGCTGACAGCCGAGGCAATTCTGATCGCCACGGGTTCGCGCCCGCGACGCCCGGCGGATATTCCCTTCGACGACCAAACCATCTTTGATACCGACTCGATTCTGAATATGGACCGAATTCCGAAAAGCCTGGCGGTGGTTGGGGGCGGCGTTATCGGCTGCGAGTATGCGTCCATTTTTACCGCCCTCGGCGTGAACGTGCGCCTGATTGACGGCCGAGACCGATTATTGCCTTTTCTCGATGCGGAGATCAGCCAACTGCTTCGGGACCGGCTCGCCGGGCTGGGCGTGCAATTTTTCCTTGAAGAAAGCGTGGCGCGAACGGAGCGGACGTCCGACGGAGTGCGCCTGAGACTCAAGTCAGGCACGACGGCCGAATGTGAAGCGGCGCTTTTCACTGCGGGGCGCGGCGGCGCGGTGGAAGGCTTGCGTCCGGAAAAGGCGGGACTCAAGGTGAATGAGCGCGGCTACATCGAAGTGAACGAATATTACCAGACAAGCGTTCCGACAATTTACGCGGCTGGCGATGTGGTTGGTTTTCCGGCGCTTGCTTCTACTTCAATGGAACAGGGACGCGTCGCGGTCTGCCACGCGTTTGGATTTCAATACAAGCAGAGAGTAGCTTCGCAGTTGCCAATGGGAGTCTACACGATCCCGGAAATATCATCCGTCGGCGATACAGAGGAGTCCTGCCGCAAGCGGGACCTCCCTTACGAGGTCGGTCGGGCCCGCTACTCGAACAATGCCCGTGGAGTGATGGCCGGGGATACCTCCGGCCTGCTCAAGCTGATTTTTTCCCGTAAGGACCGGCGGCTGCTGGGGGTACACATCATCGGCGAAAGCGCGACGGAGCTGGTTCACGTCGGGATGATGGTTCTGGAAATTGGCGGGAGTATCGACCTGTTTATCGATTTCGTCTTCAATTTCCCCACGCTGTCGGAAATGTACAAATATGCGGCATACGACGGGTTGGGCAACCTCACTGGACACAAGCTTCGAGAGGGTTGAAGCGGGGCGGATTGCGCCGACCCCGGACCTTCAACACAGCCGCCACTTCTCCCGTAGCCTTGATCGGGCCTCCTCACGTGATAGCGGGCTACCACTCATCAATCAAGTTGGCGACGAGCGCGGTCCAGCCGGTTTGATGACTCGCTCCAAGACCCGCACCTGAATCCCCATGAAAGTATTCGGAGAAAAACAGGTGATCGTGCCAGTGAGGGTCTTTCTGGAATTTTTCTGCGGAGCCGAAGATCGGCCGGCGGCCTCCCGAATCGTTGCGAAAAATCGATATCATGCGCCGAGCGATCTCGGCAGCCATGTCTCGCAGGGTGAGCGTGCTGCCATCGCCGCCGGGAGCCGGTAGGGCGAATTCGGGGCCGAACGCATCGCTGAACTTCACCAGCGACTCGATGATCAAATACGATGTGGGGAACCAAAGAGGGCCGCGCCAATTCGAATTCCCACCCTTGATCTTCTCCCCGGCTTCCGCGGGAGAATATCGAACCTGGCTCCCGGCAAATCTGAACGGATGCTCATCGTGAAATTTCGAAAGACTGCGCACACCATAGGGGGATAGAAACTCGTCGGGGTCCAGCAGCCTTCTGAGGATACGCGAGAGCTGTTGACGATCCACGATGGAGAGAATGTGGTGGCGTTCACCCCCGCGCGTTTCCGTGTAGCAAGCGCTGCCGACGAGGTCAGGACGATTGCGGATGAACCAATTCACGTCCACGGGAAAGTGCGAGAGATGCTTCAAATCGCTCTCGCGGAGAGATTCGACAGCGAACATCGGAATGAGCCCCACGAGCGACCGAACCTTGAATTTACGGAAAGCGCCGTCCGGATACCGCAAAACGTCGTAAAAATACCCGTCATCGTCATCCCACAACTGATACTCGCGCCCACCCATTTTCTTCATCGCCGCGCCGATTCCGATGAAGTGTTGAAAGAATTTCGTCGCCAGCCCTTCATAGACGCCGTTGAATCGGGCAAGCTCGAGGGCGATGCGCATCATATGCAAACAGAAAAAGCCCATCCAGCCGGTTGCGTCGGACTGATCGAGTACGCCGCCATCCGGCAGCTTCATGCTGCGGTCCACGACGGCGATGTTGTCGAGGCCCAGGAATCCACCCTCGAAAACGTTGAGACCCTCTCGATCCACTTTATTGACCCACCAAGCGAAATTCATGAGGAGCTTGTGAAAGCACTTCTCAAGGAATTCGCGGTCGCCTGCGCCCCGCCTGCGTTTTTCCGTCAAGTAGATGCGCCAGACAGCCCAGGCCTGAACGGGAGGATTTAGATCGGAGAATTCCCATTCGTAAGCGGGGATCTGACCGTTGACGTGCTGGAATTGCTCGAACAAAAGCACCCAGAGACTTTGTTTCGCATAGCGCAGGTCAACCAAGGCGAGTGAAACACAATGAAAAGCAAGGTCCCAGGATGCGAACCAGGGAAACTCCCATTTGTCCGGCATGGTGAAAACACGCATGGAATTTAAGTGGCGCCAATGGGAATTGCGGAGCAGTTTGCGGGAAGAGGGAGGCGGAGAGGCGGGATTGTCACCATCGAGCCAACGCTCCACATCAAACAGATAGGCTTGTTTATTCCAGAAGAGACCAGCGAAAGCCTGCCGTTGAATCATGCGAACTTCGGCGGAGGAGTTCGGCGGGTGAATCGCGGCGTAAAATTCGTCTGCATCAGCCTTTCGGTCGCGGATCACGGAATCGACGAACGCGAGAGGCGACCCGTCAACGCTGGAATGCTCGGAAGTTAACCGCAGAGACAGTACGGTAGACCCGCCGCCGGGAATCGCACGCGTGTAGTGAAGACACGCCTTCGTTCCCGACAGAGCGGGGTCGACGCAGTTTTCGCCATTGATAAGGTACCGGTGGAACGCGTCCTTCACGTATGCCGAACGGCTGTGGTGGCCCCACCCGAAGACGCGTTCGGCGTTGGTTTCGTTGCCTGTGAAGAGGAGCTCGCCTCCCGGCGGAGCGTAGAGCCGCATCCGGCCGATCCGGTAATCGAATTGCAGATTCTTCAAAGGGTTTACGGACTCTGAATCCGCTTCAATGATGTGCAGGCCCGAGGGGCCGGGCGCCACCGCGCGAAGAACCGGCTCGGGACCGGGCGGATCGGACCATGCCCAATGATTGCGGAACCATAAGTGTGGCAAGAGATGCAGCGTGGATTCTTCGGGACCGCGATTGAAGGCTTCGATCCGAATGCAGATGTCTTCGGGTCCGGCCTTTGCGTATTCGATGAAGATGTCGAAATAGCGATCGCCGTCAAAGACGCCCGTATCCAGGAGTTCGAATTCGGGGCCGCCCCCATCACGGCGGCGGTTTTCATCGATCAATTTCGAGTAGGGAAACTCCGCCTGCGGATACTTATAAAGCATACGCATGTAACTGTGCGTCGGAGTGTTGTCGAGATAGAAGTAGTACTCCTTCACATCCTCGCCGTGATTCCCTTCCCCGGGGTTCAATCCGAACAGCCGCTCCTTGAGGATCGGGTCCCGGCCGTTCCAAAAGGCCATGGCGAAGACGAGCAACTGATAGCGATCGCAGATGCCGGCGATTCCGTCCTCTCCCCAGCGATACGCTTTGCTCCGTGCCAGGTCGTGGGGCAAAAAATTCCAGGCATCACCGTCCGGACTGTAATCCTCGCGGACGGTGCCCCAGGAACGATCGGAGACATATGGACCCCAGCGGCGCCACGGAGCGATGCCCCCTTCATCGGGGGCATTTAGCCTTTCCTCTTCGAGCGACGAAGAACTCTGCCGCCTAGTCATGGATTAGTGCCAAACGGAACTGACCCGGCGCATTTGGTAGGCAAAACGGGGGCCGTCGTAATTGGAGGGCGACTGCAGTTGGTCGAAAAGACCGTTGATGGCGGCGCGGACCTCATCGGCATTCTGCATTTTCTCGTTCCGGTTATAGGCGACGAACAGAGATTGCAGGGCCATGGCGGCCTGGGCGGCCGAATGTTCGCCATCATTGGAAATGGGGTCGGCGTCCGAACAGATCTGCTGGAATATCCGAACCGTGAGGGCAGAATCGTACGTGGAACCGTTTAGTTTGTGGGCGATCGCATCGGCCAGTCGAGCCGAGGAAGCCGCAGTCGAGGCTACTTCATCTCGATTGGGATTGAGTGTGCTCATCAGGGCGGTCAGGTGAACCAATTGGCCGTCGAGTTCCTTTGCGTCCGCCGGATCCATCTCTCTGACGATTTCGCGGAAAACCATGTAACGCGAGGCGTTCCAAGGCGGATTTCCCGGCTGGCGGCCAGGGTAACCTCGCGCTTGCCGCCAGCTTTGTTCGGCGGGAACCAGGCTGTGGTGGCAGGCATAGCACTCCTGCTCCGAATATTCGGGCCAGATTTTGCCATGCGCGCGCGATTCGAGGTGCAAGAGACCCTCACGCAGCTGGACAGCTTGCCCGGTGGTCCATTCACGGACGTCGTACCACGGATCGCTGCCTTGCGGCTCACCCGGCTCATCAGGTTCTCTCCAATGACGCGGCATCGTGGCGGAGAAGGAATCCAATTCAAAATAAAGGTCGGGGTGGCCGGCGGCAATCATTTCGTGGTCAACATATTTTTGATCGCTTCCGAGATGGCAGGACAGGCACTTTTCGCTGCGCTTGATGAGATCGCGAGTGTCGTACATACCGAGTTGAAGCGATTGTTCGTGCGTCCAGTTGCGTTCGGTGTGGCGGCCGAGCCAGCCGGAAGCCGGACCGTGGCAACTTTCGCAGCTCACTCCGTCGTTGATCTCAAACGTGTGGGCGCGCTCGGAAGCCGGCACATCCAGGGCGTGGCAAGCGAGACATCGTGGCGCCGTTTCCGCCTTGCCCAACCCGAGAAGATTGGCCATGCGTTCGCCGACCATTCCCGTAAGCGCGCCATAGGCCTTCGAATGTTTATCCCGCACGATCCAGATGCTGTATTCGTTCTGCATGACACGATTGATCGTCATCGGCGCAATGCTGCCGTGGCAGCTGGTGGAACTGCACGAACCGGGGCCCGTGTATTGTTCAGGAGGCTGACCGGATTGAGAATCGGACCGCCCCTCGCCGGCGGGGACCGCAGAGGAGAAACCAAGAATGCAGGCCAAACCGACGGAGGCCAATAGGAAGCGGCGAGGCTTGGGCTGCGCAACTCGTTTCATTTCGGTATGGTAGGCAGAATTGCCCGGCCGCGGAGCAAACCACGAAAATGGTTACATCAATCGGTGCCCTTATACTATCCACCTTTGGGGTTGTCAACGGGATGGAGCCCAAGTTGTTTCAAGACTCGCATCCGGCGTGCGGGCAGTGCTGTGGACTTGGTTTGAGAGATTTGTTATATAGAGGCATCAGAAAGTAGCGACTCAGCATTCATCCCATCGCCTCTTTTAGACTTGAACTCCCCGTTCAGGGAGAGTCAATTTGATCGTTGAGGAACTCAGAGAGCTCCAGCGGCAGTTCGGTTATCTGCCTGCCGATCAGCTTCAGGCAATTGCGAAGAAGATTGATGTTCCTGTAACGCGCCTCCACCAAGTGGCGAGTTTTTTTCCTCATTTCCGCCTCTCTTCTCCACCCAAAGCCGACGTGCGGATTTGCCGTGACATGTCGTGCCACCTGCGAGGGGCGGATCAGCTGCGAGGCGGCCTGGAGGGACGGTTTCGGGGCGCTCGTGAAGAAGATGTGACGATTCGCGGCGTATCCTGCCTTGGCCAGTGCGATCGTGCTCCGGCTGTCGCGATCAACAATCGGATCTTCGGCGACATGGAGGTGACGTCCGTCGAGGAGATGATTCGAACCGCGGTGCTGGCAGGCGAAATAGCGGAACACGGGAGTCACCACGAGAAACTCGAATGCGCTTCTGATCCGTACCGAAATTCGCAGCACTATGGGGCTGTCCGGCGGCTGGTGGATTCGCGCGACTGGGCAGGAGCGCTCCAACAACTGAAGGAGTCGGGCCTGCGGGGGATGGGAGGGGCCGGGTTTCCGGCGGAATCGAAGTGGAGCATCGTGCGGTCACAACCGGGGCTGGAGAAATTCATTGTGTGCAACGGAGACGAGAGCGAACCGGGCACGATCAAAGACCGGTTCATTCTCACTCACCTTCCCTTTCTCGTGATCGAAGGAATGATTGTCGCGGGGCTCATCACCGGCGCGCGAAAAGGCATCCTCTATATCCGGCACGAGTATGAGGAGCAAATCGACATCTGCAGACAGGAAATAAGGGATTGCAGGCACGAAGGGCTAATCGGGGCGCACGTGCTGGGAAGCGAGCTCGCGTTCGATCTCGAGGTATTCGTCAGCCCCGGAGGGTATATCTGCGGCGAGGAAAGCGCGCTACTAGAGGCGATTGAAGACAAACGCGCGGAACCACGCAATAAACCTCCGTTTCCGGTGGCGCAGGGATTGTGGAACAAGCCGACGGTCATCAACAACGTTGAAACATTTGCGCACGTCCCACAGATCCTCGTCCGTGGCGTCGAATGGTACAAAGCGCAGGGTGCGAACGGCGCCGCGGGGTTCAAATTTGTCGGAGTCAGCGGAGATGTCGCGCGGCCCGGGGTTTACGAAGTGCCGATGGGGTTGCCCATCTCCGACCTGATATTCCAAAAGGCCGGCGGGATTCGAGACGGAAAAAGGCTGAAGGCTTTCGCTCCATCCGGACCATCGTCGGGATATCTGCCGGCGTCGATGGTCGACGTTCGCCTGGATTTCAAATCGCTTCAGGACGCGGGATCGATGCTGGGTTCGGGCGCCGTAGTGGTCTGCGCCGAAGGTACGTGTATGCTCGATATGGCGCTGAACTCTACATCGTTTTTCCGCAACGAATCATGCGGGAAGTGTGTTCCGTGCCGGGTGGGGTCGCAGAAGATGGTGGAGATACTCACCGGTTGGACGCAGGGACGAAGTTCACCCGCGGATAGCGAACTTGTCGAGGAGCTCACACGCGCGCTGATGCTCACTTCGATCTGCGGATTGGGGCAGGTAGTGCCCGTGCCGATTGCATCTGTGCTGAAGCATTTTCGCCCCGAGGTTGAAGCGCACATCACGCGGCATGAATGTCCATCCGGAATCTGCTTCTCGAATTCTCCGGAGCCGGTTGCGGCAGTCACCACATCACCGAGGTTGCTATGACGCCGGGCGGAATGATTGAGCTGACCGTAGACGGGCGCAAAGTCGAAGTGCCGGAAGGAACCACCGTCTTCGACGCGGCTCGCCTGAACGGCATCGCGATCCCGACATTGTGCCACCAGCAGAACGAAACACCCGCGGGCGTTTGTCGCGTCTGTGTGGTTGACGCGGGAGGGCGGGTGATGACGGCGTCCTGCGTGCGTCCCGCGGAAAACGGGATGGTGGTTCAAACGGCCTCGGAAAAGGTGAAAGCCGCGAGACGCACGCTTCTGGAACTCCTGATGGCGGACCACCCTTCACCCTGTGCGCGCCAGAGGAACACGAACGACTGCGAACTGGAAACCCTCGCGAAGCAATCGGGGGCCGCGCAGTCAAGGTATCCACAACGGGCGACCGGCCGAGGAAAGGATGATTCCTCTGCCAGCATTGCTGTCGATTTCGACGCCTGCATCCTGTGCGATCGCTGCATCCGCGGCTGCAACGAGATTCGCCACAATTTCGTGCTCGGGCGAATGGGCAAAGGCGGGCAAGCGGGCATCGCATTCGACAACAACCGGCCGATGGGAGATTCGTCCTGCGTGTCTTGCGGCGAGTGCATGGTGTCCTGCCCCACCGGAGCGCTGACAAACAAGCTGGCCACGTCTCCCGATTTTGCCCGCGGAGCGGACGTCCGGCAGGTAACGGTGGAAGAAATCGAGGCGCTTCCCGTTTTCAAGGGAGTATCCGGCACGTTTCTGAGCTTGAATCGCGGGGCGGTTGTCCGCCGGAAGTTCCGGCGCGGCGATACGATCTGTCGCGAAGGCGAGTACGGCTCGACGGCATTCTATATTCTCGAGGGCAAGGCCGGAGTTTCGATTTCCACCCCCATCGCGCATGTGAAGACGCAGGGAGGCTCGCACGGATTCCTTTCGAAACTCACGAGCGCGCTCGCAAAGCGCCAGCAAGACAAGCGCGAAGAAGAGACGGATCAGAAATTCATCCACATCGACGCACCGGTCGATCTCGCCTACGAAAACCCGGTGGCCGAACTTGGTCCCGGCGATCTCTTCGGTGAAATGACGTGCATGAACCTGTATCCGCGTTCGGCGACGGTGCGGGCGGAAACGGACTGTACCGTGCTGGAAATGCTTCGCAACGTGCTGGACATCATGCAGCGGAACAAGAATTTCCGGGCGCAGCTGGAAACATCGTACCGGCGCCGCGCGCTCGACTCCCACCTACGTGGAGTTCCAGTCTTCGCTTCTCTGACGGATGAATTCATCTCGACACTGCGCGACAAAGTGGAGCTTGTTCGCTATTCGCCCGGCCAAGTCGTCTGCCGGCAGGGAGAAGTGGCCGACAGCTTCTACCTGGTGCGCATCGGTTTCGTGAAAGTTTCACAGACGCATCCAGGCGGCGAACTCGTGCTGGCCTATCTTTCGCGGGGCGATTATTTCGGCGAAATCGGGCTCCTGGAGAGCGATGTGCGGACGGCCACATGCACGGCGCTCGACCACGTCGAACTCGTGAAAATTTCGGGCGAGGATTTCGGCCGCATGACGCAGGAGTTTCCGGCCATCCGCAAGAAACTCGAAACCGTGGAGAAGGAACGTGTGCAGCAGAATCGCGAGCGGCTCTCGCTCGAGCAGAGCGTCCCTCTGGACAGTTTTCTCGCTCAGGGCCTGATGGAAGCGCAGAGCCTGTTGCTGCTCGATCTGGAGAAGTGCACGCGTTGCGACGCATGCGTTCGAGCCTGCGCGGATGCCCACGACGGCGTCACGCGGCTGGTGCGCGACGGCCTTCGATTCGACCACTATCTTGTCGCCACGTCCTGCCGGCAGTGCCGCGACCCTCTTTGCATGGTCGGATGCCCCGTGGGCTCCATCCGGCGCCGGAATTCGCTCGAGGTGATCATCGAAGACTGGTGCATCGGCTGCGGCCTGTGCGCGAATAACTGCCCCTACGGCAACATCAATTTGCATCCCTTTGAAGTGAAAATTGACGATCCCGAGCGCCCAGGCCGCAAGAAGGCTGTCATGAGGCAGAAGGCATGCGGTTGCGACCTCTGCACGGAGCAGGCCGAGCCGAGTTGCGTCTACGCCTGCCCTCACGACGCCGCGCATCGAGTGGATCCGAGCAAATATTTCGCGGGGATGCTCGGGGCAAATTCGGCGACTCCACTGAAACGATAGTTGCGCGGAAAAAATTCGGAGCCCGTTGGCGCAGGCCAGGACGAGAACCCGCGATAGAGGCGCGAAGTTGAGGATCGATAGCTCACACCGAAAATGGCTGATCGCCTCGGTTGTAATTCTGGCCGTTTCCACGGGAATCTATATTCCCTACGCGGCGGAATCGCCGCATGGACCGAGCGGCGCGAGCGCGCTCGGATTGACGTTTGGCACAGCAGGCTTCGCATTCATGATCTTCGCGGGGCTGCTTGGAGCGCGGAAGAAAGTTCCGGTCTGGAGGGTTGGGCGGGCGCAGGCGTGGATGCGAGGACATTTGTGGCTCGGCATCCTGAGCCTGCCGCTCATCTTGTTTCACGGGGGCTTTCGTTTTGGAGGCCCGCTGACGGCGACGCTGATGGTCCTGCTGATTATCGTTGTGCTCAGCGGAATTTTTGGCGCCGTACTGCAGCATTATGTCCCGAATGTGATGACATCCGAGGTGCCGCTCGAAACAATCTTCGAGCAGATCGGCCACGTCCGCGGGCAACTGCTGGAGGAGGCGGATGGCTTCGTGGAGGATGTCACCGCCCCAAACGGCCCGCTCGTAGTTGCCGCGGCCGCACGCGCCTCGGCGACCACCACGGAGGAATTGCCCGCTGTATCGGAAAAGGATGTGGCGCCGCTGCAACAGTTTTACGTGCGAGAGATGCGGCCCTTCCTGCAGAACTCCGGCAGCCGAAGCCACGCGTTAAGAGACACGGCCAAGTCGATAGCGATATTCGCCGCCCTGCGCACAGTCTTGCCTCCAGAAGTCCATCAAACGGTGAGGGACCTGGAAGAAATTTGCGAGGAAGAGCGCCAGTTGCGCCGCCAATCGCGGCTGCACCACATGTTGCACGATTGGCTGCTGCTTCACGTTCCGTTGTCTCTGGCATTGCTATTGTTGGGCGCCATCCATGCGGTGATGGCTCTGCGATATTAGCCCCGGGAAGAGGCGGAGAGTGTCGCGAGCGCAGCGGACAACTAAATCGGTCGCCAAGCGGATCGACTTGAGTTATTTCAAACGCCCGCATCCGCTGCGCACGTGGCGCTTTGTGCTGTCCATTCTTGCGCCCGCTGCCGGGCTGGTTTGGCTCGCGAGCTATGGAGTGGCGCGAAATGACTATGTGTACAGCTCGGGAAAAATGTCGCCGGCTCACGCCGTGCTGGCGCAGAAGTGCTTTACGTGCCACGTCAGCCGCGCGGCGTCCTTCCGGGAATCGGCGCTCGACCGGGCCTGTTTAAGCTGCCACGACGGCCCAATCCATCATTCCAATCAGACTTTCACCCCAACTTGCGCCTCGTGCCATGTGGAACATCGTGGGCAGTTGCGTCTCGCGTCCACTGCCGAGGAGAGCTGCACGCAGTGCCATGCGAATTTGGATACTGCCGGGGCGCCGACCTCTTATGCCCGCCACATCTCCGCCTTCGGCGCGGGGCACCCCGAATTTGCCGCACTGCGGCCGGGATTCTCCGACCCGGGAACGATCAAACTCAATCACGCTGTGCATCTGAAGGCGGGATTAAAGGGCCCTCACGGTGAGCCAGTACAGCTCGACTGCGAGGACTGCCATCGCGCCAACCAGGAAAATCAATCGTGGCCTTACAGTATCGCGCCCGGATCACCCGCGGGAGAAACGCCGAAGACAGTTGCAGGGGCCGTCGCATCGGTTTCGTCCGTCAATATATTGCCGCCGTCAATGAATCCTGCACGCGCCTACATGGGGCCAATTTTCTATTCCAGGCAGTGCGCCGGATGCCACCCGCTGCTTTTTGACAAGCGATTCGCAGAAAGCGTGCCGCACGATAAGCCTGAAGTCGTGCATATATATATCGAAGAAAGATTTCGCACCTACATCGCCGCGCACCCGGAAGAGTTGCGGGAACCCGTTCTACGAATCGCCTTGCCGACAAAACCTGTTCCCGTCTCCCCGCGAATCTACAAAACGCCCGGTGAATGGGTGGATGCGAAAGTCGAGGACGCGGAACTCCTGCTTTGGGAAAAGACCTGCAAGCAATGCCACACCGTTCTGAAGACAAATTCGGGATTACCTCAGATCGCTGAATCAAGGATTACCCCCAGGTGGTTCCAGCACGCAATGTTCGACCACAGCCGGCACCGCCTGGTGAACTGCGAGAGTTGCCATACTCGCTCGCGCACAAGTCAGAACACTTCGGATGTCTTGCTGCCCGGAATCCGGATATGTGAGCAGTGCCACCATGCCGGAGCGACAGGCGCAGAATCCCGGTGTTTTGAATGCCATACCTATCACAACTGGCGGATTCAGAAGGAAGTGACCAGCCACTTCCGCCTGGCCGATTTGGTGCATGAAGACAAGCAGGGAGCGTCCCAGCAGGACGGATCGAGCGGAGCCGCGAAGTAGTCCCGCCGTATCAAGATTTCGATTCCCGAGCTTTCGATGGATGCGAAAGTCCCAGTTGTGCTCGGTATAGCCGGGACTCCGTCCAAGCGAACAAGCAAACGGTCAGCGCAGACGCCCACGTGATTTGGCACCACTCCGAGTAAATTGCCCGCCTAAACCGTAAGACCGAGCAGCGCATGCAGGTGGTCGCGACAAATTCCCGTGATGCGCGTCCAACTGAGTTCCCTGCGAACGGCTTCCGAGGCGGCCAACGCGTTGCGGGCGGCATCGTCACGGTGCTCGAAGACGTAGCGCATCGTTTCCGCCAGGTGATCCAGGGATGGCTCGAACCATGTCGCCTCCGATGCAAGCGTGCCGAGATGTGCCGGAGGATCCGGCATGGCCACTTCCTTCGCGCGGATGAAGTAGGATGCGCCCGCGGGGCAGAATTCTCGCGCCGGGCCGAGGCCAGTGGTGATAACCGGCTTGCCGCACGCCAAGGCCTCCGCAAGCGGCATTCCAAATCCTTCGCCGCGATACGGCAGGACAAAGGCATCGCACCCGCGATAGAGCGCAGCGAGCCTTTCGTCACTCAGATCGTCTGTAAGTATAACGACGCGGGGGCCTCCGTGCCGTTTTGCCATTTCTTGAAACTTCCCCAGCAGTTTTTCGTGTTGGTAGAAAGTCGTCGACCCCTGGTCCTTGATAATAAGTGTGACGTCTTCTTCCCCTGAAAATGCCAATTCATAAGCTTTCGCGAGAAGGTCGAGGCCCTTTCTTTCGATCACGCCTCCGACAAAGAGAAACACGAATCCTCGCGCGCCAGGAGGCAGCCAGCGATCGCCCATCGGTTGGTAGATCGTGTCGTCGACTCCGTATGGAATTACATGGATACGATCGGGCGAGACTCCACCCGAGAGGAACACGCGGCGAACGAACTTGGAAGGCACCCATAATTCGTCGGCATTTTCCTCGATGCCGCGGATCCAGCGAACGGGCACGGCCCCATATTCCCATGGAATAAATTGAACGAGCTTCCCGCAAGGCGGGCGGCGAAATTCAGGAGGCCAATGGTGGCGAAACGTCAAATCGCAATGGGTCGGGCGGCGGAACATGGCTTCTTGCAGCTTTTCGCCATTGGGAAAATGGGACGCTGGGCGTTGCGCCATGTCATGGGGATCGAGAGAGAGATGCAGAGCCTGATCGCGCAACAAAGTGCCGGCGATTTCCCTGTTCACGCGAGCGAGGCTGGACATCATGAAAAATGCGCCGGTCAGAATTACGCCAGGTTTTGCGGGCGGCGCAGCTGAAGGAGGGAGAGGTGCGTAGACTTGAGCGACGGAGTTGTACGTGCGGGTGAGTTTATCTCGTTCCGCGGCGGAGAGCGGCACGACGCGGAGCAACCGCGCGGCTGTTTCAAGTTGCCGATGCAAGAGCATGTAAAGAAACACGGGTTCGAAGTAGCGATGCTCGCGCCGCGCCACGGGACAGAGCTCCAATCTCAGGCGGTATGCGATATGGGCGGGAAGGCGCTGGCGAAGCAGACCGACGACCGAAGGCTCGAACGCGGGTTGCGCCGTGAGGCCAGAACGATAAAAGTGCACCAGCGAAGATTGGTGTCCTGTGGGCTCCATTGCCTGACCCGAGAGCCAGGACGCGCGGTAGGCCCGCTCTCCGCCGCTTCCAACGTACCGCGGATCGGAATTCAGCGTGGCGTTCTTGAGATGGCCGGCGACTTCTTGAAGAGAACCCGACCGCGCGGCGATCATCGCGAGGATGAATGAGAATTCCGCGCAATCGGGATGAAGCTTCCGGCCCTTCTGCAGGAGGCTGCGTGCTTCCTCGAAGCGGTTGTGGCGCATCATCATCACACTCAGATTGCGCAACACAAGCGCCGCCATGGTGGGATGCCAATTTTTCTCGAGGGACATGCGAGAAAGCAAGCGGATCCCCGAGCCGGGCGTGTCCGTTTCCACGAGCAGCGCCAGATGAAGCCTCGCCCAGTGGTCGCCATTCGAGCGCATCGCGGCGCGCAATTTCGCGGAAGCCAGCGGATTTCCTGCGATGCGAACGTTGTGGGAGATGCGCTCGTTCGTCGCGCTTGTCATTGCCAGGCGCGGTTGAAGGGAGATGAGGTCGAGCTCCTGGAGATAGGGGAGATGGACCGGCAGATAACTTCTGTGCGGGGCGCCGACGAGGAGGCGCCGTATGGCGGCGGAATCCCCCTGGAGAAGCTTCTCTCCCGCGAACCACTGGATCATCCCGTCGGAGCCTGCGGGCGGCTTCCCGGAGAGATGTGGATCGAGGTAGCCGGCGTCAAGGAAGTCAGAGGCGGACCGAACCGCAGCCGGAATTGCCGCCGCATCGCACTCTTCCGAGAGAAGCGCGATTCGCGCGCTGCGTTCGTAGGCCTCCCTCAATTTGTAATCCGCCGTTGAGACTACATAGAGACCCATCGGGCTCGCTCGCGGCCGGTCTAGCCAAGCAACCGGCGAAATTGCTCCACCCATTGCGGCAGAACGGCATCCCAGGAAAATCGGCTAACCATTTGCTCGTGCCCTCGAAGGGCGCGGGCCTGGGTTTCCTCCCGGTGCGTTACAACGTGCCGCATTTTTGCGCGCAAGTCATCCACACTGGGCTGCGCCCAAAGGTGGCCGGAGTAATATTCCATATCCACATCGGCCGGCGGCTCGACGAGGCCGTCCAATTCGACGAGATAGCTATTGGCGTCGGACATGAATTCCATCTGCCCGCTCCAGCGCGTCCCAATCACGGGCAACCGGCAGGCCATAGCTTCCATGTAGGGACGTCCGTACCCCTCGCCGCGACTGGGAAGAACAAACGCCTGCGCCGCGGCATAAAGCTGCGGCATGCGTGATTGCGGAATAAATCCGTTGACCAGCACTATGGGAGGGGAGTCTTCCAGCCTCATGTTCGCGCGGCGCTCGATGAAGTGGGCGATTTTGGCTTCCAGGTCGGAAACCGGATCGTTGATCTGGTAGACCTTGAGAATCAGCGCCACATCCTCGTCGGATCGGAATTCGCTCAAGTAAGCTCGCAAGAGCACGTCGTATCCCTTGCGTTCGTGCCAATCGAAGACAGACAGAAAGTTGAAAGCACGCGTCTGCGGAAGCGCCAGCGGCTGGACGCCGGGCCGAAAGATGCTGGTATCCACTCCGGGATGCAAGACGCGGAGGCGGCTTCGCTCGACACCGGCACCGGCAAACGTTTCGACGTTGAATTGGCAGGGTACCCAGATCTCGTCCATGGTCATGCAGAGTTCGGCCCACCCTTCGGGGATGCGGTCCGTCTCAAACATGGTGCGGCCGATGCGATATTTTCCGGATGTGTGCCGATCGAACATATCGGGAGGAGCGCACATATAGAAAACGCCGCGATTGAGGCTGATTCGGTGGCGAATCAGCTCTTCCAGACGCGCGCTGGCGCCATCCGGCAATAACTTTCGCAAATCGTGGGGTGCGCCTATGGCTTCTACCTGGATATTGATGCCCGCGGAATCCACGCCGAGCGCTTCAACCCACGTTTCTTCGGAATATCCGCTGCCATCGAAAATAAAGCCGCGGAAGAGAACTCCGGGCAAATGCTTTGAAGTTTCCCGAGGAAAATGGGTGGGCAAGCTCTGCTGCGGTGCCTGCGGTTGTTTGCCGGATGGCTGGAGAACGCGATCGAGCTTCGGATGAACGGTCGTCAGGGCGGAGCGGCTCATGGGATGGCGGGGTCTCGGAAGCGCCCGCGCGGCAGGGTGTGCGACGATGGAGTCCGAATCGTCACAAAGCTTCCGAATTCACGGTAAGGCGAGACGCAAGTGCGTCCAGGCAGTCGTCCAGCGAAGAATCGAGCGAAATCCCCGATTTCCAGCCGACTTCGCGAGCTACTTTTTCGAAGTTGCCGACGCGTCGCTTGACGTCGGTCTCGACCACGGGCCTGGAGCGGAATTGCAGCGGGCCACTATCAGGAACCAAACCTCGCCCCACAGCTTTGCGATAGATTCTCGCGGCCAATTCACGGATCGTGACGCATTCATCGCGGCCGAGATTGTAGGTTTGATTGCGCGTTCTTGGGTCGAAGGAAAACCGAGCGATCGCTTCCGCCGCCTCGGCAACGTGCAAGAAACTCCGCACCTGCAGACCATCTCCTAGCACGTCGAGCGGGTTCTGCCCGCGCGCCACGAGGCGGTCCAAAATGTCGGCGAACACGTGGCTATGACCCGCGGATTCGGCGGCTTCTTCGCCCGGATCGATTACGTTGAATGGCCTCCAGATCGTGTACGGAAGGCCCCGGTGTTGAAAGTAGGTTTGGGAGATGCGTTCGTTGACCAATTTTGACAGCCCATAATCGGTGCGGGGAATCCCCGCGCTTTCGGTGTCGTCTTCCCGGTGCGGCTCGTGGGGGGATTGCTCGTAGACCATTGAGGAAGAGAGAAAGACAACGCGCGAGACGCGGTTTTCCGATGCCAGGCGCAGGATGTTCTGGTGCGCGTTCACATCGTTGGTCAGAATGTCGGCGGCGCGTTCGTGAAATCCGACGACGCCGTACAAGGTAGCGACACCTTGAATGACACCTTCGATTCCGGGCATTAGCGGGCGAAGGACGCGAGGGTCGGCGCAATCACCGACGACAAAACGGTAACGCCGCAAACCACCTCGCTGGCCCCATTTCTGGCAATTGTCAACGCCGGTGACTTCGTGCCCCGCATCGAGAAGGTGAGGAATCACCTTCGAGAGAATCCGGCCCTCGCTTCCGCAAACCAGCAGCTTCATTCACAATCCTCAATCACCGAAGTGAATCTTCATCCATGGGACGCCACAGGTTCTGCGGCGCGGGGAATCTCGCGTCCAAAAAAGCAGCCGTTCTCAGAGACGCCGCGCATCGCCGGCCAAAAACCCCAGATGTCCACGTACCAACAGCGGTCGTTGTCCACAATGTCGGTCAGATCGTTCAGGCTGGCAAAAGCGGCATGAGGGGTCATCAGCACGACGGCATCGCATCCGCGGAGCACGGAGAAATCGCTGTGCTCCGGTAGGTACGGGTCGACCGACACGACGTCGTATCCCGAGGCTTCCAGCAGCTTTTTCATCTTGAAGCTGAGCGAATAGCGCGTGTCGTCGCTGCCCGCCTTGAACGTAAGTCCGAGCACGCCAACCTTGCGGATGCTGCGATGGGCCTGAATCTTGCGGAATATGTGCACGGGCATGCTCTCGTTGATTTTGAACGCGGTGAGAACCAGCTCGGGAAATGGAAACCATTGGGCGAGAAAAAAACCGTCCTTGAAAAGGCAGGGGCCGGAGACATTGGCGCCGGGCGAGGGCAAACTGAATCGCGGATAATCGGTGGAGCAGGCGTCCAGAATGCGGTGAATATTGGCCTGGTATTGATCGGCGATCAGATAGAACTCATTGGCGATGGCGAAGGCGGCATAGCGCGCCATATTGCACATCAGCTTGGCGAGTTCGGCTTCGCAGGGCCTCACGAACAAGCAGCGGTTCGCGACGAAAGAGGAGAAGAACTCCTCGGCGGCGCGGAAGCTGAGTCTATCGTAGGCGCCGATAATCTGCGGCAGGCTGCGAATCTCGGCCAGACTCTTTCCCTGCACCACGCGCTCGGGGGCGTAAACCAGAAAAATGTCCTCGCCAACCCGCCAGGCGCCATCGCGTTCGATGGCGGCGCGGATGCTGTCGGTGGTGCCGGGTGACACGGTGCTTCGCAGTACGACCATTTGGCCTTTTCGGAGTAGCGGGCGAAGCGAGCGAAAAAGATCGTGCAAGGGGGCGACGACGGGGTTCAAATTTTCATCGATGGGCGTGCCCAGAATCACGATCACGACCCGGCAGAGGGACACGACGGAGAGATCCGAGGTCATCTCCAGCCGTCCGGAGGCCAGAACGCGCGCCAGAGCTGCTTCCGCATCCTGCTCAATGAACGGGACATGTCCGCCGCGAATAGTGGCCAACGCCTGTTCATTGATGTCGATGCCAAAGACCTTATGGCCCGCATCGGCGATGCTCAGGGTCAGCCCAAGGCCCACGTGGCCAGCCGCGCCAATCACCGCAACGTTTTCCCGTTTCATGAATGTGTCCTCTGCAAGCCCCGCGAGCCGGATTTTCACCCGCCAAGCGCGGGACCGAAACCATCGGACGAGCGGCACGGCTTACCGCGTGTCATCCGCTGACCGGCAAGCGAAGGCATACAGGACGTGGTGAGCAAACCTGTTGCCATCTTATTGAGTCATCGGCACACCAACGAAAATTCAATAGCACGGTGACGGCAGTGACAAAACGTCGCGAGCCATCGGGACGGTAATTGGGGACTCGAACCAAGTCTCGGCGCAGAAAAGGCATCGACCAACGCGGTGGAATCGCGATTGCATTGGAAGGCGCGGGTTGAGGTGGGCCTTCTGCGGGGGCGGAGATTAAGGCTTTCTAATCCATCGAAATTCGGATTCGCCGCAGGAATTCCTCTCCATACCGGAAAACTGTGCACATCGGATACGCTCAGAACGGCGAAGACGTAATGCTGCGGCGATGTTTTGCGGGCGGCCGGGCAGGATTCTATATCGACGTGGGCGCTATGCACCCGCTGATCGATTCCGTCACATTCAGCTTCTATGAAAGCGGCTGGCGCGGAGTCAACGTGGAGCCCAATCCGGGGTACCACCAGTTATTGGCTCGGTTTCGCCCGCGCGATGTGAACCTGAACCTGGCTCTGGCGGACGTCCCGGGAGAAGCAACTCTGACGATCGTTGAAAATACCGGCCTTTCTTCCTTAGACCCGGAGAACGGCGTGCGAGCGATGAAACTGGGGCACACGACATCCGTAGCCAAAGTAAACATAAGCACGCTCGAGCGGATCTGCGAGGAGTTTGCGCCGAGGACAATCGACTTTCTGAAAGTGGACGTAGAGGGGTGGGAAGAAAGAGTTCTGCAGGGCGGCGACTGGCGGCGGTTTCGCCCCCGCGTGGTCTTGGTGGAGGCCACCGAGCCGAATTCGCAGGTTCCTTCGTGGGCCGAGTGGGATCCGCTGTTGCGAAAGGCCAGCTATCGGTTTGTTTACTTCGACGGGCTGAACCGCTTCTACGTGGCGGAGGAACACGAGGGGTTGGCCCAGTATTTCGAGACCCCACCCGGATTTTTCGACACTTCCATTGGTTTCCGCGAAGCGGCGTTGCATGACGCGTTGTGCCGCGGCTCTTGGCAATCCTGGCGAAATACTTACCGGCGCCGCATGGAAGCCTTGGCCATGCGGTACGGCGACCGCATGGATGAGGGCGCCTATCTGACTGCATGGCCGGCTGAAGCGGTTGAGGCAGAGGCCAAGCCGGAGGACGTGGACCGCTGCTATCTTGAAATTTTGGGGCGGCCCGCGGAAAAGGCCGGACGCAACCAATGGATCGGCCGCATCGCCTCGGAACACATTTCAGTGCGACAACTCGTCCGCGAATTTCTTCACACCGATGAGTATCTTGGCCTGCGGCTGAGAGCTGAATTCTTGCCTTGACGGTCCGGCGGACGATACGGACTACAATGCGGCAGCGACGCCCGTTCCCGCGGCCGCAAACACGGACCTCATTTCCGCTCTTGCCAATGGAAGGAACCTGTCGACGACGTCAGCGTCGAACTGCGTTCCTTTCGCGGCAAGCAGCCGGCGTTCGGCCTCTTCGAAAGGCAGCCCTTCGCGATACGGACGCGATGAAACCATCGCGTCAAAGGCGTCGATAACGGAGACGATCCGCGAGCCAATGGGAATCTCTTCGCCCTTCAATCCGGCCGGATAGCCACGGCCATCGTAACTTTCGTGGTGGTGCAAGATCATCAAGCAAGCGCTGTCCATGCCGGGAACATTTCTCAGCACGGCCCAGCCGTATTCGGGATGTTTTTTCATAAGTTCGTACTCGGCTTCGGTCAACTTGCCGGGCTTATGAAGGATGGAATCGGGAATCCCGATTTTCCCGATGTCGTGCAGAAGGGCCGCCACTTCGAGATCGGCGAGGGTTCGCTCATCGAGTCCAAGCTCGCCGCCGACGTGAAGAGCCCACTCGGCAAGCCGGGTGCTGTGAACTCCTGTGTTGAGATCCTTCAGGTCGAGAAGTTGATTGAACGCGCAGATCAAGGACGTGCGCAGGGCGACGACTTGTTCTTCCATTTCCTTGACGTGCAGCGCGACCGTGAACGTCTCGCGAGCGAGTATCGTCGACCCATTTCTATTCGCGAAGGCTGCTTGCGCCGCTCGATTCATCGCTGGGGAGAGCCCGAATTGACCCGCCAGCGAATTCTCGCGTATTGGCATGCCCTTATCCATGCCGCCCTACTGCAGCAAGCCCTGGACAGGATTCAGCGCCGAAAGGACCCAGTCGACGTTCAACCTGCCGTAGCCCATATTCAGGCCGATAAATTTCGCATGAGCTACCGCCCAGGCTACCTGGTTCTGATTGTCTCCCTTCTGCATATTCAGAACCAACGAAGCAGTGCCGGCGACCATGGGAGAGCTGAACGAGGTTCCCCAGCCCGCGGCGTATAGCCCGAAAGGATACGTTGTGATCACGCCCTCTCCGGGAGCGGCGACCCAAACGACCTGGTCCCCGTAATTCGAGAAGCTCGACCGTTGGTCCTGGTTGTTCGTGGAGGCAACGCCCATCACATCCGGAAGACCAGCCGGGTACACCGTTTCGTTTTCGCCATCATTTCCTGCTGAGGCCACACAGATGACATTTTGTTGATTGGCGTAATTGATGGCGTTCGTGAGTTCGGTAGAGCTGCTGGTGAAGTCAAAGCTCATGTTGATGACGTTCGCGTGATTCTGCACCGCATAATAAATCGCGGCCAGAATGTTGGAAAGCGATCCGTTTCCATTGGCGCTGAAGGCCTTCAGCGGCAAGAGCTGCGCCGTCGGCGCGACCAGGTGAATCACGCCCATGACCATCGTTCCGTGCCCAAACGCCTGATAGGCCGTTCCGTCCAACATGCTGGCCGTGTGTTGGTCCAGCATGGCCGCCGTGTGTTGATTGACGTACGCCGCCGGGCAGGAGCTGCACGGCGGGGGGGCGCTCATCGAAATGTCGTTCATTTCGGAGCCGCCGGGCTGGTTGCGGGTGAAATCGTAGCCCGGCAACAACCTGCCTTGGAATGCAGGATGATTCGGGTCGACTCCAGTGTCGATGTCCGCCACGATTCCGGTGCCGCTGACGTTGAAGACAGAATGCGCCTGCGCAACCTGGATAATCTGAGCTGCCGGCTGGTTCACATATCCGTCCGTGACCGTCGTTCCGTAGTAACTCACGGGAGTTGTGTCCCAAAGCCCCGCCGGTGGATTGCCTGAGGTTGAAGAGTTCGCGGGATTCGGAGGAATCACGAACGTCTGGTCCGGCTCCGCATCGAGAATGCCGGTCACCAGGCGAAGAACTCCCGCGAGGAGATTCGGGAGAAGTCCCTGTTGAGGCGTGACGAGATAAAGCTGGCCGATATTTCCGTCGAGGCTGCGTGTCACTGTGCAGCCGTTGAGCAGACACACGTTTTGCAGACCTGCGAGCCCAAGATTGGTTCTGACAATCACGCCCGGCTGGGGGGAAGTGACACTCGACAGGGTCGAAATTACTGTGTTGCCGAGATTCGAGAGCAGGCTCCCCAACCCTTGTGCTGATGCAGGCTGGGCCCACAAGGCCAAAGTTAAGACTGAGAGTAGCCAAATTGACCGTTTCATAGCCGGAGCTGCTCCTTTTGAATGCCCGTCTGACGACCGCGCACAGTAGCATTTTGAGCCAGCCCAGACTCTCCCAGTGGGCTGGCTCACCGCTATGGTACGGGTGGTCAAATTCGGCACAGTTCGCACTAGACCTTCTTCCTAGTACTTCGCTTTACTGAGATCCTTTTCTTGCCATCAGCTTTTCTTTCAACGACTTGTGGTCCATCCGCTGCTGGTCCTTGTGAACCCTCGATTTGGGGTATCTGGAGTTCACCGGCGGACAATTGCACACTCAGAAGAAATGGACCTGGGGAATCCGTTTCCAGACGGAATTCACCGAACTCGTTCGGCTTCGACTCCGCGACGATTTTGCGGCCGACCAACAAACGGACCAGGGTCGCATTCGTCCCGCTCTCGGGAGCGCTGGAGTCGAGGACCTGCCCAATCAGCGAGATCGTGCCGGACTCGGCTTGATGCTCCATCCGGAGATCGATTCGATATTCGCCGATGCCGTACAGTAACTGGCGCTCTGTTGGCCCGGCAGATCGAACTCCCTCAGCCAGCGGGCTCAAAAAACTGTCGAAGAGCAATGACGCGGCTGTCCGCGCCTTCCGCTGAATTTTATGCGGCCCGTAAAGAGCAAATTTGGCGCGAATCTGGCGTAATGCGCTTTCCGGCGGTTCGTAGGCCGGTTCCTGCCTGCCAACCGAATGGACGCGCTCCCACAGTTTGAGAGCTTCCTTGCACTCGCCGCAGCCGCCGGCAAGGTGGCTTTTCATTGCAGCTCTCTCCTGCTCATCAACGACGCCTCGCGCGAAATCAACCCACTTTTCCATTGTGTAATGTCGCATCATCCGCCCCCAATAAATTAAGTTTTGACCGCCCGCATCCCCATGCCCGAAACGCCCAGCACATCCATCACACCGAATAAGGGGACCTAGCACACCAAAAAATATAGGGACTTCGAATATTGTGTAACTTTCAGAGGGAAAAGACGTTACCGGTGAGGGTGAACGGTGCCCAGTGGTAGGGATGGGGATAATTTTGACGCATTTCCCTCATCGCGGATTGTAAGGCTGAGGCCTTATCCTGTCCCTCGATGAATCGGCGGTAGAAGGCGGCCATAAACTGGGATGCACTTTCGTCGTGGACATCCCACAGGGTCAGCAAGAGGGACCGCGCCCCCGCGAAGAGAAGTCCGCGAATCAACCCGAGCAGCTCGTCTCCCGGGCTAACCACGTTCATGCCCGTAGAACAGCCGCTTAGCGTGACCAGCTCGGCATCGAGCCTCAACTGATACAGGTCGTACAAATTTAGATAAGCGTCGCCGAGCCGAATGCCGGAAAACATAGGGTTGTCCTGGCGGAAATTCCCATGGGTGGCGATGTGAATCAGCCGGCTGCGCGAGCCCTTCTCTCGCAACGCTTCCGCGTTTGCTTCCGTGCCCAAGATAAGCTCCGCATCAGGCAGGATTCCGGCGATCGCATTCACTTCGTCGAGTATGCGCGGGGCTTTCGCGTCGGGCACGCCGAGAATGAGAGAGCCGCCGGCGGGAGCGGCCGGTTTCTGCTGGCAAAACGCAAAAATCCCAGCGCTGGGCGCATAAGAAACAGTCAGGGATTCGACCAAATAATCCGAGCCGTCGAAAAGGGCGTGAAATGGAACGTAGTGCAACACCCCGTGAGGCACGATTACCAGATGTTTGCCGCACAATCGCCCGCGAAGAGGAGCCAGAAGTTCTTCATACAGTTGCCTCAAGTGGCCTTGTGTCGCTTCCAGCAGCGGCTTCTGGAACGTGCGGACGTATTCGGCTCCCAGGCGAAACTTAGTCATTTGAAATTGCAGGGCGCGCACCAAATTCAGAACGCGCGATACCAGCGTCACGGGAAATACTTCAATACTCTCGCGCGTCACCACGGCCGCTACGAACTGGTCCTTGACGGAAAAGTATTCGATCAGCGCCGCATCCGCCGGCAAGCAATCGCGAACAGTTTCGAGCGATATGATGGCCGAGCCGGATTGCGTCCCGGATTGGCGCGACGGCATCTCGCGCAGGGCGCGCAAAAGCTCGTTTTCTCGCGTGAGCGCTTGCTGCTGAAGCTCGCCGATCCGCTGAGGCGAGGGCTGCTCCGTCCGCAATTGCTCGAGCTCGATTCGCCGGTAATACCAGTTTAGCTCCTCGCGCATTTCCCGGACGCGCCGCACGAGCCCGCTCTGTCCTGCATCCGGATTCGGAAAGGCGTATCCCTGGTGAACGAGCAGCTCCGCCAGGCTGCGTGACTTTGCCAGTTCCATGTAGCGGAATGATTCCTCCGCGGGTTTGTCCCTCCCTATGTCACTGAGGCAAAGGTCCACGAGGCACTCATAGACCTCCAGGCGGCTCTTCATGAACGCGATCTTGAGCTCTTCACCATGCAGGCTGCTGCGCAGCGTTTCGAGCGATTCACGGGCGCTCTGGAACGAGCGGTATGCCGCGGGGAGATCCGAAGCGGCTTGGTGGATCTGCCCCATCAAGAATTCCGCTTGATATCGAAGCATGGGAGCTTCCAAGGAAGCCAACTGGACGATCGCGCGCTGGCATTCCTGGCGGGCGCCGGCGGAATTGCCGCGGCGCAAGCTGAGGCGCGCAAGAAGCAAATGGCAAAGCACCGCTTTGCCGGGCAGATAGGACCCGTCAAAGAATTTGGCCGCGCTGGAGCAAAGACGATCGGCCTCAAACAGCCGTCCTTCGTTGTACAGAACAACGGCCTGGTACAAATCGATCAGCGACGGCCACACGAGGTTATTTTCACGCACGAATTTCGGGCGGGCTTCAGCGAACAGTTCCAGAGAGCGCACCGCTTTGCCCAATTGACTAAAAGCCATGGCTTCGTTGGCCTGGCATTTCGCCTCTTCGTATCCCATTCCGAGGGCTTGGAAACGGAGATAGCCCTCATGCGCCGTCTCTTGCGCTTCCGCGCTCAAATTCAATTCCAGGTAAATTTCGGATAAATCCAGGTAACACAGCGCCATCACGTACGCGTCGCCGTTCTTTTCGCACTCACCGCGCGTGGCGCGGAGCATTTCGATCGCGCGGCCATACTCGCCGCGCAAATAGTAGAGATAGGCGATGTTGTAATCCGCTTGCGTCACGAGCAGAGTCATTCCGTGCTGCACGCACATCTCGCGGGCCCGCTGATAAGAGGCGAGGGCCCGCGTAAAGTCGTTAAGCGTGATCAGGCAAACGGCCATGTTGTACATGGCCACTGCGAGCCCCTCGGAATCGTGAAAGGGCAAGAGGGCTTCATAGGCTCGCTCGTAACAGGCAAGCCCCTCTTCAAAGCGATCTTGCCGGTGATAAATATTTCCGACGTTGATCTCGACGTGGGCGATGCGTTGCCGGTCGCCCAATCGGCCAAATATTTCTTTGGCGCTTTGGGCTGCTTCGAATGCCTTGTCGTATTGACCCAGCAAAATGAACGATTGGATGGAAGGGATCAGCGTCCGGGCCTCTTCGAGAGTGTTGCCGATTTCGCGGAAAACGGCGATCGCTTGGGCGTGAAATTCGAGGGCTTTCTGATTGTCCCCGATGATGTGCAACGCGTTGGCTTTATTGCGAAGACTGCGCCCCAGTGCTTCTTGGTCGCGAATCTTGTACGCGATAAGGATCGCGCACTCCGCCAGGGCGAGCGCCGAGCGCGAATCTCCGCGAAGCTTCGTTCGCGCCGCGTCATTAATCTGGCGGAGCGCGGATGCCTGGTAGAGCCGAGGGTGCTTGGCGAAATAAGCTTTGCGCCGCGTGTCGTTCTCAAGGCCAGACAAATCCGAGAGCAATTCCGCGGACAGGGGAGTTCCATTGCCGCGACGCTTCACGAGAATCCCGCCTCGAGCAATCGTTTGCGCAGCCGCTCCAGGCAGCGCTGGCGGATAAATCCGATTGAGCCGGACGCGATGCCAAGCGCCCTTGCCACTTCCTGATACGGCCGCGCTGGTTCCTCGAAAAAAAGCATCCGAATCAGATCCTGGCATCGAGGAGGCAATCCCGCGACGGTTTCGCGGAGCGTCTGTTCACTCTCGGCCTCGTGCAGAATACTTTCCGCCTGCGCCGGAATGCTTTGTTCAAAAGATTCGTCGTTTGGGTCCGACACGATCACTTTCTGCTGTTGCCGTTTTCGATGGAGGCATTTGTGCGCGGTCACTTGTATGATCCATTTCGGCAAGGCTCTTGGATTCCGCAGGTTCGGCAGTTCCGAAAGAAGCTCGAGGCAGACTGCCTGAAAAATATCCGCGGATTCATCCGGCGGGAATCCATATTTGACGGGAATTGAGTAGATGAGCCGTTTGTATTTGTCGAGCAGGGCCGACCATGCCTCTTCGTTTCCCCGCAGGCATTCCCGGACAAGGCGCTGGTCCGGCCAGTCCTTTTGGGTTTCTCTCGTCTTCGATCCTAGCCGCGCGACCATGGGGTGCCCATTCGCCTTAGCGGATATACAGCTCGTCGATATTCCAGAGTGTATACGGTTCCAGAATCGCCGGTTGAAAGTTTGCCACCCGATCGCTCGCTCCGACCAGGATATCCGGGCTCACCAGACAAATCACGGGCAACTCCCGCGCCACAATTTCCTGGACCTGGTCGTACAGCTTTTTTCGCTTGGCGTAGTCGAGGGTCACGAGTTGCTGCTGCATCAACCGGTCGATTTCGGCTTCCCACGGGGTCGCCGGCTTCGTTTGGTCGGGATGCCAAAGATGGGTGTCGCCGCTCGACATCCACACATTCATTTCCGCGGTGGGGTCCGCATCCCCGCTTACCAGGCCCATCATCGCCGCTTCAAAGTCGTAGCTGGTCAGCAAGCGATTCACCATCGAATGGAAATCCAGCGAAACGACATGAACGTTCATCCCGAGCTGCGCCAGGTCGTTCTGGACCAAGGTGGCAATTTTCGTCCGCTGCGCGTTCGAAGAACTGGTGAGAATTGAGAACTCGACAGAGTTGCCGCTGGAGTCGGCCAACGACCCGTCGGCTCTCCAGGAAAATCCGGCGGACTTGAGAAGGGCGCGCGCTTGATCCACCGAACGTGGCGGGTGGGGAATATCCGGATCGACCCAGAGCCTATTTCCGGGCGTCACCTGGGACCACAAAGGGGTGGCCCGGCCGTCGTAGACAAGCCGGACAATCGCGGCCCGGTCGATTGCGTCCGACACGGCCTGCCGGAAGCGCACGTCGCTGAACCAGGCCTGTTTGCGCGCAATTTCAGGGAGATTTTTTGAAGCGATGTCGTTCAAGTTGAAAAAAAGAAAGTTGTATTCGAGACCCGGCCCTAGATCGAACAGGTGATAATGCCGCGCGGCCGACTGTCTCTGCAAAACCGCGTAGTCCTCCGCCCCAAACCCGCTCAAGAGGTCTGCGCCTCCTGCTTGGAATGTGATGACTTGCGCGTCTTCGCTCGAGACGAACTGGAAGGCCACCTCGCTCAGGTACGGCAGTTGGTCACCCCTGCGGTCCTGCTTCCAGTAATAGGGGTTACGTTCGAGAACGATGCGCTGGCCGGGCACATATTCCTTCAAACGAAACGGACCAAGCCCCGCGAATTGATTCGGCCTGGCCGAAAGATTCCATGCGGCGGAGAAACCACCGCTGCGATAGGTGTTTTCCAGCAAATGGCGCGGAAGAATCGCGATTCCATCGAAGAGGCGTTCGGCGGCGGCGTAGGGGCGCGCCAGAATAAATCGCACCGTATAGGGCCCGAGTTTCTGGACGGTTATCGGCCTGCCGCCAACAATCAGGAGATCACGTTGGGGCGAATCGATTTTTTCGTCGAGGTAAACGCGAAAACTGAACACAACATCGTCCGCGCCTGCGGGTTGCCCGTCGGAAAATCGCAAGCCGTGGCGCAGTTGGAGCGTGTACTGGAGGCCGTCGGGCGAAACCGCCCAAGATTTTGCAATGGCGGGCTCGGTTTTTTGCGTCGCGCGGTTGATATGGATCAAATCGGCGTTCAGGCAACGAAGCACGGTCAGCGAGGGGGCATCTTCAGCTAAAACGGGATTGAGAGTCTTTGGCTCGGACTTTAGAACCACCACGAGCGAGCCGCCGGGTCGCCCAGGGGGATTGTTCGTGACCATTCGCTCATCGCCTGACTGCGGCTGGGCGGCCCATGCAGTCGAGCAGGCGCATAAAAGGCATGCGGCCAGAGCAATTCGAAGCGGGAGGGAAGGGGGTGTCCACATCATTTAACTCATAGCAAACAATCACCTGCATTTATAGCGGCACGGATTTCAGACGTTCCTGTAAAGCATCGGCAGCTGCGTAGCAGGCGAGGAACAGGGGAATTAACACCAGCATGGGCAGGAACATCCACCAGTAGGAGGAAAGAACGTAATACTGCTGCAAAGAAGCCAGGAGCGTGCCCCAACTGGGCATGGGCTCGCCGACTCCGAGGCCCAGAAAACTCAATGTTACTTCGGCCATCACATACTGAGGAATCAGGAGTGTCATCTGCGTGAGGATGACCCCGTACGCCTGCGGCAGCACGTGATGGCGCAGCACGTACACGTCGGAGGCGCCAAAACCCTTAGCAGCCAACACAAAATTTCGTTCCTTGGCGCTCAGAACCACGCCGCGAATGAGTCGCGCGGGCCTCGCCCAGCCGATCAAGCCGATTACCGTGATGAGCAAAAGAAAGACCTGCCATTCGGCGATATGCAGCGGCATCGCCGCGCGGACCGCGAACAACAAATAAAGCCACGGCAAAGCGAAGAAGAGTTCTCCACCCCTCATAAACACCGCATCAATCCAACCTCCATAAAATCCTGAAATCGCTCCCAGTAGGGTTCCGAGGACAAGCGAAAGGGCGGCGGCGAGGAGTCCCGCGAGCAGGGACAGCTGGCCGCCGTAGAGGAATCTTGAAAATTGATCGCGCCCGTAGGCATCGCTCCCCATTAAGAATACCGGCGTTGACCCTTCGACTCCGAAAAGGTGCAGGTGCACTTCAAACAGCCCGGCAAGTTTGTAACCTGCGCCTTGCACGAAGAAGCGGAGGGGATGCTCATCGGCGGAATTCGCGATATAGACGCCGGGATTCGCGGGATCTGGCTCCAAGGCGTAAACAAAAGGACGGGCGTAGAACTTTCCGTGGGCGTCCACAAAATGAAGACGTGCCGGAGGGGCGAAGGGCAGATCGCGGTACTGTTCCGCAAAATTATACGGCGCGAAAAAACCTGCAAAAAGAATCAGGCAATGGAACACCGCCAGTCCGATCAAGACAGCCCAGGGTTTGCGTGGCGAGGTCATCCGGTCACTCCGTCCGAATCCGCGGATCGCTGGCAAAGAGCAGGATATCTGCAATCAGGTTTCCGACGATCAGGAGAAGGGCCGAGAGCATTACGATGGCAACCACTACATAGACGTCCCTCGAAAGAATCGAATCCACGAGCAACGGCCCCAGACCAGGCCAGCTTAGGATCACCTCGGCCAACGCCGATGCGCTGAGCATCGTTGCCACAGAATATCCGAAAAGCGAAATCAGCGGATTCGATGCCGCCGGCAGGGCATATCGCAAGACCCGGCGGGCCGGGGGAATGCCAAGGCCGCGCGCGGCAAGCAGAAATGGCGAATCGAGAGCTTCGATCATGGCGGTTCGAATGTGGCTGATGAGAACGGGAAGTAAGGTCAGCGCGAGGCCCAGCGCGGGCAAAGTTAGATGGAATGCGACGTCCTTAGCTTTGGCCCACGTGCCAAGACTGTCGACCGAAGCAGATGCCATTCCCCCAGCGGGAAACCAACCGGTGCGTACCGCGAGCAGGAGCAGGAGGAGGAACAGAAGCAAGTCCGGAACGGCGAGAATCGTCGAGGTGGCAAATTTGCATACACGGTCGCCCCAACGTCCGCGCTGGACCGCCGCCCAGATCCCAATCGGGAGAGCGAGGAGCCAAGCCAGCGCCGTAGCTGTCGCGGACAAAAGTAGTGTGTTGCGGGCGCGCTCACGAAGAAGCGGAGCAACCGGGCTATTCGAAGCGAGGGAAAACCCCAATCGCCCCTCCAATACGGAGCGAAGCCAGCGTTCGTAGCGAACCGGCAATGGCCGGTCGAGGCCGTATTCCAACCTCAGATTGCTGACTTCCTGCCTCGAAATTTCGGGATTTAGACGCATGGCATCGAAGAAATCGCCCGGCGCAAGCTGGAGCAACGCGAATGAAAAGAAGGAAACGGCAATGAGGAGCAGGATCGAATGGCAGAATCGCCGTGTGATGTATCTCATGCCGATTCCCTAGGCTTGCCGGCCCGCGCAAATGGATTCGAGCGACGGCATCGCGGCAAGCAGTTCCTGTGTGTAAATCTCAGCGGGAAATGTGAAGAGGTCCAACGTCGCTCTCTGCTCCACGATCCTTTGGTTGTGCATCACCGCGACTTCATCGGCGAATTGGGAGACCAATCGCAGATCGTGCGAGATGTGCAAGTACGTCAAGGAGTACGCCGCCTGCAGATCGGTCAGAAGTTTCAAAATCAGGTCTTGATTCAAGATGTCGAGACTCGACAGAGCTTCGTCTAGGATAAGGAGCTTGGGTTGCAGTGCAAGCGCTCTCGCGATGGCCAGACGCTGGCGCTGCCCTCCACTGAATTCGAGCGGATGCTTGTTTTCCGAGGCGGCCGGCAATCCAACCTGATCCAGAAGTTCCCTTGCCCGCTCGCGCCGCTGTGCCTTCGTCCCTTCCCCGTGAATTGCGAGCGGCTCGGCAAGGATCTCGGAAGCCGTCATCCGGGGGTTGAGGGCCGAGGCCGGATCCTGAAAGATGAGCTGAATTTGCCGGCGCAGGGGAAAAAGCTCTCGCCGGCGAAGCTTCAACAGGTCATTGCCGTCAAACCAGATTTTCCCCGAAGCAGGCCGTTCGAGCAACGCGAGGCATCTGGCGAGGGTCGATTTGCCTGCGCCCGATTCCCCGACGAGGGCCAGCGTGGCGCCACGGCGAATTGTGAGGCTTGCGTCATCCAAGGCGCGCACTTTGAATTCAACGCCGGTCAGAGGCCGCCGCTGCGCGTATTCCTGGTTGAGGCGCTCGATTCGCACGAGTGCGTCCACATCCGTCGTGCCGCCCGCGAGTTGGGTCTGGGAGCTCATACTCAAATCCTCTTGGCTAATTGATACGTCTTGGAGGCCTCGCGCCGCGGTTCCGGGAGCCCTTCAGCGATTCGGCGGTCTCTGCGAAGCAGAGTCCGGGTGTAGGGATGCGCCGAGTTCCAATAGACCCGGTCAAAGCTACCGTGCTCGACAACTTCGCCCTCCTTCATCACGAGGATGCGATCGGCAAGGCTTGCCTGTATTTCCGGCGTGTGGCTGATGAGCAGCAATGAAATCCCGGAACTTCGCTTCAGCTCACGCAATAATTCGATGAATTCAAACTGGCTGCGCGCGTCGAGCGAAGCCGTAGGCTCGTCGGCTATCACGAGTGCGGGTCCGCAAATCAGCGCTTGCGCCAGCACGACGCGCTGGAGTTGCCCCCCGCTCAACTGATGCGGATACGCCGAGAAAATGCGGTCCGTCGGGGACAGGCCGACGCGCCCGAGCATCGAATGCGCTTCGGCGCAGCACCTTTTCCAAGTCCATTTTTTGTGCGCGCGGGTGACTTCGGCGACCTGAGTCCCAACACGCATCACGGGGCTCAGCGCAATTCCCGGGTCCTGGTAGACCATTGAAATCGCCGCACCGCGGATATTCCTGAGAGATTTTTCGTTCATGGCGAGCACGTCCTGGCCTCGAAAGAGAATCGAGCCGGAAACGAAGGCGCGACCGCCGGAGAATAGGCCCAGAATGGCCATGGCGACGCTCGTCTTGCCGCAACCCGACTCTCCCATGACTCCCAAGACTTCGCCCGACGCGACGTCAAAGCTGACACCATCGACCGCGGCGCGCGTAGATACCTCGGCGCGATATTGGATCGTCAGCCCCCGGACTGTGAGTAGGTTCTCCACGAAGCTCCGCCAGTGATTGAGACCGCCCGGATGCCGCTCTCGGTTGCGAGCCGCATGCGGGAAAGTGCAATAGACGGGCCGGATTCACCCAGGAATCTCAACAAAATGCAGCGGTTCGGGCCCTCTCTCAGGCTATGGAAACAAAACGCTTTAGTCGATAGACCGCAAGTTCCATGTGAAGCGATGTAGTTAAGGCATGGAACAACTGGACGTTAGTGGATCCATCCCAAACGCGAAATTCGTGCTGCCGCGAGCAAACGACGATCTTCGGTCTGAGCCTTTTGGCGGAGCGAAGGCATCTTAGGCATTCCTAATCAATGATTTACGAAGCCCGGCGGAGCAACGATGCAGCGCTCCAACTGCAATCGGTCGCCAGGCCGTTCAATTACATAAGGGCTGAAGCACGCGCCCGAGAGCGAGGAAGCCCACTTTCGGAGGAGGCCGAATTCCTGCCGGATGTGAAGACGGAATTGGCGTCTCGTGCGATTGCGAGTGACACGGCCGCACGATCAGACGAAATATTCGCCGTTCGGAGTCCGATTTTGACCGCTTACTGAAATCGCCCGTAGATTTGAAGAATCAGTGTTGACAAAAGCATGGGGATGAAGTTTAATCGACTTTCCAGTTGTAACACAGTTGCAACTAGAGTCGCAACACTCGAAAGGAGGTTTTTATGCGGGCTTCGGCCATTGTTGCGAAAGAGTCGCAATTAGGAAGGTCCAAGAACGATCCCACAATTACACGACCTTCCCTCATGAAAGAGCTTGTGGCGCGGGGTGTCCGCATCACGGCCCAAAGACGCCTGCTCGTCGGGATCATTCAGGATTCGCCGCGTCATCTGGATGCGGCAGCGCTGCTGGAGATCGCCAAAAAGCGGGACCCGGAAATCGATCGCGCCACGGTGTATCGAACGATTGCGCTGCTGAAAAAGCGAGGGCTGATCGACGAACTGGACCTGATGCACCTCGAGGGGGAGAAGCACTATTACGAAGCGAAGACGAATCGCGATCACTGTCACATGGCCTGTTTCCGGTGTGGCGCGATTATCGAATACACCAGTTCCTCCTTTGAACGCCTAAGGGAAGAGATGGCCCGAGAGAGCGGCTTTCAGATCCGGGCGGTGCGACTGGAAGTCGGCGGATATTGCAAACGGTGTCGAAAGACACCGAGTTAGGGGACTCTTTTTTTTCACAATAGTTGCGACAGCGTCGCAAAGAAGAGGATCGCCGGACACAAATGGACCGAGTTTGGCGGACCCTTTAGCTTCCCTTCCAACAAATAGCCCTTGAGTGAGTAGCTCCGGGGAGCGAATCGACAACTCAAATTGGCTGCCGGGCGACGGTACGGAATCAGCCGAGGAAACGTCAGGAGAAAAACAGGTGGTTCGGATCGGATCACATACTGGACTTATACGCCCATCTTCCCGGCCGTTTCATCGTGGGGGTTTGATTTCAAAGAAGCGACCCCATGTCATCTGGTTCCTGCTCGCGATGACTCTGCTGCCCGTGTTTCCTCTTTCCGCGTGGGCTGGAGTGGGTGGAAGCATCTCTGGCACAGTGACGGATCGAAGCGGAGGAGTGGTTCCTAAAGCAGTTGTAACGGCAACGAATTCGGAAACGGGAATCCGACAGACCGTAGCAACTGACGACAAGGGCTTCTATTCCATCGGAAGCCTCCCACCTGGCCATTATCTTCTCGAAATCTCCGGTGCAGGGTTCAGGCTGCATCGCCGGACAGGAATTGTTGTTTACGCGAACAGCGCACTGGAGATCGATGTAGTTCTCGAAGTCGGTGAGAGGTCGGAGGTCGTCACTGTCAACGAAAACCAGCTTCACGTGGATACGACAAGCACGCAGATGGGCGAGGTCATCACAAACGTGCAGATGACTTCCGTACCACTGAACGGGAGGAGCTTCACGGATCTGCTGGCCCTGCAACCCGGAGTCGTGCCGACGACATCCATCACGTCCGACACAGTGCAGGACGTAGGGGCGAGCGTGCTTTCTCCTTCGGGAGATCTGAATCCTGGAACCATTTCGATCAACGGCCAAAGGGAATTCGCAAACGCGTTCATCGTCAACGGAAGCGATGCCGAAGAAGACGTAAATATGGGCGCAGCGATTGTGCCCAATCTCGATTCCATAGCTGAGTTTCGCATCCTCACGAACAACTTCGACGCCGAGTACGGCGAGTTCAGCGGCGGCCAGATCAACGTGGCGACAAAATCCGGGACGAACCAAATTCACGGCGACGCATTTGAATTCGCCCGCAACACAAACTTAGACGCGCGCAACTATTTTTCCCCTACACGCGGCACGTTTGACCAGAACCAATTCGGAGGCACTCTTGGGGGACCCATCCAGAAGGACAAGATTTTCTTTTTTGGCGATTATCAGGGCACCCGGTCGACGCAAGGTGTAGACACCGGTGAAATTCCCGTCCCGTCGGTACAAGACAGGCTCGGCAACTTGTCGGACCTGGCGAGTTCCTTCACAACCACCGACGGGAATGGAAACACGATCCCGACCACTGTGAGCGGGCCGTATTTCGCCAGCCTCCTTTCTCAGAAGCTGGGTTACTCGGTCACACAGGGCGAGCCCTATTATTTTTCTGCAGGTGAATATGAGCCGGTAAATCCCAATTCCGGCAATCCGCCTCCGACGTATTCCTCCTCGTGCACATCCACGGCCCAGTGCGTTCTGCCGGCACTGAACATTCCAACCAGCGCGTGGTCCGCGCCGGCGACGAATCTGTTGAAATACATCCCGGCGCCCAGCAATGCCGATGGCACCTTTTCGACATCGTCCTTCAACCAAACTCTTCGAGACGACAAGGGGGCGTACAGACTCGATGCCAATACGGGCTGGGGGCTGATTTCGGGCTACTACTTCCTCGACGACTGGTCGCAAAACAATCCTTACCCGATCGCCCAAGGCGGAGCGAATGTTCCGGGCTTCAACGCGCTCTACACGGGCCGAGCACAATTAATCGACCTCGCCGACACGAAGACATTCGGGTCAACGGGCGTAAACGAGTTCCACGTCAGTTACACGCGAGACGCAAACGACCTGGGCAAACCGGTCGGAGGCGTGGGAGTCACCCTGGAATCGCAAGGGTTTGAAGTCGGGAAAGGGACTCCGGGAATCGTCGCTCTTTCCCCCAAGACAGAAGGAGTGGAGAGCATCGGATTCAACAGCTACACGATCGGGACGAATACGAACGAGTTGAGGCAGGTGGGCAATACCTACCAAGTGCTGGACAACTTCTCGAAAGTCCTTGGAACGCATACGCTGAAGGTCGGAGGCGAGGTCCATTTCGATCAGGTAAATGTCAACGCAATCGCCCAGTTCAACGGAAGTTTCCTTTTCTTTGGAACCGAGACGGGATCCGACTTTGCCGACTTTCTGCTGGGAATACCGAGCCAATACAATCAAAGCCAGCTGCAACCGTTTTACGGGCGCAATAAGTATGCGGGTCTGTACGCGCAGGATAGCTGGCGTTTGACCCGGGATTTGACGCTCAATTACGGCCTGCGGTGGGACCGGATCGAACCCTGGTATGAAAAGTACAATCAGATCGCGACCTTTGCGCCGGGCAAACAGTCGTTGGTCTTCCCCGGCGCGCCCGCGGGGATTTTGTATCCCACAGATCCGGGAATTCCGCGCACGCTGGCGCCTCCCGGAAATCGCGATTTTGCCCCACGGATCGGTCTGGCCTACTCGCCGCGCTCTTCGGGAGACGGCGTGGTCTCCAAGCTACTCGGAGGACCAGGGAGAACGAGCATCCGTGCCAGCTATGGCATGTTCTATACGGCGATTGAGGCGCTCACAATCGGCGTAATGAGCGCCAATGCTCCTTATGGGACGACCTACACGAGTCCGGCACCGCCGCTGTTTTCTACGCCGTTTATAACCGCCGCAAACGGCCAGAACCTTGGCCAATACTTTCCAGTCACGCTTGCTCCGTTGAATTCGACTGCCAGCCACCCCGACCCAAATGTGGATTGGTCTCAGTTCGAACCGATCACCGGACTCCCAAACTATCTCAGCACAAATCGCATCCCCTACACCGAGGACTACATGCTTTCGCTGGAACGCGGGTTTGGAGCCGATACGGTGCTCAGCTTGAATTACGTGGGCAACCAGGGACACCGGCTGCTCGTCCTCGAAGAGGCGAATCCGGGCAATCCGGCGCTTTGCCTCTATCTGAGCAATCCTGCAAACCTCGCGCCGGGACAAACGGCGTGCGGCCCTTTCGGTGAAGACACGACCTATGTGACTTCCTCCGGGCAGGTCTATCAGGGAACGCGAGGGCCGCTGGGGTCGAATTTTGGAAGCAACGCGGACCAAACGACGATCGGGAACTCCAATTACAACGCGCTGCAGGTCACGCTCCGACATACAACAGGGCGGCTGCAAATTTTGGCGGGATATACCTACAGCAAGTCCCAGGACCAGTCGTCGAATCTGGGTGAAGCCGTAAATCCCCTCGATCCGTCGCTGAGCAGGGCATTGTCCGCATTCGATGTGAAGCATAATTTTGTGGTCAGTTACCGGTATCAGATTCCCTTTGAACGGCTCTTTCGAGTCACGAATCGGTGGACGCAGGGCTGGGAGATATCCGGGATCACTCATTTCAGCAGTGGTCTTCCCGTGACGCTGGTCAATTACGGCGACAACTCACTGCTCGGGTCCGAACCGAACGGAATCAACAATTTTGGCGTTGACGAACCGGACTTTGCCGGCGGGCCGCTCGACTTGAATCATAACCCTCGCAATGGACGCCCCTACTTCATCGTGTCCGAGTTCAGCGAGAACGTTCTGGGTACGCCGGGCACGGCCAGGCGGCGATTTTTCTATGGACCGGGGCTGGACAACTACGATATGGCTCTGCTCAAAAACGTGCGCCTTACCGAATCTAAATCGCTGCAATTCCGGCTGGAAGGCTTCAATGTGTTCAATCACGCGCAATTTTTCGGACCGCAAGCCGTTGACGGAAACATCGCCAGTTCGACGTTCGGACAGGTAATTAGCGCGACGCAGCCACGGTTGGTTCAATTGGGTGCAAAGTTCTTCTTTTGAGGAAGAAAAGCCACGCGCGTGGATCTGTCGAAAATCAGACAAAATGGCCTAGGCTTGACTCTTCAGCAGGAAACCGCGGGCGAACAAGTCTCAATTCGGGCGGCTAGACTACAATTAAGGCGCCTGCTCACCGATGTCTGAAAATCAATGCCCGAGACTTCAACGCCCGCTCTTGGTGGAGAGGCTGGCAATCCTTTTCGTTTGCTGCGCCCTGCCCCTCTTTGGGCAAACAAATAGCGGCGAATTGCGCGTCAAAGTCACCGACCCATCCGGTCTGGGCCTGAAGTCGACAGTCGAAATCGTGAGCGAAGCGAGTCAGTATCAAAACTCTTTACTGACGGACGATCAGGGAAACCTGGATGTGCAACACTTGCCTTACGGAATTTATCAGCTTGAAATCAACCAGTCTGGTTTCGCAAAGGCCTCCAAGACAGTCGAGATTCGCTCCCCAATTCCGATCGAGCTAGCGATTCAACTCTCCCTTTCCTCCGTAAATCAATCTGTAACCGTAAGCGCAGCGAATACCTTGATCGATCCCGACCAGGCGGGAGCCGTCAATCAAATCGGATCAGAGCTCATCCAGAACCGAGTGAGTTCTCTTCCCGGGCGTTCCTTGCAGGATTTAGTCAACTCTCAGCCGGGCTGGCTATACGAAGGCAACGCGGTGCTGCACCCGCGGGGTTCGGAATACCAGACTCAGTTTGTCGTGGATGGCATTCCCCTCACTGATAATCGCTCCCCCAGCTTCGGTCCCGAGATTGAGGCGGACGACGTGGAATCCATGACCATCTACACGGCGGGAATCCCGGCGGAATACGGGCGAAAAATGGGAGGCGTGATCGAGGTCAACACGCTCGAGGATTCTCAGCCGGGTTTCCGCGGGCAAGCCGTAATTTCCGGAGGCAGCTTCGACTCCGCCGGTGCGTTTGTGGAAGTGCAAAACGGCTGGGGGGAAAATACATTCGGCGCCACCGCCAGCGGCAGCATGACAGGCCACTATCTGAATCCCGTGGTTCCAGAAAACTATTCCAACACCGGCACATTGGGGGATTTCTCCGTTCATTATCAGCGCGATTTGAGTCCTGACGATCGGCTAAGCTTCATCGTTCGCCACGAAGTCACCCGCTACGACATTCCGAACGAGCTAGTCCAGCAAGCCGCAGGCCAGCGGCAAACCGCGGATAACATCGAAACAATGGGAATCGTCTCGTATCAGCACACGTTCTCATCCCATGCGGCGGCGGATCTGCACGGAATGGTTCGGGACAACGCGAACGATTTCAATTCCAATGTCGATTCCACTCCGATCCGGGTTTACCAGCACAATTGGTTCCGCGAAGGGTATTTCAAAGGCACGGTCACCGCGCTGCGGGGCAGGCAGGAGTGGAAATTCGGGGCCGAGTCGGACAATATCTTCCTGAACGAAAACCTTAATTACATCATTACAGACCCGGCTCAATTCGATCCGGGGACGCCTTCGCCGTTCAGTTTCTCGGCGAGTCGCCCGGATCTGGAGCAGTCTGCTTTTGTACAGGACTTGATTCGGCTGGGAAACTGGACGGTTAGCGCCGGGCTTCGTTGGGATCACTACCAGCTGTTGTTGAACCGGCAGGCCGCCAGCCCGCGATTCTCGGTTTCGCGCTATTTCCCCTCCGCGAATCTCGTCGCCCACTTTTCTTATGACCGCGTATTCCAAACACCGTCGTTCGAAAATATCCTGCTTTCCAGTTCGACCGCTGCCACTAGCCTTAACCCGATTTCGCTCCAATTGCCGGTTGAGCCTTCTGAGGGAAATTACTACGAAGCCGGACTCACAAAGAGCTTTCTAGGAAAAGTGAGGCTCGACGCCAACTACTTCCGGCGCCTCGTCAACAACTATGCGGACGACGATCAAATCGACAACACAACGATCAGCTTTCCGATCGCTTTCCGGAAGGCCATTATTTACGGCGCGGAGGCGAGACTTGACGTCCCGGACTGGCGCGGTTTCTCAGGATTCTTGAGTTATTCCTATATGGTCGGGAACGCCTGGTTTCCGGTGACGGGCGGTCTGTTTCTGGGAGACGATGCGGTAATCCCTGCGTCAGGCCATTTTCCGGATTCACAGGACCAGCGCAACACAGTTCGCGGGCGCGTCCGATATCAGGTCGCTCCCCGCTTCTGGATCGCCGGAGGAGTTCAATACGACACTGGCCTTCCTTTCGACTTCGACGGCACCTACGACCAAGCGCTTGCGGAATACGGCCAACAAGTCGTGAATCGAATCAATTTTGCTCGCGGCCGCATCTATCCGTCATTTCAGCTGAACGCCTCGGCCAGCGCGGATATCTACCGGTCAGACCGGTTGAACATGCGCTTGCAAGTTGACGGGCAAAATCTGACTAATGTTCTGGATGTGATTGACTTCGGCGGGCTCTTTTCGGGCAACGCGATCGGGCCATCCCGAAGCTACGCGCTCCGCCTCACGACCACTTTTTGACAGGACAATTTTTGTATCTCCACCGATGTGGTCTGCTATGGCTGCGTTTCCGAGGCTGGTCCGCCATGCGGCGCGCCAGCCACCTGGCGGAGCCGACCCGCCGCATACTCCGGAGTGAAGTCGCGCTGCGGCGTTCCCAACAGTTCGAATCCGACCATAAATTTTCGGACAGTCGCGGATCGCAATAGAGGCGGGTAATAGTGGGCGTGCAGATGCCACTCCGGGTGAGGCTCCTCGTCCGAAGGACATTGGTGAAAGCCCATTGAATATGGAAAGGACACGTCGAACAGCTTGTCGTATCCACTAGTTGTCTGGCCGAGAATCCGGCCGAGAAGACATCTCTCCTGCGGAGAGAACTCCGCCAGTGACGCCACATGCCGTTTGCTCAGGAGAAGAGTTTCAAACGGCCAGACCGCCCAGAACGGGACGAGAACAACAAAGGCATCGTTTTGCCAAACGATTCTTTCCTGAAGCTCCAGCTCAGCTTGCAGATACTCACAAAGGAGACAGGAACTGTGAGCGCTCCAATACTCGGAGAAAGAGTTTGACTCCTTGGCCGGCAAATTGGGCTGGGTCGAGGTCGCCCAGATTTGGCAATGAGGGTGGGGATTGCTCGCACCCATGAGGTCGCCGCGGTTTTCGAAGATTTGCACATAACGCACCCAAGGAATTTTTGAGAGCGATTCCGACTCGGCGATCAGGGCCCCAACCACGGCTTCCAATTCCTCGCCGGACATTTGCGAAATCGTAATATCGTGGCGCGGCGAAAAGCATACGACCCGGCAGATTCCTCGCTCGCTGCGCGCCATCAAAAGTCGTCCTTTGCCTTCGGCGAAATCAGCTGCATCCGGAAGCAAAGCGGGAAAATCATTGTCAAAGGCGAGGATCGACTTGTAATTGGGATTGTGGACGCCGCCCGCCCGGACGTTGCCTGGACAAAGGTAGCAGGAGGGATCGTAAGGGGGCTGCCCATTCGATGGCGCGGCCTCGACTTTGCCGAGCCACGGCCGCTGCGTCCGGTGGGGTGAGACCAGCACCCATTCCTGCTCAAGCGGATTGAACCGCAAGTGGGGTGTGTTTTGGATGTTTCCGCGATTCTTACTCGGATTGGCCGCTTTGTTCATTCTTGCCGAAAGCTCCCGGGAATGACCATGCTCTCAAGAAAATTCTACGAAGCACAGCCGGAACCCGCGGAAAGCACCACTTCGGCGCCATTCGAAGGTTCGCAAATGTAAATATTGGCATGAAGGCCGGTCGCTGCCTGGTAAGCACTCGCGACACGGCCTTGAAACTCTTCTGTCTGAGTGGCGCCGACCAAATTGACTGTGCACCCGCCGAATCCCCCACCCGTCATTCGAGCTCCGTGGACTCCCTTCTGCTGCCGGGCGAGATCAACCATCAGATCAAGTTCGGAACAACTCACTTCATAGTCGTCTCTGAGGCTGCGATGAGATTCGGCCATCAAGCTCTTTAGAACATCGAGCGAGCCACTCCGAAATGCGGCTGCCGCCTGGAGAACTCGGCCGTTCTCTGAGACGACGTGCCGGCACCGTCTGTAAATCGTGGGCGACAGGATGTCCCGATGCTGTTCGAGATCCGCGAGTGTTACGTCGCGAAGCGCGCGAACGTTGGGCAGCACACGCGCGAGCGTTTGAACCCCCTCCTCGCATTCGGCCCTCCGCGTGTTGTATTCGCTGGAGGCCAACTCGCGCCGGATGGTCGTGTCGCAAATTACCAGACGAATCGCCCCGGGTATGGGAATCAAGTCGTACCGAAGGGACCGGCAATCGAGAAACAACGCGTGCCCCGCGCGGCCGTGGGCCGATACAAACTGATCCATGATTCCGCAACGCGCCCCGACAAATTCGTTTTCCGCGGACTGGCAAATGAGCGCGAGGCGTGTACGGTCAATCTGGTGGCCCGACATTTCGGCGAGCGCCAAACCGGTGCACACCTCGATGGCGGCGGACGAGCTGAGCCCGATCCCCAGCGGCACGTCTCCGCGGATGTAAAGATTGGAGGCCGCAAGACTATAGCCGGAGCGTTGAAGGGTCAAGGCAACGCCTACTGGATAATCCCACCATTTCCCCGAAGGGCGAGACGGCAGGTCATCCAGATTCACCTCGAACGAAGCGCTGAAATTGTCAGAGTAGATCACGAGCTTGCGATCGGGCCGGGGGCCAATCGCCGCCCAACAGGAGAGCTCGATCGCCGCCGGCATAACGAACCCGTCATTGTAATCCGTATGCTCGCCAATCAGGTTCACTCGGCCAGGCGCGCGAAATACACGGGGCTCGCTGTGAAAGAGCGACCGAAATTTTTCCTCCATCGCCTGTTTTTCATTCATGAAAGGCTTCAATCATTTTCGAGATGAATGCTGGGAGTCGGGTACGCCAGAGAGATTCACATGGCCAATTGGCCGCACCGCCTACCTTTCCGGCTTCCGGGAAAGCAATCAACACCCGGATTGTTTCTCACAGAGGAAATGGCGCGCCCGAGGGGACAATTTTAGAACTTTTATTAGCGACTTCGTGGCAATTTTGCCACAAGTTGAGCTTCCTTCGAGCTTGAGCCTGTACCTTGATTGGAAGCCCAGAAGCCGCCTATTGGGTCACGGAAATATTCGGGAACGACGCTTGGGGCTATCGCAGTGACTCTCGGCCCATCTAATCCTTGCGGATTCATTTGTACCGGAGGCCGAATGACGATACACTCCGCGAAATTGGCGGTGTAACCTGCGTCCAAGTTCTAAAGGATCCTCGGCACTCACAACGCCTCCATGCTGCAAACCTTAGACATCACGGCAAAGAGCTAACTCTCAAAGGAAAAGAGCGAACCGTTACGCGCCTATCTCAAAAGTACCTGTCAAAGGCGGGGCTGGTTCTCGGAAGATCGTTCTGGCCTCTTTTTGCGATCTTGATTATTGTGGGCGAAGTTCTTTGGGGGCCTTGGGTAAGCTTGGCAATCACCGTCCTGGCGTTTACTGCCGCAATGAGGTTCCTATGAGCCGAGACGGGCGCGGCGGTACGGCGACTTTGAGCCGTCGGCGCATTCTCGCCCATCCCCAAGACCTCCACTGCGTGATCTTCCACATCGCGTGCCTGGTTGCATTCGCATCCGCCTTCTGGCTGTATCACCACCTCGAGCTAGCTGGCGTCACTGGCCCTTGGTCCCGAGCGGCCTTCGTGGCATCGTCGGCGTGTGCACTTGGCTGGATCACCGGGATTGACGTTGGTGTGAACTTCCACAACCACTCGCATCGCCCCATTTTCACCTCGGCGTTCGTCAATCGGTGGTTCGGCCGTTGCTGGACATTTCCCGGGGGTTGGCCGTCGTTCTTTTGGGAGTACGCGCACGTCACTGTTCACCATGCGAATCTGCTGGAAGATAAAGATTGGACTCTCCCGATCAGGACTCCCGATGGATCCTTTGAAGACTTTCGCCGATACGTGCTGTTGCATTGGCCATGGCGCTGTCTGATTCACTTGCGCAGGGATTTGGTTTCGCGTCGAAGTATCCGCCGCAAAGCTCTCCTTGAATTCGCAATCTTCCTATCGCTATGGTCCATTCCTTTTTGGATCGATCCGGTAATGGCCATATGGCTCTGGGTGCTGCCGCAATGGATCGCAAACGCATGGGTGATGGGCTCGGGAATGTATGTTCAGCACGCGGGATGTGTCCGAAAGTCTGCGGATAGGCCCGTGAGTCACTCGAACGTGTTTCTGTCGAAGCTCTTTAACCTGACGATGTTCAACATAGGGTATCACCTCGAGCACCACGAACATCCTCGGGTTCACTGGTCGGAGTTGCCGGAGCTTCACAATCAGCTCAAGAAAAAATTGATCGACGGCGGAGCCCATGTGGTGCCGTACGGAAACTACCATGCCTCATTCTTGCTTGCAGGGGACGCGCGACGCAGAATTCGCTTCGCTGAACAGCACATGGGATACAAGTGATTTAGAAACGATCCGAGGGATTCCGCGGGAAAGGGTTGATGATAGGCAACAGAAAGAAGTGGCGCGCCCGGAGGGATTCGAACCCCGACCCTCTGCTTATAAGAAGCGCCTGGCAAAATTCTAACTGCCGCTTCTGGTGTCGCTTGCGAGCAAACACGCCACTTATCTCGCTCTTGAATTGGACCGGAGCTAGACCGAACTCGTGCAATTATAGCTCCTCGCGGCGTTGGATCGGCGGGACCTTTGGCTGCGACGTAATAGCCTGCGACGCATTTCTACGCGAACATAGTCTTCATTGACTTTATGAATCGTTTTGTTTGGTAACGGTCTCGATGGGTAGGACCGAGGGGCTCGCGGCCCTCTCGAAGCCCCGCGCTAGTGCTAGCGTGTCGATATACTCCCGGATGTTCGTCACTTTGCCATTTCGAACGGTAAAGGCGAAGACCCAATGGTCATCGAACATCCGATTCGTGGCTTTGACTCTCCCCCTAGTGAAGCCGAGGACCAGAACCCGATCTCCCTGCGCTACGAATTCGCGGGGCTCTGAGAATGACAGTTCCACCTTTTCGAAAGCCTTCTGAAACAAATCGGCTACTCCCGCGTGCCCGCGGTGCATGCCGGCCAGCGGCCACTCGCCCGGAATGATCCACTCGATACCTTCGACAAACAACGCCAGCAGACCTTGCATATCGCCCCGGCCGATTGCTGCAAATGTATTTTTTGCAATCTGAATATTCTCTTGTACGCTCATCGAAATTTCTCCATTCCCCTCACACATGATAGACACTCTGTCCGCACATTCGCGGGGATGCTGACCCCAACCCTCTTTCGCCCGCCGATTCAGATGGCCGAGAAGCCCCCGTCGACAGACAACTCCACACCATTTACGAAGCTCGAATCGTCTGAAGCAAGAAACAGCGCGACCGTCGCAATTTCCTCGGGACGGCCCATCTTTCCCCGCGGGATCAGGGATTCGAACATCCGCTTTCCTTCCGCGTCGAGAACTTGGTCCTGCATCGGCGTGGCGATCGGCCCCGGGCTCAGCACGTTCACCCGGATATTCCGGCCCTTCAGTTCGTTGAGCCAGGTGCGTGCGAAGGAGCGCAAGGCCGCCTTGCTCGCCGAATACACACCGTAACCAGGAAACCCTTTCACCGAAGCAACCGACCCGGTCATGAAGATCGATCCGCCATCGTTGAACAGCGGCAATGCCTTCTGAACCGTAAACAGCGTGCCGCGCGTATTCAGGCCGAAGGTCACATCGAAGTGCTGTTCGGTAATCTCGCCCAGTTTGACGGCCTCGCCCGTTCCAGCGCTTGCGAACAGGACGTCGATCTTGCCCTTTTCCCGCTTGACTGTATCGAACAAGCGGTCGAGGTCCTCAAGATTGGCCGCGTCGCCGCACACGCCGGTCACGTTCCGGCCAATCAGCTTGACGGCCTCATCGAGCGCCTCCTGCCTCCGGCCCGTAATGAAAACATAGGCGCCCTCTTCAACGAACCGCTTGGCGCTCGCCAGCGCCATGCCGCTCGATCCACCCGTGATGACTGCAACCTTACCCTCGAGTTTTCCCATAACTGCCCCCTTCAGTAGATTTGATGCATTTCCTACACAGGAGTAGATTTCTTTGGTGGTGGACGAGAACTGCTCGGGAGTCCTAATCTTTTGTCTATTCGTCCAAGTGGGGAGGCTACATTGGACCCGATAACAGACATTTTCAGAACGCTGCACGTAGCGGCTTTCGGTCAGCACAGGCTCGAAGCCACCGCCCCATGGGGCTTCATTCGGGAGGGTCAGACGGAAGAAAGAGTCACGCATTCCGACAAAAAGATTTCACCCACAGATTTGGCACACTTCGCCATGCTTTCGCGCGGCAACTGCTGGCTGAGTGTGGAAGGGGTTCGGGAGCCGATTCCGCTCGCCGGTGGTGACTGCATCTTGCTGGCCCGGGGGACTTCATTTGTTTTGCGCGATAACCCGCGAACACGTCCGAGGAGTTTCCTCGAGATTGCGCCCAAGGCCAACAGCAATGTCGCTCATTATGGCGGTGGCGGCGCGCCGACGACAATCGTCTGTGGGTCCTTGAGTTTCGATCGCGCCAGTCTGAAGCCGATCACTCAGTTATTGCCGAGCTTCATTCTGATTAAGGCCGATCAAGCTCACACGCTTGCTCTTCGCAACACAATGCAGGCGCTGGCGTCAGAAATGGCAGAACCGGCGCCGGGATCTGAAGTAGTTGCGACTCGGCTAGCCGAGGTTCTATTTATCCAGGCGCTCCGAGCGCATATCGCCTCGGGAATGGAATGGCGCAACAAAGGATGGCTTCGTGCGATTTTCGATCCGAAAATGGGGACCGCCCTGAGCGCCATTCACGACAGTGTGAGTGTGCCCTGGACGGTCCAATCCCTGGCCGAAACGGCGGGTATGTCTCGCTCCGCATTCGCAGCGCGTTTTAAAGAGCTACTCGGACAAACACCCCTGGAATATGTAACCGAGTGGCGGATGCAGAAAGCGATGCCGTTACTACAACAGCGTGACAAAAAGCTCATGGATGTTGCTAGGTCGGTCGGTTACGAGTCCGACGCGGCGTTCAGTAAGGCGTTCAAGCGAGTTGTCGGGGCGAGCCCCAGCGAATACCTCAAACGTGGTTCCTTAGTCTAGGCGCACACTTCTAGCGTGGTGGAATTCTCCACTGCTGATCACCGGAAGGAAATGAGAAAGTGGCGCGCCCGGGGAGACTCGAACTCCCGACCCTCTGCTTAGAAGATGTGACAGACAATTATATGGTGCGTGGCCTGCTTTGTTTTTCTGCGACTTACGTGCGTGGTGTTAGAGCGTGTTTGGCACGTTTTCGTGCCGTTCTGCTCCCAAACTTGCTCCCATATTTGATTCCTGACCGTCTACCGGAATTTTAGAAGGTCATACACGCGGAGCACGTCCCGCGCAAGCCCTTTAGCACGGAATGGAGGCGGCGGGAGTCGGCATTCTGACGCTGACCGACAATGCGTAAGCTACTGATTCCACCAAACGCCAAAAACAGTGAATGCGCCCAAGTGGAGGTTCACGGCGCGTACAGTATCTTAACCGTGCCGAGTGCTACCGCAGCGAGGGCCTGACGCATTCCTATGACTCTTGGGCGAACTCGCTGACCGTTTTGTTTGGGAGCGCCGCGCGCACGTCAGAAACCATTAGGTGTTTGACGCCAACAGACGCGCGGCGAGATA
>DATJTF010000029.1:0-28983 GCA_035503815.1 Verrucomicrobiia bacterium
GCCAATGAAATCGCGGCTAGCCGCAATTTCATTGGGATGCAAGCAGCTGGAAACTCACCCTAGAGCTGGTACAAAAAAGCCAGTCCGATCATCTGATGTACACTCTCTCACTCGCGCTGGTACAAAAAGTCGGTCCGGTCAACGTCCCCCCGCTGATCGGATAGCCGCATGAGGTGGCTCCGTCTACCTTTTGCACGCGCCTGCCGTAGGCGTCGTAAAAGTAGCACGTCAGCGAACCGCTCGAAAGGCTCTGCGACGCGATCATGTGGTTTTGCGAATCGTACGTGTACTTGTTGAACGCATCCTGCATCACGTTGCCCGCCGCGTCGTAACTGACCGACCCGTCGCTTACGTGATTGTTCGCGTCGAAGGATGAACTACTTGAAGCTGCGCAGCGCGGTGTGTTCGTCGGCTTGCACGTCGAAGACGGTGAAGAGGCGCGTAATCTGAATGAGGTCGTGGACGCGTTTCGTGAGGTGCACCAGTTTCAATTCGCCGCTCAGCCCGCGCACGGTCGTGTACGCGCTCACCATTTCGCCGATGCCCGAGCTGTCTATATAATCCACGTCTGAGAGATTCAGCAGGATCTTGCGGCTCCCCGCCTCGAGCGCCTGGCGGATCGTATTCCGCAGCGTCGAGCTCCCTTCTCCCAGAGTGATCTTTCCGCTGAAGTCGATGATCACGATGTCGTTTACTTGCCGGACTGTCCCTTGGAGTGACACGGTCTGCCTCTTTCGTCCCTCTACGCCAGTGGGCTCTTCCCGTTGTCCGACCCCGCCGGCAGCTTCTTCGTCAGCACCAGTTCGGCGCCGCCGCCGGCGCCGTGCTGCACGTCCAGACCATCCATGAACGCCCGCATCAGAAACAGCCCGCGCCCGGATGTCCGAAGAAGATTTTCTTCCGCCAGCGGGTCAGGCACTTCCGAGAGTTCGAATCCCTTGCCTTCGTCGAGTACCCGCACGACCAGCTCCTCGGGTGTCAGCTCGACCGTCATGCGGATCTTTTTCCGGCGGTCCTGTTGATTTCCGTAATTATACGCGTTGATCACGCCTTCGCGCACCGCCATTCCTATCTTCTGCACCTCGTCTTCCACGAACCCCGCGGCCACCGCCACGCGTATGACGATGTCCTCGGCCAGGTCCACGCTATCGAGCAGCGTGTCGAGGGTGACGTGGATCTTTTGGGTAGTGGCCGCCATTCGTGGTCGAAAAATGCCCAAGCAAAGAGGCAGTATGGGTATCATAGCGCCGGAAGCGAAGTCAATGCGCGCGATTCTGCCCGGCAGGCAAGAATTCTCGCTTCACCGCGCTGCCGCCTGGCCCCTCAGTCTCGGCCATCGGCCGCGCCTTTGCGCTTACCCTTCGCTCCTTGCAACAAACGGCCCGCAATTCCTTTTGCAAGCTGCCCGGTGATGCTATATTTCACGGGTTTTCATAGGGTTGCCCAACCATGCCGCGAAATATCTCGACCAATCGCTTGCAGTTCTTCTTCATCGCCGCCTTCCTCGCCGCTGCCGCCGCCTCCCCCGCTCTGGCCGCGAACGACGTGATGACCCTCAGCGTCACTTCCTTCGAGTCGGGCATTTCCTACCGCGACGTCCAGTGGCACTCCCCCATCGGAATGATCTCCAATCCCTGCTCCCAGGCGGACTATTTCGCCGCCACGATTGATTGGGGCGACGGAACCGGCGAGCACAAGCCCGACACCAACGTCCGTCTCCGTCCCTTCTCCACCGAAAACAAAACTCTCGTCGTGGACAGCGGCGTCTATCTCTTTTGGGACGACTCGCACGCCTTCGCTCGGTCCGGTGCCTATGTCGCAAAAACGCGCCTTTCCTTTCACTGCCTCGGCGACCCTCCCGGCAACCAGGAAATCGTCAGCAATTTTCCCGTTCACGTCTACGCAAGAATTCCCGTGAACCAGGTCGAGTTCGTCCAAAACGGAAAAAATGTCGGCACGGTTGCCGGGCACGCCACAGTGGATTTGTCGATCACCCTCGATTCGCCCGCTCCCCCTTCCGGAACATGGGTGAAACTCGAAGCGATCCCGGCGGGAACGTTCAACAGCCTGCCCGCCTTTTACCGCATCTCGCCGTTCGAGACTCAGGAAACGATCCGCCATCTCGAAGTTCGCAAACCCGCCGCCGTCACTTCCTTGATCGTCAAGGCTTCCACCGTCGGCCGCCCCGAGCAAACCTCCAGCCTTTCCATCACTCCCTAGGACCCGCCTGCCTGCTCTCGCTTTCTCCCCGAAAATCTCGGCTTGAGACTCCGCCCGGCGTCGAACGCCCACAACTCTTCCGAAATGCTGAAAATTGCTTCTCCCGGCTCATCTCGCGCGTTTCTCCGCCCACCGACTCCCAAATGTTAATTGGCTGTCGCATAAGGGCTTGGCGGGAGTGTGCCAACCCTTAATTAAGGACGCTTCTGGACATCGAATTGCCATTCCTTCGGCCATTGCGGCGGCTTTTGCTTCAGGCAAGCAGAAAGCAGTCCTAGAACTACCGGTTGGTACTTGCTCCCTTCGCCCTTCGGCTGTCCGTCACGCCGGGGCCGCGGGGACGCAAGCGACGCTGACAAGCACCTCTCACTTGTGGAGCGATTGGGAATGCGGAAAATTCTTTGGCGCGCGGCGTGCGGCCTGCCCTTCTTTCTTTTTCTCGCCTCTCTGAACGCACGGGCGCAAACCAGCATTCTCACCCAGCACTACGACAACGCCCGCACCGGCCAGAACATCAGCGAATCCACCCTCACGCCCGCAAACGTCATTTCCTCCACCTTCGGAAAGCTCTTTGAACTTCCCGTGGACGGCTACGTCTACGCCCAGCCGCTTTACGTCCCCAACGTCACCATCCCCGGCCAAGGCACTCACAACGTCCTCTACGTCGCCACCGAGCACGACTCGGTCTACGCCTTCGACGCCGACTCGGGCGGCGCTCCTCTCTGGCAGGACACTTTTCTCATCAACGGCGCGACGCCTCTCAGCCCCAGTGACGTGGGCAACACCCAGGACATCAATCCCGAAATCGGTATCACCGGCACGCCTGTGATCGACTCCTCGCGGGGAACCCTTTACGTCGTGGTCAACACGAAGGAAAACGGTGCGCTCATCGACCGCTTGCACGCTCTCGACATCACAACCGGAGCGGAAAAATTCGGCGGCCCCATTGAAATTTCCGGTTCCGTCCCCGGCACCGCTCCCGACGGCAACGGCTCGACCGTCCCCTTCAACGTCCAGTGGGCCAATCAGCGCCCGGGGCTTCTCTTGCTCAATGGTTACGTCTACATCGGTTTTTCATCCCACGGCGACAACGGGCCGTGGCACGGTTGGATCCTTGCCTACAACGCGCTGACTCTCCAACAGACCGGCATCTGGTGCACCTCTCCCAACGGTAAAGGCAACGGAATTTGGGGCGCGGGATCGGGCCTCGCCGCGGATTCGGAGGGCAATGCGTATCTGGCCACGGGCAACGGCGACTACACCGTCACCGTGCCCGCTCCGCCTCCCAGCACCACCATCGATTTCGGCGACAGCATCGTCCGCGTCAATCTCGCCAATGGCGTCCCCATTCCCACCGATTATTTCACTCCCTACAACCAGCAAAGCCTCGACGATTCCGACGCCGACCTCGGTTCGGGCGGAACCCTCGTCGTCCCCGATCAGGCCGGTCCCTACCCGCACATTCTCATCGAAGCCGGCAAACAGGGGCGCATCTACGTCGTGAACCGCGATCAGATGACGAGCGACGGCAGCCATTACTGCAATGGATGCTCCAGCGATCCTGAAATCGTTCAGACCGTCAATGGGATCGACGGCCTATGGTCCATGCCCGCCTACTGGAATGGATATATCTATGTCTGGGGTAATGGCGACCATCTCAAGGCGTTTTCGCTTTCAAGCGGTCAACTCTCCGCCTCTCCCACTTCGCAATCCAGCGAGACAAGCGGTTTCCCCGGCTCGACCCCCGTCGTCTCCTCGAATGGAACCGACGATGGAATTGTCTGGGCCGTCGAGTCGGACGCTTACACTTCGGACGGGCCCGCCATCCTTCGCGCCTACAACGCCACGAATGTCTCGCAGTTGCTGTACGGTTCCAATCTCACCGGCGGACGCGACACCCTCGGCCCCGCCGTCAAATTCGTCGTTCCGGTTGTCACCAATGGCAAGGTGTACGTCGGCGCGCAGAAAGAAGTGGACGTCTTCGGCTTGCTCAATGGAGAAGTGCAAGCCGCCTCTCCGGTCTTCAATCCCGCGGGCGGCTCCTACGGTCCGACCGTCGAGGTGACGCTCTCGAGCGCGACCCCGAATTCCTCGATCTACTACACCACCGACGGCTCGCTTCCCTCCACCGGCTCCACCTTGTACACCGGCCAGATGACTCTCAGCGAAACGGTGACCATCAACGCCATCGCCGTCGCCAATGGCTACCTCGAAAGCCCCGTCTCCACCGCCACCTACACCATCTCCTCCGAGACCGCTCCCCCCAACTTCTCGCCCGCCCCGGGCACCTACGTCTCCGCTCAATCCGTGACCCTCACCGACGACTCCTCCAACGCCGTGATTTACTACACCACCGACGGCACCACCCCCACTCACTCCTCGCCTGTCTACTCCGCCCCGATCCCCGTCGGCGCCACCACTACGATTCAGGCCATCGCTTCCGCGCCGGACCTCAATGACAGCCCGGTCTCCAGCGGCGTCTACACCATCAATCCCGACGGCACCACCTCCATCAATTTCGGCCTCGGCTTCAGCAGTCCTGGCTGCATGCAGTTCAATGGCTCCACCGATCTCGACGATAGCCGCCTGCAGCTCACCAACGGCGGCACTAACGAAGCGGGCAGCGCCTTCTGCGTCAACCCCGTGGACATCCGCGGATTCTCGACGGATTTTACCTTTCAGCTTTCCGATGCGCAGGCCGACGGCATCACCTTCACGCTCCAGGATTCCGCGGCCGGACCCTCGGCTCTCGGGCCGGGCGGTGGCGGCCTCGGCTACGGCCCCGATACGCCCGGCGGAACTCCGGGAATCGCCAATAGCGTCGCCGTAAAATTCGATTTGTACAACAACGCGGGGGAAGGCGTTGATTCCACCGGAATGTACACCGACGGAGCTTCCCCCACCGTCCCTGCCACCGATCTGACTCCCTCCGGTATCGATCTCCACAGCGGCGACACGATGGCCGTTCACATGACTTACGACGGCGTCACGCTCACGATGACCATCACCGACGCCTCGGCCAACAAAACCTTCACCACCACCTGGACCGTCAACATTCCCGGCGTCATCGGCAGCAACACTGCCTACGTCGGTTTCACGGGTGGGACCGGCGGAGAGACCGCGAGCCAGAAGATCGAATCCTGGACGTTCGTCTCCTCGCCGCCGGCCCCCCAACAGTGGACTTTCGTGACTACCAGCGAATCGGCGCCCAATGCCACGCCTCTCACCGATGCGAACGGCAATCCCTACCCCTGCACCGGGCAGAGCCAGGACAATAGCGGCGACGCCAATCCCAATTGCTACAACCCCCTTGTCGTGACTACCGATTGGAAAGCGGCGGACGCTTCGATCGGCGGCACGACCACTCCCGTAATCGCGAATTCACTCACCAATTCGGCCTGCTCGGCTCAGGGCGCCGTCACGAACCTTATCGTCAGTGGTTATTTGCCCTCGGGCGCCTACACAGCCGTCGCCACCGTCACTCTCGACAACGGCGCTACCATCGTCTTCACCGGAACCTCGTCAGCCAACAGCAGCCAATTCTCCGGTACCTTCGTCTCCACCGGAACCTGCATGGCCGGCGATTCCGGCACGTTTACGGCGACGCTCTTCCCCGCCGTCGCTGGCGCTTATTCCGGCTCCTTCGAATCCAGCACCGGTGGTGCCGGCGCCAGCGTCCAGATGGCCCTTGCGACCGATGATAATTTCAATGTGACCGGCACGATCGCTCCTTCCGGCGGCGCCCCGGTCTGCTTCTCAACTCTCACGATTGGAACCTCCGCCGCCGGCGCCTACGGCGCGAGCATGGCCAGCGGCGACATCCTGCAGGCCTTCGCTTCCGACACCTCCGGAAATGTGGTCGCATTTCTGATCAGCAATACCGATCAGAACGGACAAGTCCTGGCGAATGACGGCTTGTACGTGACTTACTACGGCGTCGCTGGCGCTTGCAGCGGCGTTTCCGGCACCGACGTGCCCTTTGAAAAACTTCTTGGCAATCCCTTTGGAAGGGGACCCGTGCATCCGCACGCCCCCCGGCATGCGCCTCTGCGCCCGCTGCAATTCCGCCGCTGGCAGCACGCGCATCCTCCCGTCGTTGTCCGCCCGCTGCCCCTGCCCTTGCAGCCTCGCTGGGCTTTGCCTCTGCAAATCCCCGCGTCTCAGATCTACAAGCTGCGCTAGCGCGCTCCGGTAGGATTCAAATCAGCCCGGCGATTTCCTCTCCGTGCAAACGCCGCCACGGGCGGCGCGCTCCCGTCCGCCTTTGAACCTCTCTTCTCACCTGGCTCTCGGCTCCGCGAAAATATCGAGCGCGTGCGCGAACCCCGTCGGCTTCACGTGCACCGTCCCCTGAAACGGCCGGTCGATATCCCCGATCGCCACCAGCGCCAATGACAACAGAAAGGAAAGCGAAACCACCTGAATCATGTGCAGCTTGAAATTGTCGGTGCCGAATAAGCAGGACGACAGCGTCGTGATCACTCCCCCCACAATCAGCATTACCCATAGGATCGTCGGCAGCTTCGACTGGCTTTGCAATTCGCGCAGCCGCCGCGAGTGCGACATCGCCGAAATTTGCGCCAGCATCTCGCCCTGGCTTGCTTGTTCGGAGGCGTTCGCCGGCTGTACGTGGATCGCCTCGGACCACAACTGCTGCAAGATCGGATGGCCTCCCTCGCCAAGCTGCCCGTTGTGCATCGCCGGCCATTCGCCGTTCACCATGGTGTCCGCATATTCCCGCGCGAGCGTCTGGATCTGGTCGCGCTGCGCCTCCGGAAGTCCCTCCGCGAGCCGGAACACGTTGACCAGCGAGTTGGCTTCCGCATTGGCGTTGATGTCGGCGGCGGTGAAATCCGTCCACACCGCATACAGCATGAACCCCATGATCACCGCGTACGTCGTCCCCAGTACGCTCACCTGCCACCCGATGATTTCGTTGTGCTCTCGCCGCAGCGCCGACGGCCACACGAATCGCAGCACCCACAAAAATCCCAGTGACGCCAGAACACAGAGCGCAACGATAAAGACATCGTCGAAAACAGTTAACACTCTCGTTTTCCTCCCTTTCTCGCCTGCGCGCCACCTGCTTCGGCGCAGCGCTTCATCGGGCGAGGCTCGGCCTTGCGTTTCTTTCGGGTGCGGCCTGGTGATTGTATGTCAGAGGTGAGTTTTCAGCATCCCGCTTCTCGCCCGCATCCGCGTCGGCGATCGCAAGGTGACCCTTTTCCCGATAGCGCCTGTTTCGAGCGCTGTGCGGCGGAGTCCGACAAGCCTTCGAAAGCCGTCTACAATCCCGCCCTCACGCCCAATACGAACGATCCAGCGTCCGGTACTGGATCGCTTCGCTCAAGTGCTTCGCTTCGATCGAGGGCGCGCCTTCGAGGTCGGCGATTGTCCGCGACACCTTCAGGATTCGGTCGTGCGCGCGCGCCGAGAGCCCGAGCCGGTGAATCGCCGTTTCCAGCAGCTTTTCCCCGTCCGCGGCTATCGCGCAATATTTGCGCAGCAGCCGCGGCGGCATCTGCGAATTCGCGAACACGCCCTTTTCGCCCCGGAATCGTTCGAGCTGCACCTCGCGCGCCCGGATCACTCGCTCGCGAATTTTCTCCGACGCTTCGATCTCCGCGTCGCCTCGCAGCTCCTTGTACTTCACCGCCGGAACCTCCACGTGAATGTCAATGCGGTCGAGCAGCGGCCCCGATATTTTGGCCACGTAGCGCTGAATCTGCGTCGGCGAACAGTGGCACTCCCGCGTCGGATCGCCGAAAAATCCGCACGGGCACGGATTCATCGCCGCCGCCAGCATGAACCGCGAGGGAAAGCTCACCGAAAGCGCCGCCCGCGCGATCGTCACGCATCCGTCCTCCAGCGGCTGTCGCATCACCTCCAGCACGTTCCTCTGGAATTCCGGCAGCTCGTCTAAAAACAGCACGCCGTTGTGCCCCAGCGACACTTCTCCGGGGCGCGGAATTGCTCCCCCGCCGATCAGCCCCGCGTCGCTGATCGTATGGTGCGGCGAACGAAACGGCCGCGTGCCCACCAGCCCTCGCGAATCTTCCAGCAATCCGGCCACGCTGTGAATCCGCGTCGTCTCGATGGCTTCCTCGAGCGACATCGCCGGCAAAATCGTTGGGATGCGTTTCGCCAGCATCGTCTTCCCCGCTCCCGGCGGCCCCAGAAACAGGATGTTGTGGCTTCCCGCGCACGCCACTTCCAGCGCCCGCTTCGCCGACATCTGCCCCCGCACATCGCGCAGGTCCACCGCATACTGGCTCGCGTCCTGCAGCATTTGCGCCGTATCCACCGCCACCGGCTGGAACGATTCCGGCGCGTTCATCAGGTCCACGGCTTGCGGCAGCGATTTCACCGCGAACACTCGGATCCCCTGCACCACCGCGGCTTCGCGCGCGTTCGCCTCCGGCACCACCACGTTTTCGATTCCCCGCTCGCGCGCCGCCAGCGCCGCCGAAAGCGCCCCGCGAACCGAACGTACGCTGCCGTCGAGTGAAAGCTCTCCCAAAAAAAGATGCGAGTCGAGTATTTTCCCGAAGAACTGTCCCTGGCATCCCAGCAGTCCCAGCGCCATGGGCAGATCGAATGCCGAGCCTTCTTTGCGGATGTCCGCGGGAGCCAGGTTGATGGTGATCGTTTTTCCGTACGGATAATCGAAGCCGCAATTGCGCAGCGCCGATTTCACCCGTTCCCGGCTTTCTTTCACCGCCACGTCGGGCAGCCCCACCACGTTGAAAATTCCCTGCTCGCCCGGCCCGATGTCCACCTCGACTTCGACTACGTAGGCGTCAATCCCGAATACGGCGGCGCTGAAGGTCTTGAAGAGCATGGTGTGGGAGGCGGGTACCCTCGCGGCCGCAAGACTAACCCAATTCAGAACGTGACGCCAGCGATACGGGGGGACAGGTCGTGTATGATACCGCCTCGATGTCCTTCGCGATCCCATACCCGGCGAACGCGGCTTTCATGCTCTTTCTCGCCCTGGCAACTCCATCCGCCGCGGCGATCTTCTCCCCGCAACAGCAAACGCCCGCCCTGGAACACAACCGCGCCGTCGAATTGAACAATCAAGGTCTCGCCCTCTATGGCCAGGGAAAAGTCGACGACGCGATCTTGATGTACCGCCAGGCGTTGGCTATCGATCCATCGTTTGAGGAAGCCCTCAGCAATCTCGGCGTCGCTCTCGACTCCCAGGGACGCGACGACGAAGCCGTCGCCGATTTCGACACCGCTTTGAAACTCGCCCCCACCGACGCCGTCGCCGCCAGCAATCGCGGCATGGCTCTCTACCACCAGCGAAAATATTCCGACGCGATCGACGCCTACAAGCTCGCCATCCAGATTCACCCCAATCTCCCTCAGGCCTACAACGGAATGGGCGCGGCTCTGTTTGCCGAAGGGCGCGTGGACGACGCCGTGGCCGCCTACCACCAGGCCCTCGCTCTCTCTCCCAAATATGCCGACGCGCTCAATAATCTCGGCGCCGCCTTGAATGCCCAGCAGAAGTGGGACGATGCCGCGGGTGTCTTCGAGCGCGCCCTCGCTCTCGAACCCAAATCCGCCGACATTCGCGCCAACTACGCCGTGGCTCTTGCCGGTGCCGGCCGCGACGACGACGCCATCGCCGTTTATCGCGAAGTCGTCGCCGCTAAACCCGCCGATGCCGCCGCCTGGTCCGCCCTCGGCCAGTTGCAGTACAAGCAGAATCAGATGGCCGGCGCCGCCGAAAGCCTGCAGAAAAGCCTGGACCTCAATCCCAGGCAGCCCGAGGCCGAATTTCACCTCGCCGGCGCTTTCCAATCTCAGGGGAAATTGCCGGAGGCGCTCGCGGCCTATCAGCGCGGCCTCGCTCTCGACCCCGCCAATCCTCACGCGCTCTATAACCTCGGCAACGCCTACATGGCCATGAACAATCCGCGCGATGCCGAGGCGCAATATCGCAAGGCCGTCGCCGCTCTGCCCGATTTTCCCGAAGCGGAGCTCGCTCTCGGCGCCGCTCAGGCGTCCGCTGGTGAGCTCGACGCCGCCGAAGCGACCCTCCGCAATTTGGCCGCTCGGCATCCCGAGAATCCCGACGCCCAATTCAATCTCGGCAACGTTCTCTTCAACAAAGGCCGCTGGGCGCCCGCCGCGGACGCCTATCGCGCCTCCATCCGCCTCCGCCCGGATTTCGCTCACGCTCACTACAATCTCGGCATGACCCTCCTGCGCCTCAACGACGCCAAAACGGCGGCTCAGGAATTTCAAGCCGCAAACCGCCTCGACCCGTCCCTCAAGCCGCCGCAGTAGCTTTCTTCCCCGCTCAGCGCTGTCCCGCGAAACGCCCTTGCCGACTCCGCTTTACACCGGCCGTCGCGGGCCTTATCCTGATGCCCGGAACGAACTCCACCCCTTCTTCGTGTGCGGAGGCGCTATGGTGATTCTTCTGATTCTTCTCGCGGTTCTGGTGGTCGTGGCGCTTCTGGCCATCGGAACCTACAACGGCCTGGTCCAGTTGCGCGTGCAATGCGACAACGCCTGGTCCGACATTGACGTCCAGCTCAAGCGCCGCTACGACCTGATCCCCAACCTCGTCGAGACCGTCAAGGGCTACGCCGGCCACGAGAAATCCACTCTCGAAGGCGTCATCGCCGCGCGCAATCAAGCCATTTCCGCCACCGGCCCGGCGGACAAAGGGGCCGCCGAAGGCGTTCTCGCCGGCGCTCTCCGCCAGGTCTTTGCCCTCGCCGAAGCCTATCCCCAGTTGCGCGCCGTCGAGAGCTTCAACCAGCTCCAGCAGACCCTCAATCAAATTGAAGACAGCGTGCAGAACGCGCGCCGCTACTACAACGCCGTCGTCCGCGACTTCAACACCAAAATCGCCCAGTTCCCCTCGAACATCATCGCCGGCATGTTCAATTTCAAGGCCCGCGAATTTTTCGAGATCAGCGCGCCGGCCGAACGCGAAGTGCCCAAGGTCAGCTTCGGCAGCGCTTCCTAGAGCTGCGCGCGGCTCAAACACATGCCCTCCATCCGCCGCCCTTCGAATTCCAGGCTCCGCTCCTCTCTTCCCGGTGCGAAGCGGCCCGCCCCCTGGCGCGCCACATTCGCCGCCGCCTTCATTGTTCTCCTCCTCGGAATCTGTCTCGCCGCCTCTCCCGCCTCGGCTCGCCAGCTGGTGATCCGCGATTTCACCGCCCAGGTGACCGTAAATACGAACGGCACGATCGAAGTCACCGAAGTGATCGAAGCTCAATTCACCGGAAAATGGAACGGCATCTATCGCACCATCCCTGTCCAATACACCGGCCCTGCCGGGTTGAATTACGACTTGCTCCTCGTTCCCGTTTCCGCCACCGACGACGCCGGCAACAGCTTGAAATACCAGCAAAGCCGCCAGGGACGCAGCGTGCAATTCAAGATCTGGGTGCCTGGCGCGGAAGATGCGACGCGCACCATTATTTTTCGCTACCGCGTTCGCAACGCCATCCGCTTCTTCCCCGATCACGACGAGCTCTATTGGAACGTCACCGGCAACCAGTGGGATGTCCCCATCGAAGCCGCCAGCGCCCACATCGAGTTGCCTCCCGGCGTCACCGGCCTGCGCGCCACCGCCTACACTGGAACGTTCGGCTCGCGCGAGCAAAACGCGCAAGTCACCGTGCGCGGAAACTCCGTCGAAGTCGTCTCCTCGCAGCCGCTCGTTTTCCACGAGGGGTTGACCGCCGTCGCTGGATGGGACAAAGGCTTCGTTCACCAGCCCAGCGTTCTTTCCAACATCCTCTTTTATCTCTTCAGCAACTGGCCGCTCTTTCTTCCCCTGCCAGCTTTCGCCATCATGTTCTGGCTCTGGTGGACGCGCGGCCGCGATCCCGAGCGCGACGTCATCACCGTGCAGTACGACCCTCCCGACAATTTGTCTCCCGGCGAATGCGGCACCCTCGTCGACGACGAAGCCTCCATGCGTGACATCACCGCCACTCTCGTCGACCTCGCCGTCAAAGGCTACTTGACCATCGAGCAGAAGGACGAAAGCAAGATGCTCGGCCTCATGCACGACAAGGATTACGTCTTCCACCTCAAGAAGTCGCCCGCCGAATGGGCCTCCGCCCGCCCCCACGAACAGAAAATGCTCTCCGCTCTGTTTGACGCCGGCGCGAACACCGATGTCACGCTCTCATCCTTGCAGAATCAGTTTTATCGAAATCTCCCGGCCATCCGCGACCGCATCTTCGACGCCCTCGTGACCGACGGCTATTACCTGCACCGGCCCGATACGGTGCGGCAGGGCTATGTCGGCGGCGGGATCCTCATCGGCGTCATGATCGTTTTCGTCGGCAACTGGCTCTCCAATTTTCTGCACACCTCGCAATCCGCCTGGTTCGTCTCTGGAATCTTGACCGCCGCCGTTATCTGCGTCTTCGGATATTTCATGCCCGCGCGCACGATTTCCGGCGCGAAGGCTTACGCAAAGGTTCTTGGCTTCGAGGATTTTCTCAGCCGCGTTGAAAAGGACCGCATCGCCCGCATGGAAAACGCACCGCAGCTCTTCGAAAAATTTCTTCCCTACGCCATGGCTCTCCACGTCGAGAAAAAATGGGTCCAGGCCTTCCAGGGCATTGCCATGCAACCCCCGCAATGGTTTCAGGGCGCCTACGCCGGGCCGTTTCAGGCCTACCTCCTCGTCGCCGACCTCAACATCATGTCCTCCATGGCGGGAACCACCCTCGCCTCCGCTCCGCGCAGCGTCGGAGCCGGTGGCTCCGGTTTTGGCGGCGGTGGAATGTCCGGCGGAGGCTTCGGCGGCGGTGGCGGCGGCGGCTTCTGAAACTGCGCTCCTAGTAAATTCCCGGAAGAAACGCCGGCACGCGCCGCGCGTAGGCGTCGAATTCCTCTCGGAATGCCTGCCGCAGGAGTTTCTCTTCCGTGCGCACGCGAATCGCCGTTCCGGCCAGGAAAATGACGAGCGACGGAACCACTCCCTGCCACTGGCTGAATGCCAGATCCGTCGCCAGCAGCGTCCCGAACATCGCCAGATAAATCGGATTGCGCACCACGGCGTACGGGCCCCGCTGGATCAGCTCGTGCCCCTCAATCACCCGCGCCACCAGCGCCCATTGCCGGTCGAGCGCCCGCGCCGCGGCCAGCGCGAACCCCACCGAACCCGCCGCCAGAACAATCGTCAGCAGCGAAACGGCAATCTCCGCCGCGCGCGGCATGGCGAAAATCGGCGTGAACATCTGCCGCGAAATTGCGCAGCTTCCCGCGTACGCCACGATCTGCAGCGCGAATCCCGCGTGCGATTTCACCTCGCGCACCCGGTGCGACTCTTCCGCGCGCGATTTCCCCACCAGAAACACGACGCCGTACCCGAGCCAGCTCAGAAACACAATTGCCGCCGCCAGCTCCGCCCAAAAATTTCTAACGATTGGCAGGAAGATTCCCATCGCTTGCGCGCCCTGGTCGCCTTCTATTTCTCGCCCGCGGCCAGCTCCACGCACACGGCCACGCCCTCGGCCGCCTGCGCCACTTCCGCGAGATCGGGAAACGTGGGCGCAATCCGGATCGTGCGGTCCTCCGGATCATTCCCGTGCGGAAACGGCGCCCCCGCTGGAGTGAGTTCGATCCCCGCCTCTTTCGCAAGCTCCACCACGCGCCGCGCGCACCCCTTCGGCACTTGAAGCGTGATGAAGTAGCCGCCTTTCGGCCGCGTCCAGCTGACGTCCCTCACCCGCCCCAGCCTCGCCTCGAACACTTCGAGCACCTTCTCGAATTTCGGCGCAATCAGCGCCCGGTGCTTCTCCATCAGCCTCGCGATTCCTTCTTCGTTCTTCAAGAATCGCACGTGCCGCAATTGATTGACCTTGTCCGGGCCGATCGTTCGCGGCGTCATCCGCGCCAGCAGCCATTTCACGTTGTCCTTCGACGCGGCAAACAGCGCCAGCCCGCTTCCCGCCATCGTAATCTTCGAAGTCGACGCGAAAACGAAAGCTCGGTTCGCATGTCCGTGCCGCGCCGTCAGCTCCAGGATGTTCGCAATCTCGATTCGCTCGCTGGTCAGGTGATGCACCGCGTACGCGTTGTCCCACAGCAGACGGAAATCCGGCGCCGCTGTTTTCATCGCCGCCAGCCGCTCGATCGCCTCATTCGAGTACACCGTCCCCGTGGGATTGCTGTATTTCGGCATGCACCACATGCCCTTGATCGTCGCGTCCTTCGCCGCCAGCCTCTCGGCTTCTCCCATGTCCGGGCCGTCCTCGCCGAGCGCCACCGGAATCATCCGGATTCCGTACGTCTCGCAAATCGTGAAATGGCGGTCGTACCCGGGCACGGGGCACAAAAAGGAAATCTCCCGCTCCCGCGACCACGGCGCCGCGCTGTCGCACGTCCCCTTCAGCAGCGCGTACGTGATCGCGTCGTGCATTAGCGCCAGGCTCGAATTGTTCGCCACCACCACTTGCTCCGCCGGCGCACCCAATATCCCCGCGAACAGCCGCCGCGCTTCCGCGATCCCTTGAATCGCTCCGTAGTTGCGGCAGTCCGTCGCGCCTTCCGCCATATAATCCGCCGCGCCCGGCAGCGTCAGCAGTTCCGCGCTCAAATCCAGTTGCGCCGCCGAGGGCTTGCCCCGCGTCAAATTCAGCTTCAGCCCCTTCGCTTTCAGCGCTTCATAGCCTTCGCGGGCCTGTGCCCCCGTCAGGGCTCCGGCGACGCCGCCGCTTGGTGCGACCTCTCTCATCGTGAACGATTCCTTTGCTGATTTTTTTCGGCCGCGCACACTCCCGCCAGGCTGGTCGAGCGTGGCGCGCATCTCTATTATGGAGTCTTACAGCTCTTTGCGGAAAGCTTTCTGCGTCTTGATCTGGCGGTATCCGTGGCGCTCGTAAAATTCATGCGCCCGTTCGCGGATCACGTTGCTCCGCAATCCCACGGCGCGGCATCCCTTCTCCCGCGCCCATTCCTCCACGCAATCCAGCAATCGCTTCCCTGTTCCCTGCGACCTCGCCGCTTCGTCCACCACCAGCCCGCTCAATTCCACACGCGCGTCCGCTTCCACCGTCCGGTTCACGTACACGCCCGCAAACCCGACGATTTTCCCCCCGGCGTCTTCCGCCACAAACACGGCGTGGTCCGCCGACCCGCGCATTCCCTCGAGCCGCTTGGCCACATCCCCGGGCGTCGAGGGATATGTCAACTGCCCCGCCAGCTCCGCCAGCCGCGCCGCATCCGATTCGCGCGCGAGCCGCACGCCGGCCGTCCGCGCTCTTCCCGTTTCGCTCATCTGCGCGCTTCCCTGGCGTTCCGTCGCCTCACCGCAGCGCTTTTCTGAGGATGGCGATTTGCCCGGCGTGGTAGAGGTCGTGTTGGACAAGCCCGTGGAGCATCACGTAGCGCGTGTATTTCTGGCCCTGCGGCGTTTCGCCGAGCTCCGCTTCCTTCAATTTCTCCGCGTCCGTGCGAAGACGCTGCCGCGATTCATCCAGATGCTGCAGCGCCCGTTTCCACGAAACTTCCGTCACGTCCCACACGGGCGGCCAGTCCATTTCCGGCGTCACTTCCACGGTTTCCCCGGCTAATTCTCTCCGCACAATCTGGTGCCACGCCGTCACGTGGTTTACCAGTTCCCAGATCGAATGCGCTCCGGCCACGCTATGGTTCGCCGCTTCGTGCGCCGTGGTTCCCTCCAGCAAATCCCGCAAGCACGGTCCGTGCCAGGCCTCTCCGCGAAACGCCCGGTCGAACTGATCCAGAATTCTCACCACTTCGCTCATCGCCAGCCCCTCGCAAAAAGCCTATCGCCGCCCCCGGCCCCGCGCAATACAACATTTGGATTACCCGCTCGCCCTTTTGGACGCACGCCTCAAAAAGTTTTTTCCGAGTCGAGCAAAATCGTCACCGGCCCGTCGTTCACCAGCTCCACTTCCATGTGCGCCTGAAACACGCCCGTTTCCACCCGCACCCCCAGCGCCCGCGCCTCCCGCACGAATTCTTCGTACAGCGCTTTTCCCAGCTCCGGCGGCGCCGCCTGAATGAAGCTCGGCCGCCTTTGCCCCCGCGCGTCGCCGTAGAGCGTGAACTGCGATATCGCCAGCACGCTTCCGCCCGTATCCGCGAGCGACCGGTTCATCTTCCCCGCTTCATCGTTGAAAATCCTCAGCTTCACGACCTTCTCCGCCATCGCCGCCGCCGTTGCCGCCGTATCCTCTCGCCCCACGGCCACCAGCGCCACCACGCCCGCGCCGATTTCCCCTGTGACGCGCCCTTCCACCCTCACGCTCGCCCGCGTCACCCTTTGCAGCACCGTTCGCATCCTCTCTCCCCGCTCCCATCTCTCCGTGCACGATTGTATGCGCCGGCCGGGCCTCCGGCAATCGCACCCCGGTCTCCTTATTACCCCGCATCCCCGCATTTCCCTTGCATCCCCACCTGTGCTAGAAACGTCTCGCGGCCCGCCCCGGCATTTCGCCGCTTTGCAAAGGCCCGTCCCTTGAAACTCGCTCTGATCGGCACGCACGGCGTCGGCAAGACAACTCTCGCCTTCGAAATCTGCTCGCTTCTCAAGAAAGCCGCCTACAACGTCGAGCTCGTCACCGAAGTCGCCCGCCAGTCGCCCTTCCCCGTCAACGCCGCCACCACGCTCGAAGGCCAGCTCTGGATTCTCCACGCGCAAATCGCCGCCGAGCTCGACGCCGCCCGCCGCGCTCCCCACGTCATCTGCGACCGCGCCGTCCTCGACAACTATTGCTACCTCGTCAACAAATTCGGCCGCCAGCCCCAGCTCGAATCCTGGCTCGCCTGGTGGATGCGCACCTATTCGCTCCTCGTCGGCGTCCCGCCTCTCGAAAACGGCATCCAGCCCGACGGTTTCCGCAGCGAAGACCGCCACTTCCAGCTCCGCATCCACGCGCTCCTTCAAGAGCTGCTCGCCGCCGAACCGTTCTCCGATTTGCGCGACCGCGTCGTCTGGCTCGAATCGCGCGACCGCCCCGTCTGGGCCAAGCGCATTTTCGCCGCGTGCGTTCCGCTTCTCCGCGCGCCCGCTGCCGCCGAAGAATCCGCCGCAGCCGAATCCGCGCGCGACGCCGCCGGCCGCTAGCGCCATGCCGCGAAATCAAAAGCGCCAACCGAATCGCGGCTTCGTCAGGGCACGGCTTCAGCCGTGCCGTCAAGTAACGGATCAAATGCGGCTTTAGCCGCTGAGGTTGGCTAAGTTGTGGTCGCGGACAGCACTTTCAGCTGCGCGATGAAGAGCTTTGTAGGCCGCAATCCGTTGCATTTGCGCTGAACCTTCGGTCCATGTGAGCTCTGTAGGCCGCAGGCTTTGCTTCTGAATCGAGCGCTCAACCAGGGGCAAGCTCTGTAGGCCGCGGTTTTAACCGCGGCAAAAAAGCGGCCAATTGAAAAGGGGCTTTAGCCCCTGAAGTCCAGGACCCGCATTCTAAAAGATCCACCGGTCCTCAAATTCATCCATGACCTCTTCGACCAATCCCGCGCCGCCCTCGACTCGCTGGCTCACCCGCGGCGTCCTCGGCATCGGCCTTGCCAGCCTCTTCTCCGATTGGGGCCACGAAGCCGCCACCGCCATTCTTCCCGCCTTTCTCGCCAGCCTCGGCGCCCCCGCCGTCGCTCTCGGCATCATCGAAGGCATTTCCGACGCGCTCTCGAGTTTCGCCAAGCTCGCCGGCGGCTGGATCGCCGACCATCCTCCCTGGCGCAAGCCCACCGGTATCCTCGGCTATTTCGCCACCGGCCTTTCGACTTTCGCTTACGCCTTCGCGCAATCCTGGCCCGCGGTTCTGTTCCTCCGCGCGCTCGGTTGGATGGGTCGCGGCAGCCGCGGCCCTTCTCGCGACACGCTTCTCGCCGACGCCGTCCCTCCGGGAAAGGAGGGCCGCGCCTTCGGCTTCGAACGCGCCATGGACACGATCGGCGCCGTCGCCGGGCCCCTCTGCGCCACCGCGCTCATCGCCACCCTCGGACTCCGCGGCGTTCTCCGCTGGACCGTCCTGCCCGGCTGCCTCGCGGCTTTCGCGTTCGCCTTTCTCGCGCCGGCCGCAAAACGGATGCACGGCCGCCACGCCCCGAGCTTCGCTTCGAGTTTCCGCCAGCTTCCCTCTCGCTTCTGGCGCTTTCTTGCCGGCGTCTTCACCCACGGCATCGGCGCGTTTGCTCCGACGCTTCTCATCCTCCGCGCCGGCCAAATCCTCACGCCTCGCGTCGGCCTCGCCCGCGCCGCCACTCTTTCCGTCGCCCTCTACACGCTCCACAATTTCGTCAGCGCCCTCGCCTCTTATCCCGCCGGCGCCCTCGGCGACCGCATCGGCAAGCGCGGCCTTCTGATTCTCGGCTACCTGATCGCCGCCTTCGCCTACGCCGGTTTCATCTTCGAGCCGCCCACCTTGCCCGTTCTCGCCGTTCTCTTCGCCCTCGCCGGCGCGCACGACGGCGTCCAGCAATCGCTCGAAAAATCTCTCGCGGCCGAGCTTCTGCCCGTCCAAGCTCGCGGCATGGGTTTTGGAATGCTCGCCACTCTGAATGGCGTCGGAGATCTGGTCTCGAGCGTGGCCGTCGGCGCTCTCTGGTCCGCCGTCAGCCCCGCCGCCGGCTTCCTCTTCGCCGGAACCTTCACTTTCGCCGGCGCCCTCCTGCTCTTCCTCTGGCGCTGACCTCCGCCGTCGCCTGGCTCATCCCGAATACGCTCTCCTCCTTCAATTCCCGGCCCCCGCGCCCGCCCCTCTGCTTGCATCCGCCCCCCTGTTGCTTTCCCACACAAAGTGTGCCATCCTTCCTGTTGGAAACCAATATGTCCTCTTCCGGAGAGAACGCATGAAACAAAAAAAAGACGTCATGCAGGGAACGCTGGCCCTCATGATCCTCAAGACCCTCGATGTCCTCGGCCCTCTCCACGGCTACGGAATCGCCCGCCGCATCGAGCAGATCAGCCGCGACCTTCTCGCCGTCAATCAAGGCACTCTCTATCCCGTCCTTTTGAAATTGGAACAGGAAGGCGCCATCGCCTCCGAATGGGGCGCCTCGGACAATAACCGCAAGGCCCGCTTCTACCGGCTCACAAAAGACGGACGCAAGCTGCTTCATGCCGAGACCCGCAATTGGGAACAAACAGCCGCCATCATCGGCCGCTTCTTCGAAGTGAAAGCTGGTGATTTGCCATGAGCTCTTGGAAGCGCTTCCTCGCCCGCCTCGCGAACTTCCTCGCCCCGCCGCAAAAGGACGAACGCCTGAACGAGGAAATTGACCAGCATATCGCTCTCCAGACCGCCGAATTTCTTCGCGCCGGCATCCCCCCCGCCGAGGCCCGCCGCCAGGCCCTCCTCAAATTCGGCGCGGTCGAGGCCATCAAGGAAGATTATCGCGCCGAGCGTGGCCTTCTCTCCCTTGACACTCTGCTTCAGGATCTGCGCTTCGCTCTTCGCATGTTGCGCAAATCTCCGGGCTTCACCGCCGTCGTCATCCTCACTCTCGCCCTCGCGATCGGCGCCAACTCGGCGATTTTTTCCTTCGTCTACGGTGTCCTCCTCGCCCCGCTTCCCTATCGCAACGCCTCCAGGCTCGTCGTCCTCAATGAAACGACTCCCAGGGTTGGCCTCGTCAGCGTTTCCTATCCCAACTTTCTCGACTGGCGCGCCCAAAGCCGCTCTTTCTCCCAAATGGCCTATGTCGAGCAAATGAGTTTCAACCTGGCGGGCCCTGGCGTCAGCCGGCCGGAGAACATTCAGGGCGACAGCGTTTCGCCGGATTTTCTCTCCCTGATCGGCGTCCGTCCCTTTCTGGGCCGCGATTTCCAGCCCTCGGAAGCCCAGCCCGGCGCTCCCCGCGTTTTGCTCCTCAGCCACCGCCTTTGGGAGTCGCACTTCGCCGCGGACCCCAACGTCGTCGGCCGCTCGATCACCCTCGATGGAAATGTTTTTGTGATTGTCGGCGTGTTGCCGCCCGATTACCGCTCTCTCGACAAGATGGATGTCATGCTCCCCATCGGTGTCTGGGCCACGAACAATCCGAATGCCGCGTCCCGAAGCGATCGCGGCGATAGCACCGTCGTCGGTCTACTCGCTCCGGGCTGCTCTTTCGCGCAGGCCCGCGCTGAAATGCAAGGGATCGCCGCCCGCTTGGCCAAGGAGTATCCCGCGGCCAATGACCAGTTCGGCGTCCGCCTCCGCCCGATTCGCGGCGCTTTCGTCGGCAATCTGCAAACCGAAATTCTGGTCCTCTTCGCCGCCGTCCTTTTTGTCCTGCTGATCGCCAGCGCCAACGTTGCAAACCTGTTCCTCGTTCGCGGCGCTGCCCGCGGCAAGGAAATTGCCCTCCGCATCGCAGTCGGAGCCAGCCGCTCGCGCATCGTCCGCCAGCTCCTGACGGAAAGCTTTGTCCTCGCATTTCTCGGAGGAGCGTTGGGACTTGCCTTCGCCCTTGGCGGAATTCGCCTCATTACCCGCCTGATGCCGCACGATGTCCTTGCCGGCGCCACCATCGCTCTGAATGGCGCCGTGCTCCTCTTCACGGCCGGTGTTGTGCTCCTCGCCGCTTTGGTCTTCGGCATCGTCCCCGCGTTGCATTCCGCAAAGTGGGATGTGCAGGCGGAACTCAAGGAGGGAGGCAGAACGGTCGGCGCCGGCGCTTCGCAGAACCGCCTGCGTGCCATCCTCGCCGTCGCGGAAATTTCGCTCGCCCTGGTTCTTCTGGCTGGCGCGGGCCTGATGCTCCGGAGTCTCTACCGGCTCATCAACGTGGATCCCGGCTTCCAGCCGCATCGCGTCCTGACCATGGAAATGTATCTGAGTTCCGAGCGTTACTCCCGCGACCCTGCCGTTCTTAGTTTTTGGAGCCAGGTGCTCGACGGTGTGCGCGCTCTCCCCGGCGTCGAAAGCGCCGCCCTGGGAACCAATCTCCCCCTGACGGAAAGTCATGGCCGCACCGACATCACCATCGAAGGCATGGCTCTGCCAAAACCCGGCAGTTTTCCCCATCCCGATGTCCACACCATCACTCCCGGCTATGTTCGCACTCTCGGAATGGTGCTTCAGCGCGGCAGGGCATTCACCGAGGACGATAACGCTTCCGCTCCGCTCGTCGCCCTGGTCAATGAAAAACTCGCGCGCCAGTATTGGCCCAGCCAGGATCCCATCGGCAAACGGTTCATGTGGGGCCGCTTCGACCCTTCTTCCCCGAACCCGCCCAAATGGGTCACCGTTGTCGGCGTCGTTGACGACACGAAAATGTACGGTTTGGCGAACCCCTCGCGCCTCGAAGTGTATGACCCTCTGTCGCAGGACGTGAACCGCGACATGGATCTGGTCGTCAAATCGCGCCTCGATTCATCCTCGCTCACCGCCGAAATCCGCGGCGTCGTGGCCTCCGTGGACAAAGACGAGCCGATCTTCGCCATCGCCACCATGAATGAGATTCTCAGCGACGATGTCGCCTCCCCGCGCCTCACCTTGCTCCTCTTGGGTCTCTTCAGCGCTCTCGCCCTGATCCTCGCCGCCCTCGGAATCTACGGCGTGATTTCCTATTCCGTCGCCCAGCGCACCCACGAAATCGGCGTTCGCCTGACGCTCGGAGCGCAGCCCGTTGATGTACTTCGAATGGTCCTCAGCCAGGGAGGAAAAATCGCGCTCGCGGGAATCGTCGTTGGAATTGTGGCTGCCTTCGTGCTTACTCGCCTGATGTCCAGCCTTCTGTTTTCCGTCAGCGCCGGCGACCCTGCGACGTTTGCCGCCGTCGCCGCTCTTCTTGCTCTGGTCGCGGTCTTTGCCTGCTACCTACCCGCTCGCCGCGCCATGCGCGTTGATCCCATGGTCGCGCTGCGTTACGAGTAGCCCCGCGGCTCGCCTGTCCACAACAAAAAAGGCCCCGCACGGCTTGCCGCCGCGCGGGGCCTCGCAATTTCGCGAACTTCGATTCGGCTTCAGTCGGCCCAGGCCAGATAGCCCGGAACCACCAGGTTCAATAGCGGAATAATCATCAACACGCCCCACCAGCTCGGTTTCCCGCGTGCCTCCGCTACTCCCATCCACACAACAATCGCCATGATGATGTTCACCAGCGGGAGCAGAAACAGAAGGATCCACCAGACCGGCTTCTTGGCGATGTTCAGCATCAGCACGATGTTGGCGATCGGAATCCACGCCAGCCATCCGTTTGTCGTTCTCGTTTTCTCAGCGATCGTTTGCAGCGCCAGCGAAACGTAAATGTATACCGCCGCGATACACAACAGGACAAACCCGATAGTCATTCCAGCCGGAATCAGCCCATGGTCGCCCATACCAGTGCCTCCTCTCGCAGCCGATTAGACGTTGTGGAGCCGTGGCGGCCCCTTTCTTTGAATCATCTCCTATCTGGCCCCGCTTTTCACAAATCGCGGGCCCGATTATTCAATGTGGTAAACATCCGCCGGAATCGGCTTCGCTCTCCGTTCGCCGCCGCCGGACGCTGGCCCTTCGTTCTTGCCGCGCGCTCTGCGTGTCACCGCCTCCTCAATTCTTGCTGCGAATCCGGCGCCGCCTCGGCGCTCTCTGGCACCGCGGACAAAAATGGCTGCTCCGCCCCGCCACTATCGCCCGGTGAATCGTCGCGCCGCACCGAAAACATTTCTTCCCCTCGCGCTGGTACACGCGATGCCGCAGCTGAAATTCTCCCCGCGCTCCCTCCGCGTCCACGTAATCCGACACCGACGATCCACGCAGCCGGATCGCCTCCCGCAGCGTCGCTTGCAGCGCCCCGTAGAGCCGCCGCATCTCCTCCCGCCCCAGCGAATTCCCCGTCCGCATCGGATGGATTTTCGCCCGCCACAAACTCTCGTCTGCGTAAATGTTCCCCACTCCGCGCAGCACGTGCTGGTCCAGCAGCAGCGCCTTCACCCGCGCATGGCGCCCGCCGATTCTCTCCGAAAATTCTCGTTCGCTCGCTTCCAGCGGATCGAGTCCCAGCGCCCCCAGCGCCCGCTCCCGCCCTCCGTTCCGCAGCAACTCCATCCGCCCGAACCTGCGAACGTCCGTGTAGCGCATCTCGCGCCCGTCATCCAGCGCGAAGAACGCATGCGTGTGCGGCGCCACGGGCGCTCCCGCCGCCGCGATGGTCAATTGACCCGTCATCCCCAGATGAACCAGCAGCGCATCCTTTTCTTCCGCTCCCTTCGTCGCCTTTTCCTCCGCTACCGCTTCGCATTCCACCAGCAAAAATTTCCCGAATCGCCGCACTCCCCCGATTCGCTGCCCGCGCAAATGCTCCTCGATCGCCGCCGGATTCACCACGAAATCCGTCTTGCCGAATCGCACCTCCACGATCCGGCGCCCCGGCAACTGCGCCTGCAAACCCCTCGCCACCGTTTCGACTTCGGGAAGTTCCGGCATGTTCCTCGATCAGTGCGTCGGGTTCGACGCGGTGAACGGCGAGCAGCACGGCTGCTCCACCGGCTGAAACTCCATCAGCTCCACGCGCGTTCCGTCCGGGTCGAACAGGTTCGCCTGCCATTTCCCGTCCCGCCCCATCAGCGGGCCGTTGTGCTGCGCGCTCAGCCGGTTCTCCGCCGTCAGCTTCTCCACCGTCTTCTTCATATTCGCCACGCCCAGGCTGAAATGGTTCAGCACTCCCAGGTTGCGCTGCGACTCGTCCGTCGCTTGCAGCATGTATTCGAGCCAGTCCGTTCCGTCCGGCACCTGTTGCGACACCCAATCCACTTCCCCCGTGTGCATCCCTCCGAACCAGTAGGGACGGAAACCCAGGACCCCGCGGTAGAACCGGTCCTCCGCGTCTCGGTTGTGCACCCGCATCCCCACGTGGATCATGTGCCGGCTCACGGCGTCGCCGCTCAGCGTCACCCGCCACCCGTCCTTCGGCGCCTGCACGAATTCCACCGGATTGCCTTCGGGATCCTTCGTGTAGAACCACCGGCTCCCGTCCGGCCCGTGTTCCACGCGCTCCGGCACGATATATCCGCTCTTCTCCAAATAGCGCCTCATCCGCTCCGCGTCCGCCGTCTCATATCCAAGATGGTCCAGGCGGTTCGTTCCCGCCTTCGCCGGTAGCGGCAGCACTTCCACAAACTGAATCGCGCTCACGTAGTACCGCGCGCCCGATGGATTTTCCGGGTCGTCTCCGCGCGTTAATCCCAGCATGTTCACGTAAAAATGCCTCGAGGCGGCCTCGTTGCTCGTGTAAACCGCGATGTTCGACACGCCCGTGATCGCGGGTCGGCCCGCATCCTTTCCTTCCTTCGCGCCTGTTGCTCCGGCAAGCCCCGCAAGCGCCATCGCCGCGCCCAAGAGGATCGCCGCGCCTTTCTTCCCCCGCCTCGCCATGTCACCTCCTCGCCTCAAATGTCTCTCGCGCCGGCCCGCTCGATTTTATCCCTTCGGGACCAGCGCCAGAATTCGCACCGGCCCGCCCGAGCCGCCTTCCAGCTTGATGGGCGCCGCAATCACGAACGCTCCCGTCGCCGGGAGCTTGTCGAGGTTCGCCACGTTTTCCAGCTGGAAAACTCCCGCCGGCAAATCCACGCGGTGGACTTCGAAATTTTTCGACGGGCCGTAGTCGATGCTCAGCGTGTCGATTCCGACCGCGTCCACCCCGCGCGAAATCAGCAGCTTCGCGGCCTCCACCGAATAGCCCGGAAAGTGCATCACTCCGTTCGCGTCCATGTTCCGGTAGCGCGTTTCGTCGGGCCTGCCCACCGTGGCGGGCCAGCGCTCGGCCCACCCCGTCCGCAGGAACACCATCGCTCCCGCCGGTATCCGCCCGTTCACCTTCTCCCATTCCATCACGCGCTCCGCCGTCAGCCGGTAATCCGCGTTTTTCTCCACCTCGTCCCGAACGTCGATCACCACGGCCGGCCCAAACAGCCGCCGCGCCGGAATCTCGTCAACCGTCATCTTTCCCGGAGGGAAATGCGCTGGTGCGTCCAGATGAGTTTCGTAGTGCTCCAGCATGCAGAAGCTTCGCGCGAAATATCCGTCTTTTTCCGGCGTCGCGATCACTTTCGCCGTAAACGGATGGTCGTCGCCCGGCCACGCCGGCGAATGATCGTTGATTGCGTAGCTCAGATCCACCACCGTCGTCGTGCCTGCCGCGATTCCCGCCAGCAATGCGTCTTGCGGCGCTTTCGCGTGCGCTGCGGATTTTTGCGGACTCTGCGCCGCCGCGGTTGCCGCAAGCAGCCCCACAACTATGACAAGGTGGACGCGCATGATCTGCTCCTGAATTTCTGAATTTCAGAATGCCGCCCATGACCGTCGCGGCGGCTGCAAGGATAGCGCAGTGGAAGCGGGAAGAAAATCAGTGCGGCAGAGTTCCGCGCCGCCGACGGCGAAACGTCAGGGCAGCGGAATGCCCGGCGAGGCTACGATCCCCGCCATGCGCAGGATCTCCGAGTATTCCTCTTCGGTCAGCGGGCAAATCGTCAGCCGCGTGTTTTTCAGAAACTTGATCTTCCGCAGCGCTTTGTTTTCCCGCAACTCGGCGAGCGTCACCTGCCGCGGCAGTCGCTCCATCGCCCGCAGGTCCGTCACCAGCTTCTTTGCGTCTCGTTCGTGCGGGTCGGGATAGGGATCGCGGGTCACTTCCGCCAGCGCGTACAGCGCGTGTTCCGGCTTGCCGTGATAGAGCAGCGCGCGGTCCCCCTTGCGCACCACTTTCAGTTGCCGCAGGGCGTCCGGACGGCTACCCGCCTGCCGCCACATCTCTTTGCCTTTTACAAATAGCGTATCCCAATGATAGACGCGGGGGTCAACGGCCAATAACCAGCGCTTTGGCTTGTGGGCAGGCTGCGTCATTCGTTGCAAGTGTAGCGGGCACTATACACGTTGAAGGAAGGTACTGGGAAGAGGGAGTTGCCAAAATTTTTCAATTTTTCACGCTCGCCCGCCGGCAAATTGGCCCGCCTTTCCTCTGCCTCGCTCGCGCCCTCCCTCGTTCCCCCCGCGCGCCCACAGGCTTTCCTACCCCGCATCCACAAATACCTCATCTCCCCGGATTTCAGTGGGATAAGTCGCCACCCCCTCGCTCGCGTTCAGGCACGATTTCCCTGTCGTCACGTCAAACTGCCACCCGTGCCACGGGCACGTCACCACCGTCCCATCGAGCGAGCCTTCCCCCAGCGGCCCTCCCCGGTGCAGGCACTCCCCGCTGATCGCACAGAACCCTCCGCTCGTGTGCGCTAGCGCCACCGCCTTCTCTCCCACCCGCACCTCCCGAATCTCTCCCGCCGGTATTTCTTCCACCCGCGCCGCTCTCACAAACGCCATCGTTTCCTCCCCTCCTGTCTATTTCAAATCGATTCGTGAATTCTCGTTCTTCCCGCGCTTCTCCCGCCACCAGCGCACTCCCCGCCCGACCCGGCTATAATGGTTGCGGACCAGGGCCGCACTCCCCGCTTCCCTCCGGCCCCTTACCCCATGCCACGCGACTTCAGCGAACGCACCGGCCGAAGGCTCCACGATCCCGCCTCTCCCGGGAAAGCCAAGAAATTCGACTGGAAGCTCCTTCCCGACGTCCTCTCTCTCATCAAGCCCCGCCGCGGAGTTCTCGCCCTCGGCTTCGTCCTCATGGTCGTCAACCGCCTCTCCGGCCTCGTCCTCCCCGCCTCGACGAAATTCCTCGTCGACAACGTCTTCACCAAGCGCCAAATCCATCTCCTCGTTCCCATCGTTCTTGCCGTTCTCGCCGCCACCCTCATCCAAGGACTCAGCTCCTACTCCCTCACGCAGCTTCTCTCGAAATCCTCGCAGCGCATGATCACCGAGCTCCGCGCCAAGGTCCAAGCTCACATCGGCCGCCTTCCCGTCGCCTATTACGACGCCAACAAAACCGGCGCTCTCGTCTCGCGCATCATGTCCGACGTCGAAGGCATCCGCAATCTCATCGGCACCGGCCTCATCGAATTTGCCGGCGGCATTCTCACTTCCCTCTTCGCTCTCGCCATCCTTCTCCGCATCAACGTTCCCATGACCGCCATGGCCGTCGGCGCTCTCGCCGCCTTCGGCATCGCCATCAGTCGCGCCTTCAAGACCATTCGCCCCATCTACCGCGCCCGCACCAAAATCAACGCCGAGGTTACCGGCCGCCTCACCGAATCTCTCGCCGGCGTTCGCGTCGTCAAGGGCTATCACGCCGAGGAACGCGAGGAAAAAGTCTTTCAAGCCGGCGTCCAGCGCCTCCTCGACAACGTTCTCAAGACTCTCACCGCCACTTCGCTCATGAGCCTCGCTTCCTCCGCTCTCATGGGCATCGTCTCCGCCGCCATCATGTATTTCGGCGCTCGCCAAATTCTCTCCGGCCGCATGTCTCTCGGCACTTTCTTCACCTACATCGCCTTTCTCGCCATGCTCGTCGCTCCCGTCATGCAAATCGCCGGCATCGGCCCGCTCATCACCGAGGCTCTCGCCGGCCTCGAACGCACCCGCGAAGTCCTCAACGAAAAGCCCGAGGACGAAACTCCCGGCCGCACCCTCTCGCTCCACCGCATTCGCGGCTCCGTCCTCTTCGATCGCGTCAGCTTCTCCTACGACCCTTCCAAGCCCGTCCTTCACGACATCTCCTTCCAATCCGACCCCGGCAGCGTCACCGCGCTCGTCGGCCCGTCCGGCGCCGGCAAATCCACCATCATCGGCCTCATCGCCGCCTTTTACGTTCCCACGTCCGGCCGCGTCCTCGTTGACGCCACCGACCTCGCCCAAGTCCGCCTCGATTCCTACCGCTTGCAGCTCGGCGTCGTCCTCCAGGAAACTTTCCTTTTCGACGGCACCATCCGCGAAAACGTCGCTTTCGCCCGCCCGCACGCCTCCGAACCCGAAATCCTCGCCGCCTGCCGCATCGCCCGCGTGGACGAATTCGCCGAATCCTTCCCCGAAAAATACGACACGGTCGTCGGCGAGCGCGGCGTAAAACTTTCCGGCGGCCAGAAGCAGCGCGTCTCCATCGCCCGCGCGATTCTCGCCGACCCGCGCATCCTGATCCTCGACGAAGCCACCTCCAGCCTCGACTCCGAATCCGAAGCCCTCATCCAGGAGGGCCTGCGCTACCTCATGCGCGGCCGCACCACTTTCGTCATCGCTCACCGCCTCTCCACCGTTCGCCGCGCCGACCAGATCCTCGTCGTCGAAGCCGGCCGCATCATCGAACGCGGCACCCACTCTTCCCTCTACGCCTCCGCCGGCCGCTACTTCGATCTCTACACTCGCCAGCACGGCCTCGAATCCAATCTTTTCCTCGCTCCCGGCGAAGGCGCGGGCGAAGCGGCCGAAGCCGACTTCCCTGCTAGAAACGGCGACGCCGACCAATCCGCCCCAGCCGCGACCGCTCCCGCCTCCGACCTTTCCACCGCCATCCGCCTCATCCGCGGCCGCGAGTCTTAGCTTGCCGCGCCGTAGCCGTTCATGCAATGTAGCTTGGGACTTCAGGCCCGAGGCCCTGCCGACCTTCACGCGTGAACACCCTCGTGCCGCTTCAACCGCGGAAGCTCCCGGATGGATTTCCCAGCCTTCTTCTGCGCCACCCGCAGCTCATAAAGACTCTGCAGGTTGAGCCAGAACTCCGCGCTCGTGCCGAAGAAATGGCCCAGCCGCAGCGCCGTGTCCCCCGTAACACCCCGCGTCCCATTCAAGATTTGCGTGACGCGATTGGTCGGCACATCGAGCTTCCGCGCCAGTTCCGCCGCGCTCATATCGAGCGCCTCCAGCTCCTCGGCCAGATGTTCACCCGGATGGATAGCAGCCAATCCCATAGCGATTCTCCTTAGTGATAATCCACAATCTCCAC
>DATJTF010000030.1:0-112237 GCA_035503815.1 Verrucomicrobiia bacterium
TTCCCCTCTCGGTTGCGATTCAGATTGCGGACGCGGACGAGGAGGGCCTTCAGCGAGCCCTTTGCCAGGCGTATGAGGACAAGACGCTACGTGGGCGCAAGTTGCTCACGGTTCGCCGGATCATCGAAATGCGCAAGGCCAATGGCAAGGAAACCAAGCCCGGCGTGCGTCGCCGGCATGAGGGTATGACGACTGCTGATGCCCTGGTTCGTGCGTATCGCCAGGAGGCTGAGCGGCAACAACTTCTCGTCAAGAAATCACAAATAGCTGAGAACCGCCTGCTGTTCATCGTCTCGGCTTTGAGGAGACTCTTCGGAGATGAAAACTTCCTGACGTTGCTGCGAGCCGAGGAACTCGACACACTCCCAACGTATTTGGCTGAGAGAATTCAAATCCACGAGGTACCTGAAAATGCCTAAAAAGGTCGCCATGGCATTTGATCCTCGCGGCTTGATTTTGCCCATTACGAGCATCCTCCCTGTTAAGCAAGTCACTCCGTCGTTTAAGTATAGCGAGAAGTACCGACAGGTCCTGTCCTCCGTCCGGGAAGTCGGAATCATTGAGCCGTTGGTCGTGTTCCCTCAGAAGGATAATTCGGACGCGGAAATGTATCTGTTGTTGGACGGTCACCTGCGACTCGAAATTCTAAAGCAAATCGGCGAAACGAGCGCACGTTGTCTAATTGCGACTGACGACGAAGCCTTTACGTACAACAAGCGTGTAAATCGGATGGCAACGATTCAAGAACACGTCATGATCCTAAGAGCCATTCGAAGCGGCGTTTCCGAGGAGCGAATCGCGAAGGTCCTCAACGTTGATGTTGCGAGCATTCGACAGAAGCGCGATCTCTTGAATGGCATCTGCCACGAAGCCGCCGAGATTCTCAAGAATAAACACATCCCACCGGCCGTTTTCTCATTCCTCAAGAAGATGAAAGCTATGCGGCAGATCGAAGTGGCCGAACTCCTGGTGGCGTCGGGAAACTTCTCTAAACCTTACGCAAAGGCACTACTGGCGGCCACTCAGCCGGAAATGCTCCTCGATCCCGACAAACACAAATTGGCCCACGGCCTAACGCCTGAGCAGATCACGAAGATGGAGCAAGAGATGGAAGCCTTGCAGCGCGATCTTAAACTGATCGAAGAATCGCACGGCGACAACGTTCTGAACCTGGTTCTGGCCCGCGGCTATCTCGAAAAGCTCTTCGACAATGCGCGCGTTACGCGATACCTCGCACAGCATCACACCGATCTGTTTGGGGAGTTGCAGACAGTTTCTGCGGGAGCGTCATTGGAAAACTGATATTAGGCGGGGGCCGATGAGAAGCTATAGAGCGCAAACCAACCTATGTCTCAGGCTCTCTAAAGGGAAACTACGCTCGCGGCTACTTGTGTCTCTTCGCACTCGATGGTGCGACGCTCCTCTTCAACAATCGTTCCAGCGATCCGACAAGTCTAAGCTGCTCGAAACTCCACTCTAGGAGTAACTGCGAAAGATTGCCCAGCGTGCGCTGCTCGCGCGAGGCGAACTCTTCCAACCCGGCACGCAGGGCCTGCCGAACTCGTAGACTTAATGGTGCTTTCTACTCGCCCATTGAATCACCTCGAAATGGGCCTCATGTACTCGCGGGTGATGTCACCGTTCCCGCTCTTCCAATCACTGAAGTCGATTCCAGCAACGAACATCTCGCAGCCGTACCGCAGCGAGAACTCTGTCATGTCAGTGAAGCGGATAGCGACGTACAGCGTTCCGTCCTCAACGGAATGGCTGATGAAATCCACGACCTTGCCGTGAACCTCGGAATATCTTCTGCGTAGTCGGTCGTACAGCTTCTTGGTTCGTTGATCGAGCTCCCGTCGTTGCTTGGCGCTCGCCGGAGTAATCGGCGCACCACCAACCAGCACGACTTTCCGCTTTTGCAGACGACGTTGCTTAGTCATGGCCCTTCTCCCGCGCCTGCGAAGTGGGCTTTTGGCGCTTCCCGGCACGCCTCTTCTTTCGTTCTTGCTCGGCCTCCCAACGCTCTTCTTCGGCGGCCACTGCGGAGTGAGGGATAATGCCAACACGCGGCGGGAGTCCTTTTTGCTTGCGCTCCTGCTCGCGTTCCTCGACGCTCAGGTACACATCGTCGGGGTCTCGCCACTTCTCTTCATAGGCGCGTCGCTGCTTCCAGAAGCGGCCTTCGTCGTGACGTTCACGGTCGCCCAGCTCTTCGACAAAATCCGCGTTCACGTCAGCGCGTACTTCTTCGATCCGGGCCTGGGCGCACTGCAAGTTGTCCTTGTGGGCAAAGGGAAGCTTCTCCATGCCGCGCAAGGTGGCGACGATGTAATCGACACCCTGGTTGAGCAGGAACAGGCTTTCGTAGATACGGAGCTTCGGGGATCGAGCGGGGGGTTGCCAGGGAAATGGGGACCGGATACCTTCCATGCTAGCCATCGTTGCCTCCTTAACAGGTGATGGTGGTTAGGGGCGCGTTCGGTGCTGATGACACCAGCGCGTCCCGTTTTGTCTCTGAGATGCCGCTCAGACAACAACCTATACAAGAAGCGGTTCTCGTATAAGAATTATTGCAGGTTATCAGCGAGTCTGTCAAGGGGGCAGTGGCGGCAAAGGGTTCTTTCAATCTAGGATAGGTGCATGAAGCGCGACCTAATTTCAGAAGTTATGCGTGAGATGGGAAAAAAGGGCGGCAAAGCAGGGGGAAAGAAGGGTGGGAAAGCCCGTATGGCCGCCCTTACGCCAGAGCAGAGGAAGGAACTTGCAAGACGAGCAATTCAAACACGGTGGTCGAAGACCAAGAAGAAGGGCAAACAACATGACAAGGGGAAACGCGGATAATCGCTCAGCATGGTTCTGGGAGCGGCAAGCTATAACGCGCACTTCAGCATGAGTTCTAATTTGCCACTTCGGCTCGTCCACGCTTATATACCTTTGCTGCTCTCCGCGCCGCCTCGTTCGGCGCTGGAGAATTCAGGACGGCGTCTACAAAAGCTCTGCGCGCATTGCCACGCAACTTCAGAATCGGCTGTTTGTTCATTGCCTCGGTTGCTGCCGCCAGCGCGCTCGTTACGACAAACTCTGCACTCGAGATCCCGCGCAGAGTGGCGGCATACCGAATCAGTTTCTTTTGGTCCGGTGTTAATCGGACCTCCAGACGTTTGACCTTCGGCGGTTGGTCGTTCTTTGCTCCAGAACGTCTCAAGGCCCCCTCTGCGGATAGCGATATCGCTAATGATGAAGAACTTTCGCCCGTGAGTCCAGTTTTCCTCCAATCGAATTGAGTTTCCTCCCCTAAGACCTAAGCCAACACCGCGAAAACCCAATCCGGCTCGGCGATACCGTCGAACATGCCCAGAGGACCATAGACCTCTGACTAGAGGTTCAGCCTTCGGCTGGTCTCTCCTTCACAACATTCGTTTCACGGCGAAGTCTGGAGCTACGGTCGGCTCCTCCTGTCAATCCCGCTTGTGCAGCTCTGCGCGGCGCATATGGCAAAACCCGCGCCGTGCTCGCTTCCGCGCCCTCCGGCTCCGCTTCGCTCCGGAGATTGACAGCGCCTCCCTGCGCTCAACTTTCGCCAATTGTGAAACGAATGTTTTTTATTGGCCTGCAAAGGCCAAGTTCTTGAACTAAAGGATGGAAAAGGCCATGAACCCTAAAGAACAGGAGTTCTTCGTGGATGCTGGTGTAGTTGCGGAATTCTTGGGTGTTGCCCGCGAGACTGTCCTTGCGCTCGCGCGTCGGGGAGAACTCCCCGCCCACGCGTTGCCGAGCAGCAACAAGGGACTCCGCCGCACATGGCGGTTCAAGTTATCCGAAATTTCTGCGTTCATGGAGAAAAGCAAGTAATCGCAGCTCAGCCTGCGCGGCCCGATTTACTTTCAGGTTCACGGCGTAGTAGGGTAGCGTCTGAAGACGGTCCTCTGTCGCTGTGGAAAGGAAGCAACATGGCAGACAGAGGGCAAGGTTGGTTAACGAAGGCACACCGTAAGAAGGGGGACGTTTGGTTGCATCATTTCTACGTCACCCGCGACCTGGACGGGAAGAGGGTAGAAACCTGCTGCACGATTGGGCCGGTCATCAAGTTCCCTCGGAAGTCAGACGCGTGGGCTGAGGTAGAACGCCGTCATCAGGTTGGTTTTTCTGCCCGGGTGACGATTACTGCGCTGGTCGAGTCGTACCGGAGGGTAGAACTTCCGCATAAGGCGTCCTCCACGCAGGAACTGCACAAGCAAATCTTGAACGATTACATAGTCGTGCGTTGGGGTAGTCGCTACGCGGATGAAGTCCGAGTGCTGGAGCTCAAGAAGTGGTTTATGGCGATTGCCGGGGAGAAGAAGCTCGCCGTCCAAACCGTACAGAAGATTAAGCAAATTTTTGGTCGACTGTACGCTTATGGTGCGGAGAACGAACTGATTCCGGCGAACCTAAACCCCGTCAGGGTTTGCAACATCAGGGGCATCGGCAGAAAGGGCAACAGCAAGGCGATCGTCGTTCCACCTGAGATCGCGTGGAAAGTCGCTATGGAGTTGCCAATCATGCATCGCACTTTGGTGCTGCTCGCCGCGGGAACAGGGATGCGCGCGAGCGAACTCCTGGGCTTGCGCTGGGGCGACATTGACTTCACGGCCAAAACCATCCACCTCAGTCGTACCTGGCGCTATGGTCAGATTGGGGACGGCAAAAGCGACGAAAGCCGTAAGCCAGTGGCAATAGGCGAGAGCGTCAGTAAGTTCTTGTTGGACTGGCGCCGCGACACGCCTTACGCCGAGGAAACGGATTGGGTGTTCCCGAGCTTCAAACTAAACGGTGCGAAGCCAATTTCAGAAAGCCAGTTTGTGAAGGACTATATTCGCCCGCGCTTCATTGAGTATGGCCTGATTGATGGGGCGTACAGGGGGCGGGCGGGACTTCACGCTTTCCGTCACTCATTGGCGACCGTGCTTATCACTGAAGAACACGTGGACCCCAAAACGGCTCAGAGCATTCTGCGTCATGCGAAGCCCGACATCACGTTGGACATTTACACGCATGCGCAGGATGCCACGAAGCGCGCGGCTCTTGAGCGCTTTGAGTCGCGGCTTGTGCAATGAATAACGAAACACAGGTAGGAAATCGCAGGTAGAAAACGATGGAGCGAGCAACCGTGCGGTCGCAAGTCATTCGAAAGAATGGTAGGCCCGTGCGGGCTCGAACCGCAGACCTCCACCGTGTCAAGGTGGCGCTCTAACCAACTGAGCTACGGGCCTATTTGCAGAGCGTATTCTAACATAGCGGCCGGGTTCCGTTTTCATTCCCTCTCGAATCGAGCGCACCCCCGCGGCGCGTCCGCCGCCTCTCGCTCCGGTGGACTTTTATGCGATTGCTGTTAGAATTTTTGTCGCAGCCATCATAGGGACGGGAAAAGCGTGGTCCGTTTTCGGGAACAGCAGTCTTCTCTTGAAGTCCAGAATGCAATCCCCGGCACAGCGGCAATTTTCTTGTCCGGCTTCCGGGCGAATTCCCCCAGCGATCCCATCCCAGGAAGGTGAATCGTCGTGATTGTCGGCGTTCCACGCGAGACTTATCCCGGAGAGCGGCGCGTCTCTCTCGTCCCCTCAGTCATTCCCAACCTGGTGAAGGCCGGATTGGAAGTCGCGGTGGAAGCCGGCGCAGGCCTCGAGGCCGGATATCCGGATGCCGAATACGCGGCGAAAGGCGGCAAGCTTCTTTCCTCCCGCACCGAATTGTTCCGGACCGCCGATGTGATCGTTCAAGTGCTTTGCTACGGGTCGAACGACAAGACGGGAGCCGCGGACGTTCCCCTGCTTCGCACGGGACAGGTGCTGGTCGGCTTCCTTCGCCCGCTGGGAACGGTGCAGACGATACAGGACATCGCGGGGAAGGGAGTGACGTCGTTTTCGGTGGAGCTGATGCCGCGGACGACGCGGGCGCAGAGCATGGACGCGCTGTCCTCGATGGGCACGATCTGCGGTTACAAGGCCGTGGTAATCGCCGCGGATTCGCTGCCGCGGATTTTCCCCATGCTCACCACGGCCGCGGGAACCATCACGCCGGCGCGCGTTTTCATTATCGGGGCCGGCGTGGCGGGATTGCAGGCGATCGCCACGGCGAGGCGGCTGGGAGCAGTGGCGTCCGCTTACGATTTGCGGCCGGCGGCGAAGGAACAGGTGCAAAGCCTCGGGGGGCGCTTCGTCGAGCTGCCCATCGAAGCCCAGGACGCGCAGGACGCGCGTGGCTACGCCCGAGCTCAGGATGAGACGTTCTATCAGCGACAGCGCGAGCTTCTCGGCAAGGCGGTGGGGCAGAGCGAAGTGGTGATCGCCGCCGCCGTGATTCCGGGAAAGAAATCGCCGATTCTGGTGACGCGGGAAATGGTGGAAAGCATGGCGCCCGGGTCCGTGATCGTAGATCTGGCGTCCGAACGCGGCGGAAATTGCGAACTGACGCGTCCGGGAGAAAAAATCAGCGTGGGGGGCGTGACGATCATCGGCTGGCTCAACCTGGCCAGCACCGTTCCGTATCACGCGAGCCAGATGTACGCGCGGAACGTCAGCTCTTTTCTGCTTCATTTGTTCAAGGACGGAAAGCTGCAAATGAACCTGGAGGACGAAATCGTGCGCGAAACGCTGCTGACCCAGGGGGGAGAAATCGTGAACGCGCGCGTCCGGGAATTTTTCGGGCTGCCCGCCCCGGCGGCGCAGGGCAAAGGTTAAGGAGGAAGGCATGCCGGCCGATTTTATTTCGAGTTTGTTCGTGTTCATCCTAGCGGCATTTTTGGGGCTCGAGCTGATCAAGCGCGTTTCTCCCCTGCTTCACACTCCGCTGATGTCGCTCACCAACGCTCTCGACGCCATCGTGGTGGTGGCCGCGATCATCATCGCCGGGCGGCACGAAACGAAGGTTTCCACGATCCTGGGATTGATCGCCGTGGTCGCTTCCTTCAGCAACATGGTGGGTGGATTCCTGATCACCGACCGGATGCTGCATATGTTCAAGTCCACGAAAGCGAAGAAATCGTGAGTCCGGCTGCCCTGCAGCAGTTGATCGATTTCAGCTACATCGCCGCGGTGATCGGATTCATCCTGGCGCTCAAGTGGCTGAGTTCGCCGGTCTCCGCGATGCGCGGGGTCTTGATCGGCGAGATCGCATCGGGCGTCGCGGTCGCCGCGACGCTGTTCGACCCGCAGGTCGTCCACTACAAATGGATCATCGTCGCGCTCATCATCGGCGCGGGAGTGGGGATTCCACTCGGCCTGGTGAAGATGACGGCCGTTCCGCAGCGGACGGCTCTCAGCCACGCTTTCGGGGCGATGTCGGCGGCGCTCATCGGGGTGGCGGAGTATTACGTCGGGACGCCGCATCTTTCGAAATTTGAGATGGCCGAAATCGGGCTCGAAGTCATCATCGGCTCGCTCACCTTCACCGGCAGCATCATCGCCGCCGGGAAATTGCAGGAGATACTTCCTCAGCGGCCGATCACATATAAAGGGCAGAATTTCGTGAGTTTGTCCGTTCTGGCGACGGCGATCACACTGATGCTGATTCTGATTTTCCATCCGGGATACACGCACCTGTTTTCAGCCATGGTCGTGGTGGCGCTGCTGTTCGGAGTGATGCTGGTGACGCCGATTGGCGGGGCCGACATGCCCACGGTGATTTCGCTTTTGAATTCGTACGCCGGGTTTTCGGCCGCGCTGCTGGGATTCGTTCTCGACAGCAAAGTCCTGGTGGTGGCTGGGGCGCTCGATGGCGCGTCGGGTTTCATTCTGTCGGTGATCATGTGCAAGGCGATGAACCGCTCGTTCACCAACGTTCTCTTCGGGGCCTTCGGCCAGGTGCAGACCACCGCCGCGAAGGGGACGGAGGAAAGGGCGGTGCGGAGCGCCACGGCCGAGGAAGCGGCCGCGATTTTGGCCGCGGCCAACAAAGTGATTGTCGTTCCCGGATACGGCATGGCGGTGGCGCAGGCCCAGCACAAGGTCCGCGAGCTTTTCGACTCGCTCACCAAGCGCGGCGTGGACGTGAAATTCGCGATCCACCCCGTCGCGGGACGCATGCCGGGCCACATGAACGTACTTCTGGCCGAGGCCGATATTCCCTACGACAAAATGGTGGAGATGGACGAAATCAATGGGGAATTTCCGCAGACCGACGTCGCGCTGGTGATCGGGGCGAACGACGTAACCAATCCCGCGGCGCGGAACGATGCGTCGAGCCCCATTTACGGGATGCCGATTCTCGACGTGGACAAAGCCCGAACGGTGATGGTCATCAAACGCAGCATGGCCACGGGTTTTGCGGGGATTGATAATCCGCTGTATTACCTCGACAGGACACTGATGCTTTTCGGGGATGCCAAGGGGTTTGTGGGGAACATCGTTCGCGAGCTTTCCAGCGGCGCCTAGACGGCATTTCCCGTTTTGCGGCGACGCTACTTTCCGCGGCCCGGGCTCCGTCGGTGGGGCAATAGCTCTTTCAACACCGGAATGCGGGGCGAGCGCGAGGGTCGTGTAAGCTACACAAGCAGGCGATTGATGAAGTCTCGATTCTAGATTTTTTTCTCTCCCTTCCAGAACAGCGAGCGCGGCCGCCGCAGCAGCGGAATGGCGCGACAGGATGGCAAACTCCACCGGTAAGCCCCGCCTGCTTGTGTTTAATTGTCACGAAGCGTGGGTGCACCAGCTTCGGGCGCTCGATCAACCGATGGATGTCGTCATCGGGCTCCCCGGGCGTCACACACGCGGGTGGGATGAAGCGATGCGTCCCATCCCGCCGAACGCGCGTATGGTGCGAATCGAAGAGGCCGTTGGGTCGTCGATTGCGTACGATTGCGTGATCGCCCACAACCTCAGCGATTTGCTCGATGCCAAGACGATAGCCGCTCCCCGCTTGCTGGTCATCCACGGAACGCTCGAGAGCGCGGTCGTCGAGCAAGGGAGCCGGACGCCGCCCCATGAGCTTCGCGGGGCAGTTGCGCGATACGTCGAGATGATCGGCGCGCACGTGATGGCCGTCACGCGCTTGAAGGGAGAATCATGGGGATTCGGCGAGGACGTTGTGCGTTCCTTCGCCGACGTCCACGACTATCTTCCGTTTCGGGGAGATCTCGCGCGCGGCCTGCGCGTTGCGAATGACGTTTTACGGAAGCAGAGGACGCTGCTGTGGGATTTTCACTTGGAAACGTTCGCCGGAATTCCCGTGACGCTCGTCGGGCGGAATGGGGAGATGCCCGGCATCCTTCCGGCGCGGGATTGGGCGGATTTAAAGGAGATTTTCAGCCAGCATCGTTTTTTCGTTCACACCGCCGACCCGCGACTGGAAGACGGGTTCAACATGGCGACGCTCGAAGCGATGGCCGCGGGGATGCCGGTACTCGGCAATCGCCATCCCACTTCGCCGGTCGAGCACGGCGTCAGCGGATTTCTTTCGGACCATCCCGCCGAACTTCGGCGTTTCGCGCGGTTGTTACTGGAGGATCGCGAACTCGCCGCGCGCATGGGCCGCGAAGCGCAACGAGCCGTGGCCAAAAAATTTTCACGGGAGCAATTCAAGCGAGGGTTGGAGCGAGCAATCGAACGCGCGCGGCGGAAGTTCCAAAGACGGCTTCCCATCCGGGCGGCCGGAGGGAGCTGAGGGCGTGACATCCGGCCGCGTTTGCGACTAGTGAAGAGTCTTGTTGAAGAAATTCAGCGTTCGCTGCCAGGCGTCGGCGGCCGCTTCGGGACGGTAGCCACCCTGGTTGTTGGGATTCATGAAGGCGTGGCCCGCGCCGGGATAGATTTTCAAGTCCACCTGGCGGTGAATGCTCAGCATGGCCGTTTCGAACTCATGGACGTCGCTGGGGGTGATGCCCTGGTCGTTGGCGCCAAAATTTCCGAGGATGGGCGCGACGATCTGCTGGAGCTTGTTTGGGTCGGTCGGAAGGACGCCGTAATTCACGACGACGGCGCTGAGGCCCTGATCGTGAACGGCGAGCTCCATGGCTTCGCCGCCTCCCCAGCACCAGCCGATGACGCCGATGTGCTGCTTCACCACGTCGTCGCGCGAAACCAAATAGAGGTGCGCGCCCTTCATGTCCGCCAGGGCGCGGTCTTCCGGGACGCCGCGCATCAATTCATGGGCAGTCTCCCAATCGGTGGCCACTTTTCCGCGGTAGAGATCCACGGCCAGCGCCACGTAACCCTGCTCCGCCAATTTCTGCGTTTCTTCCTTGATCCAGTCGTTGAGGCCCCACCATTCGTGAATGACCAAAATCCCGGGGAATCTGCCGGTGCCGGGCGGAAGCGCCAGGTAACCGTCAATCATGTCTTTGCCGTTGGTGAACTGCACCATTTGCGTCTTCACGGCGGCCGGCGCGGGCGGCAAGGCCTGCACGATTCCGGCAAAAACCGCGACCGACAAAGCTGCAACCAGCAATCGAAAAACCAGCTTCATGAATGCGCCTCCGAACAGTTTCGGGATTGAATCGCCCCACCCGATAATACGCCCGCCTCCGCGCCGCTGCCAGTTAGGAAACGGGCTCGACGCGGACAGCGGTCCCATAGGCGAGGACTTCGGTGATTCCCTGCATGATTTCGCAGGCATCGTAGCGGACGCCGAGAATCGCGTTTGCTCCGAGCTGCGCGCCATGCTCCATCATCAGGTCGAGGGCTTCGCCGCGGGTTTTCTCGCAGAGCTCTTCGAAGAGGGTGATGTTGCCGCCGATCAAGCTTTCGAGGGACGCGCCGATCTGTCCGAGGACGCTTCGCGAGCGCACCGTGACACCCCGGACGAGCCCGAGATTTTTCGCGATGCGGTATCCCGGCAAATCAAAGGTGGTGGTCACCATGTTGGGGTTCACGCCGACATTCATAAAAACCCTCCTTGTGATGCGGCTTTCCGATCCCGTCGGAGAATAGCACAGGAAAGCCGGTGAGCCCCGCCACTCGCCGGTTTGATTCCCGACGGCGGCGCTTGTAAATCCTCTCGGCCTGCCGATAGACTCTCGGCCATGCCGGCTCACTACAACGAGATTGCGGGGCAGAACGTGGGGCGTCTAGAAGCCCTGAGCGACGGAATATTTGCCGTGGCGATGACGCTCCTGGTTTTGGATCTGCGCGTGCCGAGCGTGGGAAGCGTGCATTCCGAGCACGAGCTGTGGCTCGCGATCGTGGCGCTATCGCCTCGCATTCTGATGTACCTGATGAGCTTTCTCACGCTGGGAATTTTCTGGCTGGGACAACAGACGGAACTCAATCAACTCGAAGGCTGCAACCGCAACCTGGCCTGGATTCACCTGGGGTTTTTGTTCTGCGTCGTCTTGCTGCCCTTTTCCACCATGCTTCTGGCCGAGTTCATCACGTTTCGGCTCGCGCTCGTACTCTATTGGCTGAATCTCTTGATGCTGGGGGTCGCGCTATACGCCAGTTGGGGCTATGCGCAACACGCGCGCCTGATCGGTCCCGGCGTGAGCCACGAAATCGCCGCGGCGATTTGCCGCCGCATTCTCTACGCGCAATCGCTGTACGCGTTGGGAGCGCTTCTTTGCCTGGTAAAGACGTATTGGAGCATCGGGTTCATCGTGGCCGTGCAGCTGAACTACGTGGTCGCGCCGCGTTTTTGGCGCAAAGGCAAGAAGGGAGCGGATTCATCCGCTTCATAAGATGTGGTGCAAGCTGAGAAGCAGTTAATTTAAGCGCTGGGGATTTGTGGCCGGAATTTCGCGCCGGCTTATTGCGGCGCAGCGGTCGTCGCCAGGTTTTTGACGGGGGAAGAGATTTCGTCGCGAATCAAGGTCTCGACCTGCGACCAGACGCGTGGATCGCACTCGATTTCGGTGTGCGCACGATACAGATAATAGTCGTACCACGGATAGCCGGGGCAGGCGACCGGGCGAGCGTGGTAGTCGAAGCGGAAGTTGCCGAGGATCTGGGTGCGCGAAGGGTCGGCGGCGGTGATGAGCGAAGCTCCATGGATCAAGCCGTCGGGCTGATAGAAGTTCACCCCGCGCTCGACATTGGCGGGCAAAACACGGTCGTTCTCGCCGATTTTCGCCACGCTGTCAATTTGGACCGTGAGCAGGACAGGCACGCGGTCGCGGGCCAGCGCCCGAGCCAGCGTGACAACCGCGGAGCCGCCCCAACTGTGCCCGTAGAGGATGATGCGCGCCCGCTGCTTTTCGGCCGCAGACAGACGCCCGTCGTGATCGGAGTCGAGAGAATGAAGGATGAGGCGGTAGGCCTGTTCCTCATGGCGGTTTTCGAATACGCGCACTTCGAGTTCTTTTGGATATTCACGATGAAGGCGTTCCGCAAGCTGAACTTCGGCGTGATTCGGATCGTCGTGCCGCACGCGCCCGCCCACAAATCCGATCAGGATGGTGGGCGTGACGGACGGGGCTGGCGGATGAGGCAGCGCCTCATTCACGAGATTCTGCGCCGCGAAGCCGGTGGGAGTGAGGGAAATTGCCGCGAAGAAAAGCACGAGGGCGGAAACACACCACGTCGAGCGAGGCGACGTGCGCAAATGGTTCGCATGGGTGGATCTAAACCGGAATTGGAGAGTCGCGGAATTCACGGCACGCAACTTCATACTCCCAATTGCGGCCGGAAGCAACAGGCCCGGAAAGGCAGACCCTGGACACACCCGTAATGGAACTCCCCGCAATCAAGGGGACGTTATGCACGGGCAGCGTGATGCTCGGATCGTAAACTACGCCGCAGCGAGATACTGCCAGGAATTGCCGTTGAACTTCAGTTGGAAGACACCGCCCTCATCCGCGTGGAGGAAATAGTCCCCCGTGGGAATGCGGCGAGCCGCCTCTGACTTCACCGAACACTTCGCCCAGCGAGTGGGGCGCATGCCCCGGCCGTGCTGCATCTTTTCCGGCATCAGCAAAATGCCGAAGTTGACGCGATATTCAACACCTGTGGGGATCGTCGGGACCAGCCGCCCGCGTCCTGTTCGCTTCTTAGTAGCCATATCCACTTAGATGCACGAAGAGGGAATTTGGTTATGAGAAATAGTAACCTTTTTATTTCGTGCCGGTTAGAAGGATAACATGGGTTGGGAGAGGCGTCAAGCCCGCTTCGCCTCGGCGTGCTCAATTTTCGTCCCTAAAACCTGGAGAAACGCGGCAATCCATGCGGGGTGGGCGGGCCAAGCAGGGGCGGTGACCAGGTTGCCGTCCACGACCGCTTTATCCATGGCGACATCTACGTAAATGCCCCCATTTGCAATCACTTCCGGGGCCACGGCAGGATAACAACTACACTTGCGGCCTTCGAGAATTTTCGCTGCAGCGAGCATCTGGGCGCCGTGGCAGATCGAAGCCAAGGGCTTGCGAGCCTCGGCGAAGTGCCGGACGATTTCAAGGACCTTGGAATTCAAGCGAAGATATTCGGGGGCACGGCCGCCGGGAATCACTAGAGCGTCGTAGGACTCGGCCGAGATGGTGTCGAAGGTGGCGTTGAGCGCGAAATTGTGCCCCCGTTTTTCAGTGTAGGTTTGGTCGCCCTCGAAGTCGTGGATAGCTGTGCGCACAGTTTCGCCGGCCTTTTTACCCGGGCAGACAGCGTGGACCGTGTGCCCGACCGCTTGGAGGGCTTGAAAGGGCACCATCAGCTCGTAGTCTTCGACGAAATCGCCCGCCAGCATCAGTATTTTTTTCCCCGCCATATTTCACCTCCTTTCTGTTTGGACGCTTCGAGAGGCCGTCAGGACCCTTTTTTAAAGAGAGGAGCGAGCTGCTGCTGCAACTCCTCGATTGCCTGGTAGAGGTTGGCCAGACCGGGAGTCTCGATGCCGATTTCGACGTTCGAGAGATCGTGGCGCAAGTCCTCGCAGAGCTGGGTCGCGCGACGGACGCGCTCGGCGGACATCACGGGCAAAACGGAATAGGGGTCCTGCTGCTTTTGTTCGAGGCCGACCCACTGCTGGACGGCCCAAGCCGTGCTGCGAATGTGATCCACGGCATTGCGGAATTCACGCAGGACGCGGGCGTCGAGATCGCCCGATTTGACCTGTTCTTCGAGAATTTGCAATTCCGCGGTTGCGGCGGCGAGCCGCGAGGTAACGGAGGTTTCCGTAATTTGGGGGTCCGGATCTGCCAAGGCATGCCTCCTCAGGAGCGGCTGGAGATCCTGTAGAAGATATTATTGCCATTCCGAGGCCGCCGCACAAGCGGCTTGGAAATGAGGAGGCGGCAGGGGGCCGGTAGGATAACGGCGGAGGGCGTGCTAAAATGAGGGCGCGGTTGCCGCTCCGAAACGCGGATTTTCCAACGCAATTACTGGAAGGCCGAGGCTGCAAGCCAGGGCTTGCAGCCCTTTTTGTCTCCCGGGTGCCCGCAACGAGACGGTTTAAATCATGCCAGCGAACATTCGCAATATCGCAATCATCGCCCACGTGGACCACGGGAAGACGACGCTGGTGGACGCCATGCTGCGGCAAAGCGGGATTTTCCGAGCCAACCAGGAAGTGGCCGAGCGGGTGATGGACTCGAACGAACTGGAGCGCGAGCGCGGGATCACGATTCTGGCGAAGAACACGGAGATCGAATACAAGGGCACAAAAATCAACATCGTGGATACGCCGGGGCACAGCGACTTTGGCGGGGAAGTGGAGCGGGCGCTGCGGATGGTGGACGGCGTGCTGGTGTTGGTGGACGCGGCCGAAGGGCCGCTGCCGCAAACGCGGTACGTGCTGCAGAAGGCGCTGGCGGGGAAATTGCCGCCGATCGTGGTGCTGAACAAGATTGACCGGGCGGACGCGCGGCCCGCGGCAGTGCTCGACGAAATCTACGACCTGTTCATCGATCTGGACGCCACCGAGGATCAACTGGATTTTCCGGTGCTGTACACGAACGCGCGCACGGGAGTGGCGCACGGAAAAGTGGGCGACGCCTCGACGACGCTCGAGCCGCTGTTCGAGCAGATCCTGACGTCAATTCCACCGCCTTCGGGCGATGCGGAGGCGACGCTGCAGATCCAGGTGACGAATCTGGACTACAGCGAATTTTTCGGACGCATCGCGATCGCGAGAGTTTTCGAAGGGACGCTGCGGCGGGGGACGGAAGCCGCGATCGTGAAGCTGGACGGGAAAATCCAGGCGACGAAGATCACGAAATTGTTTACGTTTCACGGCTTGGAGCGCGTGGAGGCGGAGGAAGTGAGCGCCGGGGACATCGTGGCCATCGCGGGCGTGGAGGGTATCCAAATCGGAGAGAGCATTACCGAGCTGGCGAATCCGGCACCGCTTGAACCGCTGCTGGTGGACGAGCCGACGCTGGCGATGGTGTTCACGATCAACACTTCGCCGTTCGCGGGGCGCGAGGGGCAATACGTGACCTCGCGGGATTTGCGTTCGCGGCTGGAAAAAGAGCTGCTGACGAATGTCTCGCTGCGGGTGGAGGAGACGGGAACGACCGATTCGTTCCGCGTGCTGGGCCGCGGCGAACTCCAACTGGCCATTTTAATCGAAACGATGCGGCGCGAAGGCTATGAACTGATGGTGGGTAAGCCGGAAATCGTGGTGCGGGAAGAGGGCGGGAAAAAGCTGGAGCCGCTGGAATCGCTGGTAATCGATTGCCCGGAGAGTTTCATCGGGATCGTGATGGAGTCGCTGGGAAGCCGGCGCGGGGAAATGAAAAAGATGGTGAATCACCACACGGGCCGGGTGCGGATGGAATTCAGCATACCGTCGCGAGGCCTGATCGGTCTGCGCAGCCAATTGATGACCGACACACGGGGAACGGCGCTGATCCATTCGCTGCTGGAAGGCTGGACGGAATACGCGGGAGACATGGCGATGCGGCTGACAGGAGCATTGGTGGCCGACCGGCCGGGAGTAACGGTGGCTTACGCGATTTGGGGAATCCAGGAGCGGGGCGAGATGTTTGTCGGGCCGGGCGTAGAAGTGTACGAAGGGATGATCGTGGGAGAGAACGCGCGGGAAGACGACATGAACGTAAACATCACACGGGAAAAGAAACAGACGAACATGCGATCCTCTTCAGCGGACGAAGCCATCCGCCTGATTCCGCCGCGAGAAATGACTCTCGAAAAAGCGATCGAGTTCATCGCCGACGACGAATTTCTGGAAGTGACCCCGAAGTCGATACGCCTGCGCAAGAAAGTCCTGGACGCGAAGAAGCGGCCCAAGCGGTGGCAGGAAATCCGCGCGTCAACCGAAGCCTCACCGTCCTGACGGAAGGTTGTCCAAAACTGCCGATGGCCTGGGAATCTGCCGGATAGGCTTCGAGCGGGAACGATCCAGAAGCGTACGAGAATCAGCGCCCCGGACGATGGGACGGGAGCAAGGCCGGCCGATTTGGCGAGCCGGAGGAATATCAATTCTCGAACGGGCTAGGGGTTCGGCGATTGAAAGGAGTGGAGTTAAGCAGTATTGTTTAGAGCTAGCGGAGTAGAGGAAGATGAAGGTGCGCGAAATCAAGGCGAAGAAGTCCAAGCGGCCCGCGAGTATCAAAAAGGGAAAGAGTCTCCCCGCAGTTCGTCCCCTCACCAGAGTCGGCAGTCCATTCATCACCGGTCCAAAGCCTGAATAACACGAAAGTGGCGCAGAAAGCGCCCCAAGCAAATTGGGTCCGCTTTTTCGCACACGACTCGCCTGCTACACTCGCCGTTTGAATCCGTTCCATCAGGAGCCGCTGATGCCGGGCTTCGATACGCTGCCGCAGGAGAAGAAGGAGGCGTCGTTTTTCGATCGGCGAGGCACGCGCGACCGGAAACTCGTGGCGCCGCTATGGCACACGATTGTGCTGATCGTTTACTTGCTGGCCACGCTGGGTTGGCAGGCCCACTTGCTGCACAAGATGAGCGCGAATCGATTGCTTTTTTCGCAACGCCTTTCGATGTACCTGTTCATGATCGCGTTCGAGTGGTTGCTGGTTGGATATGTATGGTTTTTCGGGTTGCGGCCGACTCACACGCCGATACGGGAGATCGTCGGAGGCCGGTGGGAGCGGTTTTCGGACGCCTTCGTGGACATCGGAATCGCGTTCCTATTTTGGATTGCGGTCGCAATCGTTTTGATCGTGTGCCGAGTCGCGCTGGGAGCCAATCCGGCGGGGAAGCGCGCATTGGGAATACTATTGCCGCGGACACCGATTGAATGTCTCTTGTGGGTCCTCGTTTCGATATCAGCCGGGATTTGCGAGGAGTTTGTATTCAGAGGCTATCTGCAGCGGCAGTTTTTTGCGCTGACGGGAAACGATGCGGCGGCCGTGGCGTTGCAGGCAATCTTTTTTGGCGCCGGACATGCGTATCAAGGGTATCGAGGAGTGATTACGATAACTCTCTATGGGGCGCTTTTCGGAGTACTGGCCTTATTCCGGGGAAGCTTGCGACCCGGCATGATCCAGCATTTTCTGGAGGACAGTTCCCTGATCCTTCTGCGATACGCCCCGAAAGGTTGATTTGGCATGGACCCAAACGCCGGGAGAACCACAAGCCCAAACTCTTGGCCACGGAGTTGCAGAGCAGTCACCTAGCCAACGGGCAGGTTCGAATGCGCCGAAAGTAACAACCCCTTCGGTACCCCCAGGCTATTGACCCAGGCGGTTCAAAACAGGAGGATTGCTGAACGAGCCGGGCCTGGGAAACGGGCCACCTGGCATGGGCTCGAAAGCCTGTTAAAGCATTTATAATCAACACTGGGGGAATAGTGGTGATGCGTCAAATTCCGTTGAGCGGTGAGAAAGCGAATGTCTAGTTCTGCGCTGAGTGGCCAGCCGACAGTTCTTGAAGTTCCCGTGACGGTCCAGGGGTCGAAGCCCGTGGAGGGAACCGACAAGCGCGAGCTCTTTTTTGAGACGACGAAGACGGCATTGGTATTTGAGAACGGGGCAGTGCTGAACATGAAGTCAAAAGTCCTGCCGGGACAGTGCGTTTTCGTCCGAAACGAGCTGTCCGGGAAGGAAGTGCTTTGCAAAGTGGTGGAGTCGGCAGAGAGAGAGCAGAGCGGCTTTACCGAATTGGAATTCAACGTCTATGAACCGGAATTTTGGGGGAGCCCGGCGGGAACGACGGTGGCGGGCGGACAGGAAGCTGAAGCCCAAAAGGGGAAGCAAGCGGCGGTAGAGAACCCGGAAGCAAGACCAAAGATCGAACCAAGCGCCCCAGTGGGAATAGAAACGCAGGCAGCAGAGACTGCCCCAGCTGGCGTTTGCGAGACCAAAGAGGCGGCGGCAGAGACGGCTCCCGAATCGGAGGGACGCGAAACGAAGGCAGAAGACGCCAAGAGCGAGCCGGCCAACGTCGAAGGCCAAGCGGCGCGCGAGGCGGAAGCAGCGAAGGAAGTATTGGGGGAACGAGAGCCGGAAGCGGCTTCCCCGTTGCTGGAAGAACTGGAAGAGGGCGAAGCGGGTCCGGAAACCGCGGGCGAAATGAAAAAGGTCTCCCCGGCAATCCTGCCGATGCGGGTTCCGAACTTCAAAGCGCGGAAAATTGCGGCCGCCATCAGCGTCACCGCCGCCGTCATTATCGTATCGGTCCAGATCTACGACTGGCATTCGAAGTTCGGACACAGCATTCATACGGCGAAGAAATCGGTGGCCGCATTGGCAGCGGCCAAAAAGAGCGTACCGCCACCTGCCGCCCCCAATGGCGCCCCTGCCGCGGAAACGAAGTCCACGGCGGGAACAGAAATCAGCGCGAACAGCAAGAGCGCGGGAACTGCGCCCGCCCCGGCAATAGAGAAACTTCACGAGCCGGCGATTGCAGCGAAAACGGCTGCGCCGGCGGCCTCGCAGTCGGAGCCGAGCCGAATCAAGATTTCGTCCGAACATGCCGGCTTGCGGAGGGGGAGAGAGAAAAAGCCGCAAGAAGTGGCGGCAAAAACCGTTCCTCCGAGAATCGTTTTGGCGACGCAACCGCCTATTCCTTCCTGGGCAAAGATGCTTGATCTGGATGGTGTAGTCCAACTTGACGCCGTGATTGACGCGAAGGGAAATCTGACGCAAACGCGGCTTTTGTCCGGTTCGCAACTGTTGCAACAGGATGCTCGGCAAGCTGTCGCGCTGTGGTTGTTCGAGCCGGGGACGGCGGACGGGAAACCGACGACGGCGCACCTGGTGCTGACGGTTCAGTTCCAGAGATAGGGGTGGGCAACACGCGCGAAAAACAGACGTGCCGGCGTCTGGCAAGATCTCGCTATTTTCCAATGTTATTCAACTGACCTAGCTCGACGGACCACCGTTGGCTCTCCTGTAGTTCACCCCCTGAATTGGATTGGCTTCTTTCGATCGCCACGTTCGGCGATCTCGAGGATTTGAGCCAAGAGATGGAACGAATTTGACCGATTTCGCGTAGAAACCGGGCAGGGCCACAAGTGTCCGAAAGCGGGACAGATAATTCCCACGAGCGGGCAAACAGGGCAGAAAAACGGGGATGTGAGGCGTGCTACTGCGCACAAACATAAGCGGTTAATGGTATTCTCCTCGCGGAAGCGGAGTTGCGATATAAATGAGTGAAGAGGCGGAATCACGTGGACATTGCAAGGCCAGAAGTAAAAAAGCGGAAGAAGATTCGGCGAATGGTTTACGGCGCCGTGGGATTGGCGGTGGTGGTCGTAGTATCCGTGGGGCTATCGAGATTGAAGCCGGCGGCGCCGACGGTGGATAAGTCGACGATCTGGACCGACACGGTGAAACGGGGGCCGATGCTCCGCGAAGTTCGCGGTCTAGGGACGCTGGTCCCTGTGACGATACAAGTGATCCCGGCGGTGACGGATGCGCAGGTGGAGAAGCGGTTCATTTTGCCGGGCACGCCGGTGAAAGCAGACTCGATTATCTTCACGATGACCAACCCGGAGCTGCAGCAGTCGGAGCTCGACGCGGAGTTTCAATTGAAGGGAGCGGAAGCGGAGCTGCGGAACATGAAGGCGCAGCTGCAAAACCAGCTGATGGACAAGCGGACGCTGGCGGCGAGCATTTCTTCGCAGTACCGGACGGCGGAGATGGTGAAGAAAACCAAGGAAGAACTCGGCGCGGACGGGCTGGCTCCGGAACTCGACGTAAAGACAGCGGAAGTGCAGGCGGAAGAGCTGGCCAAGGAAAATGCGCTGGCGCAGAAGGAAGTGGAGACGTTTACGAGTTCGGTCGAGCCACAGTTGGCCGTGCAGCAAGCGAAAGTGGACGAGATGCAGGCGCTTTACAATTTGAAAAAATCGCAGGTGGACGACCTGACGGTGCGCGCGGGAATCGACGGGGTGTTGCAAGAGCTGGATGTGGAAGTGGGGCAGAAAGTGACGCAGGGTACAGTGCTGGCGCGAGTGGAGCAGCCGACGCACCTGAAAGCGCAACTAAAAATCGCGGAGACGCAGGCGAAGGACGTGGCGATCGGGCAAACAGCGTCGATCGACACGCATAACGGCTTGATACCCGGACGCGTCGCGCGGATCGATCCCGCGGTGCAGAACGGGACGGTGACCGTGGATGTGGCGCTGGACGGGCCGCTGCCGCAAGGAGCACGGCCGGATCTGAGCGTGGAGGGAACGATCGAGCTGCAGCGGCTGGCGGACGTCCTGTATGTGGGACGGCCGGTGCACGGTGACGCGAACAGCACGGTGGGGCTGTTCAAGGTGGATGCGGACGGAACGGATGCGCAACGCGTGAAGGTCGAGCTGGGAGCCACGTCGGTGAACACGGTGCAGATCCTGGGAGGGCTGAAAGTGGGCGACACGGTTGTGCTCTCCGACATGTCCGCGTACGACAATTACGACCGCGTGGAATTGAAGTAACGGCAGGGAACATTTTCGCCGGTGAAGGACGTTTCATAGAGACAGGGAGGAATACAGCATGAATAACGCGGCGGAGACGCTGATCAAACTGGAAGACGTGAAGAAAGTGTTTTACACCGACGAAGTGGAGACACACGCGCTGAGCGGCGTGCACCTGGAAATCAAGAACGGTGAATTTTTGTCGATAGCCGGCCCGTCGGGATGCGGGAAGTCCACGTTGCTGTCGATATTGGGGTTGCTGGATTCGCCGACCGAAGGAAATTACTGGATCAACACGCAGCCGGTGGCGAATCTTTCTCTATCGGAGCGGACGCGAATCCGGAACCGGGAAATCGGGTTCATTTTTCAGGCGTTCAACCTGATCGGGGACCTCACGGTGTATGAGAACGTGGAGCTGCCGCTGACGTACCGGAGCATGCCGTCTTCGGAGCGGAAATCGCGGGTGCAGGAAGTGCTGGAGCGAGTGGGGATGGCGCACCGGATGAAACACTATCCCTCGCAATTATCCGGCGGCCAGCAGCAGCGCGTGGCGGTGGCACGGGCGCTGGTGGGGAAACCCTCGATCCTGCTGGCGGACGAGCCGACCGGAAACCTGGATTCGAAAAACAGCGAAGCCGTGGTGGAGCTGCTGCAGCAACTGCACGGAGACGGGGCGACGATCTGCATGGTGACGCACGACCCGAGGTACGCGAGCATCGCCGACCGCACGATTCATCTGTTCGACGGCCGCATCGTGGAAGAGACGCTGGGGACGCGTATCGCAAGCGTCTGAGCGAGCCGCCGGACCCGTTCAAATTTTCCAGAAATTCCCGCGCAAAGGGCGGAGGAACCATGGGTTTCGTCCGCGCTGGCGGGAGTGCGCTCGCTCGAAGGAGACGCGGATGTGGACATTGCTGCAAGACGCCAAGTATGGCGTGCGGATGCTGGCGAAGAATCCTGGATTCACGGCCGTGGCGGTGCTGACGCTGGCGCTGGGGATCGGCGCGAACAGCACGATCTTCAGCTGGATCAACGCGACGCTATTGAATCCCCTGCCGGGGGCCACAAGGACCAGCGAGCTTTACACGCTGACTTCGGGCGGAACGGCGCAAAGCCCGCACGTTTTTTCCTACCAGGATTACCTCGACCTGCGCAGCCGGACCAAAACGATGAGCGGGATACTCGCGTCGTCGCTGTGGCCGATGGATCTGACGGGGACGGGAAAGCCGGAGCGGATATGGGGGACGCTGGTCTCCGAGAACTTTTTCGACGTGCTCGGCGCGCGGCCGGTGCTGGGACGAGGCTTTCTGCCGGAAGAGGGAAGGAAGCCGGAGGGCGCGCCGGTGGCGGTGATCAGCTACCGGCTATGGCAGATGAAATTTGGCGGCGACCCGAAGATCGTGGGAAAGGAAATCAGCATCAACCGGCATCCGTTCCAGGTGGTGGGAGTGATGGGAGCGGAGTTCAAAGGCAATCAGACGGGGCTGAGGAGCGAGATCTGGCTGCCGCTGGTGATGGTGAACGATATTTCGGAGTATTCGGGATTGCTCGAGAATCGCGATTCGAGATGGCTGATCCTGATGGGGCGCATCGCTCCGGGAGCGCAGCCGCCGCAGGCGCGGCAGGAGCTGGACGTGCTGATGGGGCAGATCGCGCGGCAATTCCCCGACTCGCATACGGAGACGATCCACTGCGGCGTGTATCCGCTGTGGCGGGCGCCGGCGAGCGCGAACGCGTACTTTCACGTGCTGTTGCCGATGCTGATGGCGATCGCGGGCGTGGTGCTGCTGCTGGCGTGCGCCAACGTGGCAAACCTGCTGTTGGTGAGGTCCGTGGCGCGGCGAAGGGAGATGGCGATCCGGCTTTCGCTGGGAGCGAGCCGCGGGAGGCTGGTGCGCCAGTTGATGGCGGAAAGCGTGATGCTGGCGCTGGCGGGCGGAGCGCTGGCGATGCTGATCACGTTGTGGACGGCAGGATCGTTCGCGCGCTTCATTCCGCCGGCGGGAATACCCGTGTCGCTGGACGTGACGGTGGACCGGGCGGTGCTGGGGGCGACGCTGGGATTCGCATTGGCAACGGCGGTGCTGTTCGGGATCTTGCCGGCGCTGCGGTCGTCGAGGCTGGCGCCGGTGGACGTGCTGAAGGAAGAGAGCGGGACGGCGAGCGGGAATATTCGGAAGGCGAAGCTTTCGACGGCGCTGGTGGTGGCGCAGGTTTCGATGTCGCTGCTGCTGCTGATTTGCGCGGGGCTGATCGTGCGGGGGTTCCGCGAACAGCAGAAAGTGAACCCGGGATTCAACGCGAATCACATGCTGCTCGAGACGTTCAATCTGTTTTCTTCGGGCTACACGGACGAGCAGGGCATCGCGTTTGAGCGGGAACTGCGCGAGCGGCTGGAGACGCTGCCGGGAGTGAAGTCGGCGGCGCTGGCAAGCTGGGTGCCGCTGGGGTTCAGCTACAGCGCGCGAAAAGTAGCGCCGGAAGGATACGTTCCGCAGCCGCACGAGGACATGACGGTGGGCGTGGCGGCGGTGAGCCCGGGATATTTCCGGACCATGGAAATCGCGATGATCGGGGGACGCGAGTTTTCGGACGAAGACAGGATGAAGGCGCAGCCGGCGGCCATCGTGAACCGGGCGTTCGCGGAGCGCTACTGGCCGGGACAAAGCGCGGTGGGGAAAGGCGTGGAAGTGGAGGGCAAGACGTGGACCGTCGTGGGCGTGGCGGAGAATTCCGATTACGACAACCTGAATGAGACGCCGCAGCCGTTTTTCTACATGCCGCTCCTGCAGGACTACTACTCGATGGCGGCGGTGCACGTGCGGACGGACGGAGATCCGCTGGCGGAGGTCTCCGCCGTGGAGAAAACGATCCACGAGATGAATCCGGAAGTGCCGGTGTACGACGTGATGACGCTGGCGTCGCGCGTGGAACTGGCGAGCACGAACGAGCGGATTGCGGGAACGTTCGTCGGAGCGTTCGGGATACTCGCGCTCGTGCTGGCAGCGGTGGGAATTTACGGAGTGGTGGCGTACGTGACACGGCAGCGAACGCACGAAATCGGCATTCGCATGGCGCTGGGGGCGCAGCGGAGAGACGTTCTGCACCTGGTGATGGACCACGGGTTGAAGCTGACGGTGATGGGGCTGGCGCTGGGGCTGGGGCTTTCGCTGCTGCTGACGCGCTACATATCGAGCGTGATTTTCACGGTCAGCCCGACCGATCCGTGGGTGTTCGCGGGAGTGACGCTGCTGTTGTGCGGAGTGGCTCTGGGGGCGTGCTATGTGCCGGCGCGGCGGGCGATGCGGGTCGACCCGATGGTCGCACTTCGGTATGAATGATCCGATGGTCGCGCTGCGGTACGAGTAGGAGGGGCGATGGGAACGCTGCTGCAGGATATGAAATACGGCATGCGAATGCTGATGAAAAATCCGGGATTCACGGCCGTGGCGGTGCTGTCTCTGGCGTTGGGGATCGGCGGAAACACGACTGTGTTCTCCTGGATAGAGGCTGTGCTCCTGCACCCGCTCTCGTTGGTGAGGAATTCGTCGCAAATGGTGGATGCGGAAAGCGTGATGCCGGACGGGGAATACCACACGAGTTCGTACCCGGATTACAAGGATTACCGGGACAACAACCACGTGTTCACGGGAATGATCGGGTTCGAGGTGGTCGGCGCGACTCTGCGGCTGCCGGGCGAGAAACGCGCGGAGAGGTACTGGGGGCTGATCGCGACGGAAAACTATTTTGACTTGCTGGGAGTACAGGCGGCAAAGGGGCGCGAATTCCATGTGAGCGATGACCACGGTCCCAATTCGGACCCGTACGTGGTGCTGGCCTACCGATTCTGGCAGCAGAAGTTCGCGTCGGATCCGAACGTGGTGGGGAAAGTGGTGCAGATCAACGATCACCCCTTCACGGTGATCGGGGTGGCGCCGCGGGAATTCAACGGAACAATCGTAGGAATCGCGGCGCAGTATTTTGTTCCGATGATGATGCAGCCAGAGGCGCTGCCGGGCGAGGACCTGATCTACCGGGGTCCGACATTCGTGCACATGATGGGGCGGCTCAAGCCGGGGGTGAGCGTCGAACAAGCGCAGGCGGACCTCGAGACGATCGCGACGCGGCTCGCGAGAGAGTATCCGGACACTACGAAAAACGTGGGGATATACGTTTGCCCGGTGTGGAGAGCGCATTACGGTTTGCAGGATTTCATGCTGCCCGTGCTGTTGTTCCTGATGGTGGTTGCGTTGCTGGTGCTGCTGATCGCGTGCGCAAACGTGGCCAATCTGCTGCTGGCAAGGGCCACAACAAGGGAAAAGGAGATTGCGATTCGCGCGGCGCTGGGGGCCGACCGAGCCCGGCTGGTGAGACAACTTCTGGCGGAAAGTCTGCTGCTGGCGGGGCTGGGCGGAGTGGGAGGAGTTCTGCTGGCGCTGTGGGGAACAAACCTGCTGACGCTGTTCCTGCCGCCGCTGCATCTTCCGGTGGGCCTGCCGCTGGGGGTGGATCACCAGGCGTTGCTCTTCACTGTGGCTCTCTCGCTGTGCACCGCGGCGATTTTCGGGGTGGTTCCGGCTCTGGTGACGTCGCGGCCCGATTCCATTCGCCCGCTGAAGGAAGGACGAAGCACGACGCCGGGTGCGAGCCGTCACCGGCTGCGGAATCTGCTGGTGATGGGGGAAATGGTGGTGGCCGTGGTGCTGCTGGCGGGCGCGGGATTGCTGATCCGCAGCCTGGCGGCCGAGGAAAGGACAGGGCCGGGCTTCAACACCGACAAAGTGCTGTTGACGGCGATGGACCTGCGGGCGAACGGGTACACCGACGACCAGTCGGCCGATTTTTACGAGCGACTGGTGGAGCGCATTCAGACCCTGCCCGGCGTGAAATCGGCGAGCTTCGAACGATATGTGCCGCTGTGGTTTACGGGACGCCGCTACACCATGGCGAGTATCGAAGGCTACACGCCGAAGCCGAACGAAGACATGCGAATCGACTTGAATTCAGTGGGGCCAAGGTACTTTTCGCTGCTGGAAATTCCGCTGATTGAAGGAAGAGATTTTACGGCGGGAGATACACGGAACGCGCCGCGGGTGTGCATCGTGAATCAAACGATGGCGAAACGGTTCTGGCCGGGACGGAGCGCGATCGGACAGCGGGTAATAAACTCGGATGGCTGGTGGACGGTGGTGGGCGTGGCGAAGGACGTGAAGTACCACACGATGAATGAGACCGCGGAAGCCTTCCTTTACTTTCCGTTTTTGCAGGACACGGGAACGGACGCGAATATCCTGGTGAAGACGAGCGGGGATCCGATGGCGATGCTCGGAGCGGTGCGGGGGCAGGTGCGGGCGCTCGATCCCAGCGCGACACTGCTCGAGGAGGATGATCTGGCCGGCCTGCTGAAAGTGTCGCTGTTCGCGAACCGCATGGCGGCCGCGTTTGCGACGAACTTGGGAATGCTCGGATTACTGCTGGCGGCCATCGGGCTTTACGGAGTGTTGTCGTACACCGTGGGGCAGAGAACCCACGAAATCGGGGTGCGGATGGCGCTGGGGGCGCGGCCGCTCGACGTGCTTCGGCAAGTGGTGGGGCAGGGGATGCGGCTGGTGGTGTACGGCGCGGTGATTGGGGTGGTGGCGGCGTTCGCGACGGGGCATCTGATTTCGAGCCTGCTGTACGGAGTGAGCGCGGCGGACCCGCTGACGTTTGCGGGCGCGACGATTTTGCTGGCGGGAGTGGCGTTGGCGGCGTGCTGTGTGCCGGCGCGGCGGGCGATGCGCGTGGATCCGATGGTGGCGCTGCGCTACGAATAGCTGGAAGTCAGAAACCGGGGGTTCGAGGGTAGTGAAGATAAGGGACGAGAGAGGTTGAACATGGGAACACTGCTGCAGGACGTGAAATTCGGGATCCGGATGCTGGCGAAGAACCGCTGGTTCACGCTGATTGCGGTGTTGACGCTGGCGCTGGGGATTGGCGTGAACACGGCGGTATTTTCGGTGGTCAACGGAGTGCTGTTGAACCCGCTGCCGTTTCCGCAGCCGAAACAACTGGTGGCGATGTTCGAAAACACGCCGGATTTTAAGCAGTCCTCGATTTCCTACCCGAATTTTCTGGACTGGCAGAGAAGCAGCCGCGCGTTTTCGTCCATGGCGGCATACCGGGAGGACGACTTCAACCTGACGGGAAGCGGCGAAGCGCAGCACGTGAAGGCCGACATGGTCTCGGCCGATTTTTTCCCGCTGCTGGGAGTGCGGCCCGTGCTGGGACGGACATTCACGGCAGACGAGGATCGGCTGGGCGCCGCGCCGGTGGCGATGATCAGCGCCGCGTTTTGGAACGGCAAATTCGGAAGTTCGGCGGGGATTTGCGGGACACGAATCACAATGAATGGGAAGGGTTACACGATCATCGGAGTGGTTCCCTCGACCTTCCACCTGTCGCTCCAGAATTTTCACGACGATGCCGACGTCTACGTGCCGGTGGGAATTTTCGACGATCCATTTTTTCACAACCGGGACGTCCACGAAGGAATGGACGCGGTGGCGCGGCTCAAGCCGGGAGTGACCGTGGAGCAGGCGCGCGCGGATATGGACGGAATCGCGCGGAATCTGGCGATTGAATATCCGGATGCGGACAAAAAGCGCGGCATCACGATCGTGCCGCTGAAGGAAGAGGAGGTTGCCGCGTCAAGGCTGTTCCTGCTGGTGCTGTTGGGAGCGGTGGGATTCGTGCTGTTGATCGGATGCGTGAACGTGGCGAATCTACAGCTGGCGCGGTCGACTAGCCGGGCGCGCGAGTTTGCGATTCGCACGGCTCTGGGCGCGACGCAGGGCCGAGTGATCCGGCAACTGCTGACGGAAAGCATTGTGCTGGCGGCGGCGGGAGGCGGATTGGGGCTGCTCCTGGCCGATTGGGGAACACGCGCGGCACTGGGCGCGCTTCCCGAGGCGCTGCCGCGCGCGGAAGGAGTCGGCGTGGATGGCCGGGTACTGATATTCACGATCGGCGTTTCGATATTGTGTGGAATTGTGTTTGGCCTGGCTCCGGCGTTGAAAACGGCGCGGCCGAACGTGCAGGAAACGCTGAAGGAGAGCGGGCGGGGCGGAAGCGGAGCCAAGCACCGGGCCCTGGGGGTATTCGTGGTCGTCGAAATGGCGATGGCGCTCATCCTGCTGGTCGGCGCAGGGTTGATGGTGCGGAGCTTGATCGACCTGTGGAACGTGAATCCCGGGTTCAATCCGAAAAACGTGCTGACGTTCGCCGTGTCGCTTTCGCCTTCGCTTGGGGTAAACGGGCCGACGCGGATAGCGGCCTACCGGGAACTGGAGCGAAGAATCCAGGACGTTCCGGGAGTGGAGGCCGTATCGCTGTCGGGCGGAGCTCTGCCGATGCAAGGGGACAACGAACTGCCATTCTGGCTCGAAGGCCAGCCAAAGCCCGCCAACACGAGCGACATGAAGCTTTCACTTTTCTATTTCGCGGATCAGGGCTACCGGAAAGCGATGGGAATCCATTTGGAGCGGGGCCGCTTTCTCGAAGCCAGCGACGACGAGAACTCGCCGAAAGTGGTGGTGATTGACGACCAATTCGCGCGGCAGTATTTTCCGAATGAAGATCCGATCGGGAAACACATCAACCTGGGGATTATTGATATGCAGCTGGAAGTGGTGGGAATCGTGGGGCATGTAAAGCATTGGGGTCTCGACAAAGACTCGCACAACCTGATTCAAGCGCAGGCGTATATGCCGCTGCTGCAGATTCCCGACAAGTTTTTTTTCGGGCCGGCGCAGGCGGAGGTGGTGGTGCGGACGGAAGGCTCGCCCGCAGCCATGACGCCGGCGATCCGCAAAGCGGTGGAGGAAATGAACGGCGACAACGTGATGTACGACGCGGAGACGATGGAGCAGACGATTTCCGATTCGCTGGCCGCAAGACGATTTTCGATGATTTTGCTGGGAGTGTTCGCGGCCCTGGCCCTGGCGCTCTCAAGCATCGGCATCTTCGGCGTGATTTCCTACGTGGTGGGCCAGCGGACGCATGAGATCGGAATCCGGATCGCCCTGGGAGCGCAACGAAGCGACGTCCTCCGGCTGATGCTGGGAGAGGGAATGAAAATGACGCTGATCGGAGTGGCGATCGGGGTGGGGGTCGCGCTGGGGGTGACTCGCTTGATGGAGAATATGCTGTTTGGAGTGAGTGCGACGGATCCGGTGACATTCGCGGGGGTCGCGCTAATCTTGACCGGAGTCGCGCTGCTGGCTTGCTATTTTCCGGCGCGGCGGGCGATGCGGGTGGATCCCATGGTGGCGCTGCGGTATGAGTGATCGGCGGAAACCAGGGATCCGAGGGAATTAAAGGGCCGGGCTGATAGAAAGAGCGGCCCATAGCAATCCGCCGGTAAATTCATCAGACTGGAGCAGGGAACGGGGCAATTCGGATGGCGACCAAGCCCATGGAGACGAGCAGCGAAGCGAACGCGGAGGCGCCGCGGGTCTTGATCGCGGATGACCAGCCGGACGTCCTCGAAGCTTTGCGGCTGCTGCTGAAATCGCACGGCTATGGAACCGACAGCGCGGCTTCGCCCGCACAATTGCGCGAGGCGGTGGCCCGGCGCGAGTACGACCTGATCCTCATGGATTTGAATTACGCGCGGGACACGACGTCGGGGCGTGAAGGGCTGAATCTGGTGGCGGAACTCCAGGCCGTGGAAAACGCGCCACCCATCGTGGTGATGACCGGATGGGCGACGGTAGGCCTGGCGGTGGAGGCGATGCAGCGAGGCGTGGGAGATTTTGTCGAAAAGCCGTGGACCAATGCCCGGCTGCTGGAGATTCTGCAAAGGCAGATCCAAATTGGCCGCGAGAAGCGCGAAGAGCGGCAAAGGTCCCGCGAAGAGAGCCGGGTTCAAAAGGAATCCAAGAAGAAGCGGGAGCACCTGGAGCGGGAAATCGAGGAAGCCCGGGCGACGCAGGAAGGATTTCTTCCGAAGTCGGCGCCACAACTCGCGGGGTACGATATTTCAGGGACGTGGCAGCCGTGCCGGGTGGTGGGCGGCGATTATTTCGATTTCCTCCCTTATGGGGATGACCGGATGGGCATTTGCATCGGAGATGTGGCGGGGAAGGGAATGCCGGCGGCGATGCTGATGTCGAATCTTCAGGCGGCGGTGAGGGGCCTGGCGAGCCCCGCAATTCCTCCCGACGACCTGTGCGCGCGCCTGAACGCGCAGATTTACCGGAACATCGCGAGCGACCGGTTTATCACGTTTTTCTACGCGCAATTGCGGGGAGAGTCGCGCGAGCTGCGGTACTGCGCGGCGGGGCACAACCCGCCGATTGTGACACGCGCCGACGGGACGGCCGAGCGGCTGGGAGAAGGCGGAGGAGTGCTGGGAGTGTTTCCGATGGTGTCGTACTCGATGGGCGCCAGCCAGCTGCGTTCCGGAGATCGCGTGGTGATGTTCACGGACGGAATTTCGGAAGCGGCGAACGCCGATGGAGAAGAGTTCGGCGACAAGAGGCTGGTGGAACTGGTGGCGGAAAACCGCAAAGCCGGTGCGCGCGAGCTGCAGGAAAAAATTTTGCGGACCGTCGGAGAATTCTGCCTTGGGAACTGGCACGATGACGCGACGCTGGTGGTGATCGCGGTGGCATGAGACAGGGAGAAACAAAGTGATCAATCTGAAGGACATTGAAAAATTTTACGAATCGGGCGCGGGAAAGACGTGGGTGCTGCGGCGGATCAACCTGGACATAGCCGAAGGAGAGTTCGTGACGGTGATGGGGCCATCGGGCGCGGGAAAGTCCACGTTGATGGGAATTATCGGAATGCTCGACGGAGCGTGGAAGGGCGAATACCGGCTGCAGGAGCACGAAGTGCATCAGCTCGACAACCGGCATCGGGTGGAGCTGCACAAGAAATACATCGGCTTCGTTTTCCAGCAATACCACCTGCTCGACGATTTGACCGTTGCCGAAAATCTGGATTTGCCGCTCTCCTACCGCGACATCAAGAAAGCCGAAAGAGAAGGGATGGTAGCGGACGTGCTGGATCGCTTCCAGATCGTGGGGAAAAAGTCGCTCTATCCGAACCAATTGTCCGGCGGCCAGCAGCAGTTGGTGGCCGTGGCGCGGGCGGTGATCGGACGGCCGAAGCTCATCCTGGCGGACGAGCCGACCGGGAGCCTGCATTCGAGCCAGGGAAAAATGATCATGGACATGCTGAGGAAATTGAACGAGGAAGGGACGACGATCATACAAGTGACGCACAACGACGCCTGGGCGGCGTACGGCAACCGGATCATCCAGCTCGCGGACGGCTGGATCGTGGATGGAGAAAAACAGGCGGGGGCGGCCTAAGAAATCAGAGGTCAGCGATAGATGGGAACGCTGCTGCAAGACATTCGCTATGCCTGGCGAACGCTATCGAAATCGCCTGCCTTCGCGTGCGTTGCCATCCTGACGCTGGCGCTCGGCATCGGTGCGAATGCGGCGATGTTCAGCATTGTCGAGGGAGTGCTTCTGGCGCCGCTCCCGTATCGCCAGCCAAGTCGACTCGTCTTGCTCTTGGAAAGCAACAAACGTTTCTCCAAAGATGCGATCTCCTACCTTAACTTTCAGGACTGGCGAAAAAATTCCCGTTCTTTTACGGAAATGGCCGCGGTTATGGTGGCGCAGGGATTCGACCTGACGGCTCCGGGAACTCCCGAGCATTTGAACGGAGACAGGATCTCCTCGGGATATTTCCAAACTCTGGGTGAAAACCTGATTTTGGGCCGCGAATTCTCACCCGAAGAAGATCGAGCGGGTGGAACGCCGGCGGTCATCATCAGTTCGCGTCTTTGGAGAGAACGATACGCAAGCAACCCTCGCGTGCTCGGGCAGTCCATGAGCCTGGACGGAGTGGACCGCACCATCATCGGCGTCGCGCCCTTCGACTCGCTGATTGACAACCAGTCCGCCGACGTCTATACGCCGGTGGCACAAGACGATCCGCTGACGCTGAATTCGCGCGCGATCCATGACTCGATGTTCGCTATCGCCCGCTTGAAACCTGGGATAACGATCGACCAGGCGCAGGAGGAGATGAGCGGAATTCAGGCGCATCTGGATCAACTCTATCCCGATGCGGATGCGGGGCTCGGCGCGGACGTCCTGCCGCTCAAGGAAGAACTGGTCGGAGATTCCCGTGGAATTCTGCTGCTCCTGTTTTGCGCCGTGGGATTGGTGTTGCTGATCGCTTGCGCGAACATCGCCAATCTCCTGCTGGCCCGCACGGCAAGACGGACCAGGGAGTTTGCGATTCGAGCGGCGCTCGGAGCAAGCCGCACTCGGATGGCGCGGCTTTTGATCACAGAGAGTTTGATTCTTTCGCTTTGGGGCGGGGTGCTTGGCGTGGCGTTAGCGAAATTTGGCGTGAGGCTGGCGCAGTCCGTGATGCCTCTGGGCCTGCCACGCGCCGAGAACATCGGCGTGAATATTCCCGTGCTCGGGTTTGCATTCGGAGTCTCGGTACTTGCGGGGATTCTCTTCGCCTTGGCGCCCGCACGGAAAAGTTCGAAGGTCGATCCGTATTCGCTGCTTAAAGAAGGCGGCCGCGGTTCGTCGGGCGGGCGGCAGCATGCGCAGAGCGTCCTCGTGATCACGCAAATGGCATTGACCCTGGCGCTGCTTGCCGGCGGCGGCTTGCTGTTGCGCACGATCCGAAATTTACGCGAAGTTAATCCAGGCTTCGATCCGAGCCACCTGATTGCATTCAAAGTGGGATTGTCGCCCACCGTTACGAATAACGGAACAGCCTTGCGCGTCGCTTTCCTGCAGCTTCTCGATCGCATTCGGGCGATTCCCGGGGTGCGAGCGGCGGACTTCACCATGCTCGTTCCTTTATCGGGCGGAGACAACGACACTCCATTCTGGATTGGGTCAGACAAGCCAGCTGTGGTTCAAAATGCGCCGCGGATGCTCGTCTTCCCCACTGGGCCGGATTACTTGCGAACGATGAAAATACCGTTGCTTCGCGGGCGTTTCTTTACGGCACAGGACACGACAAAGACTCCGTGCGTCACTGTGATCGACAGCGTCTTCGCGCAGTCGTATTTCCCGAGCCGAGACCCTGTCGGGCAGACTCTTACTTTTGGATTTCCGGTTGCGCCTTGGGGACCGTGCGCGATTGTCGGCGTTGTGGGCCACGTCAAACATTGGGGATTGGGCGAGCGCAACTCGCTCACCAAAGCTCAGAGCTACTATCCCATTTATCAGGCGGCGGACAAGCTGTGGCCCTCGGGGTACTCCGATATGCACATCATCGTTCGCACGAACCTGGATACTGCGGGTTTCTTGACGGCGCTGAAGAGTGCGGTATACGCAGGCGGTGACGGCCAGACAGTTTACAACGTGCAGTCCATGAGTCAGGTTTTGTCAGACTCCATGTCAGCGCAACGCTTCCCGATGATCCTGTTGGATTCGTTTGCGGGTCTGGCGTTGCTGCTGGCGTCTGTCGGGCTCTATGGAGTGGTGTCTTATTCGGTGACAATGCGTATTCATGAGTTTGGGATCCGCATGGCGCTTGGCGCCGGAAGGGCGGACGTTTTTCGGATGGTGATTGGAGAGGGGCTTCGGCTGGCGCTCGCCGGCGCGTTGATCGGAGGGGTAGGATCACTCATGCTTGGGCGACTGCTTCTGAGCTTCTCTCATTTGCTGTACGGAGTGCGTTCGAGCGATCCGGCAACGTTCGTCGCAGTGACGGCGATGTTGACGGGAGTTGCCGTCTTGGCGTGCTACATTCCCGCACGGCACGCCATGCGCGTCGATCCGATGGTGGCGCTGCGCTACGAATGAGGCGGGAGGCGGCGTAGAAAAGGCGAAGAGCCGGTAACGGGCGATTCCGGAAACTCGGGAGAGCAAAACGGCGGTTTGTAGTTGATAGATGGTCAATACAAAGTAGAATACTCCGCTCGTGGGACAGAAGCGGAGGAAGGCAAGATGGCAAATCTCTGGCAGGACATTCGATACGCATTCCGGACCATGCGGCGGAACCCGGGTTTCGCGCTGGTCGCGCTGTTGACGCTGGCCATCGGGATCGGCGCCAACGTGGCAATCTTCAGCGTGGTCAATGGAGTGCTGCTCGAGCCGGTGCCGTTTCCCCACCCGGACCGTTTGGTTCTGATCTGGGAGACGGACATGAACCGCAACGTGCTGCGCGGCACGATTGCGGCCACCGAGCTCCTGGACTGGCGGACGATGAACCACTCGTTCGAGCAGCTCTCCGCCTGGCGCGCCATGTTTTACACGATCACGGGAAACGGCCAGCCCGAACAGGTGTGGGGTTCGCAAGTGACGGGGAATTTCTTCCACCTGCTGGGTGTTTCACCCGCCATGGGTCGCGATTTTGAAGCGGAGGACGAACAGCCGGGCCACGACCAGGTGGCGATTCTGAGCTACCGATTCTGGCAGGGGCATTTCGGGGGAGATCCGAGCGCGATCGGCCAGACAATGCGGATTGACGACAAGATTTACACGATCATCGGCGTGCTGCCGCGGGATTTTGCGCCCTACGGGGTGCCTTCCGATCTCGATGTGTGGACTCCCTTCGCATTCGTGCGCTCGCAGCTGGACCCCCAGGACCACGAGCTGATCGTGTTTGGACGAATGCGCCCGGGGGTGACGCTGCCGCAGGCCCAAGCGGAAATGGAAACCATTCTGGCGGCACTGAAAAAGACACACCCGTCATTCGACCAGGAAAATGGCGTGCGAGTGGTGACGTTCCAGAGCGATCTGGTGCGGAAGCAGAGATCCGCGCTTCTGTTGCTGATGGGCGCCGTCGGCTTTGTGCTCTTGATCGCTTGCGCGAACGTGGCCAACCTCACGCTGGCGCGCGCCGCCGACCGGGAGCGCGAAATTGCGGTGCGCGTTGCGTTGGGAGCGGGCCGGAAGAGAATCTTGCGGCAGTTATTGACCGAAAGCCTCATTCTTGCCTTGCTGGGCGGCGCAGTCGGGATCGCCGTGGCCTATGGGGGAATCACGCTGCTCAAGGCTCTGGCGCCTCCGCCGGGCGGAGGGGCGCAAATTCCATTCCTGGACCGGGTCGGCATCCATCCATCCGTGCTGGGTTTCGCGATTTTGATTTCCATGGCGACCGGGATTCTTTTCGGGATCGCACCCGCGATCCAGATTTCGCGCACGGGAGTGTACGAGTCACTGAAAGAAGGCAGCCGGGGGTCAACGGGAGGGCGCCGCAGCCGGACGGTGCGTTCGGCTCTGGTCATCTCGGAGGTGGGGCTCTCGCTCATGCTGCTGGCCGGAGCGGGGCTTCTGATTCGAAGCTTTGTTCTGATGATGAACGAAAAACTCGGTTTCGATCCCTCGAACCTGATGACGGCCCAAGTCTACCTTCCCGAGTCGCGTTACCAAACCGCGCCGCAGATCAGCAATTTCTTTCAACAGGTGATTCCGGGATTGGCCGCCATCCCTGGAGTTGAGTCGGCGAGCGCGGCGAATTACCTGCCGTTGACCGGGTGGATCGGATATTGCAATTTCGATATCGCTGGGCGCCCCCACCCGCGCTCGGGAGAGAGCTATACGGGGCAGTACCGCGTCGTCGATTGGCGGTATGTCCACACGGTCGGAATGACGTTGAAGGAAGGCCGCGACTTCGCCGAGACGGATAGTGCGGATTCCGAAGGTGTCGTCATTTTGAACGAAGCCCTGGCTCGCAGGTATTGGCAGGGGCGCAGCCCCGTTGGCGAAGAGATTCAACTGGATTTCGCGGGGGTCAGCACGCCGTGGTCGGCGATACCCCATCCGGGTTGGCTGAGGATCGTCGGAATCGTCGGGGATGTGAGGGATTGGCGATGGGGCGAAGAAACCGAAGGGCAGATTTATTTGCCGGCTTCTCAGAATCCCTCGCGAATCATGGGACTGGTGCTGAAATCCAAATCCGATCCCGCGCAGCTTGCCGAGGCCATTCGGAGCGTGGTTCACAAGACCGACGCCGACCAGCCCGTGACCGACGTCAAGACGATGGACGCCTATCTCGAGGCGGCGCTCTCACAGCGGCGGCTGAGCATGTGGCTGCTGGCGATTTTTGCCGTCGTAGCCACGCTGCTGGCGGCGATTGGAATTTACGGAGTGATGGCCTATGCCGTGGCGCAGAGAACGCATGAAATCGGCATCCGGATGGCTTTGGGAGCCGAGCCTGAGGCGATGCGGCGAATGGTGATCCGGGATGGAATGAGGCTGGCGGCAATCGGATTCGCCCTGGGGATCGGCGGTTCCGTGTTGACGGCCAAATACCTGTCGAGCCAGCTTTATGGAATCAAGGCCAGCGACCCGCTGACATTCGCTTTGGTGCTCAGCGGGCTGGCGCTGATTGCGCTGGCCGCGTGCTACATCCCCGCGCAGCGGGCGACGCACGTGGATCCCCTGGTAGCGCTGCGGCATGAGTGACAACCTCACGGGAGAGCGGGAGAATAGAAAAGTGCAATCACCTCCACAACCACATTCGGAAACCAGCCGGGGTGAAAGCGAACGGCGGAATATGACGCTCTCGAAGGCAGCGAAGGCACGGGTTCTCGTCGCCGACGACCAGCCGGACGTGCGCGAAGCCCTGCGCCTGCTGCTGAAAGGGGAAGGATTCGAGGTGGAAACCGTCGGATCACCCGCGGCCGTCCTCTCCTCGCTTGAAACGCGGGAATTCGACGCTGTGCTGATTGATTTGAATTACGCGCGCGACACGACGTCAGGTCAAGAAGGGCTCGATTTGCTGGCGAATATCCGGTCGAAGGAAAGCACTCTGCCGGTGGTGGTGATGACGGCGTGGGGAAGCCTCGAGTTGGCGGTGGAGGCCATGCGGCGCGGCGCGAAGGATTTCGTGCAGAAACCCTGGGAGAACGCGCGGCTGCTGGCGATCCTGAAGACGCAAATCGAGATGGCCGGCCTGCTCCGCCGGAGCCAGAGGCTGGAGGCGGAGAATCGCCTGCTGCGTGCGGACGGGCGGCCCACGCTGATCGCCGAATCGGCGGCGATGCAGCCCGTCCTGGATTTGATCGGGCGCGTGGGGCCCTCGGACGCCAACATTCTGATCACAGGAGAACATGGGACCGGGAAAGACGTGGTGGCGAGAACGCTCCATGCCTTGTCGCCGCGGTCGGGACGCCCAATGGTGACCGTGAACGCCGGCGGTTTGCCGGAAGGAATTTTCGAAAGCGAGCTTTTCGGACACGTGAAGGGCGCATTCACGGACGCAAAATCGGACCGCGTGGGGCGTTTCGAACTGGCGGACGGCGGGACGCTGTTTTTGGACGAAATTGCAAACGTTCCGATGAACCTGCAGGCCAAGCTGCTGCGGGTTCTCGAAACAGGGGAACTCGAGCGAGTGGGATCGTCCACGACGCGGCGCGTGGAAGTGCGCGTTCTTTCCGCGACGAACACGGACGTGCAAGCCGAAGTGACCGCCGGAAGATTCCGGGAAGATTTGCTGTTCCGGCTGAACACGATCGAAATCCATTTGCCGCCACTACGTTCGCGAAAAGAAGATATTCCGCTGCTGGCGCAGTACTTTCTGAGGCTGTCGTCGCAGCGATACCGGAAACAACTCGAAGGATTCGAGCCGCTGGCGATGCAGGTGCTGATGGAACACCCCTGGCCGGGAAACGTTCGCGAGCTGGACCACGCGGTGGAGAGAGCGGTGCTGCTGGCGGAGGGGCCGCTGGTGCGCGCGAGCGACCTGGGGCTGCGGCCGGCGCGGGACGCGGCGCTCCGGATCGAGGACATGAGCATCGAAGAAGTGGAGCGCGTGCTGATTCAGAAGGCGCTGTCGCGGCACGGCGGCAACGTCAGCCACGCCAGCGAAGCGCTGGGATTGAGCCGGAGCGCACTGTACCGGCGCTTGCAAAAATACAACCTTTGAAGCCCCTTCCATACGAGCGCCGCATTCTTTTGCTGGCTCTGGCGGCGGGCCTGGGCAGCACGGCCGTCGCGCTGGCGCTGCTGTGGACCGGCGACCACTCCCAAAACCTGCGGTGGACGCTCACCGTGGTCCTGCTGATCGCCTGGCTGAGCTTCGCGTTTTCCGCCCAGAACCGAGTGACATTTCCCCTCCGGACGCTGTCCAACATCCTCGCGGCGCTGCGCGAAGGAGATTTCTCGATTCGCGCGCGCGGAGCCAGGGAGGACGACGTGCTGGGAGAGGTTCTTCGCGAGGTCAATTCACTCGGCGAGACGCTGCGGCAGCAGCGCCTGGGGGCGGTGGAAGCGACGGCGCTGTTGCGCAAGGTGATGGAAGAAATCGACGTCGCCGTCTTTGCGTTCGATGGGACGGGGCGGCTGCGCCTGGTGAATCGCGCCGGAGAACGAATCCTGAATTCGACCGCCGAAAGACTTTTGGGGCGAACGGCCCACGAATTCGGACTCGCGGAATGCCTTCGCGGGCAAACTCCGCGCATCGAACAGATCGCGTTTCCGGGAAAATCGGGACGATGGGAGATTCACCGCGGAAGCTTCCGGGAGGCGGGACTCTCGCACCAATTGCTGGTGATTACCGACCTGAGCCGCGCGTTGCGCGAGGAGGAACGCCTCGTCTGGCAGAGGTTGATCCGCGTGCTGGGGCACGAGCTGAACAACTCGCTCGCGCCGATCAAGTCCGTGGCGGAAAATTTGGGGACGATTCTAAACCGAGGAGAGAGAGCGCCGGATTGGGAACAGGATATGCGCAGCGGGCTGCAGATTATCGCCGCGCGGTCGGACAGCCTGGCGCGTTTCATGAACGCTTACGCGCGTCTCGCCAAGCTGCCTCCCCCCGTCTTGCAACCCGTGGATGTGGGAACTTCGATCCGCCGCGTGGTCGGACTCGAGCCCCGGTTGAACGTGGAATTGAAGCCCGGGCCGGAAATCAGGATTCAGGCGGACCCCGATCAGCTGGAACAATTGCTGATCAATCTTTTGCACAACGCGGTCGACGCGGCTCTCGAAACCGGGGGCGGTGTGCGCGTCGGGTGGGTGCAGGAAAACGGAAACGTGGACGTGTGGATTCAGGATGACGGCCCGGGAATTCCGAATCCGGGCAACCTGTTTGTTCCTTTCTTCACCACCAAGCCGGGAGGATCGGGAATCGGTCTGGTGCTGTGCCGGCAGATCGCCGAAGCTCACGGAGGAACGCTGGCGCTGGAAAACCGCGCCAACGTTCACGGCTGCGAAGCACGCCTGCGGCTGCCGGTCCAACAGTGACAGAATTGGCGGGGCGGCCCGGACGGTGAAGAAAGAGAGAGGCCCGGCGATGAAGTGAACTTTCATCGCCGGGCCGATTCGAAACGGTACGGATCGCCGGATTACTGTTGTTGCTGTTGTTGTTGTGGCGGGTCTTTCTTAGCCAAATCAGCCTTCGTTGCATCGGCGGGAACGCCGGGATGCGGCTCCTCGTAGCGGGCGAGGAACGGCATGAACGGCGTGACTTCAAACGGCATCTTTTCACGCGCCGAAAGCAGCGGAACCGGCTTGGCCTTCAAAAGTTCGGCCCGGTCGTTCCAGGGGTCCACTTTCACGCGGGCGCCGATCGGAAGGGCGGCAATCTGATCCAGCTTCGTGGGATCCAAAGCCGGGGCAGTGTTAATCAGTTGCGTGTAGAAATAGACGCGGTTGCCGAGCCGGGGATTGATCAACGCCGGCAGCGCCTTCGATTCGGCATCCAATTGCTTCAGGAAAAGTCCCGCATTCCCGAGCTTGTCCTTGTAGGGTGAATTCTTCAGCAGTTCGAGAGCCTTCTGGCTGGACACCTGAAGCTGATCGGGAGTGTCGCGGAAAGTGAAGTGAGAAAGAGCTTCCACGGTGGACACGTTGGTCGTGTCATTGAATCCCCACTGGTCGGTGGAAGGCTTCGTCACGATGATGTCCGCGAGCTCTTGCGCCAGCATAGTGGCGAGGCTGGCTTCGTCGGGAAGAACGTCGAGCAAGCCGCGGCTCAAAACGATCGTGTGGCCGATGGAGAAGGATTCGAGCGTTCCGGTGAGAAGCACGCGGCAATGAACGTCCGGCTCGATGTCCAAATTGTTGGTGACTTCAATGTTGTTGACGACCGTTTCCATGACTTTGTCGATCTCTCCCGGAGGGGCAAGCAGGCCGACGCGCTGCAGGCGGTCGAGAACGTTGACTTCCGCTTCGTGCTGCCATTCGCGCTCGGCTTCAACCGGAGAGCGATCGTCGCTCTGGGTGGCTTGATCCACGGCAGTCGGCGACTCGATCGTCAATTGGGTGAATTCGGATTCGCGGCCGACATTTTTCAGGTCGTAACCCCACAGGCGGGTTTGCGCGCGGAAGCGAATGCGGTTTCCGAGGAAATCCTTCTCCTGGGATTCCTGGCTGAAGACGTAAGCCGGTAGCCACAGGCCCGGCTGAACGTTCAAACGCCAGCTGTCGAAATGCAGGCCATAGCCGTTGATGCCATCGAGGGGGGTATAGACGCCGTTGAAGCGGACGATCGTGTAGTTCTGATCTTCCGCCCAGATGCGGCCCTTGAAGCGTCCCTTTCCAGACTTAGGAAGCGGCGTGATGTCGAAAACGAGGCAGCGGACGCTACCCAGAAATTCCCGCCGGACATAGTCGAACTGATAGTGCTGGCGGTCGAAGCCGTTCGGATCGACGTAGATCATCTGCAAGAAGCCTTCGGGCACGTACGTGGACCCGAAAATGTCGCTCATGTGCGAGAGAGGGTTGAACTCATCCAGCTTTCCTTTTCGATTGGAAAGCATGGAGCGGTCGATGACGCCCCTGGAGAGATCGGCCTGGCCAAGGAAGTAATGATCCTTGACCGGGATCACGCCCATTTCCTTGTCGGGCTTCATGTCCTGGATGTAAGTCTCGACGATCGGCGAGTAGTGACGAATCGTCGCGACTTCATCGTGTTCACGCGCGATGACTCGGTCGATGGCTTGGTTGACGGTCACCACAGGTATGGAGGAATCGGTTCCCGCCTGAGGTGAAGTCTGATTCACAGTTTGCGTTTGAGCCGAGGCAGCTACCGCGAGAGCGCCCGTCAGCGCTGCCGAGAAGACAAACCTGTTCCACGTGCGCATTGCCTTTCCCCCCTTAATACGCCAACTCAAATGTGATGAGCACATTGACGGTCGAATCGACAGGCTGGCCATCCTGCTCTGCCGGGCGAAAACGAATCTGCCGGGCCGCAGCTTCGGCGGATTCATCGAGACCGTAGCCGAGCCCCCGAACCACATTTTGGACGACGACTTGTCCGGAGGCGGTAAAAGTAACTCGAAGAACAACGTTTCCCTCAATTTTTTTGGCCGTCGCCTCCGCGGTATAAGTCGGAGTCGGCTTGAAAAGAATCTCGACGGGCCGGGTCCTGGAAGAATCGCCGGCGGTCTGGCGGACTTTGGGCGCAGGCGCGACGGCACGCTCGTCTCCGAATCCCGAAGACTCGACCCTGCCATGGCTGCCGCCGCCGGGACTTCCCGCGGCCACGCCGTTGCCGAATCCCGCGCTCGCCACAACACCTTCGGCGCCTTTCGCTCCGCCGGTTCCATTGCCCTTGCCCGGACCAACCGGCATATCGTAACCGCCGAGATGTTCGACATTGGGCGCGCGAGTCTTGTTGTTGTTGGAGGGCAATCCGTCCGGATCGCCGAAGCCGCCGGTTTGGACCGCCTCGCGAGGTTTCCGAAGAGTCGGGATCGCCGAGCTTCCGAGAGAGATAGGATTCTGGTCCGGGAAAACCTTGGCAACCTCGGGCATTTCCGGGGCGCGGCTGTTGTTGTGGAACTTTGGCTTGGCCACAGGGGCCGTTACAACGGGATTATAGATTCTCGGTTTAGGCACTTCGACCACTTCGGGTTTGGGCGCTTCCTTGACGATGGGAGGGCGCTTGACAGCCACGGGCTTCGGCTGTGGTTGGGGTTTCCATGCCACGACGGGCGGCGCTTCGATCGGGGTGACCCAGACTCTCTGCATATAGTCCAGCTTTTGCGGAAGAAGGAGCGGGATCACGACAACCGCGGCCAGGACTACGAGCTCCAAGCCGAAGCCAGCTCCGAACGAGCCGAGCCGTGACCGACCTTCAGGGAGGATAGCGTCGTTGAAGACAGCTCGATTCGTGACCCTTGCCATGGTATTCACCTAAAAACCCTCTTGAAAAGATTTCAAAGCGGCCGAGGCAAGTATGACTTGCCAGTATCTAAGTACTAGGCCGCAGGGGCTGGGGTGAATAGGAAGAAAGTACTATTATACCCCCCGTCGTGACGAAAGCGATAACGACGTGGCAAGGTATGGTAAGCGCTTCAACCCCGCTCAATCCTTCACAATTTTAACCCTGTAAACCGCAAGAACTCCCTCAGAAATTCACGAATTTGCCTGGGACGAAACACCCGGTGTCCCGTTGGGTGAGAATGCCTGGGCACTCGGAAGAGTTGCCTGTTCGGGAAAGATCGTCCGCGGTCGAGATAGGGAGGACACAGGATGTGCGGCTGCGTCCTCCCTTCGCGAGGACGCTCTACTTCGAGTTCGGTTCGACGACCACGTAAGTTGTGATTCCGCCGCGGTTGACGAGCAAGAGGACAGGCTGGTCCCCGGCACTCTTGAGAGCCGCGCGGAATTCGGACACGTTGGATATGGCGTGATGGTTGACTTCCTGAATCACATCCTGGCGCTGGAGACCTGCCGCCGCCGCGGCGCTCGCCTGGTCGACGTTGGAGACCACGACGCCCTGGGTCGAGGGGGGCAGATTGAGCTGTTGCGCGATGTCGGGCGTCAAGTCTTGAACCTCCACGCCTTCGAGCGCGCTGCTGACGTTTTCTCCGGACCCGAGTTTCGAGGACGTTTCGGGGAGTTCGCCGAGAGTGACCTCGACGGGCATTGACTTGCCGTCGCGCCAGACGTCGAGTGTGACCTTCGATCCCGGCGCCATTTGAGAGATTCGAATTTGCAGATCGTTGCGGGATTGGACAGGCTCGCCATTCAGCTTCAGGATGATGTCGCCCTTCTTCAGACCGGCCTTGGCCGCGGGCGTTCCCGAGGTGACATCACCGATCAAAACGCCGCCGCCCTGAGACAAGCCGAATTGCTTGGCGAGATCGGGAGTGACGTCTTGAATGTAAACGCCGAGATAGCCGCGAACCACTTTGCCGTTGGTGAGAATCTGGTCCATGATGCGGCGCGCCATGTTGATGGGAATGGCAAAACCGATGCCTTCGTTTCCTCCGGAGCCGCCGGACAATATGGCGGTGTTGATGCCCATCAGATTGCCGTGGATGTCAATCAAAGCTCCGCCGGAGTTACCCGGATTGATGGCGGCATCGGTCTGAATGAAATCCTCATAATTCTCGATGCCCAGGCCGCCGCGGCCCGTGGCGCTGACGATGCCCATCGTCGCCGTCTCGCCGATGCCGAAGGGATCGCCGATCGCGAAAACGAGGTCGCCCACCTGCATCTGCGAGGAATCGCCGAGCGGAAGCGTCGGCAGGTTCTGGGCGTCGATTTTGAGGACGGCGATGTCGGTCTTGGGGTCGGTGCCGATCAGCTTGGCGCGGAATTCTCGTTTATCGCTGAGCTGGACTTTGATGTCGGTGGCTCCGTCAATTACGTGGTTGTTGGTGATGATGGTGCCGTCGGCAGAGACGATCACACCGGAGCCCAGGCTCTGTTCGCGCTCCGGCTCCGGATTCATTTGTCCGAACTGGTTGCCGAAGAACTGGCGGAAGAACGGGTCATTGAAAAAAGGGGAAAGATTGCCTCCCTGCGGTTTGACGATCTTGGACGTATGAATATTGACGACGGCCGGGAGCGCCGGCTTGAGAACGGACGCGAACCCATTCGTGAAGTTTCCCAGTGAAACAGGCGCGGTTTTTCCGGTGACCGTCACCGGCAATCCCGATGCACCATAGACGGAATGCCCGGTCCAACTCTTCCACCCCATCGCCAGCACGACGCCTCCTGCGATCGCGACCAAGACCACGAGAGTGGCCATCCAGCGGCGAATCTGCAACACATCGTTCTTCATGGCTGTCCTTCTCCTCGATGAATCATTTAGTGAATTTTTTGAATTGGAGCCTGGTAAAAATTTGAAGCGCGCAACTTATTAGACGTGATAACAGGCATTTCGTGTTCCAAACCGTGTCGCGAAACGCCCCGTGTACTAGACCCGCCAGAACCTTTTGACCGGAATACCCGACGAGAGGCCACGACCCACTTTGGCGGACCGGGATCTATCCTACGATCCGGTCCTGGTCTCCTAGTATAATAGATGCACGGGGCTTCGGTTTTGTTGGGTTCGGTATCCTCTCGGGGCCAATCCGGTCCACGCAAAAAAACAGGGTCAAATTGGGGCCGCACTTGAAACGAAAAGTTGTTCCGTTCGTCTAAACTCCGGCGGGGTGGGCGAACGGTTTGGGCCAGAATCCCCTTCTGGCTGAAAAATCCAGCTGCTCGAAAGGACAAGATCCTTATGGCTCAAAAAACAATTGTGGGCGCCTGCGCGATTGCCGCGATTTTTGTTTGCGTGGGTCTCGCGCGCGCGGGCGCGAGCGATTCGGCCCCTTCGGCTGATGATGGAACCCTGCAAGGACTCGCGGCCGTCGCCGGAGCGGCGACGATGCAGAGCCACGCCTACGAATATCTCGAGGAATTGAGCGACGACATTGGCGCGCGCGTGACGGGCTCGGAAGCGGACAAGAAAGCCGAGGAGTGGGGACTTGAGAAGATGAAGGCAATCGGCCTCGAAAACGTGCATCTCGAGCCGTGGCAAATGTCGAGAGGGTGGACACGCGTCTCCGCGGATGCGGAATTGATTTCCCCGATTCACCGGAGACTCATGGTGGACTCGATGGGCTGGGTGGGATCCACGCCCGCCGGCGGAGTCGAGGCTCCCATCGTGCCGGTCAACGTCTACCAACTCGACGATGAAGTGAAGAACCATTCCGGGGAATGGCGGGGAAAAATCCTGCTGGCGGTCCAGCGGGGCGAGAAGCCGAAGGATAGCTTTGCGACTTTCGTGAAATTCGGCGATTTTCTGCGGACGGCCCGGCGCGCGGGAGCGGTCGCCGTGATTGGCGGGCAGGGAGGTAGGAAATCCGCGGGCATGCACCTGACTCATACCGGGGCCCTCGGTTTCGACACGTATTTTGAAATTCCGGTGGTCAGCATAGCCGCGGAAGATCAGGAGCAGCTCGAGCGATATCTGGATCGGGGCAAGGCGGTGACGGTCCACATCAACGTGCAGAATCGCGTGACGGATCAGCCCGTGGAGAGCGCGAACGTGGTGGGAGAAATTCGCGGCTCGGAACATCCGGAACAGATTATCGTCGTGGGCGGCCACCTGGACTCATGGGACCTGGCCAGCGGAACGACGGATAACGGGTGCGGAACCGTCACGACGCTCGGCGCCGCGGAAGCCATCATGAAATCAGGGCACAAGCCTCTGCGGACCATCCGATTCATTCTCTTCACAGGAGAAGAAGAAGGGTTGCTCGGCTCGCAAGCCTACGTCAAGGCGCACAAACAGGACATGGGGAATTACGTGGCCGCCGTGATTTTGGATGCAGGCCAAGGGCCTGTGAAAGGTCTTCAACTGGGCGGCAGAAACGATCTGGTCGAAGCCGTTACCCCCTTTGCCGAATCTTTGCAGGCCTTTGGCAATCTTACCGTCGACGATGACACGGAGTTCGGGACGGATACGGGATCCTTTATCCTTGCCGGACTGCCGGGAATCAACCTCGATCAGGACACCACCGACTATCGCTTCACTCACCATTCGCCCGTGGACACGTTCGACAAAGTGCAGCCGGATATTCTCGATCGCAATACCGCGGTGATGGCGCTGACGGCTTTCTGGATTGCGGACCGGCCGGAGCGATTGGCGTCGCCGTGGCCTCCGGAAAAGACGGCGAAGATGCTGATCGAGAAGCATGACGACGCTTTCCTCAAGCCTTTTGGCTTGTGGCCCTTCGGCAATTTGGGTACGGCGCCGGCTTCGAATTAGCTGAACAAGCGGGCGATGAAGAATGCGGCGGCGGCGGCGACACCGCCGACGAGGACCGTTTGCGCTCCTCCGCGCAGGGGGTGAACTCCCGTGTAGTGTCCCTTGACGGAGCCGAATGCGAAAAGCGCCAAAAGGGTGACGCACACGGAAACCTCGAGAGCGGGAATCACCTGCTTCATGAGAATGTAGGGAGCAAGCGGGATGAGCCCCCCGGCGATGTAGGAAGCGGCAATCGTGCTCGCGCTGCGGCCGGCGCGCGCGGGGTCCGGCGTCTCAAGCCCGAGTTCGAAGCGCATCATGAAATCCACCCAGCGCTTTTGATCGGCCGTGATGGCGGAAACAACGGGAGAGATCTGCGCTTCCGACAGTCCGTACTCTCGAAAGACCTTGGCCACTTCCTCGGTTTCGACGTCCGGCAGCTCGAGTGTTTCGCGGTACTCCCGATTCAGTTCCGAGGCGTAGTGCTCGATGTCGGTTTTCGCGGCGAGATAACCTCCCAAGCCCATGGCGATCGAACCGGCGGCGATTTCGGCGAAGCCGGCGGTGACGATGATGCTCGCGCCCTTCGCCAACGCGGCAGCCGCGCTCGTGAGCCCCGCGGCAAGCGCGAAGGGGACCGTGAGCCCGTCGGACATTCCAATGACGATGTCGCGTACGACAGCGGTGGCCGTGAAATGCTTTTCAACGTGCTCCGTGGCAGGCACTTTTTGGCTCTCTTTCCGTCGGGTGAATTTAGAAGCGCCTGGGCCGCAATTTCCCCGCCAGGCGCGTATAATTATGTCGTAAGCCCCGGCATAAGGGAGGTAAATTTATGACTCAAACTTCTGGACAAGGAGCAGCCCCGCAGATGAGCCACTCGTTGCCACCGTTGCCTTATTCCTTCGACGCCCTCGAGCCATATATTGACGCGAAGACGATGGAGATCCACCACGACAAGCACCACGGCGCCTACGTCACAAACCTGAACAAGGCGCTGGAGGGCCACGCCGACCTGCAAAAGCTGAGTGTCGAGGAGCTGCTGGCGCAGATCAACAAGGTTCCTGAAAACATCCGCACGGCGGTTCGCAACAATGGCGGCGGACACATGAACCACTCGATGTTCTGGAAAATCATGAAGAAGGGCGGCGGCGGCGAGCCTTCCGGCGAGCTATCGGCAGCAATCCAATCGGCTTTCGGGAGCTTCGCGGACTTCAAAACCAAGTTCAATCAAGCGGCGACGACCCGGTTCGGATCGGGCTGGGCCTGGCTATTGTTCCGCGACGGCAAGCTCGCGATCGAATCCACGGCAAATCAGGACAATCCGATCATGGACGGCGGAAAAGCATTTTTCGGCCTTGATGTCTGGGAGCACGCCTACTACCTGAAATATCAGAACCGACGGCCGGAATACATCGAAGCCTGGTGGAACGTAATTAACTGGGCCCAGGTGGCGGAAAACTTCGCAACTGCCAAGAAGTAAATTCGAGATTGGACAGCCGGAGGCGGAACAATGGTCCGCTCCCGGCTGAAATCTCCCAATACCCCGATCAGTGAGCCCATACTTTCGAGGGATCGGCCTCAAACGGGTAGACGTGTACCATCCAGTTGAGAACCACGGCGTGCCAGCGTCCGCCGGCTTCCGCGCACGCTTGCTCGGTGGCAATCGAGCCGCGGAGTCCAAATTCTTTCCAGTTGGCCTGTGAAATCGTCTCGCCCCTCGGCGGAAAGCACAGGTTGACGTGTTGGTGCCACCGGGCGACGCTGAGTGGCACGCGCTGATTGAGCTGGTCCTCGGTGTAGCTCCTAGGCGCGGTGAACATCGCGCCGACGAGTTCATATCCGTCCGCGGTCTTCTTATAGAGCAACGAAGTGGGATGAGTGGGATCGAATACGAATTGCGCCTTCAAGGCGTTCGCATAATTCGTGAAGTGATACTGAGCCTGCGGAACATTCGGCCCGAAGATCTTGAACCCGTCGGCCAGCGCCGCGTGATAGTCCTTGTACTTCTCAATGGATTGGCGAACGGTGGTCACGATTTGCGCCGCTCTATCTTCGTCCGCTTGATTCGGCGGGCGCAGAGCCGTCATGTACATATGGGGTCCCATATCCATGTGCATGGAGGACATGGCGTCATTCGCCGTGTTGGTCGCCGCCGAATCCACGTCTCCGTGGTCCGTGCTGCCCATGTCCATTCCGGACATGCCGCCGGGAGCCGAAGCCGAGGGGTTGGAGCTTTGTGGCTCGGTCTGCGAATGCACCGGGGCGCAGATAAAAAGCGAGAGGGCCGAAAGAAGCACGGCGGATATAGTGTGGAATTTCATTTTTGTCACTCCTACTAAAAATAACGCCGGGGATTCGAAAATGTTTCAGGAATCCTTCCTCTGTGTCTTGAATCTCATTTGAGGGATTGCAACGGCTTCCAGGCAGACGAGAATGAAAAGGAGGCTCAGGGGCCCGAGCCTCCTTGGGTGTGCAGCGGGTCGACTGCAAGTTGAAGCGTCCCGCGCGTGTCCCGGCGCGCTAAACGCTTCGCACTACTCATACGAACCCACAGGAAGCGGAGAAGTTGCGGAACGTCATGGTACTTGCGGAGCGCCGATTCGCCAAACTTGAGTGAAGGGTTGGATCCAGGCTACGCGGAAAATCCGGACGCCTCGAAGTCTATGGTTACAGGCGAGTTGAAATAAAGGATAGTTTGGCCGCAAGTTTGCCTTGGATTCTTGCAACCTTCATGCCATTCCCATCGTCGAATAAGGTCTTCCGGTTCAAAAGTCGATATTCTTCTTTTCGCTTCCTGGATACTTGACGCCGGACAAAGAATCTGTAAACTGCGGTTTTCGCCAATGGCTACGCAACCAACACTCGTTGAAGACCCGTTGCAGGACTTTCAGTTCCCGCAGCGCGAGGCCGCGTTTTTCTACGGCCTGTTTCTGCGCGGGCATTCCGCGGAGGAATTGAGGCGCGACATTGCCGTTCCGGCAACTGTGCTGGCGAAGTGGGATCGCGAAACGGCGCGCGAGCCAAGACTTCGGTCCGTCCTCGAGCGGGTAGTTCAATACCGGCAGCATGTGCTCGCGATTTTTGAAAACCTGGTTGGCCTCGACACCTCGAAGCAAAAGATTCAGTAGCTAGTTCCGCGACTGAGATTCCGCTTCCGCGCACCTCCGAAAGACATCTTTGTGCTCTGTGGATTCACCGGCCTCGCTGATCAGCGCATGCGGCGCTGGCGGGATCGCGACTCAGATTCGCCGAGGGTTCCAGCAAGTCGACGACTACGGCGACTGCCGCGCCAAGAAAAACCAACATCATGCCCAACCACATCAGCATCGCCGCGGTGATTTGGTCATCGAGCGCCGACATGCCGGGCGATCCGGCCGGCGTAACGTAGGGGGGATAGACAATGTGGCCGCAAAAGGCCAGATATGCCGAAAGAATCGAAACCGGCAGATCCGCGCACAACAAATAGAGAGGGATAGTCCAGCGCGGCCATTGGCCTTTGCATGGCCAGGGCAGAACCACGGGCCACCAGAAAAGGATGCCGCTCGCCAGGAACGTAAAATTCTCAACCGAATGCCAGCGCGGAGAATCCATAGCCAGCGCGAACAATGATGGGATGTGCCACGCAATGGTGATTGCCACCATGATGCTCGCGGCGGCGACGGGGTGAACGAGCGATCGCCCCACGCGTTGCGCCAAGGCCACAACGGTATGGGAAGGGTGTCCGGTTGCATCTGGAATGGCGCGTGATTGTCCGCGCGTGAATACCAGGACGGGAGCGCCCAGCAAGAGCAGAGGCGGAGCGATGAGCATGAAGAGGAGATGCTGCACCATGTGCGCCGTCAAGCGAAGATGCGTGAGTTGGGTGAGCGTGGAACTCCAGGCGAGCCACAACACCGCCAGCCCTACCAGAAAGACACTGAGGCGCCAGGAGGGGACGCGCCCCGGCAAGTTGCGTGAGACGATTCGCCAGTTCCATAGGTAGGCAAAGGCAATCAGCAACAAGACTGCGGTTGCCGGAAAAGAGGCACCCTGCAACCCGATGGCGTTGTTCGGCATTCCCAGCATCGAACCTTATTTAGGGAGATTGACCGGGACGGTCTTTGGCGGCGTCTTCGGCTTCCTTGCGGGAAGCGTCTTGCGCAGGCGCCTGAGCGCTCGGATGCAGAGTCTCGAGATAGGCGACGAGCGCCGTGACTTCGGCGGGGGAGAGATTTTTTCCGTAGGCGGGCATGTTGCCGCCGCCTTGCAGCACCTGGCGGATGATCTGATCTTGGGTGAGACGCGTGGCCACCGAGTCGAGTGCGGGGCCGCGCTGGCCGCCCACTTGGCCGAGGGCATGGCAATTGCGGCACTGCTTTTCCTGAAAGACCAGCGCGCCTTGAAGCTCGAGCGGAGACCGCGCCTCGAGTTCCGAATGCGGGATCGGATCGCCGCTCCACGCGTTCATGTCGGGCGACCAGGGAGCTACCTGAGCCATTTCCGTGAGCGCGGCCAAGCTCACCGCGATGATCAACAAGGAAAGCACCGCGACCGGCCTGCGCCGCCAATTTTTTTCTCCTTCACCGGCGATGAACGGCAGCAGCAACATCGCGCCAATCACCACCACGGGAGCCGCCAGCAACATCACTGTTTCCATTTGCGGCGGCAGCAGCGCGAGGAGCGCAAAGAGCCAGAGGAAGAAGAAATCAGGGCGCGGCGACGCCTGAATGATGGTCGGGTCGGGAAATCCGCCCGGGCCGAAAGGACCGAAAACAATCGCGCAGCCCGCCACGGCGATTAGGATTGCCGCGGCGAAGAGCATGTCTTTCCAGATGGCGTAGGGAACGAACGGAACGCCGTCCCGGTGAATCTCTTCTTCATATTCCCGCAGGTACGTATCGCGGCGAACCAATCGGCCGGGCATCGGCCAATCGTTGATTCCCAGCTTGAGCACCAGAAGCAGATGCAGGCCGATAAATCCGCCGAGGAGCGCGGGAAGCACGAAAACATGCAGGGTGAAGAATCGGGTAAGCGTGGCGCCGGCGATGATCGGCCCGCCCAGCATCAGATGGACCATCGCCGCGCCCATCCCCGGAACGCGCCCGGCGATGGACGCCCCGATGCCCAGCCCCCAATAGGCGTCTTGATCGAAGCGCAGCACCTGCCCCGTGAAAGCCATGCCCAAAGTGAACAGCAGAAGAAATACGCCGGCCATCCACGTCAATTCCCGCGGATATTTGTGGGCGCCAAAGAGGAAGACCTGGGTCATGTGGATCAGCACGACGGCGACCATGAAATCCGCGCCCCATCCGTGCATCGCCCGGAGAAACCAGCCGAGCCACACGCTGTGGTCCAGCGCTTGGAGACTGTTCCACGCCTGGCCGGCGGTGGGGACATAAATCAAGGCGAGCAGAATTCCGGTGACGACCTGCAAGCCGAAGAGGACCAGAGCCGCGCTGCCGAAGATGTACCACCAGCTCGCCGAGCGGCGCGGTATGGGGTGCTCCATCGTTTCGCGCAAATCGGCGCCGAGCTTCACGCGTTTGTCGAGCCATTCGGCGATGATTTTCAAGAGCCGCATGCGTATCGTCCGCTCCGGAACCGATCAGGCTTTTGTCGAAAGTGTCGGCAACTGCCCGGCTTGAATCATCAATTGCCCGTTCTGAATCTCCCACGGATACTCGAAAAGACCGCGGGGCGGCGGGCCGGCCGCACGCGAGCCGTCCGCATAATAAACGCCGCCATGGCACGGGCACATGAAAAGCCCGGACTGCGGAAACCAGCGGACCGGACAACCCAGATGCGCGCAGTTAACGGCAAAGACTTGAAATTTCCCGCTGCCGATGTTTCGCACCCAGCAGGCGGTCTTATCGGTTGCGCCATCCCAGGAATCCGCGGTGGGGTTGAGAAAAGTGGCCAGGCGGGTCTGTCCTTCCGGAAAATCCTCGGGCGATCCCAAGGAAACCCACTTCAAATAATTTCTGGATTTGACCAATGGCGAAATTAAATAGCCGGCTACGGGAATGGCCAGAACAACGCCGACGAGGGCATTGAAAAGAATCGCCAGCTTCGTCAACAGCGCGCGCCGCGACATCCCCTCTTCATTTTTCACTCTTTCGCTCCTTGCTGCCCGGCGGCATCCTGGGCCGGATACGGCTGGCCGGGATAGCGAACCCGCTGGGCAGCGAGCCACGCCACGACATCGCTCACCTGTTCGCCGGTCATCGGATGCCCCGGCACGTCGCCCCGCCAGTCGGGCGCGTTGAACTCCGGGCGTCCGACGATGACCACGGTTCGCAGGCCCTGGTCGCTGATCAGGGCGAGAAACGACGGATCCACAACCGAACCCGCTTCCTTTCCGCCCTTCCCATCCGCGCCGTGACACGAACTGCAAAAAGTGGCGTACACATCGGCGCCGCGAGACGGATTACCCGGAGTCGTCCCCGCGTATGCAGGCGGATGCACGCCGGCGAAATCGTCCGGTTTAGCCCAATTTCGGATTCCCGAGACGAGAGCTGAGACTTGCGGCTCGGTCAACATCCCTCCGGCCTTCTGCGCGAAGGCGGGCATCGGAGTTCCGGGCACGCCGTTGGCCATCACGTTGCGGAGCACATCATCGCCCGCGATTGACAAGTAAACAGGACTGGCGATCGCAATGGCCGCGCCGCCCTGGCCGCGCTCGCCGTGGCAGCCGGCGCAATTTTCAGAATACAAAGTCTCAAAATCGAGCACCTGATCGGGCCGCAACTGAGCCGCCGAAACGGGCACGCCATGGAAACCGTTGCAGCCGGCAGCCGTTGCAAATGCCGTCAGACAAATCGCCATCAGGGGCAGCCGCCGGTTCATCGTTTCTCATCCTCGTCGCCGCGCTCTTTTGTCATCCCGGTCACTTCAATTCCGGCTCTCATGGCCAGCGGCATAAACTGCCGAACCTGAACCGGCGTGTGCCGGACCACGACCAACCCAGCCACGCAGCCAAACGCCACTTGCGAAGCGACGAACCACCACCAGTCAATGCGGGCATTGAGCACCGGGCTGACCAATCCGAGAACGCTGTACACCAACCCCGACCACAGCACCGGACCGATCACCCCGCCAAGAAGAATCGGATGGCGAGGTAGCATCGGCAGCATCGTTCCGTAGAGCAAACCTACCAGGAGCGACGTAGTCAAATGAATAGCAACGGCCACGAGAAGCAGGATCACGCTGAATTCAGAAAGCCTCGCGACGCTCATTTGCATCGCGTGCGCGTAGACCACCGCGCCCAGCAAATTCACCGGATACCAAATGCTGGCATGCGAAATCAAGCCGTACAACATCGCCACCGCGGCCATTGCCACCGCGCCCGCGAGTCCGCCTCGAATGCCTGCCTTCACCGGATAGATCTCGACCGGCAACCTGAGCCGCTGGAGCTCCGGCGAGATTTCCGCGCGCGCGACTTCGGGCCGCGCCGTCGTGATGGGAATCTCCGCCTCTCGCACCGCCAGGACCTCATGCCGCTCTTGAGGGAGAACTTCGCGGAACCAGCCGACGCCTCCGCACAGGGCGAGGAGGAGCCCCAAAAGGGTGACCGCGACGGTGGTGACAAGTCCGGTGAAGACGAGAGTCAGGCCTAAGGCCATAACCAGAGGCCAGGCCGTCGGCGCGGGCAACACCAGTCCCGTTTCGTTGGTTTCCTTTTGCATATCCCCCGCGGAATTCACTCGCGCTTCCCCTCGATCCCCTCAGCGTCCAATGACGTACACGACCGTGAAAACCACCACCCACACGGCATCAACAAAGTGCCAATAGAGCGAAAACACCTCGCAGCGATCCGCGTGTTGCGTTTTAACCTTGCCCGCCAGAGCCAGCAAAAACACCAAAGAAAGGCCAAGCAAGCCGACGATCACGTGCGAAGCGTGCAGACCCACCAGCGAGTAATAGGTCGTCCCGAAGAGGTTGGTCTTTATGCTGAAGCCTTCGCGGTAGATCATCTCGTGCCAATCGCTCGCCGTCCCCTCGATGAATTTCAGCCCCAGGGCCAGGGTGAATCCCCACCACAGGAGAAACATTTTCGAATTTCCCCGGCGCAGCGCCGACACCGCCGCGTGGATGGTCAGGCTGCTCGAGAGCAGACAGATCGTATCGAAGATGGGCAGGCGCAGAATCTCGGCGGGTGTGGGGCCGGTGAGACTCTTCCCCAGATAAAAAATGTAAGCCACGACAAAAATCGTGAAGATGGCGGATTCGGCGAAGATCAGGCAGAACATGCCCGTCTTGCCGCGCGAAGGCAGAGTCCAGGGCGGCTCTGGCGTTGGGACCGTGGTGGAAATCGCGCTCATCGGTTTCTCATTCGTATTTCCAGTCGGGGTCTTCCGGGTGCTTGATGTCCCAGAGCGGGCGGCGGCTCCGAACCGTAGGCAATTCGGCGAAATTGTAGGGAGGCGGCGGCGAAGTCGTCGCCCACTCGAGAGTCCACGCGTCCCACGGATCGTTGCCCGCGATCTGCCCGACGAAGTACGACCGGATCAGATTCACGACGAAAATCAGAACGGCCACGGTCTGCACGAAAGCGCCGATGGTGACGATCATATTCAACTCGCCCCACCCGCGGTCCGGCATGTAGGTATAAACGCGCCGGGGCATTCCGAGAATTCCCGGGATGTGCATGAAGTCGAAGGTCAGGTGGAAGCCAATCACAAAGAGCCAGAAGTGCCATTTTCCCAGCGTTTCGCTCATCATTCTTCCGGTGAATTTCGGATACCAGTAATAGAAAGCGGCGAAAATCGTGAACAGGATCGCGCCGACGATGATGTAGTGAAAATGGGCCACCACAAAGTAGCTGTCGTTCAGCTGCCAGTCGAAGGGCGCGGCCGCGAGCATGATCCCGGTGAGCCCGCCGATAAGAAATTGGAAAAGAAATGCGATGCAGAAGAGCATCGGCGTCGAGAAAATAATCTTTCCGCCCCACATCGTCCCGAGCCAGTTGAAAATCTTGATTCCGGTGGGGACGCCCACGAGCATCGAGCTGAAGACAAAGAACGCATTTCCGTACGAAGGCATGCCGACCGAGAACATGTGGTGGGCCCACACGCTGAAACTCACGAAGGCGATTCCCACGGTCGCCGCCACCATGACCGGGTAGCCAAAGATCGCTTTCCGCGAAAATACCGGAATGATTTCCGAGGCGAAGGCGAATGCGGGAATCACCAGGATGTATACCTCCGGATGGCCGAAGACCCAGAAGAAGTGCATCCAGATCACGGCGGAGCCGCCCGCCTGCGTGTCGAAGAAATGACCGCCGAGGTAACGGTCCACGCAGAGCATCACCTGCGCCGCCGTCAGGGGGCTGATCGCTCCGAGGACCATGCCCCCCATCACGAGGTTGAGCCAGGCAAGCAGCGGCATTTTTCCGAGCGTCATGCCGCGGCAGCGCGCGCTGAGTACCGTGGTAACTAAATTCACCGCGGTTCCAATGCTGCCCACGCCGGAGACGAGCAGCGCCAGTGTCCAATAATCGGTGCTGTGCCCTCGCGAGAACGCCTTGGCCGTCAATGGAGCGTAGGCCCACCAGCCGACGTCCGGCGCGCTGCCCGCTCCGTAAAGCCCGCTGCCGCCGATGAAGCTGAAATAGAGCAGCAAACCACCGAAGGCGGTCATCCAGAAACTGAAGGCGTTCAGGCGGGGAAATGCCATGTCTCTCGCGCCAATCATCAACGGCACGAGATAATTCGCGAACCCGAACAGCAGAGGCATGACCACGAAAAAAATCATGGTCGTGCCGTGCATGGTGAAGAGTTCGTTGAAGACTTCCGGAGATACGAAGTGGGCATCGGGAACGGCCAGCTGAATGCGCATCAGCATCGCCTCGACGCCGCCGACCGCCAGAAACACCAGCGAATACGCGATGTACATCAACCCGATCTTCTTGTGATCGACCGTGACTACCCATTCGTGCGCTCGTTCGAGCCACAGCACACCTCGCGCGCCCTCTCGCCCGAACTCTCCGGCGTGCGGCAGTGATTGCGACACCACTGGTTTATCCTCCGATACCGGTCTTAGGGCCGCTCACCGCAGCGATTCCAAATAGGAAACGAGTTCAGTGAGTTGTTGAGGGGTCATATTCATTGACGGCATGAGGCAGCCGGGCTTGACTGCCTCGGGGTCTTGCACCCAAAGACGGAGATTTTCGGGAGTGTTCGGCAAGACGCCGGCGCCGATCGTCTCGCGGCTCATAAAATGAGTGAGATCGGGGCCGAACCGCCCGTTGGCGATTGTCCCGCGAATGGTGTGGCAATTGACGCAAGCCGTGGTCTCGAAAACCTGGCGGCCGGCGGCTACGGCCGGATCCTCGACAGCGGGCATCTGCTGCTCGCGAATCCAGCGATCAAAATCGGCGCGAGTCGCGACGTCAACGCGCAACAGCATGTGGGCGTGCTGCACCCCGCAATACAGGTTACACTGCCCGAGGAAAACGCCCGTCCGCTGCGGATCGATCCACATATGGTTTACTTGATTGGGAATCAAGTGGGTCTTGCCCGCAAGTTCCGGAACCCAGAAGCTGTGACCCACGTCCGCGGACAGAAGTGTCATAAAGGTCGGGGTGGGCTGGTTCGAATCGCTCACAGGAACCCAGAGCTCGTTGGCGGTTACGACTCCGTACTGGGGATATCGAAATTCCCACCAGTACTGGTGGCCGATCACCGTCACATTGATTGCCCCGGCGGGTTCGGGAGCGTCCTGGATCCCGTGGATCACACGCGCAGTGGTGAGAAACAGGACAACGACGATCAGAAGCGGGATTACGGTCCAGGCCAGCTCGATCTGCGTGCTGCCATAGACTTGGGCGGGCTCGCGGCGGTCATCGTTGCTCCGGCGGCGGAACTTAATCACCGAGTACGTCAACAGGCCGCCTACGACCGCGAAAATTACGGCGCAGACGATGAGAACCATGATGGAAAGGTGATAAATCTGTTCAGCAGGCGTGGAAGCGGGAGAAAAAATATGGGGAGGGAAGGGTTGGAAGCCCGCAAGCGTCGCCCCAGGCGAGGCCAACAGAGGAATGAGTGAGCGGAACATGGCTCACCTGCGCCGGCCCATGGAAGATTTCGGTTGCTTTGCTCTGGCAGCGATGAGGGTGATCGGCCGCATGAACATAAGCTCCGCGATGGACAACTTCAAGAATTCTCCATCGCAACTTTCCGGCGCTGCCGCGCCATCGTAGCATAGGACAGCGAGTGTCACAAACATTATGAAAAAATTATTGGCGCGCCCGATCTTCCATCGATGGATTCCCGTGCAGTTCGCATGAGGAAGATCCCGCTCCCGGAGGAACAATGACGAAGACGGACAATGAGAATGGAGCGTTTGGTCATCCCGGGACACAACCTCGGTGGACGCACGGCGCCAAGGACGGCATAGGAACCGCTTACGCGGCTTCCAGCCAAATTTGGTTTACGCTTTGGAAAGGCATCATCACTGAAGTCTATTACCCGACTGTCGACCGGCCGCAGCTCCGCGATCTGCAATATTTGATCAGCGACGGCAAGACTTTTTTTCACGAGGAAAAGCGCCACCTTCAACCCCAATTGGAGAGGCTCTCCGATCACGCGCTCGGGTACCGCTGCGCGAATTCCGACCCTGGCGGCCGTTACACCCTTACCAAGGAAATCATCACCGCGCCTCATCTTCCCTGCGTTCTGCAACGCACAAAATTGACCGGGGACGAGTCGTTTGTTTCGAAACTGGAATTGTACGCGCTCTGCGCCCCTCATCTGGAAGTGGGCGGCTGGGGAAACAACGGATATGTCGCCGAACTCGGCGGGCGCAAGATTCTGATGGCGCAGAAGGAGGGAACGTGGCTGGCGCTGATGGCCACCGTGCCGTTTTCCCGCGTGTCGTGCGGATTTGTCGGATTCAGCGACGGATGGACCGATCTGGCGGATAACTTTCAAATGGACTGGGAATTCGACCACGCCACGGACGGGAATATCGCGCTCACGGGAAAACTCGACCTCAGCGGCAGCCGCGAATTCACGCTGGCGCTGGCTTTTGGGGACACGCAACACCACGCGCTTACAACACTTTTTCAGGCGCTGGGCACGCCATTCGAGCACCAGCACGATCGGTACGCGGACCAATGGGACAGGCCGTCCGCCCACAAGCTGCCATTGGAAAAAGTTTCGGGGGACAACGGCAATCTTTACCACAGCAGCTACAGCTTGATACTCGCTCACGAAGATAAATCCTATCCCGGCGCGTTGATTGCTTCGCTTTCCATCCCCTGGGGGCAAGCGGCAGGCGATAACGATCAGGGCGGATATCATCTGGTGTGGACGCGGGACATGGTCAACAGCGCCACGGCGCTATTGGCGTCGGGCGAGAGCGCAACGCCACTGCGGGCGTTGATTTATTTGGCTGTTTCGCAGCAGGAGGATGGCGGCTTCGCGCAGAATTTCTGGGTCAACGGGAACCCGTACTGGCGCGGAATTCAGCTGGATGAAGTGGCCTTCCCGATCATCCTGGCGCTGCGCCTGAGCCAGCAAAATGCCCTGCAGGATTTCGATCCCTATCCCATGGTCCTCAAGGCCGCCGGTTATTTGCTCCGGCACGGGCCGGTGACCCCGGAGGAACGGTGGGAGGAAGCGAGCGGTTATTCTCCTTCGACATTGGCCTCCAACATCGCCGCATTGATCGGAGCGGCTTATTTTTGCCGGAAACGCGGGAATACGATGGCCGCGGAGTTTCTGGAACAGTACGCGGATTTTTTGGAATCGCACGTCGAGGAGTGGACGGTCACCACGCAGGGAACTCTCGTGCCGGGCATTCGCCGCCACTACATTCGAATCCAGCCGGAGGAGGTAAGCAATCCCGTTCCTGACGAGGATCCAAACACGGGAATCCTGAAAGTGGCAAATATCGCTCCCGGCGCTCCGGATTCGTTTCCGGCGAAAGAGATCGTCGACGCTGGATTTCTCGAATTGGTTCGTTATGGAATCAGGAAGCCAGACGATTCGTTGATCGCAGATTCGCTGAAGGTCGTTGATGCAGCCCTCAAAGTGATGACTCCCGCGGGCCCTGTCTGGCGGCGTTACAATCACGATGGGTACGGCCAGCGCGAAGACGGCGGCCCTTATGTGAACTGGGGCCAGGGGCGCGCCTGGCCATTGCTCACGGGCGAACGCGCGCACTATGAGCTGGCCGCCGGGCGAGACGTAAAACCGTTCGTCCGTGCCATCGAAGGGTTCGCTTCCTCCACAGGCCTTTTGCCCGAACAAGTGTGGGACGAGCAGGACAGGCCCGATGTGTATATGTTTCTCGGGCGGCCCACGGGTTCGGCGATGCCTCTGATGTGGGCTCACGCGGAGTACATCAAACTCCTCAGATCTCTATCCGACGGCCGAGTTTTCGATTTGCTTCCTGAAGTCGCCGGGCGTTACATCGGAGACCGGAAGTCGTGCCAACTATTCGAGATCTGGAAGCCCAACCGCCAGGTGCGAGCCGTGAAAAAAGGGTACACGCTGCGCGTTCAAGGTCCGGCTCCCTTCCGTCTCCATTGGACAGCGGACGAGTGGCACACGGCTAACGACACGCTTTCCGCCGCGACGGGGTTGGGGATCGAGTTCGTGGATATCCGCATCGCCGCCGCGCAACAGGCTCCGATTCGTTTCACTTTTTTCTGGCTGCAAAGCAACTCCTGGGAAGGCCGCGACTACCAAGTAGAGGTGGGACAAGGATGAGGGGACGTCGGATTGCGCGCTCCCAGTTGTGTTCAATTGGCGGGCCCGCACGTCAGGCGGGCTCGATAGAGTATGAACGTGATTCCAAAGCTTCGGCGCTCGGCCTGAACAGCAAAGCGATGACGTGAGTGATCTCTACGCCCCGGATGCGAGCTTCTTCGCGGCCATAGCGAGCGCCAACACGGGCTTGGCTATCATCGGAAATGCCCGGCGCGTGAGAGACCGTCTCCATGACCGCCCGTGAAGACCGAATAGGCGAAATCCGCTCCTTGCGATTCGAATGCGGACAAAAAATAAAGGGGAGTAAAGCTTATGAAAGCCATTGCTATCGTTCCAGGAAGTCCAGGTTCGCGCATCGTCGACCGCCCCGCGCCTACCATCTCCGCGCCGGATGAGATCAAGCTTCGCATCGTTCGCGTCGGCATCTGCGGAACCGACAGGACGGAAGTGTCTGGTGGGCGCGCAGACGCGCCCGCGGGCCAAAAGGAACTCGTCATCGGCCATGAAATGTTTGGCGAAGTTGTGGAAGCAGGCTCGAATGTGACGCGGGTGAAACGCGGAGATTTCGCCGTGTTCACCGTGCGGCGGGGTTGCGGCGAATGCGCCCCGTGCCGAATGGGCCGCTCCGACATGTGCCAAACGGGAAAATACAAGGAAAGAGGGATCCACGGATTGGACGGCTACCAAACGGAATTTGTGGTGGACAAGGAGCAGTACATTGTTCGCGTCCCGGCCGAACTCGAAGCAGTTGGCGTCTTGCTGGAACCTCTTTCCATCGTCGAGAAGGCCATCGAGGAAACGATCCGATTGCAGGTTGTCCGTTTGCCCGAAGCCGCCATAAATCCCGATTGGATCGTCGGGCGGCGGTGCCTCGTCGCGGGCTTGGGCCCCGTAGGTTTGCTTGCTTCCATGGTATTGCGGCTTCGAGGAGCGGAGGTCTACGGCTTGGACGTCGTTGACGCCACGAGCGCGCGGCCGAAATGGCTGAGCGTAATCGGCGGACACTATGTGGATGGGCGGCAGGTGCCGGCAGATCAAGTCGAGGAAAAGGTCGCTCCGATGGACCTGATTCTGGATGCCAGCGGCGTCGCTTCACTCGAATTCAATTTGCTCGACGCTCTGGCTCGCAATGGAGCTTACGTTCTCACCGGCATTCCGGACGGCAATCATCCGCTGCAGATTGACGCGCCTGAGCTGGTCCGCCAACTTGTTCTCTACAACCAAGTCATGCTGGGCAGCGTCAACGCCGCGCGCGCCCATTTTCAAATGGCCGTGGACGACCTATCTCATGCTCAGCTTCGCTGGAGCGGCCACGCCGCCGCTTTGATCACGAACCGATATCCTTACAGCCAGTTTCCGGAATTGGTCAGCCATCACCCGCCCGAGGCAATCAAGGAAGTCATCGAGTGGAACTAAACGCGCGCCCTCCGGGATAGACGCCGGCGGCCAATGTGGACCTTGGCATTCTTCGCGGCAATTCCTAGTATTTCGAGCTATGAATGCGGGTTCGGACGGCGTAGCTTCTCCGCGCGACGCAATACTTTCCTGGTTGCACCAGCGCGAAGACGAGATGGCGGAGCTTCTGGCCCGCCTCGTTTCCATCCCCACGGAAAACCCGCCGGGCAAAAACTATCGCGCGTGTGTGGACCTTCTTGAAGCCCATCTGCAGGGAATTGGTCTTGATTGTCGGCGTGTAAGGCCAAAGCTCACGAACGCAGATTCCCGGGAATCCCCGGAAAGCCTGCTTGCGACATACGGGAAAGGAAAAAGAACTCTCTATTTTCACGGCCACTACGACGTTGTTCCCGCGCAGGATCCAGGTCAATTTCAGCCTTTTCGGAAGAAATACTTCTTGTTTGGGCGGGGTTCGTCCGACATGAAGGGCGGAATTGTGGCGATGATCTATGCGATCCGCGCTCTAGATGAATTCGAGGATGATCTGGACGGAAGAATTGGATTGGTGCTGGTTCCCAATGAAGAGACGGGTGGAACGGACGGCACGGCATGGCTCGCGGCGCAAGAATTGCTGGGCAATGATGGAGTGGGGATGTTGCTTGCGGAACCAACCAGCGGCGTGGTGTGGAACGCGAGTCGTGGCGCCATCTCGCTACGGGTGCGCGTGTTCGGCAAGCCAGCGCACGTCGGACTGCAGCATCGGGGTGAAAACGCCTTCGAACGGATGCACGCCGTTGTTGAAAAACTGCGGCAACTGAAGCGCGAAGTGGAAAGCCGAAGGACGAAATTCAATGCGATGCCGGAGGAAGCGCGCAACTCCATTCTGATGTTGGGCGGGGAGAGCGGCGGCGGCACAAACTTCAACATAGTTCCGGCCGAATGCTGGTTTACCGTGGACCGCCGCTTGAATCCCGGAGAGGACCTCGCCATGGAGAGAGCCAAACTTCTGGGCGTCCTAGAGCAATGCAAACAAGAGGGCATTCCTCTTGCGTGGGAAATCTTTCAGGAAGGCTCATCCACGCGCTGCGACGAGGGACCGCTTGGAGAAGCGTTGTCGAAAAGCGTTCAAAGTGTCACCGGGGACGTCCCGCGATTTGAGATGTGTCCCGGGCTGCTCGAGACTCGCTACTACTCTGCCCGGGGTATCGAGGCCCTGGCCTATGGCCCGGGCTTGCTTTCGGTGGCTCACGGACCAAACGAATACGTGGATCTGCGCAGGATTATCGAGACTGCCGCCATTTACGCGCTGACTGCGATAGAAACGTTGAAGGGCAAGGGCCAGCGTCGCCGCGAAACTTCAGAAGGGAAGCGCTAGTCCTGGTCCCCTATAGTTTGAGCGTACGTTTTGCCGTATGGGTAAAAGAGTTCTTTGCGGCCTTGTTGCCATGCCGCTTTGAGTTCGGGCTTTGTGATATCCCAGTCCGGGCGGCACTTCCTACTGACAGCTCGCAAATCCTGCCGGAGCTCCTCCATCGTGGGCCGCCCCCAAAACCAGTAGCCGTTGTAGACCTTGTAGACGACGAGGCCGGGTTCGAGAACGATCACGTGGGGAATCATCGGATTGTGGGCGGGATCCGTGTATTCGGCGATGTCGAGGTCTTTTTGGACGATGCGGCCCGCGTCGGAAAGGAAAGGCCAGTGGGCGCCGACGCCGGTGCGGAATTCATTCGTTTCGGTGATGTTGTCCGTGCTGATTGTGACGAGGCGGGAATAGGCCACTTCGATCTCGCGATCGAGTTCGACAAGCAGTTCAGACTGGCGGCGGTCCTTGGGGCAAAAACCTCCGCGGCTGAGAACAAGGACCATCGGATGCGGTCCCTGTAGTTCGGAGAGTTTCCGGTGCTTCGCGGTGTGGTCGGAAAGCTCGTAGTCGGGAAAGACGGCGCCTGGAACAATATCGGATCGCATAAGAAAGCCTCCACAATAGGATGCGTGGCGCCGGATTTCGCCTCAATGAGCGTGACGGGCCGGGAGCGTTCCGCGCGAAGAGCCGGCAAAGTTCCCGACCAACTGCGCGATATGATCCGCGGCGGTGTCGAGCGCGAAATGTCCGCCGTCCACGATGTGTATTTCCGCGTTCGGAACGTCGCGGCGATAGGCTTCAGGCTCCGAGGGATCAAACGAGAGCTCATACTTTCCCCAAATCACCAGCAGCCGGGGCTGCTTTTCACGCATCCAAGCCTGCCATTTGGGATATCTTTCCACGTTCGTGCGGTAATCGTAGAAGAGATCGCTTTGAATCTCGGCCTGGGTTGGCTGGTTGAGGAAGTAATACTCGTCTGTCCAGAGATCCGGGTCATACCTTTCCATATTTGGATCGTTTCCCACATGGCGCGTTCTCGTGGTTTGGAGTGACAAGAGATTGGAGCGAAGCGCGCTTTCGTTGGGGGCACGATCAGCCCAAAACGCCCGCCGTGTCTTCCAATTCGCTCCCAAACCCTCGTTGTGGGCGACGGCGTCCTGGACAATCAGAGCCTCTACCCGGTCCGGATGGGCCAGGGCCATGCGAAAGCCGACAGGGCCGCCATAATCCTGCATGTAAAGCGCGTAGCGCGGGAGGCCAACCGCTTCGGTGAAGTGAATCATGATCTCGGCGATATGATCGAACGTGTAAGCAAATTTTGCTGGATCAGGCCAGTCGCTGTGACCGAAGCCGGGATAATCGGGCGCGACGAGGCGATAACGATCGGAAAGGCGGGCGAAGAGCGGCTCGAACATCCGGGATGAAGAGGGAAGGCCATGAAGCAGCAGAATCGGCGGCGCGTCCTTTGGACCGGCCTCGCGATAGAAAATGGATAGTCCGTCTATCTGAACCGTTCGGTACGAGGTGCGGTGTTCCATGAGGAGTTCCTTTTCTAGACTTTTGGCCGAATGTCTAGGCCGAGCTCGCCGCAGGACCGGCCAGACGGTAGGCTCGCTACGTTACCACCTGCCGACGTGCGCGCCGCCATCGACGTGAAGCACTTCTCCCGTCACCTGAACGGCTTCGGTTAGATAAAGAATCGCGTCCACGATATCTTTGACGCGCGACATCTGGCCCATCGGCTGCAGCGTCCGGAGTTGATCCCTCGAATCCTTCTCATGCATTGGCGTCTCGACAATTCCAGGAGCGACGGCGTTGACTCGTATGCCTTGCCTCGCATATTCCATCGCGAGGGACCTGGTGACGGCCTCAAGGCCGCCCTTCGTGATCATCGGGACCGTGGCGTTTATTCCCGCGATCGGATGGTCCACCATCGTCGAGGTGAGGTTGACGATGCTTCCCCCCGTTTTCTGCGCCAGCATTTGCTTGACCGCCACCTGGGTGATTAAGAGAAATCCCTCGAGATTGACGGAAGCGAGCGACCGGAAATCGCCCAACGTATAATCGGTGAAGGGCTTTGAGAAATAGATTCCGGCGTTGTTGACGAGCGCGTCGATCGATCCAAATTTGCCTATCGCGGCTTCGGAGATTCTCGCCGCCGTTTCGGGTTCGGCGATATTTCCCTCAACCAATGCAAGTGTGTCGGAAGGCTCGAACGCACCCGCCTTCATGATATCCAGTGCGTTGGCCACTACGTTGTAGCCGCGGTCGAGGAAGGCTCTCACGAGGCCCGCTCCGATTCCCTGAGAGCCGCCGGTCACAATCGCTGTCTTCCGCAGGTCTGCCATTTGGACGCTCCTCTTCTTGCCGTCGGATAGGCATCAACGGGCGGTACGCGCACCGTCCGCCTCCGGTTGCTCCCAGCCGCGGCAGCGGGTCAATCGCGATGACACCAGAACGGCTCGGCTGAAGCTAGTGGAGAAGCCCGGCTGGTCCTATGCCTCGAAGCATGACGCGGAGCTGCCTCACATCGTGAGTACGACGCGGAACTGAGCTTTGCCGCTCAACATGCGTTCGTACGCATCCGCCGCCTTTTCGAGCGGATATGTTTCGATCATGGGACGCACGCCGGTGTACTCGGCGAAGTTCAGGGTGTCTTCGGAATCGGCGGGCGTTCCCGCAGCCCAGCCTTGAATCATTCGACTGCCGGTGTTGAGTTGCACCGGCGTGATTTCGATCGGATCGAATGCAACGCCCACGACGATGAGCTTGCCGTTTGGCCTCAGACCGTCGAATAGGTCGGACATCGCCTTCGAGCTTGGAGCCGTACCCAGAATCACCTGAGCCCCTCCCATTTTTTGGAGTGCCTCCGCAGCATTCGTCGTTTGGCTGTCAATGTACGCGCTTGCTCCCAGCTTCCTTGCCAGAGGTTCGCTTTCGGGGCCTCTTCCGATCGCCACGACCTTATATCCAAACTTATTGGCAAATTGAATTCCAAGGTGGCCCAGACCGCCGACGCCGAGAACAGCCACCAAGTCGCCCGGATAAGCGCCGCTGTGCCGAAGCGCGTTGTACGTGGTGATCCCGGCGCAGAGCAATGGCGCTGCATCAACGTCGCTCAGGTTTTTCGGTATCGCCACGAGCGCCTCGATGGGGGCCACCATATATTGCTGGTATCCCCCGTCGTAACTAATGCCCGCAATCTGCTGATTGCGGCAATTACGAAAATCACCCCGCCTGCATTCCGGGCATGTATTGTCCTGGCCGCCGTGCCAGCCGACGCCGGCGCGTTGCCCTACCTTCCATTCGGTGACGCCTGCGCCGAGCTCATCGATGATGCCCGCTACTTCGTGTCCCGGCACACGGGGATATTGAATGCCGGGCCATTGCCCCTCTTTCGTGAGCACGTCACTGTGGCATACGCCGCAGGCTTGGACCTTGATGCGCACCTGTCCGGGCCCGGGCTTGGGAATCTCACGCTCAACGATCTGGAAATCAGCTCCAGGCTTCGGAACCTGCGCCGCTTTCATTGGTGCAACTCCGGCTTTCATGGTTGCCATAACTCCTCCTTTGGATTCTCGGCTTTCATTCGGGAGAGCGATCGCCAGCCCAGCGACCGAATGATTCCTGCCCCCCGCGAAGGCTACTTTCCGGAATGCGTTTTTTTAATAGCAGGCACTGAATCAAGCGATCTCAAATGCTCCTGCCCGCCAGCGAGAAGGTTGAACGGCGGCCGGCGAGAGTCCGCCGCCAGGGCGCCATGGTTCCCTCCCATTCGCTTTCACTTGTCTCTCTCCCAGCGCTATGGTGCTATCGATTTGTTGAGGTGGGCGGCGAGGGAGCCGGTTCACCGGGCGTAATCAATTGACGTCGGCCATATCGCGGGTCGGAGGGTTATGACGCGGATGGGACGGAAGAAAACAGCGCGCCAAGCCCCTCAACTAGGGTTGGATGCGTAAGAACGGCCTCGCGAAGCGCAGTATATGGCAACCCTGCGATCATCGCAATCTGCACGGAAGACATAACCTCGCCGGCTCCCACGCCGAATGCGGTGAACCCGAGAATGAGGTCGTTGGTGGCGTAGACCAGCGCTTTGAGGAAGCCGCGTGTTTCAGAGAGCGTCCGCGCCCGGAGCACCCCTTCCATCGGAATTTTGAAGAGCCGGTATGCGATGCCCTGGGCCTTGGCCTCTTTCTCACTCAAGCCGACGCGGGCGAGTTCCGGATCCGTGAACATGCAGAAGGGAACCTGCCTGCCGGTAGTGGCGTGATTGCCGCCACTGAGGTTGTCGCGGACGACCCGGAAATCGTCAACGCTCACGTGGGTGAACTGAGGGCTGCCCGCGACCTCGCCAATGGCCCAAATTCCCGGGGCCGTCGTCTGAAGGCGTTCGTTCACTTTGACGTACCCGCGATCATCCAGTTCGACTCCGGCCAAATCGAGTCCGATACCTTGCGTGTTGGGAACGCGGCCGGTCGCAACCAGCAGGTGCGTGCCTTCGAGCGTTTTCTCCTCTCCCTTTTGTTCCAGAACGATTCTGACCGACTGACCCGAGTTCCCGGAAATTCGCTTGACGCGGGCCTCCAGGAGAAATTCGACGCCTTCGTCCTCAAAGAGGGCGAGAAGTCCTTCCCTCACGTCGTCGTCTTCCTGGTGCATTAGCTCGGAATTGCGCTCGATCACCGAAACCCGGCTGCCGAACCGGCGCATGGCCTGCGAAAGTTCCAGCCCGATGTAGCCGCCGCCGATAACGAGGAGATGGCCGGGGACTTCTCCGAGTTCGAGAGCCTCGATATGCGTGAGAGGCTGTGATTCCGAAAGACCGGGAATGGGGTCCAACGCGGCCCGCGTTCCGGTGCTGATGATTACGTTCGTTCCGCGGAGCTGACGCTTCCTTCCATCGGGAAGTGCGACCTCCAAGGTTCGCGGACCGATAAACCGCCCCGCACCGAGGATGAATTCCGCTCCCGTCTTTTTGTAAATATCGAGGTACATCTCGTTCAAGCCCGAAACCATACGGCGTTTGCGGCCTCGCACCGCGGACATATCCACCGCAAAGTCTTTCTTGGCGACGCCAAACTCCTCGCTCCGGCGAACATAAGAAGCGACCTTCGCGCTATGGATGATGTTCTTGCTGGGGAGGCATGCGATATTGGGGCAAGAACCGCCAATGTATTTGCGCTCGATCACGGCGACACGCCGGCCTTGGCCCGCGAAGGTCCACGCTGCGATAGTCGATCCTGTCCCGCCACCGAGTATGACGAGATCGTACTCTTCCGGGCCCGTGGCGGAGGGCAACTGGCCCGGCGAAATGTTGTCCGCGGCATTCATGCGGCCTTCTCTTTCTCAGCGATTTGAGAACGCTGATCCAAGCCCCATAAGAAATTGCGCACTTTTTTTCGTCTTGGGAATTCGCTGTGGAGCGGATAGATCGCTTGCGCTCCGGAAATTGCAAGTTGCCAAAGCTCCCGCGCTATTCGCGTCCATTCCTGAGGGGCTTAGTGTAAATCAAGCTTCCGGAATCCGCCGGAAAATCACTCGAAAGCGGCGCATCTGCCGCGCCACGGGGTTCCGACGCGCTAGTTCTGTGCCGATGCGTGATCGGAGGTCAGGGAAGCCGACCCGAAGTTCACGCTAAACCGCTTGCACCATAGCGAGACCGCGCGGTATTTCGCCAAGTCAACATCGGATCCCAAGACGTAATTTTGATCGCCAATGTTCCCCTTGAGCACGCCGAGATCGATGAAACCATCGCGCTCCACACTGGCGTTGTCGTTCGCGGAGTCTGCCGCAACCATGTAGACATGAACATCCGGCCCGTTCGAGGTCTTGAAGTTTGTAAAGCGAAGGAGATGACTCCCATCTCCGAGAGCATAAATCGTTGCCGTACCGGAAGTCGGGTGCAAGAGGCTATGAAAAGTTCCGGATTCGAGGACTTGCGCAGGTGAACTGCCTTTCGCCGCGGGGAAGCTCTCGTCAACACTGCGATTTATGAAAAGCCGGTCTGGCCGGAATGCGTACCACAGAAAAAACAGCACGATCGCGAGCGCCGGAATTACGATTTTCCACTTTTTCATTTTCACATCTCCTCGAATCGCAAAACCGAGGTATTTCCTCTCATCTCTGTCCGAGGCCCATCGGCCTCCGAGGTCAGCCACCAGGCCGTGACAAGTGCACGACAATGGCCAAAAGATTGAACCGGATGGCACATCTCGAAACGCGCTGTGTCCTCCGGATTTCGAATCCGCGGCGGGAGCCCAGTCGCCGCCGCGGCCCAGCCAAGAGTGTCGAAATACCAACACGGAGGCATTTTTTCGACACTTGTTCCGACGCCTTCCCACGGAAAGTCGAGGATTCAGAACGGCTTGGGCGGCGCCAAGAGGAGTATCCCAATATTGGCCCGAAGCGTGCAACGAGCTGCACCGATGCAATGAGAGCGACACGACTACTTTGCGAATTGGGACAGAGCTTTTGGCTCGACAACACCAGGCGGGATTCACCGAATCGCGAGACGCTCAAGTGTTACATCGCCATTTCCCGGCGTTACCTTGACTTTGCGGGGAACTTCGATCGCCAGCTTCGAGCCGCGTGAGTTGATTTCGGCGGCTTCCGGCAAAACTTTCGCGCCTCGTCTACGAAGAGGACTTCATGGTCGATTCACGCTTAGATTCGATGATCTTTCTTGGCGGAGGTGGAGACTTAGCCTACAAAAAAACTTTCCTTCACTGTAAACGATGGAGAAGCGCGGCACTCTCGGTATGCCCGTCGTCGAGGTCGCCAAAACCGGCCGGATTCCGGACCAACTTCGCGCGCAAGCCCAGGAAAGAATCGAAAAGCAAGGCAGCTACGCTCGCAGCGCCTTCGACAAACTCAGCCAGATGCTGCGTCCTCCGAAACTTTGAACCGGCAGGTTTTGTCGCAAAAGCGAACCTCGTAGAAACGGTTCCGAACTTGTTGATTGAAGGCTTGCCGCCTCGTAAGCGCCCTTGGAAATAGAATGGAAGAACCGTGGCAAACCCCGAAACAAACACGATTAGCTCGAGAAGTCGAATCGCGCTGAGCATCAATACGCTTGCTTGCCCCGTGCTTCGGTACGGTCTCTCGCTTGTGATCGCCTGGATGGGAGTGATGAAGTTTACCGGGTACGAGGCAAAGGGGATTGAGCCGCTCGTAGCGCACAGCCCGCTCTTGAGCTGGGCGTATCACGTGTGGACCGTGAGGCAGTTTTCCATTGGGTTGGGGGTTGTCGAGCTTGCGATCGCGATATTAATCGCGCTCCGGCCCTGGTCGCCAAAAGCATGTGCCGTCGGCAGCGTATTCGCCATCCTGATGTTTCTGGTAACGCTCTCTTTCCTGGTCACGACTCCCGGGTGGGAGCCAAGTCTCGGCGGATTTCCCGCGCTTTCAGAAGCTGTTGGCCAGTTTCTGATCAAAGACGTAGTTCTGCTGGGTGCGGCGATCTATTCTCTCGGCGAAGCTTTGGCGTCGCTGGACGCTCCGCCGGGCTCCTGACTGTGGCCAGGCACGGCGTGCGAACCGGCGGGATGCGGAAGAAAAATCAGCGCAACGAAGAGATTCGGATGGGCCGTTATGGCGTTCGCGGAACAAGCCGTGGTTCCGAGATAGATTGCCTTTGCACCAAGTTCGATCGCGCGCCGGCAGGACAGGCGAACCTGCCAGGTCATCCCATCCGGCCCCTGTTCCACCCGGTGATCACGCGCGTCTCATGCTCATAGCCCAACGTGCTCACAGAGGCCGTGCCCAGCGCAAAGAGGCGCGCCGCGTCCGGCGGCAGTCCCAGCCAGCAAGCGGTCAATATTCGTAAAATATGCCCGTGCGCAAACAAGATTGCGTCGCCGGAACTCGCGAGCGATCGTTCGATTACTGCGCGAGCCCTGGCGGCTACTTGTTCGATGCTTTCTCCGCCCACCACACCATCTTTCCATAATGACCAGCCAGGCCGCTCGCTTTGGATCTGCGCTGTTGTGAGTCCTTCATAGTCGCCGTAATCCCACTCCCGCAGATTCGGATCCACGGTCGCGACGTTGCCAAGACCCGCGATCCGGCAAGTCTCGCGGGCGCGCTGCATCGGGCTGGTGAGCACCAGTGCGAATGTGCGGCCCTGAAGATAGCGCCCGATTTCTGCCGCGCGCTTTTCTCCTTCGGGCGTCAACGGCAAATCCGTCCGACCCGTATGTTGGCCGGAGGCGCTCCACGCCGTTTCGCCGTGGCGCACAAGCCACAGCTGCTGCGCCGGAATAATTTTGCGATCGTTTTCCATGATGGCTGCGGACTTCGTCCGCGGATGGTTTGCATCATATCGCCATATGCTTACTCGGCGCCCGTGAAATAAAAGCTCTCCTTGAAGCAAACCCTGCCGGAATCGAGCGCCTCTTGAGATGCGGTAAGACGGCTTTCGATATTCATCGGAGAGTCCCGCCGAAGTTTCCAGTGTGCCCGAATCGGTGTCGATATTCTGACGCGAAGACCGGTTCTAGTCACCCAGAGGGCGGTTTGTGACCTCCGAAATGGAGTCGCGGATCTCCCCTCGAGTCCCGCAATCCTTTTGAAATGTTTGCCTTGAATCCTGAGCGAAGAACTGTCTCGCGGATTGGAATGCGAAATGCCCAGACATTCTCCAGCGAGGCGCGTAGCTTTTCGAGATTCACGAGGAATCTATGGATCGCAATCATCATGCGGAAGCAGCCAGGGAAGGCGACTACCTCGTCGAACAGGCACTCGACGGGAACCGCGAAGCCCTGAATCAGCTGTTGGCAATCTATCGTGTCCGGCTCTATCGCCAGGCGCTGCGGATTGTAGGCAATCCGGAAGATGCCGAGGACGCGATTCAGGATGCATTCCTGAGCGCTGTTCGTCATTTGGACCAATTTGAGGGCCGCTCGAAGTTTGTCACCTGGCTTACTCGAGTCGTCATCAATGCGGCGGCGATGATCCGGCGCCGGAAGTTGTCCCGTCTGGAGGCCTCGTTGGAACGCTCGGGCCCGAACGATGAAGAGCCAAGTTGTCTGGAAATTGCCGACCTTAAACCCAGCCCGGAGCAAGTGTGCTCCTCGTTCGAAATCCGTGTTCTTCTCAATGAACAATTCAAGACACTTTCGCCGGGACTCCGAAGCGCTTTTCGGCTTCGCCACGTCGAGGGGCTTTCGTGCGCCGAAGCGGGAGAGACTCTGGGCATCAGCGTCTCCGCAGTCAAATCGCGCATTGCACGGGCCAAACGCCAACTGGCCGAGAATTTGAATCACGCATACCGGGAACCTCTTGGGACCGCGCAGTATGACTTGATCGCCGCGAGGGGTGAAATAGCGCGACGCAACTTGCCCGCTACTTGAGAATGGCCCGCAAAAGAATGCCGGCCAGCCCGCCTCCGATCAGCGGCCCGAGCACGGGCACGACGGCGTAGCCCCAATCCGAGCCTCCCTTCCCGGCTATCGGCAATACGGCGTGGGCCAGGCGCGGGCCAAAGTCGCGAGCGGGATTGATTGCGTAGCCCGTCGTTCCACCGAGCGAGAGTCCGATCCCCCAAACCAGAGACGCCACCAGGTAGGGGCCGAGACCCGCAGCCGGTCCCGATGCGGCTACCGCCTTCGAAAAGATCGCCCCGACAACAAACACCAGAACCAGCGTGCCGATGATTTCGCTGATCAGGTTTGCGGAAAATTTGCGGATTGCGGGCGCGGTGCAAAAACAAGCAAGCTTCAAGCCTTGATCGGGAGTTTCGCTCCAGTGCGGCAAGAAATGCAGCCACATGAGAACGGCTCCGGCAAAAGCGCCGGCGGTTTGGGCGACGAGATAAGGAATGAATTTTGCGAAATGGCCGGACGAGACAGCAAAGCCGATCGTCACCGCCGGGTTGATGTGCGCATCATTGCTTCCGCACGCGATGGCGGTAAACACACCCGCCATGACGGCAAACGCCCATCCGCTCGTGATCACCATCCAGCCTGCGCCTTCGGCTTTGGAACGCTTGAGCAACACGTTGGCCACCACTCCGTCCCCGAGCAATACCAATACGAGCGTGCCCATAAACTCACCAAAGCACTTGGCAAGCATGCAAGACTCCTTTTCTGATCAGGGTTCTATCGGAATCAGCCCACCCAGTCGAAAGAGCGAGTGACCGCCCGTTTCCAAAGTCTGTACATCTCCTCGCGCTTTTCGCTTTTCATGTTCGGCTTCCAGGTGTGGTCCACCGTCCAGTTTGCGCGCAAATCCGCGAGGCTCTTGAAGTATCCGGCAGCCAGGCCGGCGGCATAGGCCGATCCCAATGCAGTGGTGGCATCCTTTGTGAGGGGACAAACGACCTGCCGGTCGAGGATGTCCGCTTGGAACTGCATCAGCAGATCATCGGCGACCATGCCGCCGTCCGTCCGAAGAACGTCGAGTTGGATTCCTGAATCTTTTTCCATCGCTTCCAGAACGTCCCGAGTCTGGAACGCCGTCGCTTCGAGGACGGCGCGCGCGATGTGCCCCTTGTTGGCGTAGCGCGTCAATCCCGTGATCACGCCCCGCGCGGTGTCCCTCCAATAGGGAGCGTATAGGCCGGAAAATGCCGGAACGAAGTATACGCCGCCGTTGTCCTCGACGGTTCGCGCCAGCGCCTCGATGTCCGAACTCTTTTCGATCAAGCCCAGATTGTCCCGCACCCATTGCACGAGGGCTCCGGTGATCGCAATGCTCCCCTCCAAGGCATAATGGGCGGGCTGGTCGCCGAGCTTGTAGGCAACGGTCGTTAGCAGGCCCGACTTGGAATCCACTTTTCGAGTGCCGGTGTTCATCAGCAAGAAGCATCCGGTCCCATAGGTGTTTTTCGCTTCTCCGGGTTCAAAACAGGCCTGCCCGACCAGCGCGGCTTGCTGATCTCCCAAAATTCCCGCGATGGGCACATCTTTGACGGACGGCTGCTGCGCCAGACCGTAAATCTCGCTGCTCGATCGGATGGCCGGAAGCATTGCCAGAGGAATTTGAAACGCGTCCAGGAGTTCTTCGTCCCACGCTAAGGTCTCCAGGTTCATCAACTGTGTCCGGCTGGCGTTGGTCACATCTGTGACGTGCACGCCTCCGGCCGGGCCGCCGGTCAGGTTCCAAAGCAGAAAGGTGTCTATATTGCCGAAGATGGCTTCGCCCGCTCGAGCCAGCTCGCGCACTCCTCTTACGTTTTCCAGAATCCAGCGGATTTTCAAACCGCTGAAATAGGTTGTGAGTGGCAGCCCCGTCTTGCCGCGAAAGCGATCCTGCCCGCCCGACTTGGCAAGCTCGTTGACGTAATCCGCCACCCGCGTGTCTTGCCAGACGAGAGCGTTGGCCACCGGTTTGCCGGTTTTGCGATGCCACACGACAGTCGTTTCGCGCTGGTTGGTGATCCCGATCGCCGCCAAATCGCTGGGTTGGAGCTTGCACTTCGACATGGCTTCCGCAATCAGTTCGCACGTCCGCCGCCAAATCTCTTCCGCGTTATGCTCCACCCATCCGGGGCGCGGATAAATCTGCTCATGCTCTTTTTGGGCCGCCGACACGACGCGTCCCGATCGGTCGAACACAATAAACCGCGAGCTGGTTGTGCCTTGATCGATCGCGCCAATGTAGTTTGCCAATTTGCTCCTCCTCAAAACCTTCTTCTTTCCCTGGCCTGCCGGCGAATGACGGAGCTAACTTTGGGCGTTTCCTCCCGGCGTGGTCAGGGGCCGGTTGCGCGACAATCCTGCGGAGTCCAACAGGTGAAGTATCTTTTCCACGTAGCGCGTCACGGCGTCCTGGGTTTGCGAGCTGGTCCACTGCAACTCCCCCGCCATCAAAGAACCCACCACCGGGGCGGCGTCAATGGCATCGCGCCAGGAATACGTCTGCACTCCGATTCTCCGCGCCAGGACATCCTCGATCGTTGCCGCCATTTCTTGCCGGACCGAATAGACCACTTCCGCGCGTATCGCTGGACGGCCGGCAACGATCGGCTGCGCGAGCGCGGAATTCCTGCTTGCCAACTCGAGAACATTTTCTGTGGCCGTTCCGAATTTCGACGACAGATGGCGAGCGGTTTCTTCGGACAGCCCGTATTGGCGCCGGATTTTCTCCCAATAGTCGTCAGTGAAGCCTTCACCGCCGCAAAGGACGTGGGTGCGAGTCTTCGATTCCGTGCGAGGGACGCCCAAAGCTCTCTGCACGGTGTGAATCGTGTCCTCGGCCATGGCGCGGTGCGTGGTCCATTTTCCACCCATGATGCTGATCAAGCCGCTGGCGGGGTCCACTTCGATTACGTCGTCGCGCGCTAGTCTCTTCGTATCCTCACTCTCTCCCGAGCCAACGAGCGGCCGCGCTCCGGCGAATCCGCTGACGATTTCGTCCGGAGTGATTGGGCGAGCTACGTACCGGTTGAGTTGACGCAGCAGGAAATCGACGTCGCCCTTTGTAACAACGAGTTCGGCTTCGGGCGATATTTCCTCGTCCGTCGTTCCCACCAGCAATCTTCCTCCCCATGGAATCGCGAATAAGACGCGGCCATCCTCTGTTTTCGGAACAAGGAGAGCATCCCGGGTCGGGAAGACATCGGCCGGCAACAGAATATGGGCGCCTTTGCTGGGCCGCATGCGCTTGTGCAGGGCCGGAGTGGCCATCTGCCGGATTGAGTCGGAAACCGGGCCCGTGGCGTTAACGATGACTTTCGCGTTCACGGTGAACGTGTTCTCGTTTAGCTGCTCCTTCACCGCTACGCCGCTGAGTCTCCCGTTCGTTTCACGCAGGAAGTCCGCGACGCGCGCGTGGTTCAGCGCGTTTCCCCCGGCCAAGGCAAACGTTTGGACCAGCGCGATGTTATATCGCGCGTCGTCGAACTGGCCGTCGGAATACGCCACCGAACCGATCAATCCCTTCTGATTCAATTCGGGCATCCGCTTCAAAGTTTCTTCTCGCGAAAGAAATTTGCTGGGAGAAATGCGCCCGCGTCCCGCGAGCCAGTCGTAAATCTTCAATCCGATATCGAGGTAGGCGGCGTCGATCCAGCGATAGCTTGGCACCAGAAATTCAAGACTTTGCGTTAGGTGCGGCGCATTTTCGAGCATGCGCACTCGTTCGTGCAGAGCTCTCACCAGCACGTGGTATTCCTTCGGATCGGCTCCCTTGACGGCTTCTTCCAGGTAACGCACTCCGCCGTGAATAATTTTCGTTGCCGCGCTCGATGTCGCCCCCGCAAAATCGCCCGCCTCGAGGAGCACCGTTCGAATCCCACGCAGCTGAGCGTCGAGAGCGCAGGCCGAGCCCGTAGCCCCGCCACCAATCACGCAAAGGTCGAACTGTTTTCCCGCAATAAGTTCGAGTTCTTCCGCTCTGCTTCTCATGACTCCCTAACTGGATCAGGATTCGACTTTGACCTTGAACTCCAGAAGAGACGTTCGGCGAAGCCCGGCTCGCGCCCGTCTCCCATCCCTACGGCAAACTCCGCGGAGAGATCGCTGGTCTTGTACACACGAATCCCATGACTAAACGGTCTCTCGGGCGCTTCTCAAACGGAACGTTGAAACACGCGCTGGCAGTAATGTTGGATTTTGCACTCCCGCCATTTGCGCCGCCGATTTTGTAGCTGCCCGGCTGGGATTCTACATCCGCCGGGGCGGCCCTCGCGCGATTGCTCCGTGGCGAGAGTCCGACCGATCGAGCGGCGCGTAAACCGAGCCGATCAGACGGTCGGACGCATCATCGAACGCCTCGATGATTCTTGTTCCTCACGCACGCGCCACGACCTGATGGGCATATCTTCCACGCCCGGACCAGCGGGATTGATCCATTTTTTCTGGCACATTGGCAACCCCCCGAAAATGAACCTTAAGGATGGGAAAGTCATCTAACAAACTGCGTGAGCTGGCACAAGCCACTTCACCCCCTTCGGCGACGTCGTGTGAGGGGCATCGCACCGCGTATACTGAGTTGCACGGCATCGTTTGCCGCATATGACCTTTCAACCCATTGAGAATTACGGCGTCATCGGCAATATGCGGTCCATTGCCCTGGCGGGAATGAACGGCTCGATCGATTTTCTCTGCTATCCGGATTTTGATTCCCCCACGGTTTTTGCCGCCCTTCTCGACGAAGCAAAAGGCGGCCATTTCCGGATTCAACCCCGCCTCACGAACGCCCGCGTGCGGCAGATCTATCTCCCGGACACAAATATTTTGCTGACTCGATTTCTCGCCGAAGAAGGCGTCGCCGAACTGATGGACTACATGCCGATCGATGACGACGCCGATGAACCGAACGAGATCGTTCGCACGGTCTCCGTAATCCGGGGCAACGTCCATTTCACCATGAGCTGCCAGCCCAGGTTCGACTACGCGAAATCGGGTCATCGCGTCGAGATTTCGGGACGCCACGCCGCCTTCTTCCCCGCCGGAGAAATTTGCCCGCCGATGGCTTTGTACTCGACGGTTGATTTGCACGCAGACGACTCGGGAGTTGCCGCCGACTTCGGGTTACATGCCGGCAAAAAGGCCTCCTTCGTGTTTGGCGGGATGCGCCCGCATGGGCGCCAGCCGGAGTTGCGCCTCGTGGACCGGCGCTGCCAGCAAACGGTCCGGTTTTGGAAGGGCTGGATCGCGAAATCGAGATACAAGGGCCGCTGGCGGGAAACCGTCAACCGTTCCGCCCTGGTTTTGAAATTGCTCATCCACCGCGAGCACGGATCCTTGATCGCCGCGCCCACTTTCTCGTTGCCGGAAAACATTGGGGGCGTGCGGAACTGGGATTATCGCTTCACCTGGCTGCGCGACGCGACGTTCACGCTCTACGCCCTGATCCGGCTCGGCTTTGTCGAGGAAGCGCAGGCTTTCATAGACTGGCTCAATGGCCGCCTGAATGACGACGCGGAGCGCGGCCCATTGCAGGTGATGTACGGGATCGACGGCAGGCGGAAGCTCGACGAGCTCACACTCGATCATCTGAGCGGATACGAGGGGTCGCGTCCGGTGCGCATCGGAAATGCCGCGTATCAGCAGCTGCAACTCGACATTTACGGCGAAATGATGGACGCCGTCTACCTCTCGAATAAATATGGCGATCCCATCTCGCATAACGGATGGATGAATGTTCAGCGCGTCTTGGACTGGCTTGGGAAAAATTGGCGGCGGCCGGACAACGGGATCTGGGAAGTTCGAGGCGCGGCAAAGGAATTTCTGCACTCGCGCGTAATGTGCTGGGTGGCCTTCGACCGTGCTTTACGCCTCGCCCAGAAACGCTCGCTTTCGGGACCTCTGGATGCATGGCAGCGCTCGAGGGACGAAATTCGAAACGACATCTTCACGAATTTCTGGGACGACGGGCTGCAATCCTTCGTGCAAGCCAAAGGCACCCAGGATTTGGACGCCTCGGTCCTGCTGTTGCCCATGATGAGATTCATAAGTTCGGTGGACCCCATGTGGCTATCCACGATGCGGGCCATTGAAGGCAGGCTTGTCGAAGACACGCTCGTCCGCCGCTATGAAGCGGAAAGAACTCAGGTTGACGGCCTCCCCGGTGGAGAGGGGACCTTCACCGCCTGCTCGTTCTGGTACGTCGAGTGTCTGGCGCGCGCCGGTGAGCTGGAAAAAGCACAATTCCTGTTTGAAAAGCTTTTGAGCTACGGCAACCATCTCGGTTTGTATTCGGAGGAGCTTGGATTGAGCGGGAGGCACCTTGGCAATTTCCCGCAAGCATTCACCCATCTTGCGCTCATCAGCGCCGCGACTTATCTCGACAGGGCGCTTTCGGGAGATCGCGTGACAACGTGGCGATAGCTCCCAAGCCGGGAGACGATAACTCCGGCCGCGCGAGATATCGTCCCGCGCCCTTGGCTTCTCCCGGCCGTCGAAGAGGCGCAACGATGGGAACATCAGCTCTTTGGCGCAGGAATGATGTCAAAAGGAATTTTGGATTCTTCGATTCCCGCCCGATGAACCGTTGGCTTATTGGGCTTGGCGGAATGGAGGGGATGGGATGATTCCGACGGCGCAGCACCAGCGCGAAGACCGAATGATGCCTCGGCGAATCCGCCTGCTGGGTGAAAGACGGGATGTCCGGCGAGATCCTGGCTGTCCGGGGACTCCCTACTTGACAAATTACGCCGTGCGGGGTCTAAGTTCGAAATACACTTTCCGCGGTGTCACCCTTCGGATGTACGCGGAGCGGTCTGCGAGACCGACCAGCCGGGAACGCATTTCAACGTAGCGTTTGCGTGGGTGATTGGAGCAGCAATGACAGTACCTGACAACGCGCGACTTGCTGAAATCCGGGAGAAGCGCCTCGAAGAGCCGCACTCTGTGGTCCAACACCTTCCTCGTTTGGATCCATCGCTGAACGAGTCGGTTCATTTTTCCAGCCAGTCTGTACTCGGCATTTTAAAGCTGATTTTTGCCGGCTTGCCGCTTCCTGAAGTGCTGACGATTATTGCCCGATTGGTCGAATCGCAGGGCGACGGCTTGTTGTGCACCATCTGGCTGCCCAACGAGGATGGAAAGCAGCTCTATTGCGCGGCGGCGCCGAGCCTCCCCGGATTTGGCGCTCATGTGGGCAGCATGACAATTGGCCCCAAAGGCGGGTCTTGCGGCACAGCCGTTTTTCGAAAGGAGCCGGTCTATGTGACCGACATCCTGACGGAATCCATCTGGGATGATTATCGAGATCTCGTTCTGCCTTTTGGAATTCGCGCCGTTTGGTCGCGCCCGCTCTTCACCAACGAAGGGAAGGCTCTCGGCACCTTCGCCATCCATTACCGGGAAGCGCGCAGCCCCAGCGCCGCGGACCTGCAACTGATCGAAAGCGCGAGCCATATCACGGGAATCGCAATCGAGCGCCACAACAGCGAAGAGGCGTTGCGGCACGAGCGCGACCGGCTGCGGCTGCTGCTGGAAATTACGAACAGCATGACGTCAAAACTGGACCTTCGCCGCCTGGTGGAGGCTCTGTCCACGAATCTGTTGAGCGCCACGCGGTGTGATTTCTGCGGGTTGCTCCTTCCGGACGCCGACAGCGGCCAATTGCGCCTGACCATCCTGTACAACCCTGACTCGCGAAGTTCCTTTTGCGACGGGACGATTGTGCCCATCCGTGGTTCGATCTGCGGCAAGGCGTTTAGGACCGGCAAGACGCAAAACGTGGGCAGCATCGAAGACATGCGCGACGATCCCGAAAGCTTCGGGAACGATGTAGGCCGGGTTTTCTATCAACGTGTGGTCGCCGAAGGTTTTGTTTCGGGGTGCGATCTTCCGCTTATCGGCCGAAACGGCGTGGCAGGAGTGCTGTGCGCCCTCAAAAGGTCGGAGAGGGCGTTTGAAGGGGATGATGTTGTGTTTCTCGAGCAAGTGGCCCGCCAGGTCGCGGTCGCCGTCGAAAACGCCCTGAAATACGAAGAAGCGATCCGAGACAGGGACAAAGAAACGAGGCAACGCCTCTATCTCGAGGAAGAAATTCGCGCCGAGTTTGGCGAAATCGTGGGAGAAAGCCCCGCCTTGAAAACCGCATTGAACTTGGTCTCCGTGGTCGCGCCCACGGATTCGAGCGTGCTGATACTCGGCGAGACGGGAACCGGCAAGGAACTCATCGCGCGCGCAATCCACAATCTGAGCGGCCGGCGCCAGCGGGCCTTCGTCAAATTAAATTGCGCCGCCATACCCCTCGGTCTTCTCGAGAGCGAATTGTTTGGCCATGAAAAAGGAGCGTTCACCGGGGCGATCGCTCAAAAAACCGGACGTTTCGAACTCGCCAATCAGGGCACCCTTTTTCTGGACGAGGTCGGCGACATCCCTCTCGAGCTTCAGGCGAAATTGCTGCGCGTCCTGCAAGAGCAGGAATTCGAGAGGCTCGGGAGCAACCGCACGCATAAAGTTGACGTCCGCCTGATCGCGGCCACCCATCGCGATTTGGCCGGCATGGTGAAGCAGGGAACGTTTCGCGAGGACCTGTATTACAGGCTGAAGGTGTTTCCAATAAACGTTCCGGCATTGCGCCAGCGCACCGAAGACATCCCGAAGCTTGTCTGGCATTTCACCGGGCTCTACTCGCAGCGCATGAACAAAAAAATCAAGGTAATCCCGCCCGAGACGATGGATGCACTCGTCCGCTATCGCTGGCCCGGGAACGTCCGGGAATTGCAGAATTTTATCGAGCGTGCCGTCATTCTTTCTCCCCACTCCGTGTTGCGGGCGCCGGTTTCCGAATTGGAATCGTTCCACTCTCTCAACGATTCCAATGTTCTGATCAGCGGTCTTGCGCAAGTCGAACGCGAACACATCGTTCGGGCGCTCGAAGCGAGCGGCTGGGTAGTCGGCGGCCGGAATGGCGCCGCCCAGCGGCTCGGCATGAAGCGGACCTCGCTGGTCTACAGAATGCGCAAGCTGGGAATCAGCCGTCCGGTGGATCTCTCGCCCAAGAGTGCGGTCAGGAGCGCCGCCGCGGGATGCGAATAACACTTTATCTGCATTCCCTCTGATGCGCGTCCGCACAATCTCTCGCGGCAGGAAATCGTCACTGGCGGCTATCAATCACAGTTTCGTCACTGTCGCCGAAACTTTGCCAGGCTCCTCGCCCGGGCATCCTCAACGAACACAATAGTTTAGAGCTGGAATCCGGATTCGGTCCCGGTGTCTCCGGCATGGTGAGTTGCTTGCCTTGGGGAGTTGTGCCCTGCAGGGAATTGCGAGGAGGCTTCGCCGCATTTCCGGGTTGATGGGGTCGAGTTCCGTCCATCGAGGGAAGAGTTGCTGCGCAAGAAAGGAAACATGTCTATCCTAGAATCGAACTACACCGCCGTGCGGTCCGTGACGTCTTCTCTCGTCGCAAATCTTTCTGCCGAGGATCAGATGGTGCAATCCTGTCCGGAGGCGAGCCCGGCGAAATGGCATCAGGCCCATTCCACTTGGTTCTTCGAAACTTTCGTGCTGCGACCCTTCCTCGCGGACTATAAGCCCTTTTGCGAAAAGTTCCGATGGCTCCTCAACAGCTACTACAACTCGCTCGGCACCGAGATCCCCGATAAAGCATTACGCGCTTCTTTTTCCCGCCCCTCCCTTGAACGGGTGCTGGCCTTCGGGGAGTACGTGGATCGAGGAATGGAGAGATTCCTTTCAGGTTCCATGGATGAAGCTCCTTCGCACTGCGTCGTATTGGGGCTCAATCACGAGCAGCAGCACCAGGAACTCATTTTGACCGACATAAAGCACGCCTTTTTCTCGAATCCGCTGCGCCCTTCGTACTCGACTGCTTTCCCCTCGGAAGCAGGGAGCCCTCCGGCCTCGGAGCTCCGATGGCAGGGTTTCAATGGAGGGCTGATTGAAATCGGCTATCCACTTCTGTCAACGAACCCGCTCGATTTTTGTTTTGACAACGAAACGCCGCGCCACAAGGTCTACTTGGAGCCTTTCCGGATCGCAAACCGCGAAGCCACCTGTCGCGAATACCTGGAATTTATGTCCGATGACGCCTACACGCGTCCGGAATTCTGGCTTTCCGAAGGCTGGGAGACTGTGAAACGCGAGAGTTGGCAAGCCCCACTCTATTGGGAACGTGATGCCAGAGATGAAACGGGGTGGCGCGTCTTCACACTCCGCGGCTGGCAGGGACTCTCGACGCTGCTCGAAACGCCCGTATGCCACACAAGCTTCTTCGAGGCCGACGCGTTCGCACGCTGGCGAGGCTGCCGGCTTCCCACGGAAGCAGAGTGGGAGTGCGTCGCGAGCCAAACGCCGCCGCAAGGAAACCTGCTCGACAAAGGCAGGCTGCATCCTGCAACGGCAAGCGGCGCCGGTGTCGAACAGCTTTTTGGTGACTGCTGGGAATGGACGGCAAGTCCCTACGTCGGCTATCCCGGCTTCAAGCCGCTTCCGGGCCCGCTCAGCGAATACAATGCCAAGTTCATGTCTGGCCAGATGGTTCTGCGAGGGGGCTCATGTGTCACTCCGGCGAGTCACATTCGCGCGAGCTATCGGAATTTCCTGCAACCGGCAAGCCGCTGGCAATTCACAGGCATTCGCCTGGCAACTTGACGTGCGTTCAAGATTATTCGTGCTCAAAGCCGCAGAATCAACCCCCGCTCATCCGGCCTGGCTCCCACCTGCCGTTGCGCCTCGATCTCGCTAGGAGTTGACGACTCCGGAAAAGGCTCGTTTTCGGATCGCGCCACATTCTTGCGAAGCTCCTCCAAAATCTCGCGAACTCAATGCGCGCCGGACGCCGACCCCGGCGAAGGCCTGGCGCGGCGTCGAGAATCACGACCAAATCCCATCAGTGTTTGATATCCGTCACAAATTCGTCATCTTCCTCCTCGGGCTTGTTGTTCCTTTGAACAGCCAACTTGCAATGCTGGAAAGACTTATCTCCTCAGCTCAAACCCGAATAGGATATGTGATTGTTGGCATCGAATTTGCCGGAAGGGCGATACATTGATCGCGACGCTGAAAATAAGGAGAGGATTTTATGAGTGACACGAAATCGCAAACGGCCACTAAGCGCGCAGGAACTCAATCCACCGTGCCTCTTACAACGGTCCACAAAGTCGAAGCCGACGGCGTCCAAGTGTTTTACCGGGCAGCCGGCGAACCATCCGCTCCCGTGGTTCTTCTGCTGCATGGATTTCCCGCCTCGTCGTTCATGTTCCGCGAACTCATTCCACGCCTCGCCAGTGACTATCGCGTGATCGCTCCGGACCTCCCCGGCTTTGGGTTTACGGAGATTCCGGCCGAACGAAAGTATGTCTATTCATTCGATGGACTCGCGTCGACCATCGAGGCTTTCACGCGCGCGCTCAACCTCAACCGTTATGCGATCTATGTTTTCGATTATGGCGCGCCAACCGGTTTCCGCTTGGCAACGGCACATCCTGATCGTGTCACCGCCATCATTTCGCAAAATGGAAACGCGTACGAAGAAGGACTGGCCGATGCCTGGGCCCCCATCCGCAAATACTGGGCGGAGCCTACGGCGGAGAATCGCGACGTAATCCGCAAGAATATTCTGACGCTCGAAGGGACGCGCTGGCAGTACACGCACGGCGTCTCCAATCCTGACATCGTCCCGCCTGAATCGTACACGCTGGATACGGCGCTGTTTGAACGGCCGGGGAACAAGGAAATTCAGCTCGATCTGTTTCTGAATTACGCGACAAATGTGAAGCTCTATCCGAAGTTCCAGGAGTATTTCCGCAAATCGAAGCCCCCGTTGCTTGCGATCTGGGGGAAAAATGATCCCTTTTTCCTGCCCGCAGGAGCGGAGGCGTTCCGCAAGGACATACCGAACGCGAAAGTCCAGTTTCTTGATACCGGGCATTTTGCTTTGGAGACCCACGTCGCAGAAATTGCGTCCGCAATGAAAGACTTCCTTGCGACAAAAGCTCCGAGCCGGTAAACGGTCATCCAGCGCGGCTCGACGATCAATTTTTTCCGCGATCGTTCTGGAGACACTTGACAGAGAGGGCAGGCTGTTGGCGGCTCGTTTTCAGGCAATGCGGTTTGATAAGAGGAGAGACCAAAGGAACGTCGTAGGTTTTTCGGCGGTCCGGCCGCTCCGTCCAGGGGCATTTCACTTGGGCCTTCTTAGCCGGAATTAACTCGAGCGCAAAGCGGCGCACGTGATGTCGCAAATGTGGATGGGAAGGTTGCCAGCATGGGCGAATTTCCCCAAGGTTCGACAATTGTGTTGGTTCACGGAGCGTGGGCCGACGGCTACTGTTGGAGCAACATTGTTCTTCCCCTCGAGCGGCACGGTCTGAACGTCATTTGCGCCCCGATTCCGCTCAGCTCCCTGACCGACGACACTACCGCGCTGAGTTGGACGCTGGGACGCACGAGTGGCCCGCTTGTACTGGTGGGACACGCCTATTCAGGCGCCGTGATCGCCGCCGTGAAGGAAGAGCGGGTCAAGTCGCTGGTCTACATCGCGGCGCTGGCGCCGGACGAGGGCGAGACCGTTGCAAAGGTCTTCTATCGCGACGAAAAGAGCCCGGAAGCACCCAATGTGGTTCCCGATTCTCACGGCCTAGTGTGGCTGCCCAACGACGCGTTTTCCCGCGCGCTCGCGCAGAACGCGTCGCCCGATCAGGCAAAGATAGCGGCCTCCGTGCAACACCCGATTTCTGTCCAGTGCATTCAAGAGTTGGCGCCGGCGCCGCTTTGGAAATCCAAACCTTCGTGGTACCTGCTGGCTGAAGAAGACCGCATGATCAACCCGAAGACCCAGCGTTTCATGGCCGACCGGATGGGCGCAACGATTCGGTCGCATCCAGTGGACCATACGCCTATGTATTCGGCGCCCAAGCTGGTAGTCGACGTGATTATCGACGCCGCGCGAAAAACTCTCTCGACGTGACTCGTTCACCCTCGGTGCCGGCGCCAACCCAAGGCAAGGCGCAGCATATTTCGCTTATGCAGTGCAGCTGAATTTTTGGGAGAGGTGGTTTCATGGAAATGCAGTCCGTCGCGATTGTAACCGGGGCAAGCCAAGGCATAGGCCGGGCCACGGCGCTCCGGCTCGCTCGCGACTTTTCGGCCGTCGTGCTGGCGGCTAGGGACAAGGACAATTTGGAGAAAACCGCCGCGGACGTCAGGTCCGCGGGAGCTGAGCCGGTGGTTTTCGCTCTCGACCTTCGCCTGCCGCAAGCGGCCGTGACCGTTGTCAACGGAACGCTGGAACGATTCAGCAGAATCGACGCGCTGCTCAACATTGCGGGCGCCGTCCCGCAGATTGACCTGTTCGAAATGACCGACGCGCAGTGGGACGACGGCATGGCGCTCAAGTTGCACGGCGCGCGCCGCCTGACGATACAAGCTTGGGAGGCGCTCAAAGCCTCCCACGGCTCTGTCGTACTGCTCTCCGGGAGCGCCGCTCTCGATCCGAAGCCCGGATTTGCTGCAGTCGCCGCTACGAACGCCGCTATCATCGCGCTCGCCAAAGCATTCGCGGAGCAGGGAATCAAGGACGGCGTCCAGGTAAACAGCGTCGTGCCTGGCGCCGTGATGACCGAACGCCGGAAGTCTTTTTTTGAAAAATGGGCGCCCGCTCACAACCTCACAGTCGAGGAGGCGGTCAAGAAGTTTCCCGAGGAAGCGGGCATCAGCCGTTTTGGAAGGCCCGAGGAGATTGCCGATCTGCTCGCCTTTCTGGTATCCCCCGCGGCGAAGTGGCTGACCGGTTCTTCGGTGCGCATGGACGGTGGCGAGGTGAAAGGCATCTAGAACATGTCCGGCCTTTCGCCATTCGATTCCCGTCAAAGGCTCTCACGAGCAAGCGGAAGATCAAGCTCTGAGGCCTTGAGCCGGAGCGTTTGCTCACGCATCGATTCGGTGTGGTCGTTTCATGAGGCGGGCGGCAATCCACAGACTCGGGTATCGGCGCTCATCAGCTCGCATCCGCGACCAACCGCCCCGAACCGTCGTCTCCCGAAAGCGCAATGTCGCGTCGAAGGGTTCCACCGTCCTTCTTCACGGCGAGATAGAAACGGGCAAAAAACTCGTCGCTCGGGCCTGTTCTCTCAACCGAGAGACGACGGAATTCGTGGCTAATTTCAGGTCGGAATGAACCTCGGCGCACCCTTACGGCGTATATTGTTTGCGGGTCCGAATATCAACGGAAGATGGGGGTGCGAATCGCGCCCACGTCCCCGACCGGCGTTCCGGCGCTCGCTAATTTCTGAGAAAGATAAGGGTCGCTCCCGCGATGTGGACCTCGATACGCTGCAATACGATTTGCGGGTCAAACGGAATTTCCCGACTCCGCCGTCAACCGCGTCGCTTGCCGCCTCGCGCGGCCCAATCGCGTGCATTGAACAGCAGGTCCCATGAACCGATTTCTTAGACGAGCCTTGCTCGGAATGCTGGCCGGCGCCGCGGCAAGCGCGGTCTTGGCGCTGGTCCTCGGCCATTTCTTATCGAGTTTTTTTTGGGGCGTTGTGGTAGGAGCGGCGTTTTCCGTCAGCCTGCGTCCCACGCGTCACGCTTACGTTGACAATCTGATGACCGGCGCCGCGCTCGGCATCCCCCTCTGGGGGCTTATCAGCGTCATCCTGATCCCCCTCGCTTCCGGGCAGATGCCGCGGTGGAGCGCCGAGGAGATGCGCGAGCAATTTTCGATGCTCGTCGGATGGGTGTTGTACGGCGCCTTGCTGGGCGTAATTACGCAGGGCTTGGCGGATCTGGCGGAGGAAATCTCCGGGCCCGAATCCGAGGCCGCGCAATCGCCGCCGCAAATCAAGAACCGGATTGTGATTCTTGGCGGCGGTTTTGCCGGAATGCGGACCGCCGAGTGCCTCGAAAACGAGCTGCACGGCAACCACACAGCCTCGATCACTTTAGTGAGCGAAACCAACGCGCTGCTTTTCACGCCAATGCTCGCCGAAGTCGCGGGAAGCAGTCTGGAACCAAGCCATATCAGCACACCATTGCGCGGAGGCCTGCGCCGCACAGAGTTCATTCGCGCGCGCGCCCTCGAAGTGGATATCGAAAGGCGGCGCGTGATTCTCGACTCGGGGCCGGATGCCGGAGCGAACGCGGCGCGACGTGAAATTCCTTTTGACCAGCTTGTTTTGGCCTTGGGTTCGGTTTCGAACTATTTCGGAATGGCGAACATCGAGCGGCTCGCCTTCAATTTCAAGAGCCTGCTCGACGCCATCCGCATCCGGAATCACGTCATCGAAATGTTCGAACGCGCCGACCGCCAGCCGGATCCCGCTCTCCGTAAGACGCTTCTCACCTTTGTCATTGCCGGCGGCGGCTTCGCCGGAGTCGAACTCGCCGGCGCCCTGAACGATTTCGCGCGCGGCATTCTCGCCGATTATCCTAATCTTCGCCCGGACGATTTGAGCGTCGTCCTCGTCCATGCGCGCGATCGCATCCTGCCCGAGTTGAGCGAGTCCTTGGCTCGATACGCCCAGCAACTGATGGAGTCGCGCGGAGTTATTTTTCGCCTGAATACGCGGCTCACGGATGCGAACCCGGGCGTCGTCCAGTTGAGCGACGGGGAGATTCGCGCCAATACGCTCGTGTGGGCCGCGGGCACAGCGCCAAATCCTCTTTTGAAATCTTTGCCGGGCGAGAAAGACAAACGCGGCGCTATCGTGGTGGATCGCAACCTGGCGTGCCCCGGCATTCCGGGAGCATGGGCGCTGGGCGATTGCGCCGCAGTGGTGGATGCAAAGTCGGGCAAGCCCTGCCCGCCCACGGCGCAATTTGCTCTGCGCGAGGCCCAGATACTCGCGAAAAATATTTGCGCCGCTCTCGACGGCCGCCCGGGCCGGCCCTTTCACTTCGATTCGCTCGGCGCGCTCTGCGTAGTGGGTCATCAAACCGCCTGCGCCGAATTGACCGTGCCCTTTGCGCGCAGCCGCTCGATGCGGTTTTCGGGCCTCCTCGCGTGGGCGATGTGGCGGGGCATTTACCTTTCGAAGCTGCCCGGTGCGGAACGCAAGATTCGGGTCCTGATGGACTGGACAATCGAGCTTTTCTTCCCTCGCGACATTGTTCAGACGATTGATTTGAAGTGAGGAGAATTCATGGCTGCATCCGACTTTACGCCGGCTGGAGAGACGAGCGCGGGTTTCAGCAGAATTGACCCGCTTCTCGGGCTCGCGGTTGGTGCCGCGGGAGGCGCGCTCGCCGGCATGATGCTCGAGGCTTCGATTGCCGCCGGAATTTTGCTGGGCGCGGCTTTTGGGCTCGCTTTCGCTCTCCTCTTCGCGCGCCGCTCCTCCAGCGGCGGCGCCGGATTGATATGGGGCTTGGCGGCCGGATTTTTGCTTTGGCTGATTTTTCCCGCCGGACTTTTGCCCTTGTTGTCCGGGCAGGGCCGCTCGATGGCGATGCTCGGCGACGCTCGCAATCGCTTTCCGGAGCTAGTTGCGTGTCTCATTTGCCTCGGGATGCCGGTCGGAGTAGCTCTCGGCATTCGCGGTGGCCTCCGCGGCTTGACCAAATCCCGATTTCGCTGGGGACGCGCGATTGTTGTCGGCGGGCTTGCCGGTGTCCTGGCCGGAGCGATATTCAGCCGCTGGTCGGCTTTCGGAGATTTTTTTCCTCTGATTGCGGGACTCGGCGAGCCGCATTCACGGGGAGCCGCCGCCGCTCTTCAGTTCGGCGTCGCCCTTTTTATCGGCTCAAGCTTCGGACTGCTGTTCCAGCGCGACGTCAGGGGTTACGGCTCATCGATGGGCTGGGGGCTGGGATTTTCGATTTTTTGGTGGTTCTTTGGCCCGCTCACCGTTTTTCCGGCGATCTCAGGGTCTCCTTTGAATTGGTCGGCGGATCAGGGAAGCGACCTCTTCGGCCCGCTGGTGGGACATATCCTCTATGGACTTGTTCTCGGCATTGTCTACGCCACCATCGACCGTTCGTGGGTGAAGCTCTTCATCGAATCCGATCCCCTGAATCGCGAGCCCGAAGGACCTGGTCTTCTCGTGTTGCACTCGCTGGGGTGGGGAGCTGTGGCTGGATTTGTCGGCGGGCTGATTTCCACTCCCGTGATGATTGCCACGGGCGTTCTGCCGAAAATTGCCGGCCTCGACACGCCGCTCTCGATTTTTCGCGCCCTCGCTCTTCATCTCCTGGTGAGCGTGTTGATTGGCATGACGTTCGGGCTGTTATTTCGACACGAGTCCTCCAGCTTGGGTCTCGGCGTAATGTGGGGCTGGCTGTTCGGGCTCATCTGGTGGTATCTGGGACCGATGACTTTCCTGCCATTGCTGCTGACCGGCGAGATTGACTGGCGCGTGAGCGCGGCCTCTGCGCTTCTTCCGTCGCTGATGGCCCATCTCATCTACGGCGCCGTGACGGCTCTGGTGTTTCTGCTTCTCGAGAGCCGCTATAGCCGCGAGCTGCTGCTCAATCCCAGGACCGCGCCCCACGAGCTCCGCCGAATCCGCCCCGTGGGAACTCCGGCGCCTGCCTTGTGGTTCTTTGCGCTGGGAATGGGAGTGTTGTTGCCGATTCTTCTCGGCTGAGATCGAATTGTTCGTGAGGATGGGAATCGGCGCCGGCATGGGAACTTTATCCCTGCTCGCACATCATACGGGATGCCGGCCCCCACGCGGCGCTCGCTGCACAGTGTCCGCCGCTGAAACTGTTTTTGGTGCGTGTTCCTTATGGCGCGACCACGATTGGATACCGTAGAAGCGCAGCTCATCAGGCGTGTCTGCTCGGGCGACCGCGAGGCCTTCGAGGAATTGGTGCGCCCCTACGAGCGCATGGTTTATCTCACCGCGATTTCCGTCGTGGGAAATCCCTCCGATGCCGAGGAGGTCTCGCAGGAAGCCATCCTCAAGGCGTATTCGAATCTTCGAACTTTTCGGGCGGAGTCCAAATTCAGCACCTGGCTCGTTCACATCACCTATAACGAAGCGAGAATGAAGTTGAGGAAGGCCCGCCGCCACCTCTACGAGTCGCTCGAAACGCCGATGTCGGATTCGCAGGGAGATTATTGGCCCAGGGATTTTGCGGACTGGCGGGCGATCCCTTCGGAGGTGCTCGAGGAAAACGAAGCCGCCCGGGCATTGCAAGCCGCAATCCAATCGCTTCGTCCCGGGTATCGCGAAGTTGTAATCCTCAGGGATCTTCAGAACCTCAGCACGCGAGACACGGCGGCAGCCCTCGGTTTGCCCGAAGCGACCGTTAAAACCCGCCTTCATCGCGCGCGGCTCCTGCTCCGCGACGCGTTAGCTCCGGGATTGGATGGTTGCTGGCGGACCGGGCTGGGTTACCGGAAGGTGAGGCCCTGGTGACGGTCAAAAACCAAGTCCGGACAATCGAGATCAGCTGTGTCGAGGTCTGGCGCGAAATCTCCAATTACCTCGAAGGAGAAATCTCTGCCGATCTGCTCGCGAGAATGCAGGCCCACTTTGAGGTCTGCCGGCATTGCGCCGCCGTTCTCGATGGCACCCGCAACATCGTGCAGCTGGTCGGCGACGGCAAGGTGTTTCCTTTGCCGGATGGCTTCAGCAAGCGTTTGTACAGCAAGATCAGGCAGCAGTATCCCTGATTCGATCGGGCAATGGCGGGGCTTCCTCGGGCTGAAACGTGTCCGCTACATCCCGGTTGTCCATGTACATCCAGAGCTTCCATTCGCCCGCTTCATTTTTCCGCCAGATGTCCACGTACCGATCCCTTCGCCGAACGACTTCGCCGCCCTCTTTGGGCGTAAACGTGAACTCATGCCAGCCGTAGTCGTAGGCCGCGTTTCCTTCGATGCGGATTTCGATCACGATTACCGCCAGCTGGACATTAAATTGTTCGAACAATTTTTCCAGTCGAAACTTCAAATCATCCAGCCCTCCGCGGCCGATTCCCCACGGCATGCCATCGGAGAAATTCACCATCTCGGGATCCGCAATCGCCAGAAGACGCGACACGTCGGAAAAGTTGAAGCATTCCCGAAAGTCTGTCTTCGCCGCGTTTATGGCATAAAGGTCATCCATCTTTCATCTCCCAGTGTTGCCTCGAGGACCGGACTATTATCCGTTCACGAAAGAATATTCTCAACGCGGCTCGGCGCGCTGTAAGCGCCCGGTCGCCCGCGCCCCGAACTTCAGTTCTTTCTCCTTCTGGATGCTTCTATTTAGTCGCGATTAGCCGGCGCCGCGACTGGTCACCGGCAGCGTGATCGCCTCGATTGCAAAACGCCGGCTTTCTCGCGGCCGCTGCTCCTTCGGCGATGCTAAGATTGGCGTCCTGTCGTTGGTCGAGGATTCGGGGCAGATGTCCCGCGCAATCGAATGAAGCGCATGCGTCCGCCCCGCTGTATGAAGTGAGCGCCCGCGTTTTGAGTTTTGTTCCGGCCGGTTTCTTCACGGCTCCAAGGAGCGCGCTATGGCTTACGACAAGCTAACTTCGGAGCGGCTTTCTACGTACTCGGACGCCGTCTTCGCCGTGCTCGTGACCATCATGGTCCTGGACCTCAAGATCCCGGATGGCCATGCGTTCTCCGCGCTCTGGGCCCTATGGCCCACATTCGGCAGCTATGTGGTGAGCTACATTTTCATCGCCATTATTTGGATCAACCACGACCACTTGATGCGATTCGTAGACTCCCCCACGCTGGGATTGATTTGGATCAATTTCGTCCACTTATTCCTGGTCTCGCTCTTGCCCTTTGCCACGGCATGGATTGCGCACACCCGCCTTGCGTCCGTCCCGGTCGTGTTTTATGCAGGTTTGTTTCTATGCGTTGACGCCGCGTACAACGTCTTTGAGCGCTACATATTGACTCACGCCCACGCCTCGCAGGTCTCGCCGCATATGCGCCAAGTGGCGAGGCGCCGGTCGCTCATTGTGCTGGCGAGCTCCGCCGTCGCCGTGTTCATCGCTTTCTTCGCGCCCCGCCTGAGTTTCGGTCTGATCTGTTGCGTGCTGATTCTTCATTTGCGTCCCGATGCGCGCGCTTGAATGGCCCGCCTGTGCCTGATTGAAAGATCGAGTCGGCCTCGAAATTGAGTCCGGGTCTTCCGTCGCGCGTCGATATAGATCTCCGACGGCCAGGCGCGCGCCACCGGCTTTCCAGGCGCTCTCGGCTTTTACGGCAATCCAGCCCGCGGAACATCGACCTCGATCATCCAAATTTCCGCGTTGCTCTGCGTGGACGCCTCGGCTTCGGTGAATGTGGGGGCGACGCAAGCGAACAGCGTTCGCCCGTCGGCGCCTCCGAGCATGCACGCGAACACGCCCATTCCATCGGGCCTGAGTTCGCCAAGAATTTCGCCGCCTTCGGCCACTCGGATCAACCGGCCGTTCATCGCGTCCGCCACCCATACGGCTCCCTCCGCGTCCAGACAGATTCCGTCCGGCGCGACGTCCACCTGGCTGAAGAGTTCGGCGGATTTGGTTGAACTCGGCGGATCGCCGAAGGCAGCCCAGGTTCGCCGCCCGCCGAGTGCGCCGGAGCGAACTTCAAACGCGCTGAGGCGGTTCATCGTCGTTTCCGCGACGATGAGTGTCTTTCCGTCCGGGGAAAGCGCCATCCCGTTCGGAAATCCGAGTCCGGCGGCCGCGCTCGCGGCCCGCCCGGCGGGATCTACCCGGATCAAGTTCGTCGTGACGGCTTTGCCGCCCCCCATCAGATCAAAACCGAAATTTCCCACCCACGCACCCCCGTCTCGATCCACCAGCATGTCGTTTAAATGCCAGGGAGCGAGACCCGAAAGATTCGCATGCTCGGAGAGAGCCCCGTCGGGCTCGCGGCGAAGGATTCTGCGGTCGCGCATCGAGACTATCAGCAAGCGTCCGTCGGGCAAAAACCCCAGTCCCGATGGCTGGGCCGGAATTTCCGCGATCGTCTCCATCGCGCCGTCGAGCGTTGCGGCATAGACGCGGTGCGTATAAAAGTCCGAGAAGTAAAGCCTGCCGTCATGCCATCGGGGACACTCGGTGAAATGCAAATCGCGAATCAGCGTCTTGAACTTTTGCATGCTCTCACTCCGTGTGGTGGAGCTTAGGAAGGCTTGAGGGATGCCGCGAAGCCGGAGATGCGGGCGGCGGCACGACCGGTGAGGCAAGGCCGATGTTGATGTACCAATTCTCGGTTCCCGAGGCGCGCCGCCGCGAAATTACCTCCTCCTGCAACTCGTAAGTCCCGGGAAGTATGTTGTGGCGCAGCTCAGGTTTGTCGCCGATGTCCAGATATGCGCCGCCATCTCCGAAAGGGTTCCACTCCGCTTCGCCGGGAGCGGTCGGCTTTCCCGAGCGAGCGAAGCTCGTGAAGTAATCCATGACGGCCCGGGAGATCTCTTGTTCGCTCGCGTCGTCAGGCGGCTTGGGCCAGTCCTTTGGAAGCATCGCATCCATTCCGATATGGCCGAATTCGTAGGGCAGCTCGCTTCCATGGAACGCTTCGAGGTGCAGCGCATCCTCCGCGGGATAGTGATGCTCGAAAAAATACAGGTATGCGGGCAGGCCGAGCCCGGTTTGCTTTCGCACGAGCCGCTGGGCGGTCCAGCCATAGAATGCGTCACGAGCCGCGGCGAGGGCGCTCTCTTCTATGTTTGTGGCCGGGTAAAGCCGGAGATATTCGTCCGCCAGGTCGCCATAGATGTGCCGGACCATCGCATCGTAATCTGCTTCGGTCTTCGGAAGCGGCGGCAGGAAGAACCGCAAAGCGCGAATTTCGCCGCCATTGAAGCCGGCGATCATCGGCACGCGGGCTTGCTCCCCCTCGTCAAATGATTCGATGATCTGCCGCGGCAGCACCCATCCATCAATGTTCGCCTGCGGGTCGAAGCCGGCCTCGAGAGCGTCCCGTGTCAGTTTCTCGGCATCCATCGAGCGAAGCTCCGCCAAGTTGGCCGCCCCGAGCTTCTTAGCGAGCAGTTCACCCACTGTTTCTGCCGCCGGCTGGCCGAAGCTGGGATGTTTGAGCTCCATGTTGGAGACCATGTAGCCGCTCTGCACAATGACCTTTTGAAACAGGCCCCGCGCGAGAGGGCTGGTCATGAGCTCAATCGTGCTCAAAGCCCCGGCCGATTCGCCGAACACTGTGACGTTCGCCGGATCGCCTCCGAATTGCCCGATGTTGTCGTGCACCCAGCGCAGCGCCGCGATTTGATCCAGCAGCCCGTAATTTCCCGAAGACTTGCGCGGCGATTCCGCCGTCAGCTCCGGGTGGGCGAGGTAGCCCAGCACGCCGAGCCGGTAATTCAGCGTCACGACAACCACGCCCTGGCGCGCCAATTGGGCGCCGTTGTAAATGCCTGCCGCGGAATTTCCCGTTCTCAGCGATCCGCCGTAAATCCAAACCATAACGGGAGCTTTCACTGTGCGCGCCGGTTTCCAGACATTGAGGAACAGACAGTCCTCGCTCATCCGGGCCGGAAAGTCGGAGTAGATGCTGCCCTCTGGAGATGGTGCCTGTATGCACGCCGGGGCGAATTCTTTTGCCGGACGCACACCCGTCCAGCTCGAGGCAGGCACGGGTGGCCGCCAGCGTCGTTCCCCCGTCGGGGGTTGCGCGTAGCGGATGCCCCGGAAAACAGTCACATCGCCGCCGGGAAGGAGAAGTCCGGCGAGCGTCCCGTTTGTCGTTTGAACCATTTCTGAATTCGAGTCTTTTTGAGTGGCCATAGAACCTGCGCAGAATATCGCACATGCACTGAGTGCGAAGAAAATCGTCAAGTTGCGTTTCATTTGCGGCGTCCTGGGAGGCCGGCGAACCCTTTTTTCCGCGAGCCGGCAGTTTCCTGGGATTTCGTGCAGAGGGACTCGAATCCCGCTGCCATAAAGCTCGCCAGACGCTCTTTGACGGCGCCAAAATCCTCCGATTTGCACAGACCGCCCGAAAGCTTGTCTATGCGCCCTGTCCTGCCCAGGGTATGCATCAGCGCGCCGGAAACGAAATCGTAGCCCCAGAAAATGTCCGCTTCGGCGCAACCCGGAAGAGCTTTTTTGAGAAGGCGGATCAGCTTGAGCACCACCGGATCGAAATGCAGATCCATCATGGCTGCGCCTTCGGCTGAATTGCTCACCTGTGCCGCGAAAGCCGCGAAATTCCGCCATCCTTCTCCGCCGCGAATATAAAGCTCCAGGTCGGTGTCCAGGAAAGCTCGCAAAGCGCCCTCCACCGTGAGCGAGCCCTCGGCGTCACGCTCGTAGCGATCGAGCGCGTCCACGCGGCGGCTGCTGGTGGTGCCGGCTCGGCGCGCGAAAACAGCCTCAAACAGCCGGCGCTTGTCCACGAAGTAGTAATGCATGAGAGAGGTGTGAACCCCTACCTTCGATGCGACATCGCGAAGTGTCACGCCGTTCCATCCGTGCTTCGAGAAAAGATATTCGGCGGCATCGAGGATCCGCTCGAGTGTTTCCGCGCGCCGCTCCGCCTTGGTCCGGCGTCTTCTCTGTTTCACGACCAGTCTTCTTATTCCCGCTGCTTTTCTCACGCTCCACCCCGGCGAACAGTGGCAAATGTACTTGATGGCATTGATCCCAGCTCCTATGCCGAGCCATACTCCCGGCGAAGCCGCTTCTTGTCGAGCTTTCCCGTTGCCGCCAAAGGAATGCGCTCGACGACGATCACCTCATCCGGCAGCCACCAATCGGGAACTTTTCCACGCAGGGTTTCGAGCAGCATCCCGCGATCGAGCGTGCAATTCTTGAGGGGTTCGACGACGAGCACCGGCCGCTCCCCCCACTTTTGATCGGGGCGCCCGATCACGGCAGCCAGCCCCACGCCGGGGTGGCTCGAGACAATCTCTTCGATCTCCCTGGGATTGATCCATTCCCCGCCGGATTTGATCAAGTCCTTCGTGCGTCCCGCGATCGTGAGATTTCCCGCATCGTCAATCGAAGCGAGATCGCCGGTATCGAAATATCCCTCCGCGTCGAGCGCGCTCCCGTCCTCTCCAAAGTAACGGTCCGCGACGCTCGCTCCCTTCACCCGCAGCCGCCCGATGACGTTTCTTTGCGGCGAAAGCGCAACGCCTGCGGCATCCACTAATTTCAAGTCCAGACCCAAGGGCGGCCGGCCCGAACCTCGCGCGCCTGCGGCTTTCGGGGCGTCGAGCGGCATGATCGTCCCCAATGGCGACAGCTCCGTCATGCCCCAACTCGTCTGCACCAAAACTCCCAGCCGCTCCTCGATGCGAGCCACGACCGCTTCCGGACAGTGTGAGCCTCCGACAACGACTCGCTTGAGCGAGGGCAACTCGCCTCCCTCGCTCTCGAGATGCTCCACCAACCCGAGCCATACGGCATGTACCGCCGCAGCCACCGTGACGCCCTCCTTGAAAATCAGTGTCTTGAGGTGCGCCGCCTCGAGGTGGCGACCCGGTAGGATCATCCGGGCGCCCACCGCCGGCCCCGCGAACGGAAGTCCCCAGCCGTTCGCGTGAAACATGGGAACCGCAACGAGCACCGTATCCTGCGAGGTGATCGCAAAAGAATCGGCCTGCAATGCGCGCAAGGTGTGGAGATAATTTGAACGGTGAGTGTACAAGACGCCGCGAGGCTCCCCGATCGTTCCGGACGTGTAGCAGAGCCCCGCGGGCGTCTCTTCGTCGAAATCGCCCCAGCATGTTTCGCGCCCGAAGTCCCGGATGAACTCCGCGAGAGTCCACTTCGGATATTTCTGAAAGGAAGATGAGTCAGCGGTCTGATCATCCAGCAGCAGGATCGCCTCAACGCTCGGACAGAGCGCCAGAATCTCGCGAACCAACGGTTGCAAGCCCGCGCCGACGGCAATCCAACGGTCGGCCGCTTGGTTCACCATTGCCGAAATTTGCGGCACGCTCAGCCGGGGGTTGAGCGTGTGGCAGACAAAACCCGCGCCCATCGCCGCGTAATACAGCGTCAAATGATCGAGAGTATTCCACGCGAGAGTGGCGATTCGGTCGCCCCTCTGGAGCCCGCGGGCAATCAGGCCGCCCGAGGTAAGGCGGCTTCGCTCGCGAAGTTCGGCGTACGTGGTCCTTGTCGCTCCTCCAGCGGCAGTTGCGGATACAACTTCGGCCGCGCCGTGCCACTTGGCCGCGTGGTCGAGAAATTTGTCTATCGTCAGCGAGTAGGGCTGCATCGATCGTCTCGTCCTGCGTGTTGATCCTTCCGCTCCCGGTCAAGACAGTTGGGAACGCCTGCGGGTGTAGTTAGGGGGCCGGCGTGCGAACTCTTCTCTTTCGCCCCGCGAATTCACCGGTGATCGCCTTGGCGGCACGGAACTCGCAGCCATTCGACTGCAGGTCAAGTTCACTAGCGCATCGCTGAATCATATCTCCCTCGAGAGGCGTCTCGATTATCGATCAAACAGCGCTGCCTATCGATTGATGCAGCATTTGTCCTATGGATAGGGGCGCGGAGCACGTCTCCGCCAAACCACCACAAACTCGTGTATCACTTTCCGCAATCACTAACACTCGTGTGAATGAAGAGTATACGATGGTCCGGACTTCTCCGCCCGCGAATTTACCAAAACTGTGGAATGCCCTCCGTTGAAAAGGAAGAGCTCACAACTCCTGACAGGAGTCCCCGTGGAAACCGGATGCAGGCGATTTCAGTTCATCGCCCTATTCTGCGGCGGGAAAAGGAAGGTGCGGGTGTGCCATGTAATGGATACGCGAAACGTGCCACCGGTTAACGCAGGTCCTAGCCATGAAGGTTCATAAAGCCGCCATCGATGGGGTAGTCGGTGCCGGTTATAAAAGAAGCTTCGTCGGAGCATAGGTACAGCGCGAGAGATGCCACTTCTTCCGGCCGGGCCATCCTGCCGATGGGTTGGGTACGGGAGAGTTTTTCAAACATCTCCTTTTCGCGTCCGGGATAGTGCTCGCGCAGATATCCATCAACGAATGGCGTGTGGACCCTCGCGGGCGAGATGCAGTTGCACCGGATATTATGTGCGAGGTAATCGCGCGCCACTGAGAAAGTCATGGAAATGACCGCGCCTTTGCTTGTGGAATATGCGAAACGGTCGGCCAGCCCGGCGGAGCCGGCAATCGAGGCCATGTTGAGGATGACTCCGCCGCCATTGGCCTTCATGTGGGGAATGCAAGCGAACATGCAGTTGTAAAATCCGGTCACGTTGACGCGCATCACTTTTTCGAAGTCCTTTTCGCGCGTCTGTTCGATGTTCCCGATGTGCGATATGCCGGCGTTGTTGACCAGAATGTCGATGCGGCTTTCGCGCCAGATTTTCTCGAACGCACCACGAACTTCTTCTTGCAGCGTCACGTCGCAGCCATAGACACGCGTCTGGCCGCCTCCGATCGCCCCCACGGCGGCTTCAGCGGCCTCGCGATTGATGTCAAGAACGCGAACCTCCGCGCCACTCTCCACAAATCGCTGCGTTATTGCGAGGCCTATGCCGCTTGCGCCCCCGGTGACGACGGCAACTTTTCCATTCAAGGAAAACGCTTTTTGATGGCTCACGGAATTTGTCAGAGGAAAACTCCTCGTTTCCAAGATATGAAATCGTCCCGCCCCAATCCTTGGGCCTTCTTGATGGCTTCGCCCTTGGCGATTCGAACGACGTGATCCGTGATGTCCTCGCCCATTCCTTCGATCGATTTATCGCCTGAAAAAATGCCCCCGGCGGCGATATCAATTTATGTCGCGCGTTCGCCGCGCCAAATCGGAGTTTGTGGAGATTTTGGCGACAAGCGCGGCGGAATTCCCAGCAGGAGTCCCGAGGCCGGTCATGAACAGAACCACGGTCGCCCTCGCCCCGCCCTGGCCCGTCGCTCACTCCATATCGTTACCCGGAGTGCGCTGCAAATTCAACTCCGATTCGTCGTCGCATTCGGCATAGTCGAGCACAACGGGTCACCGCCGAAGTGTCCCCATTTTGCCGGCCCCCGCGGATTCCATGGCGTCGGCGACTAGGGCGTCGCGGATGCTCTCGGGAGTTGCAATCACATCGAATCCGGAGCCCGCGCGTAGGTACGAAAGATCCGAGGGCTCGCGGCGGCCATCAGCATCGCCGGACCTGTCACAAGAATCCTGCGGGACAAAGTCGCCGTGTTCGCGAAGGCCGTGGTCGCGGCCGCTCCGTCGATTTCCTCGCGCCTGAACTCGTCGACCTTTCAACCCATGGAATTTCGCGCCGGCACGGATTCGGCGGCGCGCCTCTTCCCTCTTAACGAAACCGCCCCGGTTGCGCACGCCAGGGATAAAAAGAAGGGCTTTCCCTGGCTAGCGGCCCTCCGCGATCAAAATCACCACCAGTCGAATCGGCCCGTGCGCGCCCATCACAAGCTGTTTTTCGATGTCCGCCGTGCGGCTGGGTCCGGTAATCAGCGTGAACGAACTGCTTTGCTCCGGAATTCCGCGCGTGCGCAGCTGCGCTAACGCAGCGGCCAAGTCCACCACAAGCTCTGATACTCCCGCGACCACGATATGCAGCGGGGCAAATGCAAATGCCCCACGGCCCCCGCATGAAGAAGAAACGACGACCGAGCCGGTCTGCGCCACCAGAAATTCCGCGCGTGTGATGGACGCCCGCACGCCTTCACCCGGCCCGCCGGAACTCGACCACCGGATCTGATTTTTCGTGATCCTTGTGGAGATGAGCTTGCGCAGAACAGGCGCATCCTCGACGAAGATCTCGCCGGGCAAAAATTCGCCTGCCAGACTTGCGAGCGCCTCGGCCGCGCCGGATTCATCCCGGACGATTCGCAGCTCCGTTTTATTTCCGGAGCATTCGAGTTGAAATCGGCCGAGCGGGTCGGGGATTTCAGGAAATATCTCCCCGGCGCTTTCAGGCGCGTGCCGCGGCGCGCGCGATTTCAGAGCGCTCGAGATTCGCTCCAGGATCCGCTGCCTCGCCGGGTTTTCACCGGTTGCCATGTTCCTCCCGCCAGAGGGTACGAAACGATTTCCCGGGAATTGCCGGCGGAGCGTGATATTCGGTCCAGGCCCCAAGCGGGTCAAAGCGCGTGCCGGAAATCCCCAACGAATACACGACGCGCGACGCCCACCGCCCCAGAGCGCCGAAAAAAGAAGCGCGGCGAGGCGACTCCATCGCCCAGCTCCACACCCGAAATGCCGCGCGCTCCGCGAAAGGACGCCGCGCCGATGAAACAGCGTTCCGGCGATTGTGCAGCAGGTGATGGTGTAGATCGATTTTCACGGGGCAAGCTTCGGTGCAAGCCCCGCACAAGGAGGATGCAAAAGAGAGGTGCTGGAATTCGTTCATGCCTCGCAGCCGCGGCGTCAGCACGCTTCCGATCGGCCCTTGATACGTCGTGGCATAGGTGTGCCCGCCGATCGTGCGGTAGACGGGGCAAGCGTTGAGGCATGCCCCGCAGCGGATGCACTGGAGAACATCTCGCATTTCCGCGTCGCCCAGGAGTTCGCTCCGGCCGTTGTCCAGCAGGACGACGTGGAACTCTTCGGGCCCGATCTTTTCCCCCGGACGCCGAGGCCCTCCCACCAGAGTGTTGTAGCAAGTGATGCGCTGCCCCGTCCCCGCCGTCGCCAGGACCGGCCAAAGAACGGCCAAGTCCTCCATTTTCGGAACGATCTTTTCAATCCCTGCGATCGCGACGTGAATTCTGGGCAGCGACATTCCCAGGTCGGCATTCCCTTCGTTCGTCGTGATGGCCAGCATGCCCGTGTCGGCCACCAGAAAATTTGCGCCGGTAATCCCCATCTCGGCGCCGAAGAATGCGTGCCGCAAAGCCTTTCGCGCCGCGGCCACCAGGACTTCGGAATCTTCGGTTTCCTCGATCCCGAATTTTTCGCGAAACAGGGCGGCGATCTGTTTCCGGGTGAGATGCATCGCCGGGGTCACGATGTGGTACGGGGGCTCGTTGCGAAGCTGCACGATGAATTCGCCCAAGTCGGTTTCAAAAACGCGGATTCCCTGGCTCTCCAAAGCCGAACTCAGATGAATTTCTTCCGAGACCATGGACTTCGATTTGACAATGGTGTGAACGCCGCTGCGCAGGGCCAGGCGAACCACGTACTCTCGCGCTTCCTCCCCATTTTCGGCCCAAAAGACGTGGCCGCCGCGCTCTTGAACCTTCGCTTCGAATTGAAGCAAATAGCGGTCGAGATGGTTCACGCCTTCCCATTTGATTTCGTAGGCCCTTTGCCGCGCGGCCTGCCAATTCACGTACTGCTTGCGGCCGGCGCGTGTCGCGAGATCGTAGCTGTCAATCGCATGCCGGATGATTTCGCGATGGGAAAGGTCGGCGGATTTCACCGCGGCGTTCCAAAGAAAACTGCGCGCGGCGGAATTCATCGCGGCTTCCCGGGGCCGCCGGATGCCTCGCGGGAATCCTCGTTTGCGCCGGTCTGGGCGAGGATGCTTGCCAGATGTATGGCGCGGACTCGAGAGCTATTGCGCCTCAGAATTCCATCGATGTGCAAGAGGCAACTGGGATCGGTGGATGCCACGAATTCGGCGCCGGAAGCCTCCGCGTTCCCGGCTTTTGTCGCGCCCATCGCGGAGGCGATCATCGGGAATTTCGTTGAGAACGTTCCGCCGAACCCGCAACATTCCTCGCTCGAAGGCATTTCGACCAGTTCCAGCCCCTTTACGTTGCGCAGCAATTCTCGCGGCTCGTTCTTCAGATGAAGCTCGCGCAAGGAATGGCACGCGTCGTGAAACGCCACTCGATGGGGGAAAATGGCGTCAACGTCGGCCCGCTTCGCGACCTTCACGAGAAATTCCGAAAATTCGAAGACGCGAAGTCCCAGCGCCACGGCTTCCTGGTAAAACTCCGTTTCGGCCAGGAGTTCTGGATAAAACACTCGCACCATCGTGGTGCACGATCCCGAAGGGCAGACGACCAATTCGGCGGAACGAAAGATCTGAACGAATCGTTTCGCGAGTGCCCGGGCTTCTTCCCAATACCCGGAATTAAAGCCCGGCTGCCCGCAACATGTTTGCGCCTCGGGATAATCCAGATCGTACCCGATGCGTCGCAACACGCGCGCCATGTCGAGACCCACCTTCGGAGTGAGTTGGTCGACAAAACAGGGGATGAAGATGGCGGCCCTGGGCATGGTCTTGTGTGGTCCGCGGCGCAGGGGATCTCCCGATGCGCCGCACGGGGCAGACTCCTACTCTGTTTACGACGGGAGTTTCCGGGTGTCCAGTGAATTGTCTCGGAGAGGCATGGCATTTCAATTTGTGAAACCGCGCCGCTTGCATCTTGAAATTTCTCGGTTCTCCCGGTGAGCGGCTTTGGTTGGGGGGGCCGGCTGCTGTCCGTCCACTTGCCTTGTTGTGGCGCCCTATTGTAGGAGTCCGCGCCAAGGAACTATCATCAAGCCGCTTGAGGGTGAACTCAAATGAGTCGCGTGCTGAAGTGGATGGCGATTGGGTTGGCCGTGGTTTTAGGGATCGCCATTGGAGTGGGTTGCTATTTCATGGGTCCGCGCAACTTCTATGGTTTTCTTCGATACGCGTTGCCTCAGTGGCATAGCGGCAACCTACGGGTTGGAGACCAAGCGCCTGACGCGACGCTATACTCGCTCGACGGGTATTCAACGTTTCGCATTCGCGAGCGCATCGGGCAGCGCCCGCTCGTGCTGATTTTCGGCAGCTACACTTGACCGGTGTTCCGGAGCCAGCTCGGTGATCTGGCGAAGATGTATGACCAATTCAAGGACCGCGCCGATTTCCTCGCGGTCTATATTCGCGAAGCGCACCCACTCGATGAGTGGGAGATGAAGTCGAACATCGACCAGAACGTCTGCTATCCCCAGCCGAAAGCTCTAAAGCAACGCGTGGCGATCGCAAACGATTTCGTGAAGCGGTTCAGTTTTTCGATTCCACTGGGGATCGATGCGATGAACGATGCAGCGGATCACCTTTACGCTGGCTGGCCGGAGCGCCTGTACGTAATCGACGAAACGGGGAAAATCGTTTATCGCGGTGGTATGGGCCCGTTCGATTACCACCCCTCGGAAGTGAATGCGTGGCTCGCTCATCGGTTCCCTGAAGTCCACCCGGCTCAGGCTACGTCCGGTCTCCCACGGAAATAATCTTCGCGAATCCGTCTCGGTGGAGACAAAGGCCGAGGTGAGTTCGCCGGATCGAGTCCGCTGAAACGACTAGCCAACGATAACACTTCGCGCTGTGACCTTCGCTTTTACGCCCCTGAGATTTGCACGCATCAGCGAGTGACGGGCCGCTCGGGATTTAGCCGAACTTTGCGCAGCAGGAGTCTTCGGGTGTGCCTCGCGCAGGTAAACACTCAGCAAGAAAATTCTTGAAACGGCCGGCCTCGTAAGAGAAACGCCGTTCAAGGCGCGTCACCTTCGTGACCCTTGATTGTCCTTGTGTCAGAAACTCTTTGTCCGTTTTTCAGGCCGGGGCCGAGGCGAACCTAAACGAGGGCGGGACCAGCCATAATGACCGGTCCCGACCAAGGAGCTTGTTGCGAATAACTGATCCGCAAGGGCGCTTGTCGAGCGCTGATCTACTCGACCGGAGTCCAATCGTCGGTCGGATTGTAGGCGGTGAGCGACGCCGCCGCTTTTTGCGTGTCCGGGCCGAAGTCGCGCTCGTAGAGCGTGCCTTCGTTGCTATTCATGAACGTCATGATTCCCGTTTCGCCGTATTTGACCGGAGTGGCTAGGATGGCAAACCCGCCCGTCATCTTCCCGTTGACAATGTAGCTCTGCGGGCCACCAGCCGCGGCGCCGCCTTGAGCTGTCAGGATGCGCAGCTCGTACCCATCCACAACAAGCGGCTGGTTCGAGGAAATTGACGCGAGCGAAGCTTTGGGGAATCGAGTGATGTCGCCAAGCGGGCTCACTCCCTGCTCGTCCCTCGCGGGCCAGTAAAGCCCATTCTGCCGGCCGGGACTGCTGACGATTTGCTGCGCAAATTCCGGCGAATCTCCCTCGCTGTAGAAGATCTCTTCAGCCTTGGCCAGCGCGTAGGAAGCGTCCATCGCGAGGATTTCGTTCCTGCCGATGGTACGAGCCCTGACCTCCTCCGCTCCGGCAACCGCGTCAAAATACCACCGGCCGGATGAATTCTTGGCGAGAGGCACGGGAAAGGCAAAGTTGTCCGCGCCGATATAAAGAACGCGAGTCCCGTCCGTCATGTCCACCCAGCGGTTCATCTGCTCGTATTTGGACACAAACGAGGTGACCGCGGCCTTGTCGGATTCCGTGTCCCCCGACAGCAAGAGAGCCATGGTGTCCGGACCGAGAATTCGGCCGAGAGCCATGTTGTCGTCCGCTTTCGCTGCGTTTGCAAGCGCCGTGCTGGCCTCCGCCGGCGATGCAAACGTGATCTGTTTCGTGCTTCTGGTCACCGGGGATAAGAAGCGGGATTCGACGTTACGGTTTGTGAGGCCGACGACAGCGAGCACAAGCACAGCGATGATCGCAATCCCGATCCACTTCCATGATTTGTTCGGCTGTGTATCCATTTTCAATCTCCTTCTCGTTTCCTTTTCTGTCTATTCTTCTTCGATCTTGGATCTGGCCCTAGCGGCGATGTCCACCGCCACCCGAGGAATGGTGTTCAGCCGGTGCATGCTCATGAAGGGGATGCGGCTGGGAGCGTCGGCCGGCCATGCTGTCGCGGCCACGCTGACTTTCCATCCGAGTTGCCCCGCCGTTACCGCTCATGTGTGAACGGTTTGGGCCGTCGCCAAGGACGCGGTTTTGGTTGCGGTCGTGGTAGCCGCCGGCAGGGGCAACGCCTGGGCCGTTCATCCCGGCGTTTTTGTCGCGAACGCCATTGTTGCCGCCGATCAAGCCGTGATTCCCGTTTTGCCCGCCGTTAGGTTGGTTTGCGGGGTTGGTGCCGGGCACGTCATGGTGAAACGCGCCGTTCGGCCCGAAATAGCCGTTGGGGTGGTAACCGCCGTTCGGCCCATAGTGCGTGTCGGTGCCTGGGTGATAGCCGGTCGGAGTGTAACCCCTACCTCCGTTCGGTCCATAAGGACGAGGACCGGGGCCCCACGGGTGATAGCCGTTATAGTTGTTCGTTCGCCAAGTGTTGTTCGTTATGTAGGTGTTGTGGTTGTAGATGATTGTATTTCCGCCTCCCCCGCCGCCCCAATTGCAGGCCCATGCGTGGAAGCCCCAGCCAAATCCGCCGCCCACAAAGCCTCCGCCTCCGCCCCAGAATGCTCCAATTGAAATTCCGGAGCCGAAGCTTACGCCTGTGGCTACAAATGCTACTGGCGGTGTGTACATCGGCACGACGATGGGCGCGCCGTACACGATTGTCGGATTGTATTGCGGAACGTACACGACCTGAGGATTGGCGGGCTGAATCACGATGACGTTAGGCGAAGGCTGCGTCACCGTGAGCTGCGAAGAGGATTGCAAATTTCCCGCGGCCTGCGCCTTGGCTCGCATCACTTGCACTGCGGCCATCACGTCCGACTGCTGGTTGCTGAACGCCTGGCCGAGGCTCGAGGTCCACGACAAATTCTTGGCAAGGTCATTCAGGACTGATGGGAACTGCGTCAGGGCTTTCACGCTAGCATCCCACGACTGCTGGTCCACAGCTTGGGCGAGATTCGCGCCAGTCAGATTCGGGTTCTGGTTGAGCCACGCGCTCGCAAATGTGATCTGTTCGGGAAACGTTGCTGCTGCCATGATTTGCGCAACAAGAGAATCGGGATAAAGAGCAATCGGTGCGACGAGCGCGTCCAATTGTTCGGACGTCATCGGAGCCGCGGTCGGAGCCGGATCGCTTTGTGCGCTGGTGGTCGCCGAAGGCGGATATGACGGGTACGAAGTCTGCGCAACAGGAGCGGGCGCTTGAGGCACGGCCTGCTGCGTGTACTGTTGCGTAGGCGCCGCAGCCGGAGCGGGCGCTTGCGCCGGGGCCAATTCAGGCTGCGCCGAATACTCGGCCGTGGGCGGTGTGGGAACAACCTGCGCTACAGGCTGGATCCGTTGCGCCTGCCATGCACCGTGCTTGCCGTGGATGCCGTACGATCCTGTTATATTATCGCCGTAAATCTCGCCGCGGAAATTCAGAACATTCTTTGTGACCGTGCTGAATCGGATGTGGTGAGCGTTGACTTCGCCCTGGATCGGTCCTGACTGAAACGGCCCTTCGAAGTATCCGGTAATCCGGTCTCCGTACTGCGCGATTTGAACATGCTTGACCACGACCTCACCCGTGTCGACATTGGTCGAGTAAATGGTCCAGTCTCCTTGAACATTGTCGGGCGGCTGCTGCGCTGCAGCGTTTCCTCCAACCATCATGGATAGGATTGCGATCACCCCCAAAACCAGGCCCCAGTGATTTCTCTTCATGACTTTCTCCTTCTTGCGTCTGCGACTTGCTTGCTGGTTTTGTCGCTTGTCTGGGTGATTGCACGGCGCGGTCCAAACCTAACTGCATGAATTTCTGTGGTTTGCTGGAGGCTGAAACTCCCGAGGCCTCAGGAATTCACGAGACTTCGTGATCTCGGTCGGGGGCGATGTGACAACATCACTTCGCTTTTAATATGGATTCTCGTCAACAGGCGCGTCATGCGGGTCGAACATCTGCTTGCGCTAGACGCCACGGTTGCGTCTGGTCACGGCATGCACAGAGTTCTCGATGCGATCGTTCGCGGACCCGCCAATGTGCCGGGCGTCGCACTGGCTCGTATCTGGCTGCTCGCTCCGGGCGACACTTGAGGCGAATGGAAACGCGAGCGCTAAAATCGTCCAGAAAGGCATTTCAGTGCGCGGCACGAATGCGCCCGCACGCCGGGTGAAGTCGCTGCTCGGCAGCGTGATGCCCAACCACTGCGTTTCCAAAATTGATTCGGCGTAGCTGGTTTGTTAGGGTCATCGTCATGTCCGAGCGAACCAGCGAACCGATCCGCGAAGTGGTGGACTCGCTCTACCGCGCGGATTCGGGGCGAATCCTGGCGACACTGATCCGCCTGCTCGGCGATTTCGATCTGGCCGAGGAAGCCATGCACGAAGCGTTTGCGGCGGCGCTGGGCGCGTGGCCGAAGAGCGGAGTGCCCGACAACCCGCGGCCGTGGCTGATTTCGACGGCGCGATTCAAAGCCATTGATACGCTGCGCCGGCGGGCGAGGTCGGATGCGTCCCAAGACGAGCTGGTGCGGTTCCTGGAGGCGCAGGGGAGCCCGGGGGAAAAATCCCAGGAAGATGGCAGCGTCGAGGACGACCGGCTCCGGCTGATCTTTACCTGCTGCCATCCGGCGCTGGCTCCGGAAGCCCACGTCGCGCTCACACTGCGCGAGGTGTGCGGGCTGACAACCGAGGAAATCGCGAAGGCTTTTCTGACTACTCCGCGGACGCTGGCGCAGCGAATCGTGCGCGCCAAGGCCAAGATTCGTGAGGCGCGAATTCCCTACGAGGTGCCGGCGCCGGAGGAATTGCCGGAGCGGCTGGACGCGGTGTTGCAGGTGATCTACCTGGTCTTCAACGAGGGCTATTCGGCCGCGGCGGGAGCGGAGGTGACGCGGGCGGAGCTAACCGGCGAGGCGATTCGGCTGGGGCGATTATTGTTCGAGCTCCAGCCGGAGCCGGAAGTGATGGGGCTGCTTTCGCTGATGCTGCTGCAGGAATCGCGCCGCGCCGCGAGAAGCTCGCCGGGCGGAGAGCTGATTTTGCTGGAGAACCAGGACCGGTCGCTGTGGAACCGGGAGCAGATCGCGGAGGGATTGAAGCTGGTGGAGAAGGCGCTGCAATCCCGTCGGTTCGGGCCTTACACGCTGCAGGCGGCGATTGCGGGCGTCCATGCCCAGGCGGAGACGGCCGCGGCGACCGACTGGAGGCAAATTGTGGCGCTTTACAATCAATTGGCGCGAATTCAGCCTTCGCCCGTCGTGCTGCTGAACCGGGCCGTGGCCATTGCCATGCGGGACGGCCCGGAGGCCGGACTGGCGCATATCGAAGCGGTGCTGGAACATGGCGGGCTGGCGAATTACTATCTGGCGCATTCCGCACGGGCGGACATGTTCCGCAGGCTGGGCAGGACGGCCGAGGCTAAGTCCTCCTATGAGAAAGCTTTGGCGCTCACCCAACAGGAGCCCGAACGGCAATTCCTGCAAGAGCGGATCCGGCAGCTAAAATAAAAATAAATGGGCTGTCGATTTACGGCCACCCGAACGACTATCTAATGACAGTACGATGAGCCACGGTTCTCTGAGTCAGCAGCAAACGGCTCATGGAAAACAAACCTCAAGAATCAAAGGAGAGAAAGTCATGCCACAATATCTCGTTGCGGTTTACCTTCCGGACGACTTCGACCCGTCCAGCCAAACCCCCGAGTCCGTCGAAGAGATTCATGCCCTCAACCGCGAAATGATTGCCGCGGGCGTGAGGAAATTCGCTTGCGGCATTACCCCGGCCAGAAGCGCAAAGACAGTGCAGAAGCGGCGTGATGGCACGGTGCTTGTCACCGATGGGCCGTACACCGAAACCAAGGAGCACATCGGCGGTTTCTGGATTCTGGAAGCCGCCAACATGGACGAGGCGCTGGCGTGGGCGCGCAGGGGCGCCATCACCTGCGATGCGGTGGGTGAAGTGCGCGAGCTTCTTTTCTACCCTGCTCCGGCGCAAGAACCCGCCGAACGCAAGTGAACATCCTGGCCACTGCGGCCTCAAAACTCGCGCCCTAGCGACGAGATCAACGAGCAGGCATCATGCTCTATTGCCGGCTTCAGCCGGGAGGAGAAAAAGAATGAAATACGTCTGTTTCGGATTCTACGAGAAGGCCAAATTCGACGCCATGAGCGAGGGCGAGCAACACGCGATGTTCGACACCTGCTTTGAGTACGACGACCATCTTCGCGCCAACGGGCATTGGGCCGGGGGAGAAGCGCTCCAGCCGCCGGAAACCGCGCTGACGCTCCATTGGAGGAACGGCAAGGTCGCCACCACGGACGGTCCCTACACAGAAACGAAGGAACAACTCGGCGGCATTCTCATTCTCGAGGCGCGTGACATGAATCATGCTCAACAGCTCATGGCGCAGCATCCGGCGCTGAAGTACGGGAACATTTTCGAGATTCGGCCGGCGGCGGACATGACCGAAACGCTGGAGGCATGCGAGCAGCGGCGGCGGAAGAAGACGGCGCGCTGAACGGCGGGCCGGCAGAAAAAACATCCATTCTTGGAGGGAAAACAATGCGTAAAAAGAACGCTGGCGCAATCGCAATCAAATGTTTGGCGCTCCTCATCGTCCTCGGTACGGCGCACCAGGCGGCGGCGCAGGATGCCGCGACGCCTTATCCGAAGATGGCTCCGATCGAGCAATACATGATGGACCGAACCGCCGAGATCGCGCTGGCGCGCAGCGCGGCGCCGGATTCCATATCCAGCGACGCTACGGTCTTGGTTCTCGGTCGCCGGGGATTTGAGACAGCCGTGCAAGGCAAGAACGGGTTTGTCTGCATCGTGGAAAGAGGCTGGACGGCTGCGTTCGACTGGCCCGAATTCTGGAACCCGAAGGTGAGAGCCGCCGCTTGTCTGAACCCCCAGGCTGCGCGTTCCATGTTGCCGGTCGATTTTCTGCGTACCAGGATGGTGATGGCTGGCCGTTCCAAGTCTGAAATTCTATCGGCAGTCAAAGCGGCGTTCGCGAACAAACAACTCCCGGACCTCGAGACGGGCGCGATGTGCTACATGATGTCGAAAACGGCCTATCTGTCCGACCAGGACGGCCACACCGTATCGCATGTGATGTTCTATACCGCCGGCTTCGACGCCAAAGATTGGGGTTCCGGGGCGGCGGGCTCCCCGGTCGTGTCGGTCCCCTATTGGTTCTTCATGTCCGATGATCCATCCCAAATGAAAGGGCTGCCGCCGATTCTTGTTTCGTTGGTCTTGGTACCCACGTGGTCCGACGGTACGCCTGTGGGCAAGCTTCAAGAGTAGATCGGCCACTACGCAATCGAGGGTCACGCTGAGCGCCGGCTGGGCCAAGCCGTGCGGCGCTACATTTTCGTGACGCGCGGCGGGTCGTGGGCGAGCAGCTCTCGGCAGCGGCTTCTAACTAACTCACAGGAAAGAAAAAGTTGGCTCCCCGGGCTAGATTCGAACTAGCAACCCTTCGGTTAACAGCCACTAAAATAGTTTAACCAAATTTTGCCGGACGACAGGCTAACCGAGGAGATTCAGCAAGTTCGAGTGAAATGCAACGAGCCAACTTCTCCACCCTTTTTCGGCGCTTCTTCGCTTTTTGCCGCGTTTTCCCACGCTTCGCGTTACATCTACGTGACAGCACGCTTCCAATCTCTGACCATCGGCAACTCTCAATGATTCTGTACGCGAAATCAACGTTCACCCTAGTGGAGGCTCTAATGCGGGAGCATTCCTGCCAAATAGCTCAATCGGGAGTCTTAGTTCTTTTTCACTTGCACACCCCATGGCCCAAGCCGTGACTCGAAGTAGCGCCTAAGCAAGACATATCGTCCAATCAACTCAGGATCGCCTTTCGTCAGTATTCGCTCCTGCTCGGCAAGCACAAAATTGTAGGCAGGCTGAATCATCAGTTGCCCGTGATCAGGCCCAGCGTTTTCAACCACGACGGGACCTAGATAGTCGAGGATTCTTTGCCCGTCAGCATCCGTCGCAATCATCTGAAGAGTTTTCTTCACGATGGCCGTGATTGCCTTGGATACCGGTGTCGTTTGGCTCTCGAAGTGAACGAGAGCGGCGTTCAAATACCTCCAAAGCTCATCACCAATAACAAGTCGAGGATATTTCGCGACTCTACACTCTAGAAGATAAGCGCGCTCCAGGGCGGTTCCGTAGATTTCACCAGGACCGATCTCTGTCGCGAGGCCCACATCAATTCCTCCTCGCAAAGGATGTTTGCTAGCAAGTGCGGTCAGCATTACGACGCAAGCTGCTGACAGTGCAGAGAACACTGTCACAACCGGCACCAACTCGTGGCCCTCTTCGCGCAAGGGAACCGAGGTGACGAATGAATCTGAAAAGCCGGTGAAACTCGGTCGTACCCCTTCTTTCGTGTGACGCCGCATATTGGGCGAGCCAGCTTCGAACGCCTCGAATTGGTTTTGAAACACGGTCCGTAGTTCGGTGACAAAACCAGCCGTCTGCCTTAGCACCTCTTTGACCTCATCTTCTTCTTGTGCGCTGGTTGGTTTTTTGATCCCTCTGAACTTATCGCGCTGTCCCAACACGTCAAGGAATGCAACGAGATGGTGACCGAGTTTGTATGTCCGTTTTTCCATTCTGCGCTCTTGCCGTACAGCTTGACAAAACAACGCCATCACATGTACATTCAGATGTGTGTAGCGTACATCAGAGAGGTACCAATGGCAAGAGCTTCCATTGCTGTCAAAAAGGTCACAGCGACCGACCTCCGAGACAAGCTCAAAACATACTTGAAAGAAGCGACTGCAAACCGAGTCGTTTTGGTCGAGAACCGTCGCCAGCCGCCGAAATACTTGGTGGACAAAGAGTTTTTGGACTCCCTGGTGAATGAGCGTGAATCAATTCTCGCCACTCTGGAAATTCTCGCCGACCGTGAACTCACCGATCGTTTGCTCACGTTGTCGAAGACTATCGACGATGACGTTGCCGCTGGCCGGCTGCTTACAACAACAGATGTTTTTGGCAAATGAGCAAAGGGCGAAAACAGCCGCCCTCATCTGCGCCATCGCCAGAAGAGCCGCGCTCCAAACGTTCCTTTGAGCTTAGATACACATCAGAGGCTGCAGCAGACATCAAAGCTCTCGATGGCAGTGTGCGCAATCAACTCCGAAAAGTCTTAGAGAAGAAGCTTGCCATTGACCCCGAAGGATACGGTCTGCCGCTGCGTGGCTCGCTGGCCGGTTATTGGAAGCATCAATTTGGCAACCATCGCGTCGTCTACCGAATTTATCCGCAGCATCACGTGGTCGTCGTTTGCAGTGTCGGCGTTCGGAAGCAGGGGGATGCGGAGGATATCTACAGGCAACTCGAATCCCTCGCCAAAACGGGCCGTCTCGCCGAACAACTGGCGGCAGTCCTCAGGAATCTCTTACCTCCGAAGAAGTAGGATTTCAGTACTTCTCGACTTCCTGCTTAAACGATGCTCTGAAGGTTTCCAAGTCTGATCTCAAAAACCGGATGTTGCGTCCCATCACACGGAGATGAGGAATTTTCTTTTCTTCAACCCACAGATATACAGTTTGCTGACTCACTCCAAGGAACGCGGCAGCCTCCCGCACCGTCCAGGGACGTTCGTCGCCTGGCAGCACAGTCGGGCTCGGCGGCTCCATGCGCATTGTCTTGCCCTGACTAACTCACAGGAAAGAAAAAGTTGGCTCCCCGGGCTAGATTCGAACTAGCAACCCTTCGGTTAACAGCCGAATGCTCTACCGTTGAGCTACCGGGGAACATCCCCATTTTCATCTGTTTACGCGGCGGTTGCAAGCCGAATGCGGGGGACATGGGGGACATGACTGAATCCAAGTCCAGCATTTTCAACGCAAGTTTTCCGCGTATCTATGCGTCCCATGACCTTGATATACGACTGTTCCGTGACACCCTTTTTGCCATGCCCGAGCCAAATCTTGATTAGAGATTCGGGAATCAGTTGCGCGTCCAAGTGTGTGCAACGAAACCGCCTCATCGCGTGCCATGCAACGCCTGACCCTTCAAGACATCGAACCCTGCGCTTACCATTCTTATCGCGCCAGCGTTCAGCCTTTCTCAAACCCACTTTTTCAAGAAGAGGGTGGAGCCAATCACGGTTGATATTCCGCTGTTGGAGCGGA
>DATJTF010000031.1:0-64506 GCA_035503815.1 Verrucomicrobiia bacterium
GTCGCACAGCGTCACGAAGCCCCAGGAATCCACATGGCCCGTCCGCACGTATGGGGCTTCTGAGAATTTCTCTGGAAATTCCGGCAGCTCGCGCAGTGCCTTGTTCCGCAGGCCATAGCGAAGAATAGCTTTCAGCAAAACCATGTGGCGGTTGCAATAGCAATCGCTAACCCCTTCGGCCTTGATCTTGGATAAGTACACATGGAGATCTCCGAGTAGGATGCTGGCCGGATTTCTGTCGCCAAATGTGGGTTTCAGATGATTTGCCCAAATGCCCTTTGCCCATTCCGCAGTCTTCGGCTTCCAGTAAGCCTCGCGGGACTTCAGGTACAGGGCGGCCAGCGCGCCCACAGTCGTAGGCTTGATCCGCTCCGCGCCTTCGCGGGCTTCGGCCAGCCGTTTGTTCAAAAGCTTCTGTGCGAGGTCTCGGGATGTGGTCTTGGCCGACTCACGCACCAAGCGGCCATTCAAGGGATACTGAATCTGAAGTATCCCGTTGGGGCCACGGGGATAGATCGAGCCTGTGTATCGTGGGCGCATATATAGGTTGCAGGGCGCGTTTCACACTACCAACAGAACTACACACGATAGCAGGTAAGAGTAGCTGAATCAATGGGAATCGCTTGCCTCAAAATCCGGTGGCCGCAAGGCCGTGTGGGTTCGATTCCCTCCACCAGCACCAATCCTGAATTTCCCTCTCGAACACGAGTTGCCGTTTTTACGACCAGGTCTTCCCTTTCACGGGTAACCCTACTCCAAGCCATAATCTCGGGCCCGGCAAGAAGTCCACTGCACCGTCCCAAAGCGGCACGTCTGCAACCCTGCCTTAGCATATCGGCAGAGATTGCCGAGAAAGCCGGAAACCGCTCTGCAAAGGCACGTCTGGAAACCAGGAAGTCCAGAAAGGAAGAGGGTAGCAAACCCTAACTTGCGGCTGGATTTGGGTCCTGGATTGCACAGGGAAGGCTAAAGGTAGGGGCTGGCAAGCCGATTGAACTGTCAACGGGTCGTGAGGATGGACTGGAGTGACCCCCCGAAGCCTGAGGTGGAAAGTGGGCAAATCGGTTGAAAAGGTAGGCAGGTTGAGTGTGGTCCTCGACAGCAAGATGGCAAGCCCGGGACGTGCGATCGCGATCGGGGGAAATCCAGCGGCTACGTTCCGCGACCGGCGGGCGCGAGCGCGAGTCAAAGTCGCCATGCGGGCGCACGTTCGCGGAGGCATTGGAACCCTCGAGGTTTTTGAGGATGTCGGAACAACGATCGACGTCTCGCGCGATGGGCTCCTGGTGGAAACGATGCGCGGCGGCTATTGGGTCGACCAGGCTTTGCTTGTCACATGTCCCTATTCGACGGTGCCGACGGCCATCAACGAAGCCCGGCGCGCTCGGGTCGTGAGGAGCGTGCTCTTGCCCAACTTCCACTTCGCTCTCGCCCTCCGTTTCGACCGCGCCCTCGCGGACGACGGTGTGGCCTACTGGTCGAGTCCTTCGCCCTCCCCGGTTCGCGTCCTGGGTGTCGAATCGGACCCGGGTATGTCGCGAGTGATGAGCGGCCTGCTCGAACACGACGGGTATCACGTCGTGTTTGTCGAAACGGCGCGCCAGGCACTGGAAATCCTCCGCGACGAAGTTCCCGACGTCCTCGTGGCCGAGGTTGAGGGCGGCGACATTTGCGGCCAAGACTTGTGCGCCATCGTCAAGAAGAGCGAGCGCCTCCGCCATGTCCCTGTCATCCTCACCACCCAATCCGCCCTTCCTTCGGATTACGCCTCGAGCCACCGGCTCGGCGCGGTGATGTGCATGAAGAGGCCTTGCGAGCCCGTCCGGTTGCAGCGCGCGATTCATCTGGTCGCCGCGCCTCCCGGCCTTCGTTCCGTGTACAGCTCGCGGTTTAACGTCAGCGGATTTGTCAGGACTTCGTAGTCGAGCGCTCCGGAAATCTCGGAAACTCCGGCGAAGCGCTGACCGGCGGAAGAAAGGCGGGCGAACATCCACCGCCAAAAGGAGCTTGCGTGTCGTTGGAACCCATTTCGCTGCGGCTGCAAGGACGAGGGGGATGGCTGCATCCCGGAAGTTATCTGGTGGCCGTGCGCGCCTTTTGGGGTGTGCTGCGGAATCTGGATACGGAACTCTCGCGCCAGCCCAAGGGCAGTGTGAACTGGGAAATCAGCGCCCTCAAGAAATCCGGGCCGGCCCTGGTGGTGTTCATCGGACATCTCAAGACTCCCCCAAAAGATATTTTGCCGGACATTAAGCGCGCCGTTCTCGACGGAGTTCGCACTCTTTCGCAGTCCGAAGCCCGGCCGAGGTGGTACAACGATTCGGCGCTCGAAAAGTTGAAATTGCTCGCCGAACAGCACTCCACGATGGACGAGATCGCGATCATCGTGGACGAAAAAGAAGAACCGCTCCGCACGACCGTCATCGAGAGAATTGGCCGATTGACTCGCAACGAATACGAAACGACGGGATCAGTGGTGGGCTGCCTCGAATCGATTACCGTCAATGGCGACGTCCGCTTTCGCATCCTCAGCGAGTCGAACGGCAAGGCGGTGACCTGCCGCTTCGCCCGCGGCGAAGTGCTCGACGAAGCGCGTCATCTGCTCGGACACCGCGTCGCCGTCTACGGCACCGTGCGGCACAATTACCTGGACGAGCCGGTTCTCGTCGAGGCCGATAGCTACGAACCATGGCCTGAGACCGACCAGCTCCCCAGCATCTCCTCGATGTCCGGCCGCATCTCGAAATTAACGGGCGATTTGAACATCCGCAGCTATATAGCGAGCCTTCGCGATGACAAGTAAATTGAACCGCATCTATTGGGACTCAACGGCCTTCATCTGCTTTCTCCGGAAGTACGAGGGCGAGCGACGTGGAATTTGCGAGGATATTCTCTACCACGCCCGCGGCGGGCAAGTGAGCCTGTTCACATCCACTTTCACCATCACCGAAGTCATACGCCCGCGCAACGGCGATGTGAAGGGCGCTCGCCATCTGACTCCGGAGGAGATCTCCGAAATCGAGGAAATGTTCCAGTGGCCTTGGCTTAGGAAGATAGACGTCGACCAGCGCGTAGCCCGCAAGGCCGTCGAGCTGTCGCGGGATTACGGGCTCACGCCCGCCGACGCCATCCACGCCGCCTCCGCGCTAATCGCGCAGGCAGACGTCCTGCAGCACTGGGACCGCAGCAGCGGCTTCTCGGGTGTTGACCGCCTGATTCCCGTGGAGCATCCGCACAAGCTCTCCTACGGCTAGCCGCGCGCCGCGCCGCCACAATCGGCCTCTCGGCCCGCTCCGCTTCCGCCTCCCGATTCCATCCTCCGATGCAATCCGCCGGCCCACAATCGCACTAGCGACTGCCCCATCCTCCCCATTCCCGCGGCCCTTCCAGCCGCTGCTTCTCCTTGTCGCGCGATCATCGCGTTTCCAAATATTTCTCTGCATATTCCTGGGCTTTGAGCCGGAGAGAGTTCAGGAGTTGCCGAGGGCGCGGCGGACGCGTTCAAGCAGATCGCTCCGGCTGAATGGTTTGCGCAAAACCCGCGAATCGTTGACAAGCGATGCGTGATGAGTCAGAAGGTCGTCGGAGTAGCCCGACATGAAAAGTACGCGCAAATCGGGAAGGATGCTGCGCAATCGCGTTGCGAGCGTGTGGCCGTCCATCCCCGGCATCATCAGGTCCGTCAGCAGCAGGTGAATCGGAACGTGCGTTTTTTCGGCCAGATCGATCGCTCGCGAGTAGTTCTCCGCCTCTAGGACGCAGTACCCGCCAGCCGTCAAAAGTTCGCGCGTGATTTCGCGCATTCCGGGCTCGTCCTCAACCAACAGAATGGATTCGCATCCCCCCGTCGGTGCGGCGGCGGCTTTGTCGGGAAGAATCGCGGGCGTGGAATCTTCCGGATATGGAAAATAAATCCTAAACGTCGTTCCATGTCCGGGCTCGCTGGATGGAACGATGAATCCGCCGCACTGCCGCACGATGCCATAGGTGGTGGAAAGGCCGAGTCCGGTACCCTTCCCGGGCGGCTTGGTGGTGAAAAAAGGCTCGAAGATCCGCGCCATGGTGGCCTTGTCCATGCCAATGCCCGCATCCGTCACCGTCACGAGAACAAAGCGACCGGGCCGCGATCCCACATGATGGCGTGCTTCCGCCTCGGAGTATTCGGCCAAGGATGTTTCGATCACCAGTTTTCCGCCATTCGGCATGGCGTCCCGCGCGTTCACCACGAGATTCATCAGGATTTGCTCGAGCTGCACGGGATCGATTCGAATCGATGCCGCTGCGGGGGAGAGTCGAAGTGAAAATTCAATTTTGTCTCCGATAAAATCGCGAAGAAGCTTTTCGAAGTCGCGGACAGCGCAGTTGATGTCCACGATCCGGGGCTCTACCTGCTGCTTCCGGCTGAAAGCCAGAAGCTTGCGAGTGAGTGCCGCGGCCCGGGAAGCGCCCTGATGGATGGCCTGGATGCGCGCAAGCCGGGGGTCTTCGGGAGACGTTTCCTCCTTGAAAAGCTCGGCTTGAGCGAGAATCATGCCGAGCAGATTGTTGAAATCGTGCGCGATTCCCCCGGCGAGCTGGCCCACCGCTTCCATCTTCTGCGCTTGGACGAGCTGGCGCTCAAGTTCGCTCCTCTCCGAAATATCCTCCACGAAAATCTCGAAGTAGATGGGATCGTCTTTCGTCGCGTGGTATCCCCTCCCGGTCAGGCGGACGCGGATGACGGACCCGTCCTTGCGTTTCCAGTCCGCCTCGAAATCCCAGTAATTCTTGTTGTGCCAGAATTCGCCAACCGCGCGCCGCCTCACCGTAGGGTTGAGATAGATATCGCGATCGAGGTTTCTCTCCAGCAGCTCTTCCGCCGAGGCGTAGCCCAGTATTTCCACCAGCGCCGGATTCACGAGAAGAAGCCGGCCCTCCACGCTCGAGCGGTAGACTCCAAACGGAGCGTTTTGAATCAGCGTGCGAAAAGCGTCCTCCGTGAGATTTATCTCCGGTGCCGCCTTCAAATCGCTGCTCGGAAGAGACGGAGGCAGGGTCGCGGAGCCTGGCAAGGGCGCCTGCGTGGTATCAAGCGATGCCGGGATATCCGGGCGAATGAAGCGGGAGTCGCGCATCGAGTGGCTTAGCGTACCTCGATTTTAAGCGTGGCTGTTTTCTTTTCTCCGGTGGCGCTGGCTATCGTCAGCGTGTACGTCGTTGTTTTTTTGGGCGATATGGAAAGGCACCGCGATACCGCGGGCCATGTAGGACCCGACGGAGGAGAAATGGTCACGGTTTTGGCGTTTGAAACGCCGTAGCAGAGGTCGGCGGTGTCGCCCCGGCGGATGATGCCAGGGCTTGCATAGAAATTCAAAATCTCGAAGTTGTTGCCCCCCATGAATTCCACGGCTTCCTGGTCCTTTTCACGCTGGCGCTCCGCGGCCTGGGCCGCCAGTTCCCGGTCTTCTTGCTTGCGGCCGTAGAAGACGCTCCCCACGTAAATCAAGGCGATGATACAGGCAATGGACCAGATCACCAACCAGGCGCGAGCGCCGATGGACCTGCCGGACGGCGGTGGTGAAGGGCCGGGATGCGAGAGTCCGGGTCCCATGAGGCTCATGGCGGCGCTTCCTCAGGTTGAAGAAAACCTCTGGATGGCTGCGGATTCGTCGGGAAAATCGCTGATCACTGTGTGAAGGTTGGCGAGCCGGAGAATCTCTCTCGAACGCGCGCTCAAATCGATCGCGCAAATATCGGCGTTGTTGCGCCGGGCCGCAAAGAGCGAGCGGACAAGCTGCCCGATCCCCGAGCTGTCGAGATAGTTCACATCGCGAAAATTGAGAATGATCAGTTTTCGCCCCTCTTTCACGAGATCGAGGCACAAATCGTGCAAAGCTTCCCCCTCCATGATCGTCAATCGCCCGCGCAAATCAATGATGGTCGCCGAACCCCGCTGGCGCGTCTTCGCGCTGAATGTCAAAGTGCTTCCTCCAGGCTGGTCAAAAACTATACTACTTCAATTGTTAGCGCTTGTGTACGGTGGAGGGAAAATCGAAATCAGGAACGAAGTTCCGTGAGCCAGGCGTCGAGAATCGTCATTTGATCCGGAGGGGTCTCCACGAAGGCGACTCCCATCCCGATCCCTTCCTGCACGTAAATGATCCGCGCCGGCGTCGAAAAATCGCCCTGATCGCGGGCCACTTTCAGCTCGATTGGAGTGCCGACCGGCAGAGTGTTGAGGACGTCCACGTAACACCCTTTGCGGCTGATTTCCGAAATTCGCCCGTCGATGCGCATGTCAGAGGAGTGCTCGACGATGGTGACGGTCGCGATGAAGGAGAAGCGAGGAACCTCCCGCTTCTCGGGAAATGATGCTCTAGAGGATGATGGCGCGTCGGAGCTGTTTTCCATGAGAACCCATCCATCCAACAATTAGTCTGGCATGAACTCGCTTCAATCTCCACAAACAGCCTCGTAAAAGTGCGCAAGAATACACCCGCCGGTTCATCGGAAAGACCCCCAAAGTACGTGTATCAGTCAGTAAATAGTGCCGCGTCCTGAGGTCTCCTTTATCGGCGCTGGCGGAAGGGGGGAAGGCTCCCGCGGATAGCCGCGGGAGCCATCGAGCGTCCGCCAAGCGTGTGCGGAATAACTGACCTAACTCCCTCTCGTGAGAATTAGGACGCAGCGGGCGCCTCACTTTGAGCCTGAGGCGGCCCCACCCTGAAAAGGGGGAATCTTCTTAAGTGCTTTCAATTGCAAGCACATTTCGGCGCTTCTGGACGTCCCGTCCGAACCTATTCCTAGTACTAGGAAAACGCGCAAGGTTCCCTCCTTTCTGCCCTCCCCCGAATTTACACGGACCGCCGGACCCCAGTAGTACTGAAGTTGAGCTTGGTCGGCCAAGCAGACACGCCTCGCAAGACACAATATTTGGGACGCCCGGCCCGGTGCGGAATCCAGGAAACCCGTTTCGAAGGCGAAACCCGGCAACCCTGTGGAAATGTGATATAGTTCCACGCGAACTGACAATCCGTAGCTCAGACAGTGACGTTCGGACGCAGCGACGACGAGGGTTCCAATTTGGGAAGTCCCGTGAATCAAAACTTGCGCCCTGGCGAACATTTAAGGGAGCTCCGAAACCGCCTGGGAGTTACAACCCGCGAAGTAGAAGAATTGAGCAGAAGAATTGCCGAAGACCGCGAAAACGAAGACTTCTATATCTCGAACGCTTGGCTCACTCAGCTTGAGAACCGTAACTCCGTCCCCAGCATTTACAAATTATTTAGTTTGAGCGTCATTTACCGGACGCGTTTCAGCGACTTGCTGGCATTGTTCGGAGTGGATTTGGGCGAAAGTGCGAAATATCAACTGGCGCTTCCTCTTCAGAATACTCATCTCGTCGCCCTGGAGAAAATGGAACCAGACCAACCCGTCTCTTTTCCCGTCAGATTCGACAAGGGATTCAACACGGACAAGACCAGCCTGATTTCGCGGATCGTCGAGGTTTGGGGCGAGGTTCCCGTTTCTTTGATCCAGCGCCTCGACGTCCGCAACTGCCAGTACGGATATATCGGATTGCAGGACTTCACGATGTACCCGTTGCTCCGCCCCGGTTCTTTCGTTCAGATCGATAGCCACGTGACGCGTCTGAATCCCACCGACTGGCGGACCGAATACGACCGCCCGATTTATTTCTTGGAATTGAGAGAGACCTACGCCTGCGGGTGGTGCGAATTACGGGGGTCGCAGATTACCCTGATCCCTCATCCGCTTTCTGGCGCCGGCCTCAGAAATTTCGCTTATCCGGACGAAGCCGAAGTTATTGGGCAGGTATCGGCGGTGGCGATGAGGCTGGTTCCCCCGCCGAACGGGAATTCAGACGGCTCTCCAAAATTGCCAAAGCGACTTTGAAATTCGAAAACAGAAATTCCGTCAGCAGCGGGTCCATATCCACGGGAATCGCAACCCGGTAAGGCTCCAAACCTTTCCACACCGCCACGAAATCGGCCGGGTACGTGTGCGTCGAGGCGATGTAGGCTTCCATCTGGGCCACCAGATCGCCCAGTGGCGCCGACGTCATCTCGCGAAACACTTCGAAATGGCACCGCGCGAGCGCTTCCGACGCCGCCTGTTCAGAAAATCGCGAAGAAAGGCCTTCGTGGTAGTAAACCCCCGTATTGCAATCGCGCATCGACGATAGATAGATCAACCGGTCCAGGGGACGCAGAACTCTTGCCAGAGACCTCTGCCGAAAGTCCGTCACTGCCGCTTCCACTTCGCGGAACTCGTGCAATCCGGTCATCGGCGTTCGCTCGAATGCCACGGGCGCGAGCGGCGCAAATTAAGGCTCATTTGCTCACATGCCCCTTGGGATACCCAGGCGGCTGAAGCCCCCCGGAATAGGAATCGAGGAACGAGATCGGCTTGCCGGCCAGCTCGCAGAGCTGTCCCGCTGTCTGCACCGCCCGCCCCGCAATCGACCGCGTTGCAAAGGGCCCCCGCAGGTAAATAAGGACTTGGAGCGCCGTGCAAACACTCAACAGCGACCAAAAACCGGCCATGAGGGAGAACTCAGCCGAAAACGACAAATTCGCGTAGAAACCGGAATGCGACCGGTGAAACCGCATCAGGCTCGCAATCTCAGATCGGATCTGTGAAACCCATAGCAGGGCGATTCGGCGCCGCTCGGACAGAAATAGGCCGCGTATTTCGGGACGCCCCAGCGTCGCCACGTAGGCCACATCCGATTCGGAAAAAATCCGTTCCACAGTGTCGGGTGCGAGCAGCGATTGCTGCAGCCGCGTGAGGGCGTGGTGCGCCACGAATAGCGACTGGGCGCTTCCCTCCGGAGCGCCCGGCGACGGCCGGGTCATCAGCGCATATAAAATCCCCAGCAGCACAAGCCCGAGAAGCGAGAAGAAAATAAGAAGGATCATGGGCGCGCGACCTTTCCCAGATTGGTTCGAACGGCAGATAGGGCCGCACGCGCCGATGCTGCATATTCCAGGTAGCCTTCCAACTCGCCCTCAAACTGAGCTCGCGGGTTTGGATGGTAAGACCACATCGTAAACGTCCATATCAGCAGGCAAACCAGGAAAATTAGCGGCTGGACCACGAACCAGATCTTGCTGAAACCTGTCAATTGGTAAGACCAGGTCGCCAGCGTGATGACGCTCGACGCCAGGAACAGTCCGAATCCGGATATCAGACCTTTCAGGTTTTTCCCCAGCGGAATCCGAAAATATCCGATCACCCCCAGGATTCCTGCCAGAACGGCCACTTGCGCCCCGCGCAGGTCTCGTTCGAGCGCGGAATGGGTGGACCCGGGCGACCAGTAAGGCGAGGTAAGCGCTTGAAATCCGACATACGCGAAGATCGCCGCGAAAATGAACACCACTAGAAACCGTGCCAGACGCGCGGCGCCCGGATAGCGCGTCAAGGTCAGGCGCAAAATCTCCAGAATCACCCCGTAGCCGATAATCAGGCTCAGGAATTGGGTGCTCCAATACACCGGGTCGTAGGAGGGGCGGTCGTAGAAGTAGACCAAATTCCGAAGGCAATCAACCAGGGCGACCCAGGCAAGGTAAGAGAAGAAGATGGGATAGCGGAGAAACAGGCCCTTTTGGACCGCCCGAACGATCAAGGCGATCTCCAGCACCGGTCCCGCCCACCACAAGACAGTCGTTAGCATTAAACCGGACTCCGCCTGAAAACGGCGAAATGCTAACACAAAAAGGGGGAATTCCACGGGAGAATTCCCCCCATTTGCTAAATAGTATATTTATGCCGCCAGCGGCTTGCTCGGCGGCGGAGAAGTGCCATCGGCCCGAAGAGACGGGTTGGTCTGCGACGCCTGGAAGTGCTGTTCGATGACAGGGGCCGCAAGTGTTGCCAGCGCAACGATTAACAGTACGGCTGCTTTGCGAATTTTCATAAAAAGCTCCTCGATGTGGGATTGGCCTCTGGCCGGCTGCGAAAATACGGGACGAACTTCCCGTGATGTTTATGAATCAATTGCTGCTCGGCATCCAAAGCAAAGCCCGTGAAACTTGCATGGAATGCAAAGCAAGAATTTCAGCACGCAACGGGACGCGGCTGATTCGGCCTCTTCTCTTCGCCTCTCAGCGAAAGGCGAAGCAAGCCTCGCAACTCTTACGCACTGTCCTTTCGTGCAGCGTGTTAACGAAAATGAAACCCCTGCGGCCTTTACGGATGGCAGTGCCCGGAAAGGTCTGGTTAGATAGGTCGGGGTGGTCACACTTCCTTTCCCGGGTGCAGTACATTGAATGAAGCCAAGAGCGCTCACGAAATGAAAGACAGCTCCATGACTCTGGAAGCGGTCCGTGAGAATCTGCATCACATCGGCAGGCGCCAGTGGGGAATGTGGTCGGCGACTGTCGCTGTTCTGCTTTTGCTCACTCTCGGCGTCGCATCCTTCGCCTTCCCCGGTTTGCTCACCTCCGAGCAAAACACATATTCGTTTTATCTCAACCAGTCGGTCCGCAGCCTGGTTGGCCTCGTCCTCGTTTTTTCCGTTTATTTGATTTACCAGCAATTGCTGCTCACGCGGGTTCGCCGGCAAGTGGCCGAACAGGTTGATTCGCTTGCGAAGGTGGAAAGCCTGGCCACGGAAGTCTACAAATTGGCGGCCCTCGATCAATTGACGGGTCTCTACAACCGGCGATCGGGCGAGCAGCGTCTGGCGCAGGAGATCAGCCGGGCGGAGCGCCACGGTAGGGCTTTGACCCTCCTGCTCTTGGATTTGGACGGGCTGAAGCAGGTGAACGACAAGAGCGGTCATGCCGCCGGGGATTTAATGCTAAAGACTTTCGCCGAGCGCGTCCAAAAGGCCATCCGCGGTTCCGATCTCGCGGCCCGAATCGGCGGCGACGAGTTCATGGTAGTCCTTCCCGAATGCAAAGTGGAAGAAGTGCGCCACGTCCTTTCTCGGCTCGATGGCCTCTGCGTGGAAATCAACGGCGAGCGTATGTCCTGCCGGTTCTCCCGCGGCTGGACCGATTTTCGTTCCGGCGACACGACCCACGACCTCATGAAACGGGCTGATGAGCTGCTCTACGAGAACAAACGCGCCGGCAAGGAGAACGCTGCCTCTTTGAGTCCGAATAAGCTGGAACAAGCTCTTTCCTAGAAATTCACCTCCGAAGGAAACCTTCGCCCCGCCAAAACACTTCTCTCCCGCCGCCCATGCCCGTTTGCGTTCCCGAGGGCGACAACCCGGTGCTATGATGCTCCCCAGTTTGGCCGTTGGAACCGTTCACATTGGGAGGAGCGCTCATGACGAAAAATCGCTGCGGCTTCGTGTTTTTTCTGGTCGGTTTGGCAATTCTTGCCTCTGCTCGGTCCGGCATTTCCGCCTCTCGAGTGAAAGCACTTTGGCCGGCTCCTCCCCAGGCCGCAACCACGCAAGCGATCACGCTTCCGTCCGGCACTTCCCTCTTCGTGCGAATGATCGACAGCGTCGATTCCTCGAAAAACAAAGTGGGCGACAGTTTTCACGCCAGCCTGCAAAGCGCCTTGGTGGTCGGAAACACGGTGGTGGCTCCGAAAGGAGCCGATGTTTATGGAAAACTGGCGAATGCTAAGTCCGCCGGCAAAATCTCCGGCGGCGCGGCTCTCGGCGCGGGCGTCGGGGCAGGCGCGGGAACCACAGTCCAGCTGGCTACTCACGGAGACCAGATCCGCATCCCGAGCGAAACGCTGCTCGAATTCAAATTGGAGCAGGATGTGACCGTCCCAGTCTCATCGCAGTAACAGTAACGACTATCGCGGGTTCACCCTCCAAATTTTGCGTCTGCGGCGCGGCCGCTGCCCTACGACAATCTCCTATGAGTCCGGAATGTTCCTGATAGGAACATTTTGCGAACAATTCACCAAAAAACTCTTGCAGCTTCCAGGGGTGCTTCGTAAGATACGGGGCAGTTGCAGGAAAGATACTATGCCCAAAGAAAAGCCCAAGGTTAACATCGGCCACGTCATAAAGAGCTATCGCAGCGAGCGCGGATTGTCGCAGGGTGACATCGAGCGGCGTACCGGGCTCCTCCGCTGTTATTTGTCCCGAGTAGAGAACGGCCATACCGTTCCCTCGCTGGAGACCCTGGCCAAAATCGCCGAAGCGATGGAGATTAATCTCGCCGATTTCTTCCCCGGCAGCGACACGCCACAAGACCGCGAAACGCGAAAAATCCTGGGCGAACTTTCCGAAGAAGAGATTCGCTTCCTGGCGGATATCAAGAAGTACTCCACAACCTTGACCGATGATGACAAGCGGTTGGTGCTCGCGATGATTCGGAAGATGGCAACGGTCGCACCGCCTCCCGGCAGAACCGCAAAAGTGGCTTCTTCAGTCCGTCGGGCAGAGTATTAGCCGAAGCTTGATTCCCGCTTCCCGACTTGCGTAAATCCCGAAATTGCTATTTGCGGTTCTGGCCCATCAATCAATCCTGCCTTTGCATCCTGATGCAATTCTTCTCCCAATCGTCCACTGCACCCCGCGAAACGCATTAATCTCTCTTGAGGTTCCGGTAGTGGAAAGACCAAACAGCGAGAAGGAAGAAAACCAGCGCGTAATCCAGGCCGTACCCAAGCACCGTAAGGTGCTCCACCGCGCTCGTGCTGACCAGCGAGGCCTTCGTGAGGGCCAGAAATTTGTCTTCGGAAATGAATCCCAGCGAAGGGAATACATAATAAAACGGCCTCCAGACGTTAGCGTGCGCTGACGTCAGCACATAGTTCGAGGAAAGCAGGGAGGAAACCACCGAAGTGACGATCACCAGGCCAACCGCGGCCACAGGGTGCATGAACGTGACCAGAAGCATCGAAATCGCCGCATACAGCGAGTAACGGACCATGGGATAAACGACCAGAATCCACGGAGATGCCTGGATTCGCTCCCCTCCCAGCCAGGCCAGGAAAAAACTCAATCCCAGCATGCTCAGCGTATAAATCAGCATTAGAAGCAGAACGCCAAGATATTTCCCGGCAAGAAATTCCCAGCGGTTCAACGGGCGCGCCACCACAGCCAGGATCGTTCCTGACTTCATTTCTGTGGCCACGGAATCGGCGGCGGACCATGCCGCCAGCAGGCTCCCGCAGCCGCTCACGAACCCCATGATCGCCGAGACCATTCCATTGACGGTGGACTGCATCACCTGCTTGTTTTCCACCGTGGTCATTGCGCGAGCCGCCCACAGAGGCGTCATCATCAGCAGGACGATGCACAGGAACCCGCAAAACAGGAGAATGATTACGCGGTCCCGCAGGAAACTTGACAGCGTGTTCCGCGCTATCGTCCAGATTTTCATGAAGGCGCTCCCGACGGGCCGACGGATTGGAGGAACAGCTCTTCGAGCGAGCTTCTTTGGGGCACGATGCTGAGAACGTCGCAGCCCGAGGCCCACAAGAGCTCGGCGCAGTCCCGCTTGTGCGCCACCGGCAGCACAATCCGCACCGAATGGGCCTCGCGAAGCACGTTCGTAGCTCCCCAGGCAAGCAGAGTCGGCTCGAGTGAAGCGGGAAGCTGGTCCGCGCGGATTTCCACCAGGTCGTTTGTGCGCAGCAGCTCGTTCATCTCTCCCGCGCGAATCATTCGCCCGCGATCGATGATGATCACCCGGTCGCAAATCTGCTCGATTTCCGAGAGGATGTGCGAGCTGAGAAATATCGTTTTGCCCGCGGCTTTGAGCGCGACGATTAGATCGCGAACCTCCTTGCGCCCGGCGGGATCCAGCCCCGACGTGGGCTCATCGAGAATCAGAAGCTGCGGGTCAGCCAGGATTGCCTGCGCGATCCCCAGCCGCTGGACCATCCCTCGAGAATACTTCCCGATTTTGAGCTTTTCGTACCCTTCCAGGCGGACTTGCCGCAGCAGATCGGCGATCAGTGGTCCCGCCGATTTCGCGTGGCCTCCCCCCAGGGCATAATGGAATCGGAGAAGCTTTTCGGCGTTCAGGTATTTGTAGAACGCGAAATTCTCGGGAAGGAATCCGATCTGGCGTTTGGCCCGGACGTCGCCCGGTTCGTACCCCAGGATTCGAATTTCTCCCGCGTCGGCGTACATGAATCCCATCAACAGGCTAATGCTAGTGGTCTTCCCCGCCCCGTTGGGGCCCAGAAACGCGCACACCTCTCCAGGCAAAACCGAAAACGAAACCTCCGTCAGCGCCGGAATGCTCTGCCCTCCCAGCCGGTGCTGGTAGACCTTCGTCACTCTTTGAAACTCAATGGCTGGGCTTGGCGTCATTCGCGTCTCCGAACGGATTTACCACGGGAAGCCCGAGTTGCCGGGCCAGAACCGCGTCGAGGCCCGGCTCAAAACCCGTCTGAGCGTATATGATCTTCCCTTCTCCATTAATCACGAACAACGCCGGAATCGCGCTCACTCCAAACGAATCTCCCACTTTTCCGGCGCGGTCCCACAGGACGGGAAAGGGCAGCTTGGCTTCTGAAGCGAACTTCAGCGCGTCGCCGCGATCGTCGTCCACGCTGATGGCCAGTATTTCGAAGGAAGCTTGCGAAGCGGAATTTCTCGTGTAGAACGAGCTGAGATCGGGAAGCTCGAGGCGGCACGGCCCGCACCAGCTGGCCCAGAACGCGACGACCACGCTCTTCTTCTCTCGATAATCCGCGAGAGAAACCGGTTTTCCCTCGATCGAGGTGAGCGAAAAATCCGGCGCCTGCTTTCCCACGAGCGCCGATGCTTCCTCCACATGCAGCGATTTCAATTCCAGAAGCTTCGCGCGCCATGTGATGAAGACTGTAAACGCGGCTAGAATCGAGATGCCCGCAATCGCCGTTGGTGTGAGCCTGAGTTTCATCGCCTGCCCCCGGATCAGCATCCGGGCGGGCGGATTGTACACCAGCTCGGTTTTCCGCCGGATGAAGAATTACGGGGAAGGAACGTAACGGCGCGGGAAGTGTGCCCCAGCTCTGTTTCATTTTGCCCGACGCGTTTTGCCGCCCATGGCAACCCTTCGGCGGCGGGGTCTACACAACCGGGGACGCGTTTGGATACAATAAGAGAGTTATGACCAGCAAGACGCGCAAGACGGTGGGGGTGAAAGTCGGAGACGTCCAGGTGGGCGGCGGAGCGCCCGTCGTGGTTCAATCCATGACCAACACCGATACCGCCGACATCGCGGCCACCACCCAACAGTGCCTCGAGCTCGCTCAGGCCGGTTCGGAATTGGTGCGTGTCACCGTGAACATGCCGGAAGCTGCGGCGGCCTTCCCCGAGATCAAAAAACGGCTCCTGGACGCCGGCTGCAAAACTCCGATTATCGGGGACTTTCACTACAACGGCCACGTTCTTCTGACGAAATATCCCGATTGTGCCAAAGCGCTCGACAAATACCGGATCAATCCCGGCAACGTCGGCCACGGGCAGCGGCGCGACGAGCAGTTCGCCACCATCTGCAAAGTGGCGCGCGACAACGGAAAGCCCGTCCGCATCGGTGTCAATGGCGGCTCACTCAACCAGGAACTTGTCATGGAAAAGATGCAGGAGAACACCGACAAGAACCTGGGTAAGACTTCGGAAGAGATCATTAACGAGTGCATGGTCCTTTCGGCGCTCCAGTCGACCGAGCTTGCCTTGGAATCCGGACTTCGCCGGGATCAAATCATCATCTCCTGCAAGGTCTCCCGACCGGTGGATTTGATCGAAATTTACCGCGACTTGGCGGCGAAAACGGAACAGCCGCTGCATCTTGGCCTGACTGAAGCCGGAATGGGCGCCAAGGGCTTGGTCTGGTCGGCGGCTTCCATGGGAGTCCTGCTCAGCGAAGGGATCGGCGAGACAGTGCGCGTCTCCCTGACTCCCCGCCCGGGCGGCGACCGTCGCGACGAAGTCTACGCCGCCTGCGAACTTTTGCAGTCCCTGGGGCTGCGAACCTTCGCTCCGAGCGTCACCGCATGTCCCGGATGCGGCCGCACCACCAGCACGACTTTTCAGGAGCTCGCCGAGAGCGTTCAGGGATACATCCGCGAAAAAATGCCGGAATGGAAGCGCGAATACGAGGGCGTCGAAGAGCTGAAACTTGCGGTGATGGGCTGCATCGTGAACGGCCCTGGTGAATCGAGAGCCGCAAACATCGGAATCAGCTTGCCCGGCACGGGCGAGACTCCCCGTTGTCCCGTTTACATCGACGGCCAGAAATTCACCACGCTCGAAGGCACTTATGAAGAGCTTTCCGTGGCCTTCCGTACACTGCTCGACGACTACGTTTCGACGAAGTATCACAAGCGCGAGACTCCTCTTCCCGCCGTGAACGTGCCTGCCGAGAAGCCTGCCCTGCGTGTCCTCGCCTAGGTTCCTCGCTCGCCCGCTTTCGACGCGCGCGGCGTTCGTCGCATTTCCTCCTGCCGAATCGCGCGCCTCGTCGTGTCGTCCCCGTTTCGTGTAGCCGGGGAAATCGGCCTGCCGCGTTTCACGCAAAACTCCTGGGAATGCGATAGACTCGCTAAGGATTTCACCGAGGCGCCATGCTCGAAGCCACCCTCTCTCTCCGACGGCGAGCGCATGACTGAGCAGACAGACACGGTCTCGCCCGCGCCTCCTCAGCCCGCCGCGACACGCGAGAATCCTCCGCGCGCCCTGCCTCACGATTGGCGCTTTGGGTTCTGGAGCCTGATCGTCACCCAGTTTCAGAACGCCTTCAACGACAACGCGATTAAATTCGTCGTCATCTTCATCATCGTCGCCGGCAACGTTCCCGAACACAAGCTTGGCCTCTTGATCTTCGTGATCGGCGGCCTCTTCGCCGTTCCTTTCCTGCTCTTTTCACTCACCGGAGGTTATTTCGCGGACCGGTTCAGCAAGAGAAATGTCGTAATCGGGACGAAATTCATGGAAGTCTGCGTAATGGGCGTGACCATCGGCGCTCTCGCCGCCGGAAACTTTATTGCCGAGTGCGCTTCGGTCTTCCTGATCAGCACTCAATCCGCCCTCTTCGGCCCTTCGAAATACGGCTTATTGCCCGAATTGTTGCCGGAAGAAGAGCTTTCCTGGGGCAACGGCGTCCTCGAATTGGGAACGTTTCTGGGAAGCATCGCCGCCGTGATCGCGGCGGGATTTCTCGCCCAGACCTTTGCCGGCCGCGAGGGATGGTCGGGTGTCGCACTCCTCGGCTGCACGCTGGTTGGTTTGGCCACGAGCTTCGGCATCAGCCGCGTTCCGGCCGCCGATGTAACCAAGGCTTTTCGCTGGAATCCGCTCGGCGACCTCGCCGTCCAGCTCCGCCTCGTCCGCGCGGACAGAGTGCTCACCTGGGCCGTGATGGGCAATACCTACCTCTGGTTTCTCGCGGGGCTCCTCCAATTCACGATTGTCGTATACGGAAAGGAGGCTCTCGGCCTCGACCTCTTCCACACGAGCCTGCTCGAGGCCGCCGTGGGAGTTGGCATAGGCGTCGGCAGCTTTGCCGCCGGTTATCTCTCCGGTGGAAAGATCGAATACGGATTGATTCCGCTGGGCGCCGTCGGGATGACCGTGTTTGGTGCTCTCCTCTATGTCCCCGGCCATACCGTTCTTTCCACTTCGATTCATCTCAGCCTCTTGGGGTTCTTTGGTGGATTTTTCGCCGTCCCCCTCAATGCGCTGATCCAGCATCGCCCGCGCCCGGAAGAAAAAGGCGGCGTGATCGCGGCCGCGAACTTGCTTTCCTTCCTCGGCATATTTATCGCCGCGGCGTTTTATTATGCCGCGTCCGCCTTGCTGCACCAGAGTCAGAGGGCAATCTTTTTGGACGGCGCCGTGCTCACTCTGGTGACCACCGTTTACGCCGTCTATTTGCTCCCCGATTCGCTCATGCGCCTCGTTCTTTGGATGCTCACTCACACGTTTTATCGCATCCGTGTCATCGGCCGCGAAAACATTCCCGAGCGCGGTGGCGCGCTGTTTGTCGTGAATCACATGTCCCTGGTGGATGCGCTTCTCCTGATCGGCTCGACCGACAGAACGATCCGCTTCCTCATCTTCAAGGGAATCTACGACCTGCCCTTCATCAAGCCCTTCGCCAAAATGATTCGCGCCATCCCGATTTCCTCCGATCAAAGGCCGCGGGAAATGATTCATTCCCTTCGCGAGGCCACCAACGCGATCCGCGACGGCGAAGTCGTCTGCATTTTCGCCGAAGGACAGATCACCCGCATCGGCCAGATGCTTCCTTTCCGTCGCGGGATGGAACGCATTATGAAGGGCGTGGATGCGCCCATCGTTCCGGTCAATCTCGACGGTGTTTGGGGAAGCATCTTCAGCTACGAGCGAGGGCGGTTCTTGTCGAAATTGCCCCGCACAATTCCCTACCCCGTGACCGTAAGCTTCGGCAAGCCCATGCCGTCCACCGCCGCGCCGTTCGAAGTCAGAGAAGCGGTGCAGCAGTTGCAATCCGATGCTTTTCAATATCGCCGCAAAAGATTGCGCACGTTGGGGCAGTCGCTGATTCGCACCGCGCATCGCTCCCCGTGGCGCTTTGCCATGGGTGACGCTCGCCGCCCCCGTATGAAATGGGGCGCGGCCCTCCTCAGCTCCATTTTTCTCGCGCGCCGTTTGCGAAAAGTCTGGGCGGGCCAGGAGATGGTCGGAATCCTGCTCCCTCCCTCGGTTCCCGGCTCCCTCGTGAATTTTGCCGCCGTGCTCTGCGGCAAAGTTCCCGTGAATCTGAATTACACCGCCTCCGACGAAGTCCTGGCCTCTTGCGGAGAGCAGTGCAAACTGGAAACCGTGATCACCACCAAGGCCTTGCTCGAAAAAATTCCGCTCCAGGTTCCGGGGAAGACCGTCCTGATCGAGGAAGCGGCGGCCGCACCGCGTTTCAGTGAACGCATCGCGGCGCTCGCGATCTGGTTCCTTCCCAGGCGCGCCATCGAGCGGCTCCTTACCGGAGGCAAACGGAAAACCCTCGACGACCTGGCTGCCATCATTTTCTCGAGCGGAAGCACGGGCGATCCCAAGGGAGTGATGCTGACCCATTACAATATTTCCGCAAATGTGGACCAGATGGGCCAGACGTTCATGCTGAACCATCACGACGTCCTTCTCGGTGTCCTCCCTTTTTTCCACTCCTTCGGATTCACCGTCACATTGTGGTTGCCGGCCGTGCTCGGAGTCGGCGTGGCCTATCATCCCAGCCCCATTGATTTGAGCGCGATTGCCGCGATCGTCCGCGATTACCGCGTCACTTTCCTGCTTTCCACTCCCACCTTTCTGCAGCAGTACATTCGCCGCGTCGCCCCCGAGGATTTCGGAAGCCTTCAATTTGTCGTCGTGGGCGCCGAGAAGCTCACGGAATCCGTGGCCATCGCTTTTGAGGACCGCTTTGGCATCAAGCCGCTCGAAGGCTACGGCTGCACGGAGTGCTCCCCCGTGGTCGCAGTGAATACGCGGGATTACCGCGCCCCGGGATTCCGCCAGGTGGGCGCCAAACGCGGCAGGATTGGCCATCCGTTGCCGGGGGTGAGCGTCCGCATTATCGACCCGGAGACATGCGAGCGCCGCGCCGTGAATACCGAGGGACTGATGCTCGTCCGCGGACCCAATGTCATGCGCGGCTATCTTGGAAAACCGGAAAAGACGGCCGAAGTCCTCCGCGACGGTTGGTACGTCACCGGCGACATCGCCATGGAAGATGAAGACGGCTTTTTGACCATCACCGACCGCCTGACCCGATTCAGCAAAGTGGGGGGTGAGATGGTCCCGCACATCAAAGTCGAGGAAAAGTTGCAGGATCTGATGGGCGAAGCCGAGCGAAAATTCGTGGTTACCGGCGTTCCCGATGCGAAGAAGGGCGAACGCCTCATTGTTCTTCACACGTTGAAGCCCGAAGAGCTGGCCAAAGTTCTGGAACGCTTGCCAGAGGCTGGCCTCCCGAACCTGTGGACGCCCCGCGCGAATCAATTCTTCCATGTCGACGATATGCCCTACCTCGGAACCGGAAAGCTGGATTTGAGGAAAGTGCATCAGCTCGCCGAAACCCTTTGGAACGGCCAAAAAGAATCCCCGGCGGCGAAAACATCGGAGTCGGAAACGGAGGAAGCTTGAAACGAGAGACGCGCGCAAAGGCCACTGTCTTGCATAGCGAAGTTCTCTACCAGGGACCTGTCTTCAACGTAGCCCGGGAAAAGATCAAAGAACCCAATGGGCTCGAAGTCACGAAGGTCTTCGTTCAACATCCGGGATCGGTGGTCGTCCTTCCCGTTTTCGACAATGGCGACATCCTCTTGATCCGCCAGTACAGGCATGCCGCCGGCGAGTATCTCTGGGAGCTGGTGGCAGGCCGCAAAGACGAGGGTGAAAATTTCGCGCAGGGCGCGCGGCGCGAACTCAAGGAGGAAACCGGCTATTCCGCTAAGCGGCTCAAAAAGCTGGCTGAAATGTTTCCCACGCCCGGTTTTGTCCAGGAAAGAATGGTTCTGTTTCTCGCGCAAGGGTTGAAGGCTGGCCAGGCCTCGCCCGAGGATGACGAAAAGATCGATGCAAAAATCGTGACGCGCAAGACCGCTCTCGCTTGGGTCCGCAGCGGCACGATTCACGATATGAAGACCGTGGCCGGAATTCTCTATTACGACAAATTTCTGCGGCGCGGAGGAAACGTCAAATGATTTGCCGGGTCTGGCATGGCTGGACGACCGAGGAGAACGCCGGTGCGTACAGCGAATTTCTTCTCCTCGAACTCTTCCCTCGCGTTCGCGATGACTTAAAAGGCAAAGGATATCGCGGCTACGACTTGCTCCAATTGAAGAGAGCCAGCGAGGTCGAATTCGTCACCATGCTCTGGTTCGACAGCCTCTCGGCGATTCGCTCCTTTGCCGGAGAGTTGTATGAACTCCCCGTGATTCACGAGAAGGCCAGGAAACTCCTCGCCAGGTACGACAGCCGTTGTGAGCATTTCGAAGTCCTCGGGTCTGAACGCGAGAAATTCGCCATCTAGTTTTCTCCCGCTTTCTCCCGTCAACCCTCTGCCACTATAATCGGGCGAGAACGGAGATCCCTTCATGGACAACAAAGAAGTCGCCAAGGTTTTGCGGGAGACCGCTTACCTGCTGGAAATCGACGGCGCCATCGTCGGCCGCTACCGCAGCTACGAAAAGGCCGCCGAGCTGCTCGAAAGCCTTCCCGAGCGCATTGAAGAAATCGCCAAGGACGACAAAAAGCTGATGGACCTCCCTGGAATCGGCGAAGGCATGGCCGCTCACATCCGCGAAATTCTAAAGTCGGGCGATTACACTCTCCGCCAGAAATTGTTGAAAAAATATCCGCGCACCATTCTCGGCCTACTCGAGCTGCAATCGCTCGGGCCCAAAAAAGTCGCTCTCCTCTGGAAGAAATTCAAGGCCGGCACCGTCGAGGCCGTCGAAAAGCTGGCCCAGGAAGGAAAGCTTCGCGAGCTCGAAGGCTTCGGCGAAAAAAGCGAGCAGAACATCCTGAAAGCGGCGGAGCTCCACAAACGCTCGGTGGGAAGGTTCCACATCAATGTGGCGGACGAGGTAGCCCAAAAGCTCGCGGCTTACATCTCGCAGGCCGGCAAATCCGTCGAATCAGTGACGCCCGCGGGCTCGCTCCGCCGTGGAAAAGAAACGGTTGGAGATCTCGACCTCCTCGTCACCATGCGGCCGGGCCAGGACAAGCAGAAGGACGTCAACGCCGTTGCGGCCCATATTTTGAACTACCCCGGAATTCAGCAGACTCTCGCCCACGGCGAGAACAAAGTGAGTGTCCTTCTCGAAGACGGCCTCCAGGTCGACGTCCGCCTCCTGGCCAAGGATAGCTTTGGCGCCGCGCTCCTATATTTTACCGGCTCGAAAGAGCACAACGTGGCGCTGCGCGGCCGCGCCAACGATATGGGCTGGACGCTCAACGAATACGCCCTCACGACGCTCAAGGGCGGAAAAGTTGTCGCGTGCAAGACCGAAGAGGAAATCTATGCGAAGCTCAAAATGGACTACGTCGAACCCGAGCTTCGCGAAAACCAGGGCGAAATCCAGGCCGCTGAAACGCACCGTTTGCCCAAGCTCGTCAGCCTTTCCGACATCCTCGGCGACCTCCAGATGCACACCACCGCTTCGGACGGGCGGAACTCCATCGAAGAGATGGGCCAGGCCGCGTGCGAATTGGGTTACGAATACATCGCGCTTACCGACCATTCCAAGGCCGTGACCGTCGCCAACGGCCTCGACGAAAAACGCACTCTCGAGCAAATCAAGAAAATTCGCGCCGCTCAATCCAGAGTTCCCGGGATTCGCCTCCTCGCCGGCAGCGAAGTGGACATCCTCAAGAACGGCAAGCTCGACTTGGACGACGAGGTGCTTGCCCAGCTCGACGTCGTGGTCACCAGCGTTCACTCTTACATGAACCTCGAAAAGGCCGAAATGACCGAGCGGCTCCTCGCGGCCATCGAAAATCCTTACACGCAAATCCTGGCTCATCCCACGGGAAGGCTTGTCCTTCGCCGGGAGCCCTTCGATTACGATATGGAAAAAATTCTGGACGCTGCAAAGCGGCACGGCGTGGCCGTCGAGTGCAACGCCTATCCGGACCGCCTCGATTTGAAGGACGTCCACCTTCGCATGGCCCGGGATCGCGGCGTGAAAATTGTGATTTCCACCGACTCCCACACCGCGGCAAATCTGAAATTCATGAAATACGGCGTCTTGACCGCTCGCCGCGGCTGGGTCGAAAAATCGGATGTGATGAATACTCTCCCCTACGAGAAGTTTTTGGCCGCCCTTCGTCCAAAACCCCACTCCAGGCAGGCCAAGGTGGCCAGGCACAAGACGGCTTGAATCTCGGTGACCGATTCGTCCTTCCCCTCCCCCTCCGTGACATATCTGCCTTTCGCTTTCGGCTTGTTGAGAGCCGCCACCCGCAAGCGTAAAATCGAATCTGGAGCGCGCGAAATGCAGGCACTCGTTCCTTGCGAAGCCTCGGTCGCCTCGTGGAAAGCAAACCACGCAGGCCCCATGCGAAGAATTCTTGGCATCGCGGTAGCGGCGATACTCTTCACCGGTTCGATTCCTCCACCCGCGTGGGCGAAATCGGAGTATCGCGCCCCCGAAATCACCCGCGCGGGAAACATTAAATTCCCCGTCAACGCGCTCAGGACGGGAATCGTCACTCTGGCCGTGAATCTCGACGCCGCCGGGAATGTCACGCGATTGGACGTTCTCCGCGACTTCCCTCCCTTCACCAGCGCCGCCTACGCCGCTGTCAAGACTTGGACCTTCGCGCCGGCCACGCTCGATGGCCAGGCGACCTCCTCCGTGCTCCCCATCAGCGTCGTTTTCAACCCTTTCAACCCCGCGGGAGTTTCCAACCTCCCCTCGCAAATCCCTCTTTCTCCCGTCAATCCCGCCTCAAATTCCGGATATGTGCCTCCTGAAATCACCTCCGCTTATTTCGCTGCGTATCCGGTAAATAGTGAGGCCTCGGGTTCGGTGGTTCTGAACGTAACGATCGGGAAGACGGGCGATCTCCTTCGGGTCCATGTGATCCGGAGCACCCCCGCCTTAACGCCGCAGGTGCTCCAGGCAATCAAGACGTGGAGGTTCCTCCCGGCCACATGGAACGGAAAGCCGGTCGTTTCGCGCATGGGCGTCTCGTTCGTCTTTCCCTCCGCCGGTAGCGTGAATTATTAGGCCTCCGCGGGAGATGGAACATTTTCACGGCCCTTTGCGTTACTTTGACTGGGAGCGCGGCGTAGAAAGCGACAGGTGCATTCGCTTGCCGCAGGCTCTGATTCGCGTGCCGGGCGGGGAAAACCGGCCGGCCATAAGGAACGGAGGCAACGAATGCGGACATGGATGCGGAGGGGGCTTATGGTGCTGTTGCTGGCGGTCGTGGCGGGAGGTGTTTCCGGAGTGGCTCGCGCGGACGATTGGTCGAAGACCTACGCGATCAGCGGCCACGCGAATCTCACCCTCACGACCGATGACGGCGAGGTGAATGTAAGCGGCGCGGATCAGAAACAGATCGTCGCCAAGGTCACCACATGGGGCTGGAAAATCGGCCCCAACGACGTGAATATCGAGGAAAGCCAGGTCGGCGACAACGTCACCATCACCGTCAAGACTCCTCACTGGATCTTTGGATGGGGACATAAAGGAATCCGGATTGATCTCGTCGTGCCCCGCGACCTCGACGCCAACATTCGCACCGCCGACGGCAACGTCTCCGTCGAAGGCGCGGGTGGCAATCTGCGCGTCGAAACCGCTGACGGCAACGTGACCACTCAGTCTCTTCGCGGCAATATCCAGGTCCACACGGGCGATGGAAACATCACCGGACAGGGATTCGATGGCTCTCTGGAAGCCCAATCCGGCGACGGAAATATGACCGTCCAGGGACGCTTCGACACTGTCCACGTAAAGAGCGGCGACGGAAATGTCGAGGTGGACGCGGCGAACGGTTCTAAGGTCGCGGCGCGCTGGGAAATTCTCTCGGGCGATGGGAGAGTGGAAATCCGCCTTCCCGCAAATTTGCAGGCGGATCTCAATGCGACCACCGGCGATGGCGAGATCACTCTGGGTATCCCCGTGCAGGTCGTGGGAACGATCAGTCGCTCCTCGGTTCATGGAAAGCTGAATGGTGGCGGGGAGGAAATCGCGGTCAGGTCCGGCGATGGTTCGATCCACGTCGAGAGTCTCTAGCTCGTTTTTCGTGGATTCGCGCATGTGTGAGCCGCACACAACGGTGCGGCTCACTTCGCCACGAGTCACGTAATGAGTCCGCAGGCGAAGGAAAAGCATCGAATGGGTAGCAAAAGAATGGAGAGAATGTGGCAATAGATTGACACACTCCTGGAAGTTGATTAGACAAGCCCGAAAATCGGTTCCGCTAAGTGATTGAAACTGCTTGGATAGCGGAAGGGCCACGGTTGGAACCGCCCCTGCATGGTATTCGATTAGCGGTTCGCAGGTGCGGCGGAGAAGAGGGTCAAGGTTATGGTTACTTTCATGATGTTGGGTGTGCTGGCGGTAATTGGATTCCTCTGCGTCGCCGGGTCGTTGACGCCGGGAAAGAGGCGCTAAGGTCCGTTGCGCCGTCCCCTGCCCGGCGGCTCTCCCCCGGGCAAGGCTCGGGACGGGTTCCCTTCAAAACAAAGTAGCGGTTAGCGGCGGAATGCCGCGTCGTCGAGCCTTGCCTGTCCCGTTGGGGTGCGTTCGACGGACCGTATCGCAACCACTCGAATCGCATTCGTAACAGGATCCCTTTCGCACTTCACCAATACGATTCGGCCCTCATAGGCGGACAATAGCTCGGGGTTGACCACCTGCAGATTTGCCTTGTGCGCTGTCACCAGCCACTTCGCATCCGCGCTTACTTTCCCCGACAGATTGACAACTTTCCGGTGTCCCGCTTGCGGATCGGACCCCTTTCCATTTGCTACACCCGAATCGGACGCGCTTTGCGATAGCCCGGCTTGAGGAAGACAAAATGCCAGGACCACCGCGGCGAAAAGGCATTTCTTCACCTTGCACCTCCCGGCTCGAATATGAAAACCCTCGGTGCATCATATTCGCGCTTTGTGCAAGGTCAAATCGAACGTTTCGATAGGCGCGATTCGAGATCTTGCAGTGTCGCGAGCCTCCTGCTCGCCTAGCACAGCCGACTGCCTCAATCAGTCGCTAATTGCCCTCCGCTGACGCAATCGGCCCAAGCCGCCTCAAAAACGTAATGCCCGCATTCGCGCTGCTTTGGGTTGTAAAATAGCGCCCAATGAGTTGCGCAGCGATTCGCGCAGGTGCCCGCCGCGCTGCCGCTTTGGCGTTCGCGTTGGCCGCGGTTTTGATGCCGCGGGCGCGTGCCTACGCTGGCCCATATGGCCATCCTCCTCGTCCTCAGAATACCGAAACCTCCCAGTTGACCGTCACGGTCAAGGACGAAACCGGCATCGTCGTCGCCGGCGCTCACGCTACCCTCACTCGCCCTGGTCTCCAAGCTCCGCTCCAAGCTTCCACCGACGCTGCCGGCCGCGCCCAATTCTCCGGCCTCGCTCCCGGCGCTTATTCGCTCTCGGTTGAAAAGGTCGGCTTCTACGCCCAGTTGAACAAGCCGGTGCAAGTCGAAAAAACGGGATCTGTGGACGTCACGCTTCCCCACCAGCAGGAGTACAAGGAAAGCGTTCGCGTGAATTACTCCCCTCCCGCGATTGACCCCGCCCAAATTTCGTCCTCGCAACAGTTGACGGCCCAAGAAATCATTCAATTGCCCTATCCCACCACGCGTGACGTTCGCAACGCGCTTCCTCTCTTGCCCGCCATCTTGCCCGACAACATGACTCCCGGCCAGGTTCACATCGCGGGAGCGGCCAGCAATCAGACCTTCTACACGCTCGATGGCTTCGACATCAGCGAGCCGGTCAATGGCCTGTTGAATCTCCGCGTCAGCACCGACGCGGTTCGCTCCATTAATCTTTTCACCAGCCGTTATTCCGTTGCTTCCGGATGGGGTTCCGGCGGGGTCTTGGATCTCGACACCGGAATGGGCGACGACCATCTCCGCTTCTTCGCCACCGATTTCATCCCGACTTTCGAGAATCGCCAGGGTTTGCATATCAACAACGCGACCCCGCGTTTCACGCTGTCGGGGCCGATTCGAAAAGGAAAGGCATGGTTTTACGACGCCGCCGAAGGTGAATATGACTACAACCTTTTCACCGAGCTTCCCGCAGGCGAGAACACGGACCACTACTGGCGCTACAGCAATTTGGCCCGCGCTCAGGTGAATCTGACGCAGGGAAACCGGCTCACCGCCAGCTATCTTTACAATCAATCGAACGAAGACCACGCCGGCCTTTCATTGATTCAGCCGCTTTCGACGACCACGCAACAGGGAAAATCCGCCGACCTGTTTGACGTCAAAGATCAAAACACGTGGTCCAACGGAACTCTCTTCGAAGCGGGCTTCGCCTTCGTCCAGTTCAGCTCCAGCGCGCTCCCCCTCGGCACTATCCCCTACGTTCAGCTCCCCGGAAGCGCCTCCGGCAACTATTACCTCACCTCATCCAGCACCGTCCGCCGTTTCGAAGGCCTCACGAACCTCTTCCTTCCGCCCGTCCATTGGCACGGCCGGCATGACATCTCTCTCGGCGGGGCGATCGAACGCACCAGCGATCTGCAATTCGCCGCGCGGCTCCCTTTCACGGTTGAAACCGCCGCCGGAGTCCTCGCTCGCTCCGTCAGCTTCTCCGCCGGCCCCTCCTATCAGCAGGATATGTTCGCCGGCAGCGCCTATGTGCAGGACCGTTGGTCGCCGGCTCCATCCCTGCTCCTCGAATCAGGCGTGCGTTTGGACGAGGACGATTTGCTTCACCGCGCGGTTGTGTCTCCTCGAATCGCTGGCACCTGGATGCTCACCCGTGACAATGAAACAAAAATCTCCGCCGGTGTGGGCCTCTATTACGACCGCACCGACCTCGACATGTTGACGCGTCCTTTGACCGGGACTCGCCAGGATGTCTTCTTTGAGCCCGACGGCGTCACCCCGATCCAGCCGCCCGTGATCACTTCGTTTCAGGCCAATCTGGCTTCGCTCCACGCTCCGGGTGACGTCAACTGGAGCGTTGCCCTCGAGCGCAAGCTGCCGGACGCGATTTATTTGAAGGGTGAATTCCTCGAGAAGCGCGGCTTCGACGGTTTTGACTACGTGGACGAAGGTCTCGTCATCAATTCCAACGGTGTCCCCAGCAGCGGCCTCTTTACGCTCCAAAATTCTCGGCGCGACAAATACGACGCCTTCACCCTCACCCTCCGCCACTCCCTCCGCGAGCACTACCCTCTTTTCTTCGCTTACACCCGCTCGAAAGCGCGGTCCAACGCCGTCCTCGATTCCACAATCGATGCCCCTTTTTTCAGCCCGCAGCTCGCCGGTCCGCTTCCCTGGGATTCTCCGAACCGCATCCAATCTTGGGGAGCGGTTCCCTTCCGGCTCCCTCGTCTTCACGCGCTAGAATTCGATTACTCCTTCGATTGGCGCACCGGCTATCCCTACAACGTCGTCAACCTCAATCAGGAGCTGGTCGGGCTCCCCGGCCAGGCTCGCTTCCCGGATTACGCCTCTCTCAGCCTCCACGTCGAAAAGCGCTTCCGCCTCTTCGGCTTTGAATGGGCGCTCCGCGCGGGCTTCAACAACATTACCAACCGGGAAAATCCTCTGGTCGTGGACAACAACATCGACTCGCCCACCTTCGGCGCCTTCAGCAATTTTCAGCATCGCGCCTTTACCGGCCGCATCCGTTTTCTCGGCCGAAAATAATGACGCGCTTTTGGGCGCGATACTTCGCATTCGCCCCGAGACACCCGAGGGCGCTTGTCTCCCCATCCAGGATTGGATTTTCTCTAGAATCGGGCGAAGCTCAGCCACACCAGCCCGATCGCCAGTGTGGCGAGAGTCACCGGAACGCCGATCTTCATGTAGTTGAGAAAACTGATGTGGCTTTCCGTTCTCGCCTTTTCGACCACGATGATGTTGGCCACCGAGCCCGTTATCGTGAGATTGCCCGCCAGCGTGCTCGACATGGCCAGCAGAAGCCACGCCGTCCTCGCGTCGTGAAATTGCGGCACCAGGTTCTTCAGCAGCATCACCGTCGGAACGTTGCTCGCGACGTTCGAGAGCAGCGTCACCATTCCTGCGAAGATGACGGGATTGTGCAAGTTCAGTCGCTCGGCCGCTCCCAAGAGCTCCCGCGTGATCCCCGCCTGCTGCGCCCCGCCGAGTATCAGAAACAATCCCACAAACAGGACCAGCAGCGACCAGTCAACGTCGCTGTAAATCGCCTTTGGCGACCTCCGCCGCTGCACCAGCACCAGCGCGCCTCCGGCCGCGGCTACCAGTGGTGGAGGATATCCCCATAAAAAACCCAGCAGCACGCACACTGTCACCCCGAGCGGCCAAGCGGGATGAATTTCCCGCTCGCGCGTTTCCTTGGCGGCTTTCGGGTCCAGGCGTTGCGCGCCTTCCGAATCGCCCCGCAGGAAAATCCAGTGCAAGAGCGCCCAATCGACGAACAGCCCGGCCAAGGCCACCGGCGCCAGATGCGCGGCGAAGCTGCGGTAGGAAATTCCGGAAACCGAGCCGATTAGGATGTTCTGCGGATTCCCGGTAATCGTCGCCGAACTCCCGATATTCGATGCCGTCGCCAGCGCCAGCAAGTAAGGCACGGGCTTCACCCTCATTCGCTTGCAGATGTCCAAGACCAGCGGCGCCATCACCACGCAGACCACGTCGTTCACCAGGAACGCGGAAAGGATCCCGCTCGTGAAAACAACGCCCGGCAGCAGTTGCTCCGGCTTCAGGTGCTCGATGACGAGATGGGCGATCCACTCGAAAAAACCCGCCAGGTGCAGCGACGCGGCGATCAGCATCATGGAAAACAGAAGCACGATGGTATTGAAGTCGATGCTCTCAATTGCATCCCGCGGCGTTAGCGCCCCAAAAACAAACATCGCCACCGCCCCGATCACGGCCATCGCCGTGCGGTCGATCTTCGTCCCCGGGAGCCGCCCCACCGCGAACACCAGATAGCTCGAAAGAAATATCAACCAGGCGACCACGATGTGCCAGTGGGAGACAACAGGCGCAAACGTCAGAATCATTCTTCAGGCGTTCCTTGTGCGACGCCGCTCGGCCGAACCGTCGCGGCCGTCATTTTAGCGGAGACGCCACTCCTGTGCTTCTATTAGAGTGTTGCACCCGGTGGGAAGGTTACGCCCGCTCGTCGCCAACGCGCGATGCTCGCGCCGGTTATTTCGCCTTCGGCGGGTATCCATTGAACATTTTTGTGACGGCTTTGTCGATCTTCTTCGAATTCTTATCGGGATTGTCGGAGAGCGTGTCCGTAGCCACGCCGCGCCAGATCAGGCTCTTGCCCTGCCCATCCGCCAGATCCACCACCAAAGTGCCTTTATTTTCCGTGACGGGATCGACTCTTCCCATTCCCCCGCCCATTCTCCATCCGCCCATTCCGGTGACCACGGCCGAAGTCTCTCTCCGCACGCCGGCCGAGTAGGTCACCAGCAAATTGCCTCCGCTGGCCGCCTTTTGCAGCCCTTTCGCGGCAAGCTGCGCGTCTATCGCCGCAACGATCCGCTGATCCATCAGCGGGTTTGAAGTCGGCCGGACGGGCTTCACCCATGTGTAAGTCTGATATTTCGAAAAATCGGTAATGCTGTGATCCCAATCCACGCTCGTCTTTTGCGCAGCCGCGGGAAGAGCCGCCGCCACGGTCAAGCCCAGCGCGAACGCGGCCAAACAGAGTCTTCTCATTCTTTAAACCTCGTAGGGTGGATTTTGTCCTCAGGCCCGCCGCCCAGGCGGCCCTTCTCTATTCCATCATGAACGTCACATACGTCAGACGGCCGTTGCGTTCCACTTGCATCGTCGCCGCTTCTCCGGGTTTCAGGCTGTTGAACGCCGACCGAAGATTGTCCACGCTGGTAATCATCGTCCCCTTCAGCGAATGAATCACGTCTCCCTGCAACAGCCCGGAATCGACCGCCAGCCTGTCGTCCACGATCGAGGCTACAATCACGCCCGACGGTATGCGCAATTCCCCGATATAGGGCGTCAATCTTTCCGTCACCGTCAGCCCCAGGATGCCGAGCCTGGGTATCAGGTCCTTCGAGGGGTCGGCAAATTCGGAAAGTTGGTCCGGTTCGTTTGTCGCGTCGAACACAGGAACATCCAGCACGAGTTTCTTCCCCTGGCGCCAAACCTCGAGCTTCATGGAATTGGATGGTCCTTGCATGTAGAGGCTCATCGCGAAAAGTGCGACGTTGTCCACGGGTATCCCGTTGACGCTCTCGATGACGTCCTCGATTTTCAGCCCCGCCCGCTCCGCGGTGCCATTCGGCGGCACGTCGGAGACGATCACTCCGCTGCTCACCTCCAGCCCCAACCCTTCCGCCAAGTCCGGCGTCAGCGTCTGCAAATCCGCGCCGATCGACCGCTTTGCCACCCGCCCATTTTTTCGAATCTCTTCATACGCGTATCGGACGATTCCGCTCGGAATCGCAAATCCAATCCCTTCGTTTCCTCCCGATTTCGTGTAGATGAACGTATTGATTCCCAGCAGATTTCCGTCCAGGTCTACCAGCGGCCCGCCGCTGTTTCCGGGATTGATGGCGGCGTCGGTCTGGATATATACCATCGGGCTGTCCGGGTCAGGCTGCCGCAATACCGAGCTCACCAATCCGAACGAGACCGAATTTTCCAGCCCTTGCGGACTCCCAAACGCCAGAACGATCTCTCCCTTCCGGATCTGCGTATAAAGGCCCATCGGAAGCGTCGGCAGTCCCGTGGCCTCCACCTTGAGCACCGCAAGATCGATCTGCTTGCTGAATCCCACAACTCGCGCGGGCAGAATCCGCCCGTGCGACTGCAAAAGGGCAAGTGGCTGCGGCTCTTCCGAGGGGCGCGGAGTCAGCACCACTCGCACGCGGTCCGTCCCCTTCACCACATGGTAGTTTGTGATGATGTAGCCATCCGGTTCGACGATCACGCCTGCGCCAAGCCCTCGCTCCCGCCCCAATGGGCCCGAAGGGTTGGCGGAATCCTCATCCGCTGTCCCATATCCCGTTACGAGAACTTCCACCACGGCGGGCGATACTCGTTTCGACACGCTCTCGATAGCATCGCTCAGCAGATGCGCTTCATCGGGACTCTTTCCGGGAACCGTGGCCTGTCCCCGTGCGCCGAGCGGGAAAATGCCAGCCGCGAGCATCGCCGCAACGATGCCCCCAAGCCTGCGAAACCCGCAAAAACGCTCTCGGCAACGGTTCTTCTTCATTTTGTTCTTTCGCTCGTGAGGAGATGCCTTGGATCTGCCTGATTGTATTTTTCCGCGGCGCCCACCCAAGAGTCGCGGAAAAAACGTCGCGTCAACCGCCGATCTTGCGACAGTATGCCCACACCCGCTAGTGGTGTCAACGCGACTCCCGCCTCGCCCCGCAGGCGCAAATACGAATTGCCGCATCCCGGCCCCGCGGGTATACTCCCCGCCTCTAACCATCGGCTCGCGTCCCTCGCAACGTTTTGTTGATTGTGCTAAGAATGGGCGGCATATTCGCCCGCGCTTGCTCCGCCGCCCTGGAGGCGTTTGTGAAAATCCGAACCCGCAGCGCCAGCCTCTTTATGCTCCTCGCCGTCGTTCTGTTCCTCGCGGGCGTTGCTGCCGCGGCGGGTGCCCCCAACGTCTCCGGCGCATGGAACGTCAAGGTCAGCGGCGATGCCGGAAACGCGAGCCAGAAGATCGACCTGCAACAGAATGGAAATAAAATCACCGGCACTTTCAAGGGCCCGCGGCAATCCGGAACCATCGAAGGAACCGTGGATGGCAATCACATTAAATTTCGCGTTCAGGCGCGCGTCCCGCTCGATTATGTGGGCACCATCGAGGGTGACACCATGAAAGGCGTCCTCACCGGACGCGGCAAGACGGGCAATTGGGTGGCCACCCGAGCCTCTGAATGAACCTGCTTTGCGTCGCGCGGAAAAGGCCGGCCCTTCGTCGTTTTCGAGCGGTCCATGCGCATGTTAGCCGGATTCAGTCACGGCACACGGAGGAGTGAAATGCTCAACTTCCATTCGACCAAGATGAAAGCGCTGGCTGTTTCCGCCGCCCTGCTCTCTTCCCTCCTATTTCTGACTACCTCGCTTCGCGCCCAGTCCGGCGCTCTCCAGCAGCGAGTCGGTGAGCTCAAAGATTCCATTGCGAAGAATAAGCTGGCTCTCGCCCAATACACCTGGACGGAACAGTTGACCATCATCCTCAAAGGCCAGACCAAAAAAACCGAACACTTTCAGGTCCGTATAGGCCCCGACGGAAAGCAGCAAAAGACCTCCCTCGATTCCCCTCCTCAGGCTGCTCCCGCGCCCCACGGCCGTTTGCGCCAGCGGATCGTCGAAGAAAAGAAAGAAGAATACAAGGATTACGCCGACCAGATGAAGGCCCTGGCCCAGCAATACATTCCTCCAGACAAAGACGCCATTCAATCCGCCTACTCCAAGGGAAATGCTTCCTTCTCGCCCGGTTCGGGCGTTCCCGGCGACATCTCCATTGTCATCAAGAATTACGTCAAGCCGAACGATTCCATGACCATCGTGTTCAACAAAGACCGCAAACAGATCTCCGCCATCCGGATCGCAAGTTATATGGACGATCCCACCGATGCCATGAACCTTTCTGTCGAATTCGCCGACCTCCCCGACGGCACTAGCCACGTCTCCAGCGTCGTCATCGAAGGCGTCCGAAAACAGCTGACGATCCAGACGCAAAACTCCAATTACCGCAAGCTCTAGCCGAAATCCGGGCCTCCTGCTTTCGCGGACACATCCCGCTCCAGTCGCATGCCCCGGAATGATTTGCAAATTGTTCTGGGTTGCAGGAAGATGGTTGACTTTGGATGAAAGCGCTTGCGCGGCCTTGGGAACCTGAGCACGCGCCCTGGCGCTTGAGCGATTTCTTATAATCCAGATCGGCAATCTTACAAGACGATAGGGGGAAACGAATGCGCAGGCCTGTGAGCATCGCTCCGGCGAAGGGGAAACTTGGGATTTTGACGCCGGGAATGGGAGCCGTCAGCACGACGTTTATGGCAGGAGTCGAGTTGGTCCGGACCGGGCAAGCCAAGCCCGTCGGATCGCTCACTCAGATGGGGACGATTCGCCTCGGGAAAAGGACCGAAAACCGCACTCCCAAGATCAAAGAATTCGTCCCTTTGGCGAACCTCGACGACTTGGTTTTCGGCGGCTGGGACGTCTACCCCGACGACGCCTATCAAGCCGCCTCGAAGGCCGGCGTCCTCGAGTCCAAGGACCTGGACAAAGCCGCCAAGTTCCTGAAATCCATCCGTCCCATGAAGGCAGCTTTTGACCAGAACTACGTGAAGAACCTCCACGGCGAGAACATCAAGAAAGCCAAGACGAAATTCGAGCTTGCCGAACAGTTGCGCGAGGACATTCGCGAATTTAAGAAAAAGAACAAGCTCGACCGCGCCGTTATGGTCTGGTGCGCTTCGACGGAGGTTTTCCTCAAGCCCGAGGACGTCCACAAGGATCTCGCGAGCTTCGAGAAAGCCATGAAGGCGAATCATCCCGCCATTGCCCCCTCCATGCTTTACGCCTACGCCGCGATCAGCGAAGGGGTCCCCTTCGCCAACGGCGCTCCGAACCTCACCGTGGACATTCCCGCGCTCGAGGATTTCGCCAGGGAAAAGAACGTCCCGATCGGCGGAAAGGATTTCAAGACCGGCCAGACCATGATGAAGACGGTCCTGGCGCCCGGCTTCAAGGCCCGCATGATCGGTCTGAACGGCTGGTTTTCAACCAACATTCTCGGGAACCGCGACGGCGAGGTCCTGGACGACCCGGGATCGTTCAAGACGAAGGAAGAGTCCAAGCTCGGAGCCCTCGAATATATTCTCCAGCCCAACCTCTATCCTGAACTCTACGGCAAGATTCACCACAAGGTGAGAATCAACTATTACCCGCCCCGCGGCGATAACAAGGAAGGCTGGGACAACATCGACATTTTCGGGTGGCTCGGATATCCGATGCAGATTAAAGTCGATTTCCTCTGCCGTGATTCGATCCTCGCCGCCCCCATTGTCCTCGATTTGGCCCTCTTCTTTGACCTGGCTCAGCGGTCGGGAATGCGCGGCATTCAGGAATGGCTCAGCTTCTATTTCAAGTCGCCCATGTGCGCCCGCGAGCTCTATCCCGAGCACGATCTCTTCATTCAACTGATGAAGCTGAAAAACACGCTTCGCTGGATGCGGGGCGAAGAGCTCATCACCCACCTGGGAGCCGAGTATTACGATTAATAGCGCGGGTGATTGCGGCGCCGGATTCAGAGACAAGAGAACCCACTGCTCCGCTCCCTGTATCCAGGCAGGCGGTTGACATTTCCCAGCGCCGCGATTTTCTCGCCCTGGTCCCGAGTTTCGCGCTTCCCTAACTTCCGAGCCTCGGCGGAAATCGCACCGGTACCGGTGGGTGCTTGTTCAGCCTTCGGACACCCTTCCGTTATTTCAGCTTCTTTTCGCCCGCTCTTGCGCCTCGTATCTTCGGCCCATATCGAAAAGCACCTCCTGCGCCGATGGGAATTCTGGTTATGCTCGGAGTATGCTATCGTGTGCGTTTTGAAGGTCGCAGCCCGAAAATGGGTCTTCCGGGTGACGGGCTGGGCTAAACCGATCCTGGGGCGGAGCTAAATCCAAATGAAGACAGCATATAACGGGGTTTCCTTGCCTGCTCACGGCAAGGCAATTCAATACGAAAACGGCAAATTCTCGGTTCCCGACCACCCGATTATCCCTTACATCGAAGGCGACGGAACGGGGCGGGATATCTGGAAGGCGTCTCAACACGTCTTCGACGCTGCGGTCGAAAAGGCATACGCGGGAAAGCGGAAAATCGCCTGGCTCGAGGTTTTTGCCGGTGAAAAGGCCTTTCGCCAGTTCAAGGAATGGCTGCCGGACGAGACCGTCGAGGCGATTCGTGCATTCCGCGTCGCGATCAAGGGCCCGCTCACCACCCCGGTCGGCGGTGGCATTCGTTCGCTCAATGTTGCCCTGCGTCAGGTTCTGGATTTGTACGCCTGCGTCCGCCCTGTCCGTTATTTTGACGGCGTGCCTTCCCCCGTCCGCAACCCCGAACGCATGAATGTCGTGATTTTCCGCGAGAATACCGAGGACGTCTATGCGGGAATCGAATGGCGGTCGGGAACCCCGGAAGTAAAGCGTCTCATCGATTTCCTGAACAACGATCTTCTGAAGGACAGCAAGAAAAAGGTCCGCGAAGACTCCGGCGTCGGAATCAAGCCCATTTCGCCCACCGGCACCAAGCGTCTGGTTCGGCGCGCCATCCAGCACGCCATCGAACACGCTCGAAAGGTCGTGACACTCGTTCACAAGGGCAATATTCAGAAATTCACCGAGGGCGCTTTTCGCGACTGGGGATACGACCTCGCCACCTCCGAATTCCGCGACCACGTCGTCACCGAGCGCGAAAGCTGGATTCTCGACAATAAAGACAAAAATCCCCGCCTCAGCATCGAACATAACGCGGCGATGGTCGAACCCGGTTTGGACCAGGCCAACGAAGCTTTCCAGAAAGCCGTTCAGTTGGAAGTCAAGCAGTGCCTCGAGACCATCGGAAAATCTCATGGCGACGCCAAATGGAAGCAGAAAATCATGATCAACGACCGCATCGCCGACTCTGTCTTCCAGCAGATTCTTACCCGCGCCGATGAGTATCAGGTGTTCGCCACGCCCAATCTCAACGGTGACTACCTCTCCGACGCCTGCGCCGCTCAGGTCGGCGGCCTCGGAATGGCTCCCGGTTCGAATATCGGCGACGGTTTCGGCGTTTTTGAGGCCACCCATGGAACGGCCCCGAAATATGCCGATAAGGATATTATCAACCCGAGTTCGGTCATACTTTCGGGAGCGATGATGCTCGAATTCATGGGATGGACGGAAGCCGCGGCCCTCATCGAGGACGGCATCGCCCGCACAATTCAACAGAAGCGCGTCACCTACGATCTCGAACGGATGATGCCGGGGGCTGCCAAACTCAAGACCTCGGAATTTGCCGCGGCTATCATTGAAAATATGCGCGGCGCGGGCGTGGGACGGTAGTCCTCCCGCCCCGGATTCAGCTTCCTGCGCAAAAAAACAGACCAAGGAGAAGCGATGCGGAAGAAAGTCACTGTGGTCGGTGGAGGGTTTGTAGGGTCAACGACGGCTCAGAGAATTCACGATGCCGGCCTGGCCGACGTCGTCCTCACGGATATTCTCGAGGGAGTGCCTGCGGGCAAGGCCCTCGACATGGCCGAGTCGGCCCCGATTCTCGGCACCGACGCCCAGAGCGCCGGCATCTCCACAGCCGGTGGCGATTACCGCGAGACCGCCAACAGCGACGTCATCGTCATCACCGCCGGCTTTCCCCGGAAGCCGGGCATGAGCCGCGACGATCTTCTCAAGGCAAATTATGAAGTGATCAAGAGCGTCGTCGAAGCCGTCGTGAAGATATCGCCCGGTGCCATCTTGATTATGGTCACAAATCCCCTGGACGTCATGGCGCAAGCCGCGTTCAAGCTGAGCGGCTTCTCCAAAAACCGCGTCATCGGCATGGCCGGTGTGCTCGATTCGGCGCGCATGAGCACTTTTGTGGCCCGCGAACTCAACGTTTCCGTCGAAAACGTCCACTCTTTTGTCCTGGGCGGCCATGGAGACGACATGGTCCCCCTCGCTCGCTATTCCACCGTTGCCGGCATCCCGATTACGGAATTGCTCGCCAAAGAGAGGCTCGACGCGATTGTTACCCGCACGCGCAAGGGTGGCGCGGAAATTGTCAACCTCCTTAAGACAGGCTCCGCCTATTACGCGCCGTCCGCTGCCGCAACGGAAATGGTCGAAGCGATTCTGAAAGACAAGAAGAAGATTCTGCCCTGCGCGGCGTACCTCGAAGGCGAATACGGCATCAACGGATTATTCGTCGGCGTCCCGGTCAAGCTCGGCGCTCGCGGAATCGAGCAGATTGTCGAGATTAAGCTCCAGCCGGAAGAGAAAGCCGCTCTCGACAAATCCGCCGCTTCAGTGCGCGAACTCGTCAACGTTCTCGGCCTCTGACAACGCGCGGTTTCCCGTTACCGGGACACGCTCGCGATCCACACCGCATACGGGTCGAGTGAAATGCTTCCGGAAACCGAAACGGGCGGGTCCGCTAGCGTTGTCAGCAGAGTCATCGCCCGCGCCGACGCAAGCCCCTGTTTCCTCAGCTTCAGTTGGATCGTGTGTGGCGCCGCCGACATGTTCAGCACCACCAATATCGTCTGCTTCGCCGAACGCCGCAGGTATGCCAGCACGTTCGGATCGTCTTCGTTGACCGCAATCCACGATCCTTCCACGAACGCCGGCTCGCTCCTCCGCAGCGCCAGAATCCGCTTGTAAAAGTTCAAAATTGAATCCGGCTCCTGCAGCTCGGTCGCCACGTTGTGCGTTTTGTACGTCGGCGGAACGGGAAGCCACGGCTTCACCGTCGAAAATCCTCCGTTTGGCGCGTCCGCCCATTGCATCGGCGTCCGCTCGCCATCCCGGCCCTTCTCCTTCGGCCACCCGCGTATTCCGATCGGGTCCTTCACCTGGTCCTTCGAAGTCGGGTCGGTGTTCTTCATCCCGATCTCTTCCCCGTAATACATGATCGGCGTCCCGCGGAGCGTCAGGTACATCGCCGCCACAACCTTGGCGATCTGGTCGTTGTGCACTCCATCTCCCCACCGCGTGTAGGACCTCACGATGTCGTGGTTGCTCACGACGTACACCGGCCACCCGGCCGCATTAACCCCCTCGATCTGCCGCCGGAATTCGGTCGCCGAAAGCGTGGGCACGGTCGTGAACAGAAAATCCATCGGCATCTGCAGCTCGTCGCCGTGGCCGCCGTAGTATGCCTTCAGCTCGCTGATCGTCTTCGTCCAAGTCTCCCCGATCAAAACGGCGTGGTATTCGTTCGAGACCGCCCGCAGCTGCCGCAGCACGTCGTGAACCTCCGGCAGCTTGGCGTTGTATTTTTCCACCATGTTTGGGTCGCCAAATTGATTTTTCCCCGGCAAGACCGGATTGTCGTGCAGATTCGGATCCTCGAACAGCGTATCCACCGCATCCAGCCGGAACCCGGATATCCCGCGCTTGTACCAGAATCGCACCGCGTCAAACATCGCCTTTTCCACGGCCGGATTGCGCCAATTCAGATCTGGCTGTTGCGGATAAAAGTAGTGGTAGTAATACTGGCCGGTCGTCGGATCGAATTGCCACGCGGAGCCCCCGAAAACGGACATCCAGTTGTTTGGCGGCTGCCCCGGGCCCTTCCCGTCTCTCCAGATGTACCAGTCGCGATGCGCCGAAGTGCGCGACGATTTGGAATCGAGAAACCACGGATGCTGGTCCGACGTATGGTTCATCACGAAGTCGAGAATTACGTGCATGTCGCGTTTTTTTGCTTCGGCGATGAGGTGGTCCATGTCCGCCAGCGTTCCGTACATGGGGTCGATATTTTCGTAATCGGAGACGTCGTAGCCGAAGTCCACTTGCGGCGATGGAAAGCAGGGCGTGATCCAGATCGCGTTGACGCCCAGGTCGTGCAGGTAATCGAGGTGCGCCGTGATTCCCGGGATGTCGCCGATGCCGTCGTCGTTCGAGTCGGCGAAGCTCCGCGGATACACCTCGTAGAACACCGCGTCCTGCCACCACTCCCTCGCGGCGGCCGGCGGCTCGGTTGGCGCGGGCCGGCGCGCGAATAGACGCGGCAAAACGAGCAGAGCCACCAGGACAAGGAACGCCAAAATTGCCAGCCGGAAGACCATTGCGGAAACTCCCCCAGGCGAGAGGAAAATTACGCCCCGCCGAATGGGGTAGCTTACAACCGAAGCTGGACCTGTAAAAGCGCGAAGAACATAAATCTATCCCGCGCCTCGCGCGTCCCTCCCCCGAGCCGTGCCGGAACAATCACACAACCCTGCAACTATCCGCGAAGCGGACTCACAATTTAGTAAACTTGCTTTGGGGTGGTCCGGAAGCGATGAAGTTGCTTGGGAACAGGTCGAAGAAGAGCGCGCCGCCGGGGAAATCGCCCTCGACGCGCGTCCCGCACCCTTTTGACCTTCTCCCCGTCCGCCTCACCATGGAGCTCGAGCGCTCCGCACGCCTCGCCGTCATGCTCGCCCGCAGCCGCGCGCTGGGCGACGTCAGCGTCGCCGATTTTCTCGCCGCCATGTATCTGAACCACTGGGAAGGCCTCGAACGATATTGGGCGGATGCCCGCGCGATCGAAAGCTATCTCGGCTCCATTTGCGGCGTCAGCCCGCAGCGCTGGCACAAATGGCTGCTTGAATACGACGCCAAGCGATTTGAGGGAGAGCGCCAGCGGCGACGCAAATTCGCGTTTCCCCGCAAGCGCGCCAAGAAAGATACCCCCGTCAACGGCCTCGGTTTGTCCCGCGACTTGCAGTCCGTCCTCCGGCGTGCCGGAAGGATCGCTCCGGGCCGCGAAAGAGAAGACGGCCGCACCATCCCCATCCTCACCAGCGAATCCATCCTTTTGGCGATGGCTCGCGATGACGCTTCCGAGGTCGGCCGCCGCCTCGCCGCCACCGGACTCGACGTCGAGAGGCTCGAACGCGCCGCGAAAGATCCGAAGCGGGCGCCGATTCATTGAAGGCCCGCGGCGGAAAAAATCGGCTATCCGCCACTGAATATTCGCTTTCAACCGGCGCTTAAATGATCATCCGAAAATGCGGCCACAGCTCTGCGAGAGGAGCGATAGGCTTGTGGCACAAATAGATCGGCACGTTCCGCTCCGAGGGCATCGAGTGCGGGTTGGAAACCGTCCCCACGCGCTCGACCTCTCGAAAATACTGGGTCAGCTCCGTTGACCGCTCCCCAAACAGAATCACACAATCGCCTGAATAATTCCGCGGCCCCCAGTCGTAGTAGCTGTTGTGCCCCGATATCGCCGGCGGCAATCCCAGAGCCGGTCCGTAATAATCGATCGCCCCGGCTTCTCCGTAATTTCCCGCGGCGATTGCGCAGCCGGGCCGCTCGTTCGCGGGCAGCGCGTTGTACACCTCCGCAATCCGGTCGGCTATATTCTCCCAGCCGAACATATCCGCATAAAGCTGCGGCAGCGCGACCGTGGCGTCACGCTCCGTCTTCACCGTTCCATAGGGGACTACGCGCAAATAGCGCAAAAACAGTGGCACGGGAAGTATCGGAAGTCCCAGCGGCAGCGCAATCAATCCTCCCGCCAGGATAAGCGCGACCAACGCGCCCCTAAACGCGGGCTTGCTCACAATGCGCCCGAACGCCACCGCCCCCAGCGCGATCAGGATCGGGTCCGCCGGAACCACATAGTACGATTTGCCGTCCAGCGCGATGAATACCGCCAGAATCACGAAATAAGTCCAGGCCAAAAAAACGAAACGCTTCCCTTCTTTCTCCAGAAACACCCAGGCAATCCCCGTCAGGCACAGCAGGTAAGTAAGCGGCTGAACGAACAATGCCTGGTCGAACAGAAAAAGCCCCGCACCAACCTTTTCGTTCTTGAACTTCTGCGCGTTGCGAACGACTTCAATCTGCGGGAACCCGTGAACGATTTCCCAATGCAGGTTCGGAAGGAAAATCAGAAACGCAACGCAGCCGCCCAGCCAGAACCAGGGCGACTTGAACAGCCGCGCCTGGCCGGCCAGCATCAGCCCGCACACCAGCGCGAACCCGAACACGATCATCGTGTGCTTGTTTTCGACGCCCACTCCGGCAATTGCGCCGAACAGTATCCAAAGCCGTGGAGACGCGCCGCCGGCGATGCGCACCGCGATCCACGCGCATCCCAGCCAAAAAAGCGGCTCGAACGCGTTCATCGAAAAGAAGCCGGTGAACGCCAGGCACGCGGGAGCGAAAAGCACCGCCATCGCCGCCAGAAACTGCGAAAACCGGTTTCCGCCCAGCTCCCGCGCGAAAAGCCCTGTCAGGCATACCGTCGCAGCTCCCGCCAGCGCGGGAAACACGCGAATCGCCGCCAGTGAATTGCCGAACACCCTGTGAGAGATCCACGCGATCAGAGCGACCAGAGGGGGTTGGTCGACGTATCCCCACGCGAGGTGGCGGCCGCACGCCATGTAATAGAGCTCGTCGCGGAAAAATCCATAATTGCGAATCGCCAGCGCGTGAAGAACGATCGCCAATGCTGTGAGCATCGCCAGGATGGCGTTGGCGCTGAATACGACGGTGCCAGGTTGCGCGCGCGGGGCAGGCTCGGCAGCGGAGGGCGGCGCGGTGGTTTCGCTCATGAGCGGCGCGAAGCAGTGTAGCGAGAGCCCGGCGAAAGGAAAAGCCTCAAATCGAAACGGTCAGCTTAAAAAATGCGCGCGTGACCGCCGCCGAACCCGAACCGCCCCCAGGCATTGCGCCTCGGCCGCCATCTCGCCGTTTTCAGGCCGCCCGGCCGAAACTCCTCGCCTTCGCGTCCTTCGAGAAGCTAAATCACCGCGGTTGAAGTGATTCGGTCCAGCTTCGGAAACTTTTGGTCGAGATAGGCTTTCCCCTGGGAGTGAATGCTGCCCTGGTCCGGCTGCTCGCCGTATCCCGCGAAAATTTTCTGCACCACGTCCATCCCGGACGCCACTTTGCCGAACGGTGAAAATCCCTGCGAGTCGAGAAATGCGTTTTCGCCGAAATTGATGAATAGCTGCGTCGTTCGCGTGTTCGGCCCGGCCGTGGCGAAGGTGAGAAAACCCGGCCGGTTCGACTGCTTCACGGGATCGTCTTTGATGTTGGCGCTCCTCCACGTGCGGTTGACTCCCGGATCCGGGCTCAGTCCAAATTGAACGATGAATTTGGGCACCACGCGGAAAAATGCTGCGTCGTCGAAAAAATTGTTCGTCACCAGATTGTAGAACCGGTCGGCCCCGATCGGCGCCCAATCGCGCGTCACTTCCACCGTGAAGTTTCCCGCGGTCGTCGCGAATTCCACTTTGAATGCGTCCGGTGCCTTCGCCGTCAGCCCCGCGGGTTCAAGCAGTTTCGGATTCGTTGGCATGAAAGACCCCTTTTCAATTTTGTGACCTTCTACTCGCTTGCTCCGCCACGATGCCCAAATCGCCCGGGCTTCAGGAGGTTCTCTTACTGTTTCGACGAACCCGCGCCCGCTGCTCCTCCGGATTTGTGCGGCGAGTGCTCCGCTGCCGGAGCGGGCGAGATAATCTCGGCCGTCACAATGCTGTCCAGCTTGGGGAAGTCTTTTTCCAGATACACCTTCCCTTCGGAGCTTATACGGTCTTCGCTCGGCCCTCGCCCGCCCATCTCCGGCAAATCGCCGTAGCCGCTGTACAGCGCCTGCACCACGTCAAGCCCTGATGTCACCTGCCCAAAGGGAGAGAACCCTTGCGAATCGAGCTGCGAATTGTCCCCCATGTTGATGAACACCTGAGTGGTTCGCGTGTTGGTGCCCGACGTGGCAAACGTGATCGTCCCCGCCCGGTTCGATTGCGACACCGGGTCGTCCTTGATCGTCGCCTTTTCCCAGGCTTTGTTGATGCCCGGGCTTGGGCTTAGCCCGAATTGCACCACGAACCCCGGAACGACGCGGAAGAAACTGTCTCCCTTAAAGTAGCCGTGCCGCACCAGGTTGTAGAACCGGTCCGCGCCAAGCGGCGCCCACGCGCGCGTCGCCTGAATCACGAAATCGCCTTTGGTGGTCACGAATTTCACTTCGTACTCGGCCGGCGCCTTGGCTCTCAGCTCTGCCGGATGGTAGAGAGCCGGGTCCGTGTGCGTGTGTGCCCTTCTTGCGGGCGTGGAAGTCGTCTGTGCCGCCGCGGTTGCGGGAATTGCCAGAGCGGCAGCCAGCAGGTACACCCAGGGTGCGATGCGTCTCATGAAGGTCCTTTCATTTGTTTGGCGACGGACTCCACCTGCTCCATCAGGCGCAGGGTGTTCCCGCCAAGTATCTTTTGAATATCTTCCAGCGAATAGCCGCGATCGAGCAAGGCTTGTGTAATCTGCGGCAAGTGCGTGGCGTCTTCCATGCCGAACGGCATCACGGCGCCGTCGAAATCCGAGCCGAGCCCCACGTGGTCTGGTCCAACCAGCTTCACCGCATGGTCGATGTGGTCCACAATTTCCGTCCATTCCACCCGCGGCAGCTTCCCTGCCTCCATGTAAGACCGCGTGATTTTTTCCGTCTCCACCAATTGGCACGTATCGTCCGCGCCGCACCGGAGCTTGGCTTCTGCGTCAATCTTCTTGCTCAACTCCGGATTGGCGGCGTCCGCGTCCCGGAATTTCTGGTCGAGGAACCCCACGTGGTAATTGATTTGGATCACGCCGCCCTTCGCCGCCAGATCGCGAATCATCTGGTCGGACATGTTCCGCGGCGCGTTGCATATCGCCCGGCAAGAGGAATGCGACGCAATCAAGGGCGCCTTGCTCGTCGCCAGCGCGTCGTAGAAGGTCTTGTCGGACACATGCGATATATCCACCATCATTCCCAACCGGTTCATTTCAAGCACCACTTGTTTCCCGAAATCCGTCAGCCCGTTATGCGCCGGTGTGTCCGTGGACGAATCCGCCCAATCCGTGTTCACCATGTGCGTCAGCGTCATGTAGCGGACTCCCAGCCGCGCGAATTCATCCAGGTTGGCCAGCGAGTCGTCAATCATGTGCCCGCCTTCCACCCCCATCAGCACCGCGATTTTGTGCCGGGCTTTCGCCTGCCGGACGTCGGCCGCCGTCGTGCACAGCGTCAGATCGTGCGGATGTTTTGCCACCGCCTCCCGAACCAGGTTGATTTGCGTCAGCGCCCTCTGCGTGGCTCCCGGCCCCGTCACTCTGCCCGATATCCAAATCGAAAAAAATATCGCGCTCAGCCCGCCGTCCTTCATCCGCGGGATGTCGATGCTTCCGTCGTCGTGCCGCGCGCCGAGATCGAAAGCGGGATTCAACAGCCTCTGTGTGGTGTCGTCGTGCGTGTCCACGACAATGGATGAAAAATGAAGACGCGTGGCTGCGGCCGAAATTTTGCCGGTGGGATTCGAAAGAGCCAAGTGCGGAACGATTCCTCCAAATAAAATTCCCAGCGAGAGCCCCAGGGAGCCCCCTAATGCGGCCCGAAGATATCGGTTCATTCGGCCAAAAATCTCCGCGCGAAAGTATAGCGCAGAGTGCCGTGAATTGTGCACGCGCGCCCGGGAAACGGGAAGCGGCCCCCGGACCGCGGTTCGAAAACCGCCGCCACCAGCTTTATTTGTCGGCGGCCGTCTGCCACCCCGGATTCACCCAGTGCCCGTCCCGCAGAACGAACGTTTCTGTCGAATGTCCCGCGTGGACCGAACGCTTCCCGCCGGACTCGATTTCGTAGACATACCGGCTGTAGAGTATGGCCACGTCCCCGAACCTCTGGACTTTCGTGACGGGAAACTCCAGCCGGATAAGTTTGCCTCCTCCCTCGTGAAATTTCTTGGAGTCGGCGATGACCTCGGCTTGCGACTCGAAATCTTCATCCCCGGCGCCGACGACAATCGTATCTTCCGGGACAAGCCTCTCGAGCGTTGGAACGTCTCCTGCAAACCACGCCCGCCACACTGCCTCGCGCGCCTGCAGCAAATCGTCCGGCTGTTGCCCGCCTGCGGCGGCCGGAAGTCCGGTGAGCGGCGCCAGCACGGCCATCAGAACCCCTGCCAACATGAGTTTGTATCGCATCATCCCTCCCGTACGGGTTCCGAGTCTGACTGCTGCTCGCCTTTCGAAACTGAAATCCTTATTTCACCCCGGCCGCGGATTCGTGAGGCTTCGCCGGCTGATAGCTTCCCGGAACCGTCCGCGATGCGATCGAAAGGCGGTTCCACGCGTTGATCGTTGCCACGGCCAGTGTCAGGTCGGCGATCTCTTTCTCGTTGAAATGCCGCCGGACTTCTTCGTAGACATCGTCGGGGACGTGAGTCGTCGCAACCATCGTCACCGATTCGGCCCAGGCGAGCGCCCCACGCTCCCGGCCGCTATAGAACGGAGTCTCCCGCCACGCGTCGAGTGAATACAGGCGTTGTTCGGGTTCTCCGCTCGCCCGAAGGTCCTTCCAATGCATGTCCAGACAAAAGGCGCACCCGTTTATTTGCGATACGCGAAGCTTCAACAGGTGCAGCAACCCTGCTTCGATTTCGCAGCTCGCGAGATACTGCTCCAGTCCGAGCATCGCTTTGTAACCGAGGGGCGAAGATTTCAATGCGTCATACCGGGCGTTCAAGTTTCCTCCATATCAAAATCAAATTACGTCCCAGTTTTGAACTGGCTTATTCTCGAGAGCGGACGATTTCCGTTTTGGCGGGCTGTAGACCGCCAGCAAAACCGCCGCCGAAGACGCGGAGAACACCGAATAATCCAGCGGCGACTTTATCCCAAATGAAATCGCCATCGCTGTTCCAAATAGCACCAGCAGTATCGCGCTCGCAATCGCCACCGGTCGCCGCCAGATCCCGGCGATCAGTAACACTCCCAGTGAAAATTCCGCTGCCGTCGCCGCCCACGCCAGAAACGGAATCGTCGAAGCCGGCATGAACGAATTTACTTGCGCCGTGTACCGCACAAATCCTTCAAAGTTCCCGTACCCCACATTTCTCCCCCGGTACAGTCCGAACCGGTCCGCTATCCCCGAAAGAAATGCCGCCCCGAGCGCGAGACGCCCATAGATCGTCGCGAATTGGCTCCAGCGGAACCCGCCAAGCGTCTGGCGCAGATTTTCCGCCGCCAATCCCGCCGCGGACGATGGCCTCTCAATCATGGTTTGCCTCCTTCCTCGAAGTATCAACCGGAGCGCTCAATGGCGCTTCCTTATCGCACACAAAAAAAGCGAGAAACTTCGCTCTCGATTTGTCGCTCGCGTTCGCCGACACCAAATGCACACCGTGAGGCGCTTCGTAAAAGCTGTCGCCCGGTCCATAAACCGCGGCAGCCTCTCCGGCCACTTGCGTGCGCAATGCGCCTTCGAGAACGTAGCCCACAACGGGGCACGGGTGCGTGTGAGGCCGCGACGATTCGCCGGGGCCGTAGTTGACCTCGACGATCGTGACTCGGAGCTTCGAACCGTCGAGCCGTGGAAGCGCGTGAGTGAACGTCACCCTCGCCCGCTCCGGTCTAATCGTATTGTCCTGGCCGCCGTTCGCCAAGGGTTGCCGCGTGACTCCCAGAACCAGCGAAAACACCGAACCAATCAGAAATCCCGGAATGTGGGCCCATTTCAGCCAGCAGAACATCGGCCACCTCCTCCATGCACCCTAAATAATAATGGTCTGTAGTGGAAGGTCCATTTACGATATTCTTCCTGTACCACTTTATGGCCAAGCGAACCCAGGCGTTTCAACTTTCCCTGCCCCCGCGCGAGAAAGGCGTCCCGTCTTACCGCTGGCTTTATTCCTCCCTCCGCCACGCCGTCCTCGAGGGCAGGTTGCGCGCAGGAACGCGCCTCCCCTCGACGCGCGACCTCGCCACTCAATACGCCCTCTCCCGCGGCACGATCGTCACCGCGTTCGACCTGCTCATTTCGGAAGGCTATTTCGAGGGCGCAGTCGGCTCGGGCACTTTCGTCAGAAATATCCTCCCGGAAGAACTCCTCGAGGTCGGCAGGCAGGGGCTTCGCGCCGCCCCACCTGCAAAGCCTCTCCAGCGGCGCCTCTCAGGATATGCGAAGCGCGCAAGGCTCTTCGTCGGCCTTCTGCCCCGGCCGACTCGCGCATTCCGCTCCAACATTCCCGCTCTCGACCTGTTTCCCGCCACTCTTTGGGCTCAGATAGCTTCCCGCCGCTTGCGTCGCGCCCCCGTCAGCCTCCTCACAGGATGCGAACCCATGGGCTACCCCCCCTTGCGCGAAGCCGTAGCGGCCTACCTGACCACTTCAAGAGGCGTGAACTGCAAGGCCGCTCAAATCGCCATTGTCTCCGGAGTTCAGGAAGCTCTTGAATCCGCCTCCCGCCTCCTTCTCGACCCCGGCGACCGTGTCTGCATGGAAGACCCGGGATATATCGGTGCGACGATGGTCTTTGAAGGTGTGGCCGCCAGGATTACCCCGCTTCGCCTCGACGAAGCCGGCATGCTCATCCAGCCTGCCCGAATGCGCGGCGCGAAAATGGTTTACATCACCCCCGCCCACCAATATCCCCTGGGGATCACTATGTCTCTTCCCCGGCGCCTCGAGCTTCTCGATTGGGCTCGAAAGTCAGGGGCGCTCATCTTCGAGGATGATTACGACAGCGAATATCGCTACTCCGGGCGGCCCGTCCCCTCCCTCCAAGGTCTCGATAAAAACGGCGTCGTCCTCTTTGCCGGCAGCTTTAACAAAGTATTGTTCCCATCCCTTCGGCTCGGTTACCTCGTCGTCCCTCCCGACATGGTTCCCTATTTCGAAGCCGCCAGCTCCGTGACCAAGCGCCACGCCCCCTTGATCGAGCAGGCGATTGTGTGTGACTTCATCACCGAAGGACATTTCGGCAGGCATCTGCGCCGAATGCGTGAGGTGTATGCCGAGCGCCTTTCGCTCCTTCTCGAAACCGCGAAACACCGGCTGGCCGGTCTGCTCGAGATTTCAGGCGTCGAAGCCGGCATGCAGACCGTAGGTTGGCTTGCCGGCGGCATTTCCTCTCGCGCGGCGGCAAAAGCGGCGGCCGAACGAAATGTGGAGGTTCTGCCGTTGGGCTCCATTCCCCGCGGCCAGACGAAGCAGGAGGCCTTGCACTTGGGGTTTGCCGCCGTGGGCGCCCAGGAGATTCGCCGGGGTGTGCTCGAATTGGCTTTGGCCCTCGAAAATTTGGCTGTTCAGCCCGGCAAGTGACCTCGATTGGCGTGGGGGGATTGCACATTGGAAACCCCCGGGTTTTTGCTTGCCCGGCTCCGGATTCCCTAAATGGTAGACTGGCCTTTAACGGCCCTCTTGGAAATGCAAAGCGAATACATCGGCGAGCTGAAGAAGTGGATGGCCACCGTTTCCGATAGCGGCGGCCAGGGCGATTTTATTGGTCTGACGCGCGCCGTGGAACTCATCAGCCGTAATTTCGCCGTTCAGCCTCATGAAGTGGCCATCTTCACCTTGGCCCCCGACGAGCGCTTCCTTCAGTTCGTCGTTCCTGAGGCTCTCAAGGTCGTCGGCATGATCCCGCTTTCCAGCACCAATTCCCTGGCCGCCAGAACGGCTCGCGAAAAGCGCGCTGAAATCATCAATCATTTCGCCTTTGTCCCTCACGCTTCCGTTTTCGAAGCCGTCCCCATCGCCGAAGAGCGCGGCGAGCCGATCCAGAAAATCATGAGCGCTCCCATCGTCTTGGACCGCAAAATGGTTGGCGTCATCCAGGTAAGCCGAAAAGGAAAAACAGCTGCCGATGCCGGGCCCGATTTCACCCACCCGCAGCTTCGCGAACTCAAAGCCATTGCCGACACGCTCGCCGAATGCATGCCTCTGATCGGCCGGAATTAGCCCCGAAATAAGCCTCCGATTTCGCCTCGCCTTCTCGTTTGCTTCCGCGAATCGCCACACATTCCCTGTATCCAACTGCTCGCGCGCCTGCCGCGTTCCTGCTCGTCGCGATTTGCGATTGCGCTACAATGTTTCGTGCGCGTTATATTTTTCTCCGGGGAAACGCTTGAGCCCCAAACCGAAAATTCTCCTCGCGCTCCTGCTCGCCTCTTGCCTGGCCGTCCCCGCCTTGGGCGTCCACGCACAGGCGAACCCATCGTCCGTAACCATCACCCTCCTCACCACCACCGATTCCCACGGCCACATCGAACCCTGGGATTACTACGCCAATAAGCCCGCCGACCTTGGAATGGCCAAAATCGCCACCTTGGTTAACCAGCAGCGCGCTCAGGCGCCCGACGCTCTCTTGCTCGACTGCGGCGACACCACAGAAGGCACTCCCCTCGCCTACTACTTCGCTGTTCGAGACACCTCCGTTCCCAATCCCGAAATCGCCGTATTCAACGCGATGGGTTACGTCGCCATGGCCGTCGGTAATCATGAATTCAATTTCGGCGAGAAGGAGATGTGGAAGGCCAAGGCGGAGTCGCGTTTTCCCTGGCTTGCCGCGAACATCAAACAGACCTACACGTCGGGAACGCCATATTTCAAACCCTACATCATGAAGCGCGTCGAGGGCGTCCGCGTCGCCATCGTCGGCTTCGTCACGCCGGGAATTCCCCGCTGGGAAATCCCCGCTCATTACAAGGGCTACGAATTTGAGCCCATCGTCGATTCCGCGAAGACCGTCATCCCCGAGGTCAGAAAACAGGCTGACCTCGTCGTCGTCATCATGCACTCCGGCCTAGACCGCGACCCCAAAACCGGCAAAGCCGCTTCGGATCAGATCTCCAATGAAAACGCCGCATGGGAGCTTGCCGAGCAAGTCCCCGGCATCGACATGATCTTTTACGGGCACACGCACCGCGAAATGCCGGAGATGTTCGTCAATGGCGTCCTCATGGCCCAGGCCAAAAATTGGGGCCTTTCCCTCGCCCGCGCCGATATCACCATGGCCAGAAACGCCGCGGGGCGCTGGACGGTTGTCTCCAAGCACTCTCGAACCATTCCCGTCACCCCTGATACACCCGCCGATCCCGCCATTATGAAAATCGCGCAGCCTTACCAGGAAGCCACGCAAAAATATCTCGATACTTCCATCGCCACTTCGGAAAAGGCCCTTTCCGGCGCGGACGAAAGATATGAAGATGGCCCCCTGGTTGAATTGATTAATCGCGCACAGATGGACGCCGGGCATGCCGACGTCTCCCTGGCCACTATGTTCTACCCCGGCACGCAAATTCTCGCCGGTCCCGTCACTGTCCGGCAAGCTGCCGCCCTCTATGTCTACGAAAACTCGCTCTACGTCGTCGAAATGACCGGCGCGCAACTCAAAGACGCGCTCGAACACGCCGCAAGTTTCTACCCCGCCTGGCCTCCCGCTCCGGGCGAAGAGCTCCGTTTGCCCGGATACAACGCGGACTCGGCTCTCGGTGTCCGTTACGTGATCGACCTGACGAAGCCCGTCGGCGCCCGCATCGAGGATTTGCGGTTTCACGGCAAGCCGCTTCCCCCCGATCAAAAGTTGCGCGTGGCCATCAACAACTACCGCTACACCGGCGGCGGCCATTACGATATCTACAAAGGCCTGCCCATCGTCTACCGTTCGCCCGAGGAAATTCGCGATCTCTTGATTGCCTACCTCGAACGGACCCGGAAAATCCCCGCATCCTCGGACGCCAACTGGAAAATTGTCCCCCGCGCAGCCGTCCAGGCCATGGAAGCGCAAGCGGCCAATGACGTCGCGGACCGAAATCGCTAACCTTGTCACACGCGCGTAACTTTCGAGACGAATAATGATTGACAGTCGGGAAAGCGCTTGTTAATTTTTGCAGGCACACCGAATCCGACTCGATAATTGGGAGGGACCGCAGCCCGGTACGTTCCATGGCGTTTGTCGCGAAGAAGATATTCCTCACCAAGGGAGTCGGAAAACACCGCGAGCGTCTTTCCAGTTTCGAGCTGGCCTTGCGCAATGCCGGCATCGCCGCTTGCAACATTGTCCGCGTCTCCTCGATTTTCCCTCCTCACTGCAAGCTGATCTCCCGCAGCGAGGGTTTGAAACACCTCAAGCCCGGCCAGGTTGCTTTCACCGTCATCAGCGAAAATCAGACGCGCGAGCCTCATCGCTTGATCGCCGCCGGTGTGGGGCTAGCCCTTCCGGGCGACAAATCCATGTTCGGATATCTTTCCGAGCACCACTCTTTTGGTGAAAGTGAGGAAGTCGCCGGCGAATATACCGAGGAACTCGCCGCGGAAATGCTGGCGACAACCTTGAACGTGGAGTTCGACCCGGATCTTTCTTGGGACGAAAAAAAGGAAGTCTACCGCATCTCGAACAAAATCGTCCGCACGATGAACATCACTCAATCCGCGGTTGGGGACAAGCGCGGCTTGTGGACCACCGTCCTCGCCGCCGCCATTCTCCTCGGCGAAGACGATTAATCGTTTTTCTTCCCTTCGAAATCTTTCCCGAAGCTATCCCAATCCAAAAACGCTCAACGCCGCTTTTTCGCGCCTTTCGGCCCCTTCAGGTAGCCAATCCGTTCCAGCACGGCCCCGACGATCAGCGGCAAAGCCACCGTCGCGTCGTCGAGCACCTCCGCGAACTTCCCGCCTTCTTCCGGCGGAACGAACTTTCCCCACGATACCGCCTCGGTGTACGTGCTTCCGGAAAGGCCGCCCCAGTTCACCGGCTCTGGGCACACCCTCACGCCGTAGTTGTAACGCTTCAGGGGAAGCTTCTCGAATCCGCGCCGCGCCAATAGCTCGGCATACACGCCGAACTGCTGCGCCCAATTCCGCGGCACTCCCCCGCCGATCGTCAAGATTCCCATCCGCTTCGTGGCCAGCATTGTCGAGGCATAGTGCTCGAAGTCGAGATAAGGGTCGAAGCGAAGCAGCGGCCGCCCCTGTTTTTTTCGCATCCTCTGGTGAAGCGCCAAGTCGATCCCCAGCTCCGAATCGGTGAACGCGGGAACGAAGACCGGAACGTTTTTTTCCGCGCAGGATTTCAGAATTCCCCGCCCCTTCGAGTGCCGGATCAGGTATTCGCCGATTCGCCGGTTGACTTTCCAGCTGCTCACCGTTTCCTCCGCGTCCCACCGCTCCAGAACTTGATCCACCACCTCCTCGACGGCGTCCAGATTCACCTCGGGTTCGAGCGAGTCGTACACGCGGTTGTAACCCGCCAGAAAAAGCTCGGTATCTCCCATCCGGGGGTCGTAGCGAAAATGCGAACGTCCGGTCGCTTCCACCAGTCCGTGCGCCATCAACGCCCCCGTGGATACGATTGCCTTGATCACGCCCGAATCCACCAGGTCGCAGAACACCAGCCCCATTTTCCCCACCGTCAGCGCTCCGGAAAGCGTCATGACCGAAAAGCAGTCCTTGTCGCGCGCCATGTGCTCCAAGACGTCGGCGGCGTCGCCGATCTGCCGCGCCGTGTACGCCGTCTGCCCCATGGCCCGGACCATGTCGTCAATCGAATGAATGCGGGATAGATCGAGCGGAAAGATCGGTGTGAGCCGGTCTTCGATGGGATCGTGAAGGATACGTCCGGTGAGCCCCTTTTTCTTTGCCATTCCTTAGCCTCGCAGGTAATGTAAGCTTCCCCCCGGATCTGATATTCCGTGGGGATGTGTCGCGCGACGGAGAATTGCGGAACCAAAACAGCGCGGCTCATTGATAATACGAATCAGGGCGAGGACGGTAGGAAAATCTTGTACATTCAAGTGAGCCGAATCCGACTATGAAACGATACACCCCGATTGCGCCTGAGAATTTTCTCGGTCTTTCCGAGCAAGACGCCGCCTACGAGTCGGCCCGTGCCGTGATTTTTCCCGTTCCCCTCGAACGCACCACGTCCTACGAGCGCGGCACCGGCAAAGGCCCCGCCGCGATTCTCGAAGCCAGCCGCTACGTCGAGCTCTACGACGAAGAACTCGAGCTCGAGCCGTACAAGGAAATTGGCATCGCCACTCTCCCGGCGATCGACACCGAGGATGGAACGCTCGACGAAGTGATCACCGAAATTTTCACCGCCCAGATGGCTTTCATTGAAGACGGCAAATTCCCCGTTGCTCTCGGCGGCGAGCATTCCCTCACACCGCCTCTGGTCTCCGCCATGGCCAAAAAATACAAGGATCTGAGCGTCCTGCAAATCGACGCTCACGCCGACCTCCGCGACGATTACCACGGAAACTCCTCCAGCCACGCTTGCGCCATGCGCCGCGTCCTCGAGGTCTGCCCCGCCGTCCAGGTCGGCATTCGTTCGATTTCCGTCGAAGAAGTGAAGGCTCTCCCGAAGCTCAAAACAAAAATCTACTGGGCCAAAGATATCGTCCGCGCTCCCCTCAAGGCCTGGATCGCCAAGGTCCTCGAAGACCTGTCGCCCACCGTCTATCTGACGATCGACCTCGACGGCTTCGATCCTTCCCTTGTCCCGGCCACCGGAACTCCCGAACCCGGAGGTCTTGATTGGCATCAGGTGACCTCTCTGGTTCGCGCCGTCGCCGATCACAAAAAAGTGGTCGGCATGGATGTGGTCGAGCTTCTCCCGCAACCCGGCCAGCACGCATCCAGCTTTCTCGCCGCCAAGCTCGTCTACAAATGCCTCGGCTACGTCTTTTGCCAATGATTCGGCGAAAATGACCCGCCTCCGGCGCCTCGAGCACCCGTCCGCGGAATTTTCCAATGCGCCGAAGCACGGCACTTACCCGCGAATTCGTGGGAGAATGGAAGCATCAGCCCCTGGGAGAATGCGATGATCGAACTCGCGGCGGCACTTTTTGCGTTCCAGCACGACAAAGTCATCTTTATCGGCGTTAAGCCCAACGGCCTCATCGCCTGGATTGTGATCGGCCTGATCGCCGGCTGGGTGGCCGGAAAAATATCCCGCGGCCAGGGCTACGGCTGCGTCGTCAACATCATTCTGGGTTTGATTGGTGCCGTTGTCGGTGGATGGGTTTTCTCTCGCCTCGGAATTCCCACCTGGGGCTTCTGGGGCAGCCTCGCCGCCGCTACCGTCGGCGCCGTCGTTTTAGTGGCGATTGCCCGCCTCTTTTCCGGCGGCGGCTCGGATTGAGGTCCAGTCCCCTGCCGGGGGCGAATTCGAGGAAAACCAAATCGGTGGTAAGATGGCCTCTTGGTTTTTGCAGAACGTGGACGGCGCAGCTCCCTTCGACGCCTGCCATCTCCTTGCATCCCATGTCTGAGAAAGCCGGAAGAATAAATTGAGCAAACCATCGTTGTGGGCAATACCTCTGGGCGGCCTGGGCGAGTTTGGCATGAACATGCTCGCTCTCCGCTACGGTGACGACATCATTGTCATCGACGCCGGGCTCATGTTCCCCGAGCAGGAACTCCTCGGCGTGGACATCGTCATTCCCGACATCGCCTACCTCAAGCAGCACAAGCACATGGTTCGCGCCATCGTCCTGACTCACGCTCACGAGGACCACATCGGCGCCGTCCCTTACATCCTCCCCGATCTGGACGTACCGGTATTTGGCACGGAATTCACGCTTGCAATCGTCCGAAAGAAGCTCGAAGAGGCGGCCCTGCTCGAAAAGGCTCGTCTCAATACGGTCAAAGCCGGCCAGACCACGACGATCGGCCCTTTCACCATCGAGTATCTGCATGTCACCCATAGCACGATCGACTGCGTCGCGCTTGCCGTCCGAACGCCTGTCGGCGTCATCATTCACACCGGCGACTTCAAGATTGATCCCACGCCCGTTGACGCCAAGCCCTTCGACCTTCACGCCTTCGCCCGCTACGGTCAGGAAGGCGTCCTGGCCCTCTTCAGCGACAGCACCAACGTCGAGCGCCCCGGTTTCACCCCCTCTGAGCGCGCCGTGGTCGTCCGCCTCGAAGAGCTCTTTCGCGCCGCGCCCCAGCGCGTCATCGTCTCCTGCTTTTCCAGCTCCGTCCACCGCATCCAGCAGGTCGTGGATTTGGCTCTTTCCAGCGGAAGAAAAGTGGGAATCGTCGGCCGCAGCATGGTTGACAACGTCGAAATCGCCCACAATCTCCGCAAACTTCGCATCCCCGACGGCAGTATCGTCCGCCCGCAGGACATCCGCACCTTCGACCCGAAGCGGCTTGTCGTCCTCGCCAGCGGCACTCAGGCCGAGCCCCTTTCCGCTCTCTCCCGCATCGCCGTCGACAATCACAGGCTCCTCAGCATCGCCGAAAACGACACCGTCATCCTCTCCGCGCGCATCATTCCCGGCAACGAGAAAGCGATATTCCGGATGATTGATCACCTTTTCCGCCGCCAGGCTCTGGTCTACTACGAAGGAGGCCGCTCCGCCCCCATTCACGTTTCCGGGCACGCCAGCCAGGAAGAGCAAAAAATCCTCCTGCAGCTCGTTCAGCCGAAATATTTCGTTCCGCTGCACGGTGAATACAGGCAGTTGTTCCAGCACGCGGCCCTCGCCGAGCAGGTCGGCGCCGTCCGCGGCCAGATTTTTCTCCTCGAGAGCGGCCAGCCTCTGGAATTTACCGCCGCCGGCCACGCCTTCCGACGCGAGCCCGTAACCGCCGGGCGTGTCCTCGTTGATTCGGGTTCGCTCGAAGAAATCGAAGAGGTCGTCATTCGCGACCGCCGCCATCTCGCCGAAGACGGCGTCGTCGTCCCGATCATTGCCATCAACAAACACACCGGCCGAATGGAAATTTCGCCCGAAATTGTGACCCGCGGATTTCTGCCTTCCGAGGATGGGCACGAGCTTCTGAAGGAAGCCCGCGACATCGTCCTCAAGACGGTTGAACAGTCCACTCCCGAAGAAAAAACCGATTGGAGCGTCATCAAGGAAAAAATTCGCGCCGACCTGAAGCGGTATCTGAATAAACAAACCGCCAAGCGACCGCTCATTTTGCCGGTCATTTTGGAAATGTAGCAGGCCCTGGATCGCCATTCCGGCGCGCCGCGCCCCATCTCTATGCCCTCGCCGAAAAATCCCCGCGCCGGCCTTCACGCCGAATCCCATCCCGACCCTTCCGCCGCTCCTCGATTCGCTCTGCGGTCGTTTGCCGAAAAAGATTTCGACCGGCTCTGGCAGATCGATCAGGCCTGCTACGAACCGCAGGTCGCCTATTCCCGCCGCGAGCTGAAAAATTATCTTCGGTTTCCCGGCGCGAACTGCGTGCTCGCCGAATCTTTCCGCGCGCCCGCAAAACCGGCCGCCATCGTCGGCTTCTGCCTCACTGCTCAGCGTGGTCCCTTCGGCTATATCATCACCATGGACGTTCTCGCCGATTGGCGGCGCCACGGTGTGGGAACGGCTCTGCTCGAAGAAGCGGAACGCCGCATGGCGGCCACTGGCGTTCGCGAGGTCGCCCTCGAAACCGCCACGGACAACGCCGCTGCGATTGCCTTCTGGAAAAGGCATGGCTATCGTAACCGGGGCGTAAGAAAGGGATACTATCCTGGCGGGCGCGACGCTTTCGCGATGGTGAAGCAACTCGGCTGATATTCCAACCCGGCAAACGCGTCCGCCGCATGTAAAATTTCCTCTGGATTAAGGAGACGGGGGATTTCCATGACCTTATGGCACGTGATTCTTCTCGCGATTGTGCAAGGCTTGGCGGAGCTTTTGCCCGTCTCCAGCTCCGCGCACGTCATCGTCGCGGAAAAACTCATGGGAATGGACCCATCTGCGCCCGAAACCACTCTCCTGCTGGTCATGCTTCACACGGGAACCATGTTTGCCGTGATCGTCTATTTCTGGGAGCGCTGGCGCCGCGCCTTCCTTCAGACCGCCGCCGAATTCAAGAACTTCGTCGTCTCGCTCATTTTGGCCACACTCTTGACCGGCGTTGTGGGCGGCGTCCTGACGAAGGCGATCGAAAAATTGGCTTTCCCCCATCAACCTCACGCCTGGGTCGAGCAACTGTTCGGAAGGCTCGATTGGATTGCCGCTGCTCTCGCCGTTGTGGGAGTCTTAATTTTGGTCGCGGGTTTGTTGGAGAGGCGCTCGCATCCCGGCGAATCCGCCGCGGCGTCGGGAATATCCTCAAAGCAGTCGTCCTGGATTGGCGCGATCCAGGGCATCTGTCTTCCCTTTCGTGGGTTCTCCCGCTCAGGCGCCACGATTTCCGCTGGAATGTTGTTGGGCGTCCCCAAAGCTCGCGCCGAGGATTTCAGTTTTGCCTTGGCTGTTGTGCTCACCCCCGTGGCCATCGCCCGCGAGCTTCTTCGCCTCGTTCAGACGCAGCATCTTCATTCCGTCGCCAGATTGATGCCCGCCGTCACGCCGAGCATCGTCGGCAGCGTCTTCGCGTTTCTCGCCGGGCTCGTCGCCCTGAAATGGCTCAGCCGCTGGCTCGAAACCGGCCGATGGTATTGGTTCGGCGTCTACTGCTTGCTCGCCGCCCTTGCTGTCGGCCTCCTGTATCACGCCGGGTTTTGACGCCTCGCCTGTTGCCGCCGTGGAGAGTTCGACACAACCGCTTTTCACCCGGGGTTTACATTCCCGTTTCATTTGATATAGTCGCGGAGTCACTCGCGTTCCTCCTCTCGGGACCCGCGCGCCAGCGCCCGCGGCTCTCCCGGATGTAAAGCGGGAGCCTTCCCCTTTTTTCCGCCCAGCCGGGCAAATATTTAGTGCTGCCTTCAAGCCGGCCAAGGGATTATCCTTGACCTGGCGGGCGGTCGTTTCTCAGTCTTGTGCCTGTCTTTTTTCCGGCCTCCTGGGAAGCGCAAAGGAGCCATTGGTGCGTATCCTTACCCCGACGGACAATAAGCGGCTCAACGAGATGGTCGGCTTTATCGGGCTTAGCCTGGCCGTGCTCCTGGCTCTCAGCCTGCTCAGCTATTCGCCGCACGACGCCGCCTTCAACGTCTCGGCTGCCCCCCCTTTGGATAGTCCCGCGCGCAATTGGATCGGCCCCGTCGGCGCTCATCTCGCGGATCTCTTCTTTCAATTCTGTGGCTACTCCGCATTCCTCTTCCCCGCGGCCATGTTTCTCGCGGCGATGCGCTGGTTTCGCACCGAAGTCGTTCAAAACCCCGTCACGAAATGCGTGGGCCTCGGCATGCTCGTCGCCTCGCTCTCTTCCGAGCTTTCTCTTCTCCACGCTCCTGCCGTAAGAGGAGCGCTTCCTCCCGGCGGCATGCTCGGCTCGCTTCTTGCCCAGGGTTTGCGCGCTGCTTTCAATCCCGTCGGCGCGCACTTGGTGTCGCTCGCCACTCTGTTCACTGCGATGTTCTTGGCCACAGCTTTCTCGTTCCGCTCCGCCATCGCCTGGATCAAGAAGCCTGTGGCCGACGATGGGTTCCTCGGAGAATGGCTGGCTCGCTTCAAGGATTGGCGCGAGGAGCGCGAATCCGCGCGCTTGCGTAAGCGCGTCGAACAAATCAAGGTCTCCGGCCGTCCCGCCGTCGCCATTCAAAAATCTTCCACTCTCGAAGTGGACGACGAGCGCGATGAAAAGGAACAGGAACGCGCCGCGGAACAATCCCGCCGCTCCCCCGCCGTGATCAAATTCCAGGACCCCGGCGACTCTTCGGCCGAAACCTCTCGCTCGCCGAAAAAATCCTCCGACCCCAAAATTGCCCGCGGCAATAAGAACTACCGCTTGCCTTCACCCTCGCTGCTCCAGCCCTCCGAGCGCGGCGAAAAAATGACTGAAGCCGAGCTGAAGGAGTACGCGCGCGCCATCGAAAGCAAATGCGGCGAATTCGACGTCGGCGGTCACGTCACGCAGATTAATCCCGGCCCTGTCGTCACCACCTTTGAATTCAAGCCCGAGGCGGGAATCAAGTACAGCCGCATCGCTGGTCTCGGCGACGATTTGTGCCTTGCTCTTCAGGCTGAATCCATCTTGATCGAGCGCATTCCCGGTAAATCAACCGTCGGCATCGAAGTCCCCAATCCTCACCGCGAGACGATTGCCCTTCGCGACGTCATCGAATCCCAGGAATTCAGCCATCCCGCCAGCAAGCTCACCATTCCTCTCGGCAAGGATTTGACCGGCCGCATTCGCGCCGCCGATTTGACCCAGATGCCCCATCTCTTGATCGCCGGCTCCACCGGCACCGGCAAGAGCGTTTTCATCAATTCCCTTCTCATGGGCATGCTCTTTAAGGCCACTCCCGACGAGCTCAAGCTCGTCCTCGTGGACCCCAAGCGCCTCGAGCTCGGCCTCTATGCCGACATCCCGCACCTTTTCACCCCGGTTGTCACCGATCCGAAAGTGGCCGCCAATGTTCTCCGCAACGCCGTCCGTGAGATGGAACGTCGTCTCAAGCTCCTGGCGCAGCGCGGCGTCCGCAATATTGACCAATACAACCGCACATTTGAAAAGGCCCAGTCGCTTTCCCTTTTCGACCATTCCGAAGAGGTCGAGCACAAGCCTCTTCCCTACATCGTCATTGTCATAGACGAATTAGCCGACTTGATGATGGTCGACACAAACGGCGTCGAGGAATCCATCACTCGCCTCGCCCAGATGGCTCGCGCCGTCGGCATCCACTTGATCCTCGCCACGCAGCGGCCCTCCGTGGATGTCATCACCGGCCTCATCAAGGCCAATTTCCCCGCTCGCATCTCTTTCCGCGTCGCCAGCAAGGTCGATTCCCGCACCATTCTCGATTCCAACGGCGCCGAATCGCTCCTCGGCAAGGGCGACAGCCTCTATCTCCCCGCTGGTTCGTCCCGCCTCCACCGCATTCACGGCCCTTACGTGAACGAAAACGAAGTCTCCGGCGTCTGCGATTTCTGGCGCGAACAAGCCAAGGCGATTTACAACGAAGAGCTTCTGCGGCCTCCCAAGGACGACACCGCCTCTGCCGACTCCGCCGGCGAGGGCGGCCCCGAGGGCGCCGACGATGTGGACGACGATCTCTACCAAGACGCTATTCGCGTCGTTTGCGAAATGGGCCGCGCTTCCACCTCCACTCTCCAGCGCCGCCTCCGCATCGGCTATGGCCGCGCCGCCCGCTTGATTGACCTGATGGAAAAGGACGGAATCGTTGGCCCTCCCGACGGCGCCAAGCCCCGCGAAGTTCTGAAAAAGCGCGATTGGATGAAGGAGTTCGACGAATCCATGAAGTAGGCGGGGACTCCTGCGCTTCCCAATTTCTCTTTTCTGCACCCCCGGTTTTCCTTACAATAAGTAGCTGTTTGCGTGCCGAGGTAGCTCACCGGTAGAGCGCGGCCCTGAAAAGGCCGGCGTAGGCAGTTCGATTCTGCCCCTCGGCACCATCCCAGCGTCCCACCCCGAGCAGCTTCCAGTTGCCTGAAGCGACGTAGATTGCTCCGTCCGGTTGCATGACAATCCTCTCAACGTGTTTCGAGAGCCACACCCGCGCCGTCGCCGGGTCGCCAGCCAAGTATTCCCGGACTTCACGCATTTTGACGACCGCGGCCTCGCGCAGCTTGTGGATCCTGGACCGCACCGATTCCGGCGCGGAAGACAAGAGACGGTCGGCGATGTCCCGAACTTCACGCTCTCGACGGGCGATCTCGGCCATGACGGAAACTGAGTACACCCCGCTCGCCAGGCCGTCCGTCAGCCGAGCGACCTCGATCTCGAGTTTTTGCTTGCGATCGCGCATCCGGTCCATTTCGCCGCCGATGTTTGCCAGCTCCTTTGTGAGCTGCTCTTCAAAGCGTTTCAGGGTGTAGTCAATCACCTCTTCCCGGAGGACGTTTCGCTGCAAACCTGCGAGTAATTCCCTTTCGAGCACATCCCGCCGAATCCGGACACGGTTTGAACAGACTGAATCACCCCGGTGAAAGTTCATCGGACATCCGTAGGTCTGGTTTGGATGGTTACGCCCGCGGCCGGAGATGATTTGCAAATTCGCACCACAACTCCCGCACTTGAGGAGTCCTGAAAACAAATAAGGCGCGTTCATCGCCGAGGAGCGCAGGAGCCCTGGTGCCTTTCCGGCCTCCTCGTAAATCCTCTTCACCGTCTCTCGCCGCGCGACAACGGCTTGCCACAAATGTTCCGAAACGATACGAAGCTCGGGGGCGTCGGCGCCTTGAACCGGCAACTCGCCGACCAGTGGACGGAATACGCGCCGGCCGGTCTTTGGGTCGCGGACCTTATGCTTGCGGGACCAAACAACGCGCCCGATGTACCGCTCATTCGCAAGGATCGTCCGAATTGAGGACGGACACCATGACTGAGATAAGCGACCCCTTTGAGGCTGAGGGGATGGAACTCCCCCTGCGTTCAGCTTCTTGGCGACCGCCTTCAGAGAAAGCCCGTCCGCGTAGTGGTAGAAAATCCTTCTCACGATGACAGCCTCTGGCTCGTGGATTTCGAGCCGCACACCGTCGGCATCTTTTCGGCTCCGGTAGCCAAAGCAGCGGCCGCCCGTGTGAAGGCCGCGCCGAATCAATCCCTCAAGGCCCCGGCGAACACGTTTCGCCGTGTCCGCAAGGAAGAGCTGATCGATCATCCCGCGTGCGAGAAGCAGAAGCTGGAATTTGTCATCTCCAGAATCGATTCCCTGGGAGATGAAGCAAATTTTCACTCCGGCGAACGAAAGGTGTTCGCAAAGATTCAAGACGTCAGCCTGTTTGCGGGAAAGTCGCGAAGCGTCTTCAATGAGCAACGCGTCGAACGGCCGCGGTCGGGATTCAGCGGCAGCCAGGAGTGCCCGGAGTCCAGGACGGTCCAGCGTGGCGCCGGAGATCTCTTCGTCCGTGTAAACGTGCTCTTCGAGAAATTGCCATCCGCGCTCGGCGGCGAACTGGCGGCACTTGGCGAGCTGATCTTCGGTCGAGAGTGGGTTCTGCCGGTCGGTCGAGTACCGGGCGTAGGCGGCGGCGCGCAGCGTGGTAGCTGTCACGGCTGTACCATGCGCGGGAATTTTGCTTCATTCGCGCGAGAGGGCGCAAGATTATTTTCGGAGGACAGTTCCCGCAGCGCATCTCGGACGAGCATCGGCACAAGTACCGTGTCGATGAATTCGCGCAGCTCTGGCTCGATCTCGCACCGCTGAAGGGCGACGGGTTTCTTCTGAGGAAGCATTGGCTTTGGACTTGGAGAACCGGATCGACTCAAAAACCAGGCACGGTCGGCGTGTGGCAAAATCCCTCGCCGCGCACTGCTCGGAAGTGCTTATCTTTCAAATCTGGGAAGTGGCCGGATCCGGCGTGGCGGAATCATCTGATTGTGCCTCGCGTGATTGGCTCCGCCAGGCAATTTCTACAAACTCGGGCAATCATCGAATCTACGAGGGTAGAGTAGAGCTGGACGGGCAGCTTAAGTTTCGATTCTGTACTCTTTGAAAAAATCGTTCACGGCCTTCAGGGCACCGATGTGAAACTTATTTGCTCCGATTGAGAATTCGAAAGCCTCTAGGCTCTGCGGGACGGTTCCAGGCGCGGCCTCTAACCCCAAGACCGCCGCAGCGGCGGCAAACCCTATCCTCTCATAGTGCTCCGCACCCGCAGTCTCGTAACGCTTGATTCGTTCGTCAATTTCCTGCTGTATCGTCGTTAGGCTTGGCATCACCTTTGTGGCGTGAAACTGGAACTGCGACAGAAGCTCGCGCGCTATTGCGACTCCCACTCCCACGTTGCTGCTGACGGGAAAGTTGTCTTGGATGCCATCTACAAAAACGAATAGTCCGAAATACATCCATTCCAGCCAAGCTCTTTCTCCATCTCGCCCATCCCTCATTCGGATCTTACAAAGATCAAAAAGGCTCCGAAGCGGTCTCGGCCCGAATAGTTCCGCGTGCATACGAAGCAGTACCGTCGCGGCGTCACGGATTGAAACCAACTTCGGTTGTACCGACATCCCCGCCATCCCTTAACAGGCCCTCACGAAGTGTCGCTCGTTGTTCATGTATAGCACGTCAGCCACTCAAGGGCGATCCCGTGAGTAGCGATATCAATTTATTTTGTAGTGTCTAGAACTGCCAGTGGAACTTTCCATCGCATCGATCTACCGCTTCGTCAACTTCTCGAACGGTCAGGCCGTGTTTTTCGGCGACCTGCTGAACCCATTTCTCGTTCACAAATTCCCGCGGGTGCCGGTTTCCATGGTTTGCTTTGTTCAAACTGCGAAACCCGTCTCTGGCTTCTTTGAGCACGATTTCATCCGTAGTCGGCTTACGTTTTTTTTCGTCCTCTAATTCCTGTTCGACTCGCGCGCGTGCTTCGGAGTCTTTTCTCACAGCCCGATAAGAGGCCTCGAAAATGAAGACAACGGCGATGCAGAAGACTCCGATTATCCACACCTTCCAACCCCATTTCGGAATTCGCCAGTAAGTATCCCACGCGTTCTTGAACGATTCGGACCCCCATTTGGAGACGAGAGTATCTGCAAAGGACAAGCATCCCCAAATTGCGTTCACGCCCCACCACCATCCTCCGAACACAGATCGAAAGTGTTGCAGTCTCGTACGCACTCCCATACCCACCTCCTGCTATTTACAGGTGGGATGGTCCCGAATTTAGGCGTTTGCGTCAAAGAGAATAATCGAGCAATGAATAGGGTTGCCCTGCATGTCACCTCGACAGTCATCGGCCGCACGGTGTTGCAACTCGATTTGTGGAGGGCCGCCATCAGGTTATCGCAGGTGCTTGACGGATTCGGCTTTTGGCACAACAATCGCGCCGCGCCGAGGTTCGCAATCTAGCTATCAGAGCAGAGGAGTCAGCGTGGATTGCTTAAGGATCGTCACCGACCTGATTACCGCTATCGGGACACTTGTCCTCGCGGCGGTTGCTGTTTTTCAAGAATCAATTCGCAGTTGCTTCTATCACCCTACGCTTCAAATTTCGATCGGAACGCGGGTGCCCGACTGTTTCGCGGTGCCAATCAGAGCTCTCGATGGGACATTCGCAAATTCCGTTTATCTCAGGCTGTGGATCGAAAACACCGGGAACGCGACGGCAGAGAACGCTGAGGTCTATGCCGAAAGATTGCGCGTTCGACGTGTGGACAACGAGTGGGAACTGGTTGGCACGTTTCCGCCAATGAACCTCAAATGGGCTTACTTCGGCAATATGTACTTCCCGCGCATTGCCCCTCGGATGGGCAAGCACTGCGATCTAGGCCATATTACCGACCCGGCACGCCGAGCCGTTGTGGACGAGGACGCGCCACGATTGGCCCTCACTGATCAACAAACCTCGCTGGCCTTCGACCTGATAGCGTCACCAAACGACAGAAGTCACATCGTCGGTCCCGGTGAATACCGACTCGACATTGTCGTTGCGGCGGGAAACGCACGCCCTGTCAGAAGGACAATCGCAATCTCTCTGAGGGGACCTTGGTACGACGACGAAGCGAGAATGCTGCGTGACGGAGTTGGTGTCTCCGTGCTCAAAAAGGAAACCGATAAAGCACCTGAATCACCGTCCGCAGAGGGCCAGAAATCCCAAAAGTGTTTCGTTCGCGCTTCCCGCACCGACTAGCGGCCACGC
>DATJTF010000032.1:0-172539 GCA_035503815.1 Verrucomicrobiia bacterium
AGGTAGGGGATCATGAATTCGGGAACAACTTGGGAACAAGTAGTGCCAAATACCGTCAAAAACCGTCTATCACGACATAGGTAAAGGCAAGAAAAGACAGCCACATAGTATTCTCGGTTCTCATTTGCAAGCAGGGGGTCACCGGTTCGATCCCGGTCACGTCCACCACTTTCTTTAAGCGCAAATCGCCACAGGATGGGAAATAGCGCGAGCGCCTCCGCCGCGAAGCAACAGAACTGCGTCTCGACGAGCTTGCCAAGCAGCGTTGCTCCTACTGTAAAATGGCGGAGCCGATTCCAATACCGGCCAAAGCCGGGAAGGTACCGCCCTTTTGTCCTCCTCACGCCGCGCATTCTTGCAGTCTTTGAGCAAATCGGCAGTGGCTGTATCGCTCGAAAATATTTTGGGTGTTTCGCGCGCGGCCAATTGGCGCGCGATTCTTCACTCCTCCACACAGACCGGAAATTTTCCGGCCGTCGCCCCCGGAAGCGACCTTGGCGTTTCGTTTGTGAATGTGGCAAAGCAGGCAGGACTCACGGCGAAAACGATTTTCGGCGGCGAGCACCGGAACAAATATCTGCTCGAGACGACCGGTTGCGGGGTCGCATTCTACGACTACGACAACGACGGCTGGCTCGACATCTTTCTCGTCAACGGCACGCGTCTCGAAGGTTTTCCCCCAGGCCAGGAACCGACCTCGCACCTGTACAAAAATAATCGCGACGGGACGTTCACCGACGTGACGGCAAAGGCGGGATTGATTCATTCCGGCTGGGGACAAGGCTGCTGCATCGGTGATTACGACAATGACGGCTACGACGACCTTTTCGTCACGTATTTCGGCAAGAACCTTCTCTATCACAACAACGGAGACGGCACATTCACGGAGGTAGGCGCGAAGGCCGGGGTCGCGGGCAACGGCAAACGATGGAACACAGGCTGCGCTTTCGTCGACTACGACCGCGACGGCCATCTCGATCTGTTCGTGGCAAACTACATCGATCTCGATCTCGCCACCGCGCCGTTGCCGGAATCGGGACCATGTCTTTATGAGGGCGTCATGGTCGCCTGCGGGCCTCCCGGCCTGGCCGGCGGCAAGAACATCCTCTACCACAACAACGGTGACGGCACATTCTCGGATGTCTCCGCTTCTTCGGGGATTCTGGACACCTCGGGGACGTACAGCCTCGGAGTTTTGACCGCGGATTTCGACAACGATGGGTGGCCGGATATCTATGTCGCCAACGATTCCAAGCCGAGCATCCTTTATCATAACAAGGGAAATGGAACCTTCGTGGACACCGCCTTGGAGGCCGGGTGCGCCCTCAGCCTTGACGGCAAGGCGCAGGCGGGGATGGGAGTTTCAGCCGGCGATTACGATCTCGACGGTCACCTCGACATCTTAAAGACAAATTTCGCAGGCGATACGCCGTCGCTCTACCGCAACCTGGGTGACGGGAGCTTCGAGGATGCGACGTTCACAGCCGGACTCGGGCTGCACACGCAGTATCTCGGATGGGGCTGCGGTTTCTTCGACATGGATAACGACGGCTGGCCCGACATTTTGATTTGCAATGGCCACGTCTATCCCGAAGTCGAGCAGCTCAAGAATGAAGCTGGATACGCGCAGCGGAAATTGTTGTACCGCAATTTGCGCAATGGCCGCTTCGAGGATGTGTCCTTGCGGGGCGGGCCGGGAATCACGGCGCCGGCGCCCTCGCGGGGATGCGCGTTTGGAGATTTCGACAACGACGGGGACATCGACGCCGTCGTCAACGCGAACAACGATTTTCCGCAGCTTCTTCGCTGCGACTCGCGCCTCAAGAATAACTGGCTCAAAGTTCGCACGATTGGAACGAAATCGAACCGCAGCGGCATCGGAGCGCGCCTGCGCTGCGTGACTCGGCCGCCGGACGAATCCGGCCCGCATTCCCAGATCGACGAGGTTCGCAGCGGAGGGAGTTATATCTCGCAAAGCGACCTGCGCGTCCATTTTGGGATCGGAAAAGCGGAAACGGTCGAGCGGCTGGATATCCGCTGGCCGAGCGGCGCCGTCGATTCGCTGAAAGACGTCGCGCCGAATCAATTGATCTTCGTGAAGGAAGGCGAGGGAATCGTCCGCGCGGTAAAATTTTCCGGCTAGCCGGAAGGGGCGCGTCACGAAGGAACTCCTCCGGATCCTTTCAAGCCGGCCGATGGCGGCTGTGGAATCGAATCTTTCGATTGCTTCCATAGGCAAAGTTCGCTTCACGGCCAATCCATTTTCTTTCCCGCGCTCGAAGACCACATGACGCAGAGGAAAAGCCGCAGCCATCGAACACGCCAAAACGCCCGATTTGAAGCGCTGTACAACCGGTTTCTCTTTGAAACTGATTGTGACTCAGTTGGAATGTCTCCTCTTTCGTATTCACATTGGCGTCACGTGGTTTGAAAATTGAGAGTGGTGTTGACGCGCCACAACTGTCTTGACATGGCCGCGATTGAGAAGTAAGGTGCCCAATTATCTTTTCGGGGTGGGGTATTGGGTGAGGGGTTGGGGCCCGTCGGCGAAGGAAAAGTTGAGTTTTCCCAGTGCCAAATTCTGCTTGTCATGTTTTGGCGAGCGAGGTTTTTTGCGCGAGTGGGAAGCGCCGAGAATTTTGTGCCGTCTCCGCATGACAGCTTTCCCCGCTCGAATGTTCCATAAGGGGTGTCAACCATGAAAAGTCTATTGCTCTACGTTGCTTTGGCATGTGCGATCGCGCTCTGCATCACTCCCGGAGCATACGGCCAGGCCAGCGCCAGCTTTAATGGCACGGTCGCGGACAAGACAGGTTCGGTGATTGCGGGGGCGACCGTCACGGCCATTTCACAGGAAACCGGCCTGACTCGTGTGTCGATCACGGATGCCACGGGACACTACCTGATCAACTTGTTGCCGATCGGTGATTACACGATCCGCGTGGATTTCAAGGGTTTCCAGAGCACCGAGCAAAAGGACGTTCGGTTGCAGGTTGACGAGCAGCGCGAAGTGGATTTCACGCTGGTGCCGGCATCGGTCAGTTCCTCGGTGGAGGTTTCGGCCACGGCAGTGGCTGTGAATACTTCCAATGGATCCCTCGGCCAAGTTATCACTTCTCAGCAAGTCGCCCAGTTGCCTCTCAACGGTCGCGACTTCGTGCAGTTGGCCAACCTGACCCCCGGCACCATTCAGGAAACGAATCCCAACAGCTTCTTCACCACGGGCGGCAGCAGCGAAGTGGCCGCACGCGGTTCGTTTTCACTGTCCGTCGGCGGGTCGCGCGCCAATTCGACGGACTGGCTGCTCGATGGCAATGACAACAACGAACTCACCGCGGGTGGCATCGCCATTCTTCCCTCGATCGACGCGATCGCGGAATTCAAGGTATTGACGTACGACTACTCCGCGCAATACGGGACGCGCGCAGGACCGACCGTGTTGGTTACGGAAAAGTCGGGAAGCAACCAGTTCCATGGCTCTCTCTTCGAGTTTTTGCGCAATACGGATTTGGATGCGAAGAGCTACTTCGCCAGCTCGGTGGAAAAGTTCAACCTGAACCAGTACGGTGGCACTCTGGGTGGGCCGATCCAAAAGGACAAGACTTTTTTCTTCATTGATATCGAGCAGAAGAATCAGCGCGAGGGCATTCCATTCACAGGAATTGTTCCCACGCAGGCAATGCTGGGCGGCGACTTCACGGATGACCCATTCGGAAATCTTCGGACGGGGTTTCTCGTCAATCCGAACGTGACCGGCAACCCGACTCCGAATGGGACTTACTTCCAGTGCGACCCCTCAATGAACCCTCTTCCAGCAAATTCGGATGGGAGTCAACCGACGGGAATTCCCTGCAACAAAATCCCATCTAACCTGTTCAACCCTATCGGTCAGTCGCTGATTAACCTCTTTCCTCTCCCGAACTCGACTGCTTCGAATTACAACTATGTGAGCGAGCCCGTGCGCGCCTTGAACGAGAAGAAGTTCGACGTTAGAGGAGATCATAATTTCTCCGCTAGCGACTCGATCATGGCTCGATTCAGCTACGATCAGGCCAATTCCTATGTCCCTGGCGGCGCGCCTGGATTCGCGGAAGCCAACGCTTTCGCGAGCAACCAGGGGATCATCAATCACGGACGAAACGCGGTAATAACCGAGACTCACATCTTTTCCCCCAACACAATTAACCAGGCCACCTTTGGCTACAACCGCATTTTCGACTACATCACCTCCCAGGGCACCGGAAGCTGTGAGGCAACGAAGCTGGGCATTCCCGGAGCGAACCTCAACTGCACAGGTACCGGCGGTACATGCGCTCCCGGAGGCGTAAGTTGCGGGTTGACTTCCGTGCAGATGACGGAGTATTTCGCTCTTGGCGACCGCGGCTATTCGCCGTTCCAGGGCGGGACCAACGTCTTCTCGTTCTTCGACAATCTGGACCTGGTTCGCGGCCGGCACGATATCAAGATCGGCGGCTCGATCCGCGCCAATCAAATGAACGTCCGAACAGAGGCCTTCCAGGACGGATACTGGATCTATACCGGCGTTTGGACAGGCGATCCGGCGGCCGATCTTCTACTGGGCCTTCCGAGCTTGGCGATTCATGACCAGACCTTCGATGGGGCCACAACGGGGCGCCGCTGGAAGATGTTCCGTCCCTATATCCAGGACGATTGGCGAGTAACCAACAGCCTTACCCTTAACCTTGGCTTGGCTTGGGCGCTGACCACTCCCATTTCGGAAGCTCACGACCGCATTGCTGACTTTAACCCCGCGAATGCCGATATTCTGATTGCAGGCGTGAACGCGGGCAACACGGCGGGTATCAAATTCGACCCGACAGCATTTGAACCACGTCTCGGCTTGGCATGGAAGCCGTTCTCCAGTGACAAGACGGTGGTTCGGGCGGGCTATGGAATCGTCCACGATTCTTCTTGGAACCAGGGCTCGCAAGGGTTGTGGCAAAACCCGCCTTACTTCGCCGAATCGGACTATTTTGGATTCGGTGGAGGCTGCACTTTTGCTACGGCGGCGTGCGCGACTCTGTACGGACAGACGCCATCAGCACAGAGCGCGTCCGCCGGTTTTCCGATATTTACCACCCCTCCGAACCCCTCAAGTTTCACCGGAACCTTCCAGGCGCAAAACCTCGATTTCAAGCTTGGAGTGGTTCAGCAATTTAACGTAAATGTTGAGCAAGAGATTCCGGGGCAGGTCGTCTTGACGGTCGGGTATGTGGGCTCGCGGAGCAATCACATTTTGACCGACGGGAACAACCTCAACGTGAGTTCCCCCTCCGCGTGCGGAGTGGTGTCTGGATATACCTTGGGGTGCGGGCCGGGAGGCACACCTTTCGGCGTTCCCTACCCGCAATATCCGTTCTCCACCGTGTCTGACATTTTCGACATCGGAGCCGCCAGCTACAACGCCCTTCAGATTAAGGCGGAGACGAAGAGTTCCAGATACGGCATCTATGCCCTGGTTGGCTACACCTATTCCCGCAACTACGACAATGGTTTCACGGACGGATTGGGCACTCCGCTCGGCGCAACTTACTTCCCGTTGCCCGGTTGGCAAAAACTGGATTGGGCGCTCTCGCAAGTGAATCTGGACAATGACTTCACGGCCAGCGTCCTCTACGATTTGCCGTTCGGCCGCGGGAAGCACTTCGGAAATGATTGGAGCGGCGCGGTAAATACAATCCTGGGTGGATGGCAGGTAGGCGTCATCGAAAAAATCACTTCCGGATTCCCGGTGTTCGTCATCGATAGCGCCAATACCTCTGGCGTGAACTTCGAGAACAACGGCAACAGCGTCATGCGTCCCAATCAGGTTTGCAATCCGACCTTGAGCAATCCAAGCGTGCTGCCCGGTAAGACCTGGTTCAATACCGCGTGCTTCGCGGGGAGTGGTGTAGCGGGAGGCCCTGCAGATGGAGAGCTCGGGGATGCGGGCCGGACTCCCCTCTCGGGTCCAGGTTTCGTCAATACCGATTTCACGCTGATTAAGCACTTCGCGCTCCCATGGGAAGGAACGGGGTTGGACTTCCGTTCCGAATTCTTCAACCTGTTCAACCACCCGCAATTTGGCATGCCGAACGCCGATTACAATGTCCCTTCGAATTTCGGCACAGTGACGAGCACCGTGAACAATCCGCGCCTGATTCAGTTCGGGCTGAAGTTCCATTTCTAATTTTCAGGGGTTAGCGTGACCAGACAATTGAGGGTTCGAATCGGCCGATCCACCACCGTTGTGGTGGGGCGGCCGATTCTGGCGTTTTTTCTGATCATTCTTTGGGCTCTTGGCACTCTTCCCGCTGCCGCTCAGCAGAGAATCAAAGTCATTGTTGACCAGGACGCGCGAGGTCCCGGGACCAGCGACCAACAGGCTCTTCTCGTCTTCCTCCAATCGGACAAATTCGACGTTCTCGGGATCACCACCGTCAGCGGCGACCAGTGGGCGAAGGAAGAAACGCAGCACACTTTGCGCACCTTGGAAATCGCCGACCGGACGGACGTCCCCGTGATTCAGGGCGCGGAATTTCCCCTCCTCAATTCCAAGGAAGAGGCCGAGCGCTGGGAGCAGCTCTACGGGCAATTGGAATACATGGGATGCTGGACCGATTACTTTAAGGCCCAGCGTTCGACGATCTACGCGATACCTTACCATTCGCCCGACGTCGTGCCTCCCATGCCCGAGGGTGAGCCGCACATCAAGGCGCAACCGGGCACGGCGGCGGAGTTCATTGTCCGTATGGTCCACAAATATCCCGGCCAAGTCGTTCTCTGGGCCGGTGGACCTCTGACAAATTACGCGTTGGCGCTCAAGCTCGACCCCGAAGTCGCTACGCTCGCCAAGGAATTCGTAATGATGGGCGGCGGCTTTTATTCGGATACGGGAGGAATCGATCCCGGCGCCCACGACGGTCGCAGAGAGTTCAACTGGTGGTTTGATCCCGAAGCGGCGCGCATCGTTCTGCGCGCGCCTTGGAAGAAGCTCACGATTACGCCAATCGATATCTCGGTCAAGACGCATCTGAGCCCCGAAATTCGGGCCGCCATCGCCAAAGTCAAAACACCCGTCACCGAGTACCTCGATAAGTATTCACTGACGGGTTTCATGTGGGACGAAATTGCCGGCGCTGCCTTGATTGATCCCTCGATCATCACCGGTGAGAAGCAGTTCTACATGGACGTGGACATTGATCATGGCGCCAGCTACGGCAAGACGCTCTTTTGGGCTCCTTCGGCCAAGGTTCCTCCCTACCTGCATTTGGCGAATGTGCAGTTCGATATCGACGCGCCCAAATTTTATAAGCTCTATATTGATTTGATGACCCGTCCTCCGGGCCAGGCGCGGGAGTCGCACGCCTCGCCCCAGTGACTCCCGGTTGATGAAAAACATGGTGATAACCAGAAGGATTTGTCTGGCCACGGCGGTTTTTATCCTGGCCTCTTCCGCTCTGTGGGGGCAGGCTCGCCGGAAAGTCATCATCGACCAAGATTGCTCGGGACCCGGCGGCAGCAATCTGCAAGCGCCCCTCGTGCTGATTCAATCTCCGCAAGTGGATGTTTTGGGAATCACCGTAGTCAGCGGAGACCAATGGCGTGATGAAGAGGTGGCGCACATGTTGCGCCTGCTCGAAATCATTGGCCGCACGGATATCCCCGTCGTGCCCGGAGCTGTTTTCCCTCTGGTGCGAAATCGCGAGGAAACTCTGTTGTGGCAAGAACGCTTTGGAACCGTCGCTTTTGCCGGCGCCTGGGACCCGCGGTGGTGGCACGAACCGTTTGTCGTCCCGCCGATGCCCGAAGGTCGGCCGACGACCAAGCCCTCTTCCGAAGACGCCGCTCACTTCCTGATCCGCATGGTGCGGAAATACCCGCACGAGATCACGATTTATGAAGGCGGCCCGATGACCGATCTGGCCCAGGCCATCGCCATTGATCCCCAATTTCCGGAATTGGCGCAACAGCTCGTGTTCATGGGAGGTAGTCTGAACCCAGGGGCCACGGCCGACCCCGAATTCTTGAACAACCCGCGCCACGAGTTCAATTTTTGGTTTGACCCCGAAGCGGCGGAAATCGTCCTGCGCGCCAAATGGAAGAAGATCACATGCACGCCGACCGACATTTCAATTAAGACTCTGATGACGCGCGCAATGGCGAAGGAAATTGGGGACAGCGGGACTCCCCTGGGGAGATACGTCGCCCGTTACTTCCAACCCGGCCCGGGTTCCGACTACTTGTGGGACGAACTCGCTGCCGCCGCGTGGGTCGACCCCACACTTATCACCAAGTGGGAGACTCGCTTCATGGGCGTCGACCTCGACCGCGGAGCCGGGTACGGCAATACCCTGACGTGGACCGAAGTCGATGAGCCGAAATTTGACCGGCAGCCGGTTCAAATCCAGGTCGATCTCGATACGGCTAGGTTTTACCGAATGTTTGTGGACCTGATGCGAGCCAAGACGCCGGCGGCCCCTTAAAATCGCCGGGAACGATTTTCTTTGGCTTCACTCGGGATAGATTTCCTACAGGGTTCGCCCGAAGCTTCTGGCATTTGATTTTTTTCGAGGTGTGCGATGCGATTTTGCCGGCTCTGGCTTTTTTCCGCGTTGGCTCTGCTTCTCCTCTGCCCGAAATGCACCGGCCAGGAAAAGCGCAAGGTGATCATCGATCAGGATGGAGCCGGACCCGGCGGAACCGACATGCAGTCGATTCTTCTCATGATTCAGTCCCCTCGAACCAACGTGTTGGGTATTACGATCGTGACGGGCGACATGTGGCTCGACGAAGAGGTTGCGCACACTCTGCGACTGCTCGAAATCGTCGGCCGCACCGACATTCCCGTTGTGCCGGGCGCCGAATATCCCCTCGTCAGGCAACGCGACGAAACTCTGCTCTGGGAACAGCGATATGGGCAGGTGACTTGGCTGGGAGCCTGGACTCCGAGCGTGTATCACGCGCCGGACTTCGTCGGCGATCTGAAGGAAGGCAATCCCACCACGAAACCGGTTCAAGAGGACGCAGCGCACTTTCTGGTGCGAATGGTGAGAAAGTATCCGAACCAGGTGACGATTTATGAAGGCGGCCCGATGACCAATCTCGCCCTCGCCATCTCTCTCGACCCGCAATTTCCTTCCCTCGCCAAAGAACTCGTCTTCATGGGCGGCAGCCTCAATCCGCAGACCACCGACCCCGAATTTGCCAATTCACCAAGACACGAATTCAACTTGTGGTTTGACCCCGAGGCCGCCCACATCGTGCTGCACGCCAAATGGAAGAAAATCGTCTGCACGCCGGTGGATATTTCGGTGAAAGCTCCCTTGACGCAGGATTTGATTGACCGGATCAGGAAGTCCTCGACGCCATCCGGACGCTACATCAGCGAATATGCGCAGGTGTACCCTTACGACTTCATGTGGGATGAGCTCGCGGCGGCCGCATGGCTCGATCCAACCATCATTACGAAAACAGAAACTCGCTTTGCGGATGTGGACCTCGATCGCGGCGCCGGCTACGGCAACCTGCTTACATGGACCGACGATGACAAACCGAAAATCGAGGTCCAGCCAATTGAGATCCAGGTCGATCTGGACACCACGAAACTCTACAATCTCTTCGTCAATCTGCTCAGCGCGCCTACGCCGCCGAAAAGCGCCCCTTAATTCCCCCGATAGCGGCCCCGCTGGCCGCTGCCTTTCGCCGCGCTACTCGGGGATCTGCTCCAGCTCTTTTTCGGCCTGTGGAAGGCCGGGATGCACTTTGAGAAGCTCAAGGAGAACCGCGCGCGCCTTCTGGTTCTCCCCCTCCAGGACGTAGAGCCTGGCCAGATTCAGGTATGCCTGGTCGAAATCCGGCGCCACGCGGATGGATTCACGGAAGCTCTTCTCCGCTTCCGCTTGGCGCGCCGTGCGTATGTAGAGAATGCCCAAGTTGTTGAGAGCCTCGGGATAATCGGGACGCGACGCCAGCGCTTTTTGCAGATATTCGTAGGCATGCTCCGAGTCGTTGGCCTGTGCGAAGACCATGCCGAGGCTGTAATTCACCTCGGCGTCATCCGGGCTGAGCTTGAGCGCTCGTTCGAGAGCGTTCTTGGCGTCGTCCCAGCGTTTTTCCTGGCGGTACGCGCTCCCAAGATTTCCCAATGCAATCACGTTATTGGGATCGATCTGAAGCGCTCTTTGAAAGTCCTCGACGGCCTCGTCGGTGCGCCCTTCGCGGGCCGCCAGAATTCCCAGATTGTTCCAGGCCTTAGGCATCGTGCCCGGATAATTGGCGTGAAGTTCGACCGCGCGTTGGAAGTTTGCGCGAGCCTCCGCGATCTTCTGTTGTTGTAGATAAACGCTTCCCAGGCCGTAGACGGCCTCCGCGCCCGAGGGGTCGTCGCGGCGCGCCAGTTCAAAAAACGCCTCCGCCTGATCCATGTAACCGCGCTCGAAAAAAACCGAGCCGAGGGAAAGATTGTTGCGCCCGAACTCGAAGTGCCCGCTCACTCCCCGAAATGGGAGCGCCAGAGTCATCCTCTGCGCCGCCGTTTTCGGCATCCGCCCCATGTCCTCGTGGAACCGCTCCTTGGGAGCTGGCCCCTGGTAAATCTTGACGATGGCGCCAGTCTCGTCAACCAGGAACGACGTCGGCAGGCTCAAATCGCGGTGCCGGTCAAAAATGTAGCGATAAAGGATGTTGTAGACCGCGATTACGTCTGGAGTCGCTCGAAGGACCGGGACGGAGAAATTCCGGTAATCTGCGAGAGATGTCCCCCCCTCTGTGGTCGAGTTTTCGTCGACATTAATCAACAGCAATTCCGGCCCTTCGCTTCCCCATCGAGAGGACTTCCGTGCGAGCTCTGCCAGTTCCGTCCGCGAATCCGGCGATGCGGCGGACCAAAAATGCACAAGCACCGTCTTTCCGCGCCTGGCCGAGAGCGTCTGCTTATGCCCGCTCAAATCTGGAAGAGAAAAATCGGGCGCGGCGACCGGCGCGAGCAGCCATGTTTCAACCTTGCCGGGAAGAGCCTCAGCCTCTGTGCCGGAAGCGGAAAGAGCGGCAACTGGTAGAGAAGGCCGGCTGTTTAACTTTAGGAACGGCTCAATGCGCGTGGGCGGTGAACCTTCTTCCACCCAAATGCGATGATTGAGAGGGAGGTCGCGAACGTCCTGAATGTGCCCGCTTGGCCAGCGGATCGTGGCCGACACGGGATTTTTTGCTCCGCCCAGGCCGAAAAACAGTTCCTTGCTGTGCTGAGCCAGATATCCCGAACCGGCCCGGACAGAGAGTGTCTGGCGCCCAGATTCCGTCGTGACAGTGACCGAGGCACCAATCCCGTCGCGATTGCTCTTTTTGCCCGAGAGGCGAAATGCGATGGCCGGAGCCAGATCGTCTGCCACGTATTTCATCAGACGCAATTGCGGGCTGTTGCGGCTTTTCAGAAACATTTCGACCCTGCCGTCGCCGTCGAAATCTCCCAAAGCGAAAGTCCTGCCGTCTTGCACGAAGTCCAGCCCCACGGCTCCTGACACGTCGGAAAACGTTCCGTCCCGGTTGTTCACGTAGAAAACGTTTCGTTCGAAGCCGCTCCAACTGCTGTCCGAGCGAATGAGTTCGTTGATCGCGCTCCAACCCTGCTCGTAAATCGAGCTGGGCTGCGGCGTGTTCGGCGAATTGGCGACCACTTGCCTCCAGAAGAAGCTGTTCAGGTCGCCGCGCACTGGCCCGGTAACCATGCCGTTCACGATGTAAAGGTCGCGAAACCCATCGTGGTCGAAATCCCATGCGTCGCTGGACCAGGCCCAGCGGCCCACCGCCGTCCCCGAGCGGGAGCTTTCGTCCTCAAACGTGCCGGCACCGCGATTGCGAAACAACGAATTGCCCATGGCGTGTTTGCGATACAGAGCCCGCACCTCTTTGTTCGCGTCCTTCTGAAAAATCGCTTGGTCCGAAACGCGCAGTCCGGCCGCCGTCCACATGTCCGCGACGTAGAGGTCTTCCTTGCCATCGTTGTTGTAATCCACCCAGCAAACGCTCATGCCCGCGCCAACGTCTTCCACTCCTGCTTCTCCCGCGATGTCGGTGAAGGTTCCGTCGTGGTTGTTGCGGTAGAGATTCTTGCGGCCAAAATCGTTGACGACGTAGAGATCCGGCCACTGATCCGCGTCCGGATCGCCCCATCCGCAGCAAAAGCTGAAACGGGTGTTGTTTCGGTCGAGGCCGGACTCCCGCGTAACGTCGCGGAACGTCCCGTCGCGCTGGTTCCGCATCAGGAAATTGGGCGGGCCATTTTCCGCGTCGCAGTACGGCGTGGGATATTGGTACTGATCGGCGCCCTGATAAAACGAATACAAACAGAAATAAACGTCCAACCACCCGTCGCGGTCATAATCGGCCACCGCCGCCCCGGTGAATGTCCCTTGTGGAGAATTCGCAAACCGGAAAGCGTCCGGCTGGGCGCGAAACTTTCCCTGGCCTTCATTCAAGAACAAGAGAGGGCCCTCCGCGCGCACCAGAATCAGGTCTTGGCGGCCATCGTTATTGATGTCGGCAAACAAAGAGCACGCACTGTTGTCCAAAATGCCCAGCCCCGACGCGGCCGTGATGTCTTCAAAGGTCCCGTCTCCCCGGTTTCGATAAAGCAGATTTGGCAGCCCCGCCGGCTGGCATATGTAGAGATCGTCCAACCCATCTCCATCCACATCCGCAATCGAAACGCCGTTGTGTCCGTAGATGTCGATGCCACAAGCGCCATCGAGCACTGTCCTCCAATAATCCGTTCCGTAAGCCAACTGCGATCCGTAGGAAGAATTCCCGCCGAATGCCTGTGAAGCGATATCCGCGAACACGGGGGCCAGCGAGCGGCTCCGCTCTTCGTTCAGCGTCCCCCAGCGGCGCAGGCGGAGCTCGCCGGATGCGCTCATTTCCCATTCGAGTTTCCAATCTCCCACGCGCTGTTCGCGGAAGAAGCCCGCTCCCGTCCCCACAATTTCAAACCGCACTCGTGTATCCAGAAGAGTTGCAAGCCCCGGCGATAAGGGCAGTGAAGAGCCGAAACGGATGCTCGTGACCTGAAATTCCGCGGTGGCGATCGAGGAAAACGATCCCATGAGCGAGCGCCACTCGCGGAGAAAGGCTTCACGGTCCAGAATCGTGTCATCTGCAAACTTCATCCGCCAAACCTGCAGGGTGGGTCCCGCGCGCAGGGTACGCGACTCGGCGGCCTTTGGCGACGCACCCAAAAAATCGGGAGTCATCGCTTTCTCCACTGCCTCTGTCTTCAATGGAGATTCCAGGAGTTGCTTGCTCCAGTCTCTTAAAGTCGCCGCAACCCGGTCCTGATATTTTTCTGTGACAAACGCGTCGGAGCCGGAGCGCACCTTCGCCAGCATCGCCTCCAGCGCTAATGGTTCGCGATAGTGGGGATGAACGTGGAACTCATTCCGCGTCTGCACGGACGGAATCGGGCCTTGCACGGGGAAACAGGAACGGAGAGGAGAGAAACCGAGGCCTGCGGGAAGGAACGCCAGGGAAGCCCCCTGGCAATATTGGATGAGGAACTTGCGCCGGTTAAGGTCGACGAACCTGCATTTCTTTCCAGGCCTGCTTATAGCGATGCCCTCGCCCTTGCTTGCGTCGAAGCGGAAATTTAGCACCGATGCAACACCCCGTCAAGAAAGCGCGCCTGAAGAGAGATTGGGACTCTTTGAACCGTATGATAAGCTCCCGCACCGTGGCCCGGCGCACTCTCGATTTCGGAATTTCGACCTTCGCTTGACGCCCGCATAGAAACGAGACCTCTGGATCCAAATCGGGGCCTCCCGGAAGACACGAGATGAGGGCTTTGCGGCGTGATTTTGATTTTTGCGTAATCCAATTTCGGAGATGCCATCCTTGAAAGCTCCTCGAATCACGGTCGTCGGCAGTTACGCCACCGGCTTGACCATGAAGGTCGAACGCCTGCCGGGCGTCGGCGAGACAGTGCTGGGAAGAGGCTATCGCGTTGACTTTGGCGGAAAAGGCTCCAATCAGGCCGTGGGCTGCGCCAGGCTGGGAGCGAAAGTCAGCTTTGTGGCTAAAATCGGAAGCGACGACTTCGGCGAAATGGCCATGGGCCTTTATCGCAGCGAAGGCATCGACGTCTCCAATGTCGCGCAAATTGACGCCGCTCCAACCGGGGTGGGTTTCATTTTGGTGGATGCGTCGAGCGGCGACAACTGCATTGGGATCGATCCCGGCGCGAATGGGCATCTGACTCCCGCTGACGTATCCCAGTGCGAAGCGGCCTTGAATTCCTCGGCGGTTGTTCTGACTCAGCTCGAAATTCCCGTGGAGGCTGCCGAAGCGGCTCTCGTCCGCGGGCGCGCGCGCGGCGTCTTGACGATTTTGAACCCCGCTCCCGTCCGCCCCCTGCCTTCCGCTGTCTTGCAGATGGTGGATGTTCTCACTCCAAACCAGACCGAGGCCAAGGTTCTCCTCGGGCGCGATCCAGCGGAAACCGCCGATCCTGTCGCAATCGGGCGGGAACTTCTCCGCAAGGGCGTGAAGCAAGTCGTCATGACTCTCGGGGAAAAGGGTGCGCTGATCGTGACGCCGTCGTCTTCCACGCATGTTCCCGCGATACGCGTCTCAGCGGTTGACACCACGGGCGCGGGAGATGCTTTCAATGCCGGCCTTGCCGTCGCGCTTGCCTGCGGGGCAAGCCTTGATCTCGCGGTGCAATTCGCCGTGGTAACCGGGGGATTGGCGGTCACCAAAGAAGGAGTTGTCCCCTCGCTCCCCCGCCGCGAGCAAGTGAGTCAGTATTATGGGGAATCCGGTTCGACGCTTCCGGCTTGGCTTTCGGAAAAATGGACCGGCGAAGATTGAATGGGTCACTAGGCAATTACAGCGCTCGGCGGAGAAAGATTTTCCGCGGGCGCGTTTCGTCTTAAGCTCCAAGAGGCAAAAATGAATTTGTTCTTAGGCTTTCTTCTTGTGCTCGCGGCGGGTTTGCTTCAGGGGACATTCATTCTACCGATGACGCTGGTGAAAGAATGGTCATGGAAGCATACCTGGGCGGCGTTTTCGCTGTTTGGTATGCTCGTCTTCAACTGGATTATCACCCTGGTTTTCATCCCGGATATCTTCACCGTGTATGGTTCATCGCCGTCACACGATCTCGCTCTCTTGGCGCTTTTTGGAATGGGCTGGGGCGTGGGCGCCGTACTTTTCGGATTGGGAATGGACAGGCTCGGCATGGCCCTGGGCTATCCGATAATCATGGGACTCATCGCTAGCCTGGGGGCTCTGATTCCTCTCCTGGTTTTCTTCCCCCAGACGCTCCTCACACGCCGAGGAGCGCTTCTGCTCGCCGGCACCGGCCTCGTCGTTTTTGGCATCGTGCTCTCCTCCGTGGGAGGCTCGCGCAGGGCGGCCTCCACAACGAAATCGGACTCCGTGCAGGCCGGCGCGTTCGCTGCCGGGCTGACGATTGCCATTCTGGCCGGGATACTGTCCTGCCTGCCCAATGTCGGAATGGCATTCGGCAAAAACGTGGTCGCAGCCGCTGGGAAATTTGGGATCTCCCGATTGTCGGCCGGAAATTCGGTCTGGGCGCTCCTGTTCACGTTTGGATTTCTCGTCAACTTCGCTTACTGCCTCTACCTGATGATCAGCCGTCGCACACTGCGCCACTATTGGAATCGCGAGTCGCCCCGCAACCTGGGTTGGAGCGCTATAATGGCCCTGATGTGGATCGGCAGTTTTTATTTGTACGGGGCCGGCGCGACAAGGCTCGGACGCTGGGGCGTCGTGGCCGGCTGGCCTTTGTTTATCACGCTCTCCATCGTCGTGGGCTACCTTTGGGGATTGTGGCGAGGGGAATGGCAAGGAGCGCCGATTGCCGCTCGGCGCCTGCTGAACAGCGGCCTCGTCGTTCTGATTATTGCCGTGGTCGCTGTGGCGCTGAGCAACTTTTACTGATCGGTGTGCGGTTTTCGGCGTTTCGTCTTCCACCGTCCTCGGCCGGGCCAAAAGGGATGAGTCATGTCACACACACACACGTTTCTATCGAACCCTCAGCCGCGAGCCCGCTGGATGCGGCACGACGTTGCCCAGCTTTTGAAGCGTTTTTTCTTCTGTGAACGATCTCTACTGGTAACTGCCGCGGCGTGGATTCCCGCCGTCGGTCCCCTCGAAATCAAAATCGGACTTGCCCGCTTCATCTGGCAAAGCGCGGAAACAGCTCACGCCCTTCGCAACCGCGTCTTCGAATTGCGCTTCCCCAGCCGCACCTTGGAGGAGCAGGGCACGGACCACGCCCTGATCGAACTTCTCAACGGCGTCAAGGATTCTCCTTCGGTCCCAGCGTTTCTTCTCGCCATGGGAAAGGTTTTGCTTCCGGCCTTGCGCGATGCGTACCGGGAGTATCTCGAGGGTTCGGATACGATTGCCGACGGCCCCACGCACCGCTTTCTCACTCTAGCGCTTTCCGACAAAAACGAGCAGATTGCCAATTTCGAAAAATGGGCGGACTCGGCGCTGTCTCAAGATCCCCAATCTCGAGAAGCCGCTCTCGCCTGGGCGCAGACGGTTTCCGCACGGCTTTCGGGAGTTGGTGGCGTAGGAGTCGCTCCGGCGCCGCTGGTTTCCCCGGCCTGGGAGCCTTTGCCGGGCGCAAAAGCTTTTGTAATACCCGGCCGGCCGGCTCGTGATCCGCGTTTCTGGCCGTGCCGGTTCTATTGGCCCGACGTGGTTGATCCCGCTTATCCGTACGGCGAAGGACTCCAGCTGCAAATCCGCTCGGCGATCAGCCATCTGAACGAAGTGTGGGCGATTGAAACCGGCGGCGTAATTTTAAATTCCTTCGCCGACGTTTTGCCCTGGGAGTGGATTCACAATTCGGCTCGCTGGACTTTCGACGAAGCGCGCCATTGCCAGATGGGCTACCAGCGCCTGATGGGCTGGGGATTCGAGCCCTCTGAAATTCCTCTGGGAACTTATATTTATGAAAGCGCTTCCGGCCAGGACCCGATTTACCGTCTGGGAATGCTCTATTTCTTCGAGACCAAGAACATCCGGCACAAGCCCGCGCGCGCCCAGCTCTTCCGCTCCTACGGCGACTCCGTGAGCGAGCACGACATGGATTTCGATTGGGCGGACGAAACCATTCATGCCGGATACGGCAGACACTGGCTCAAGGAACTGCTTGTGGCTCGCGGTCAGGACCCGGCCGCCCACGAACAAGTCCGCGAGCGCTGCATGCAACTGGTGGCGGATTGCGTTCGCACCGCGACGCCCGGGGAAGTGGCCGCTCTCCGCAAAGTAGCTGACGCACTCGTGGCCAAAGCCGTCCAAATGTCCTCTACATAAATCGGAGTGGCGATGTGGTGTTCGGAAAGCCGCACCGGCGATTGCCGGCTCACATCGTCTCAATCTCCGCCGTTTTCCGACGAAGCTTCATGAAGGCGCTTTCGTCCCCTTCGAGTGCAAGCAGACCGGTTTTTCGCGTCGCCCCTCAAGTTCCGGAGCCCATTTTTTCAACTTCCGGCCGCTGAAGGCGCCATCATACTTTCTGGCCCGCACCCCCCCGCTGCATTACACTATACGAGCGAAAAATTCGGAGGGCCAAATCGCGATGAATTTTCACGACAGGGCGCACCACGACGACGACCAAGAGTCGGAGGAGTCTGTCGCGCCCACTCGCAGGCGCTTCCTGGCGTTGACGGCTGCATGCGGCCTTGGCGCCTTCGCCGACGTTTTCCTGATAGGCGCCGCCCCCCCTGAAAAGTCATTGACGATTGCCTTCGGCTGGGTCCCCAACGCCGAATATGCCGACATCTTCGTCGGGATGGAGAAGCAGTATTTTGCCCATGCAGGCTTGACGATCAATTACCTCGGGGGAGGGCCAAACGCGCCCGTGTCGCTCGTACTGGTTGCCGCGGGACAGGCCGATATTGCGGCTACCAGTTGGCTCCAATTGCTCGACGCCGAAGCCCACGCCAACGACTTCGTCATCATCGCCTCGATGATTCCCATCGCTCCTGAGGGACTCATTTCATTGCCGCGTCGTCCTGTTGTGAAGCCCGCCGATCTACCCGGCGCCCGGTTTCTTGTCCAGGGCCCGGCGGAGCGCGACGTCCTCGATGCCGTCTTCAAGATCAACCATCTTCCGCCCGAGCACCGCTACGTTCCCGCTGGATATTCTCCCGACGCGCTTCTGGCCGGCGCCGGCGACGCCTATTTTTGCTATGTCACCAATCAGCCGGTCATCTTCGAGGACATGAATCTCAAGGAAGGCAAGGATTTCCTGGTCGCGCGCATGGATCAATTTGGATATCGAGTGCCGTCGCAATTGCTGGTGGTGGAGCGCAAGCGCCTGACGCAGGACCGTCCCACGTTCGTCGCATTTCTGCGCGGTCTGTTGCAAGGCTACATCGAGAATAAAAAAAATCCTGCCTATGGTGCGCAGCTGGTCGTTTCCAAATACGGCCACGATTTCGGTTTCTCTCTCCATCAACAAACGCGGCTCAATGAACTCCAACTGCCGTTGGAGAGGATTCCGGGCACGCCGGGGCCCTACTGGATCACGGAAGAGCTGCTCCATGGTCCCATGTACGATGTGGCTCGAGACACCGGCCGCACCAACCTTCCGGATCCATCCAGAATCATGGATATGAGCTTGCTCGCGGAAGCCTACAGAGGGTTGTCGCTGTAGTTTTTGCTGTGATGTGATCACACGATAAAGATAGGGACCTCCGGATTCGGAGTGGCGAGGCGAAATGGAACAACGCGACGCTGATCTTCTCATCACGGACGCTGAAATCCTTACATTCGATGACTCTAATACCGTGCTGCGTGGCGGAGCGATCGCTATCTCGGGTAATTCGATTGTGTGGCTCGGCAAGAGCAGCGAAGCCGCCACCCTATTCCGCGCCAAGGAGACTCTGAAAGCCGGCGGAATGATCGTCATGCCCGGCCTCGTGGATTGCCACGTGCACACGGCGCAGCAGTTCTTGCGCGGCAAGCTGGCATCTCTCGGCCACTTGGGAAGCTTGCGCGAACCCATTTGGAAGCGCTACCTCATTCCTTTTGAAAGCGGCCTTGAGCCCGAAGACGTCTACTGCAGTGGATTGAGCGCCTACTCTTCGATGATTAGTTGCGGCACCACCTGCTTTCTGGAAGCGGGCGGTCCTTCCGCCGATGAGATGGGCCGGGCCGCCTCCGACATCGGCATTCGTGGCCGGATCGCCATGTCCACGATGGACCTCGATGAATCCCTGCCTCGAGGCTTTCGTTTTTCGACGGAGGAAGCCTTGCAGCGCAGCGAGGCTCTGGTGAAGCGCTGGGAGAAGCACCCGCTGGTGAACGCATGGCTCGCCCTTCGCCAGATCATCGTGAATTCCGAAAAGCTCAGGATTGAAATGGACGCGTTGGCGCGCCAATTGAACACGCGCATTCATACCCACCTGTGCGAAGGCACCTACGAGGTGGAATACACAATCGACAATTTCGGAAAGCGGCCCGCGGTGTACCTCCACGATATCGGCGTGCTGAATAGCCGCCTTCATTGCGCCCATTCGGTGCTTCTCAGCTGCGAGGAAATTGATCTTTATGCCGCGAGCGACGTAAGCTCCTGCCACTGCGCGATGAACAATTTCAGAATCGGCGCGCCTCATCTCTTCGAATTGGTCCGCCGCAACGTTCGCGTCGGCCTGGGCACGGATGGAGCGGCCACCCGTGGCACTCTCGACCTGTTCCAGGTCGGGCATTATGCCGTCCTTGGACAGCAGATTCTCGACGGAACTCCTCACCACGGCGTCGGCCCCATGAACTACGCGGCCATGCTCCGCCAGACGGTGCGCGGCGGCGCCCGCGCGGCTCATCTGGAAGATCTGATTGGCAGCCTTGAGCCCGGCAAGCGCGCGGACCTTATCCTCATTGGCGCGGGCGATTATGATCAATACCCCGTGTACGATCCCATGATTACGGCGGCCGAGCACACCGTCGGGCGCGACGTCCAGACGGTCATCATTGACGGACGCATCGTCATGAAGGATCGAATATTGCTCACTGTCGACCTCGGGCCCATGCGCGAGCGCGTAAAGAAACAATACACTCAAATCATGGAGCGGTTCGACCGGGCCATCGGATGACCAGCGCGAGCATTGAAATCCACGAATTGACGAAGCAGTTTCTTCCGCGGCGCGGCGTCGTGGTCGAAGCCGTCCGGCGCATGGATCTCAGCGTCGCCGCGGGCGAGTTTCTCGCCATTGTCGGACCTTCCGGGTGCGGCAAAAGCACGCTCCTCCACCTCGTCGCCGGCCTCGAGCTTCCCACCAGCGGCACCGTTCGAATTGACGGCGAGCCGCCCGAAGAATTGGTTCGCCGCCACCGTTTGGGGATTGCTTTTCAGGACGCGGCTCTCCTTCCTTGGCTTTCCGTGCAATCCAACCTCGGTTTGCCGTTCAAGCTGGCCGGCGTCCCCGTGGATCATGGCCGTGTGCGAGGCCTCATCGAACTTGTCGGCCTTCAGGGTTTCGAACGCGCCCGTCCGAGCCAACTTTCCGGCGGAATGCGTCAACGCGCCGCTATTGCGCGGTCCCTCTGCCTTGATCCGGACGTGCTCCTTCTCGACGAGCCATTTGGAGCCCTCGACGCCGTGACCCGCCGCAGGCTCAACATTGAATTGGAGCGCATCTGGCGCAATCGGCCCATCACCACTCTGCTCGTGACGCACTCCGTCGAGGAGGCTCTTTTCCTCTCTGATCGCACCATCGTCATGGAGCGCCCCGGGGCTGTCGCTCAAGTCGTGCAGGTGCCCTTTCCCCGGCCGCGCACACCCGACCTTTTGCGGCACGAGGAATTTCATCGTCTGACGGATCAGATCACTCTTTGGCTGGAGCACTAGGAGCGCCCGAATGGATCGCCAGCAAACCCGGCCGGCTGCCAATCTCGGATATGCGGTACTGGGTCTGCTCGCGTTTTTTGCTTTGTGGCAATGGGCCGGCAAATCGGGTATCGCCGGAACCACGCTGCCCGCTTTGACCGACGTGCTCAAGACGCTGTTCGATCCGGCAACACTGCCATCGCTGTTGGACTCCGCCGTGTACACACTCGCCTCGGCCGCCAGAGGTTTGCTCTTCGGGGGTCTCCTTGCCGTCCTTCTCGCGGTTATGATTCATCTCTTGCCCCCGTTGCGCCCTGGCCTCGACCGGCTCGCCGTACTGGTCAATGCCACTCCTCCGATTGCAATCGGCCCGATCTTGATTGTCGTCTTCAGCCGCAGCCAGACTCCCGCCGTTCTGGCGGGCATTCAGGTCTTCTTCCTCTTCTACGTTGCGGCTTCCTCGGGCCTTGCCGAGGCCTCTCCCCCGTTGCGCCGCGTGATGACGGGCTTTGGTGCGAACGCGTGGAAGCGGCTGTGCTATCTCGAGCTGCCCGCCTCGCTTCCGCACCTTGCCAGCGGGCTCAAAGCGGCCGTTGCGGCTTCCTTCATCGGAGCGATTCTCGGCGAGTGGTTTGGCGCGCCTCACGGCCTGGGTCTGGTAATCCTGAACGCCATGCAAAACTTTCAAATCCGCCTCATGTGGGCGGCGGTTGTAGTCGCAACGGCCATGTCGTTGACCGCTTTCCTGGCCGCGGCCGGCATCGAAAAAATCGTCTCGAAGAGGTTCGGAAAATGAAGCGCGTGCTCGCACAGACGTGGGCCGTCATCCTGCTGGTCGCCGGATGGAGCCTCTGGGTTCGGCACAGCGGATTAAACGGAATCGTCATCGTGACTCCGCTCGTCGTAGTCCGCGAGCTGGTGCACGACCCGTCTGCGTATATTCAGCCGACCTTGCACACCATCGCTGTTTCGCTCTTTGGCATGTTTGCGGGCCTCCTTTGCGGATTGCTTCTCGCCATCGCGATCTGGCTGTCGAGAGTCCTTGCCGCGCTGAGTGTCCCCTTGGCTTTGCTGCTTACCTCCGTCCCGGTGGTTTGTCTCATCCCCGTATTGACGCGTATTTTCGGCTACGATGACCGGACCGTCTTCGTCGCCGTCATTATTTTGTGTTTCCTGCCCGGTTTTGTTTTCGCCTATGCGGGACTCAGGGCGCTGCCCCCCATGGCCGAAGAATATTTCCGCGTCCAGGGCGCAGGCCGGTGGAATCGCCTGTGGCGCTTGGCGCTCCCCGCCGCTGTTCCGCGATTGGCCGTAGCGCTTAGAGTCCTATCCGTTCAGAGCGTTCTCGCGGCGCTGATCGCCGAATTTCTCATGCAGACCGGCGGGCTCGGCTTTGTCATCGGAACTTCAACGGCGGACCTTGCCATGGATCAGGCGCTGGCAGCCTCGCTCATCAGCGTCTTTATCGCTCTTCTGTTTTACGGCTCCACGTCGTTGCTGGAGCAAGCCGTTTCGAAGCGCTATACCTGATATCTCTGCACCTGCGGAAGGAGCACCATGTCACCAAAACACGAAGACGAACCAAATTATCAAAGCCAGGATATTTGGAGCCGCACCACGACCGCGAGTGGTTTCGGCGTGGACGAACTCCGTTCCGTGCTGCAGAAATCGATCCGCCGCGGCTGGGTCGAGGAAGCGGCCCTCGCCGCATACGAACTCTTCACCTTCAGCCCCGAGACGGAAGAAATCCTTTGGCGGCGCCTCGAGATTATCGCCACCGAAGACGTGGGTTTCGGCTTGCTGACCGCGCCCGCAATCATCGAGGCGCTCAATCAGCAGCGCCAGCGCATGCCCGATCGTGGTGACCGCTGGATTTACTGCGCCCACGCCGTGCGCGTTCTGGCCTCCGCCGCCAAGGACAATATGTCCATGGAGCTGGCCGGCTGGACGCGGGAAGTGGTCGCTCGCGGTGAAAGGAAAGTCGAGGTGCGGGACTTCATGCTCGATATGCACACGCGAAAGGGCGTCACCATGGGCCGCGGCAAGGCTCACTGGTGGCAAGAGGGTGCGCGGCTCGAAAACCGCATCGAACATTACGACCCGAAATGGGGCGATTATCTGCGGAAGCTCGACGGCGTCAAATAGCTCGGGTAATTTGAGCCGGCCTAAAATTCGCAATTCCGGCTCCGCCCGCCCCGGCGCTCGCTTCTCTTGCCTCTCAACGCGAGTCGGTAGCCGTCGTCGGTTTTTGCAGGACGATCAAAAATTGGCGAAGTTCCCCCCGCCGCTGCTCGTCCGCGGCTGCCTTTTTTTTCTCGGCTTGCTCGTACGCTTGAAATTCCCGGTGGGATTTTGCTTCCTCGCCCGTTCGCCGGTAGGTCACGCCCAGTTGGTAGTAGGCATCGGCCAGATCGGGGCTCGCCTCGACGGCCTTCTGATACGCTCCAATTGCCTGCGAAAATTCGTTGCGTCCGGCGTACAGGCTCCCGAGTTCCAGAAAAGCAGCGCCCAGCTTCGGATCTATGGTCACGGCTCTTTTCAGAAGAGTTTCTGCCTCTTTCGTGTTCGCGAGATTCTCCGACCCTCTCACTCGTTTCAGCAGAGCCGTTGCGTAATAATAATTAGCCAGCGCGTTTTCCGGCTGTTTTTGGACGAACCGCTCGAGCCTTGGCTCGCTGCACGGCAGAGGCGCCGACGCGGCAATCTCCATCTCGCCCAGGAAAATGTACGGAGCGGATTCCGCCGGTTCCAGATCGGAGGCCTCGCACAGGCGTCGCGCCCCGGCCTCATACGCGTCGCCCGCGTAAAGTGCCGCTCCCAGCCCCGCCAGCATTCGCGCGGAATTCGGATAAGCCTTCGATCCTTTGGTAAACACTTCCACGGCCGGCTGATCGGCCCGGTGGAGCAACAACTCTGTGCCCCAAGCAAAATAATTCTCCTCGCTCGGGTCCAGGCGTACCGCCGTCTCGTACTCGTGGACCGCTCCCAGCGAATCCCCCGATTGCTCTTCGGCATCCCCCAACCGCCGGTGCAAGTCGGCGGTGTTTGTCTCCGCGAGCATTTTTTCGATTTTGTCCTTGGCCTTGGCGAGTTCGCCGCTGTTTATGTACGCCGTCACCAGGTCATCCGCATTGACACTGTTTCCCGGGTCTATCCGATTTGCGGTCTCCAGCAACGGGATGGCCTCACTATAATTTCTGGATTCGAGATAATAGGCGCCAAGCCGGTGATTCGCCTCGAAGCTCTCCGGCGTCTGGGCGACCGCGGTGCGCAATTCGTTCTCGGACTCGCGCCTTCCAGCCGGGCCCTTCGCCTCGTTTCCAGATCCGGGCGTCGTGCCATCCGGTCCGCTCGATTTCAGCGCCAGCGTTTCATTTGCGAGCGTCTCGCTGGTTCGCGCATTCGCCTGCGAGCCGTGCAGCCCGAGGTTTGACCAGCCGCTCACTCCGGCTACTGTGAAATCGGGTGTGTCTTCGAACTCTGGCGTCGCGGCCGCGGAATTCACCCCGGCTTTTGCGTTGGACGGAGCGGCGCCCTCCGCACCCAAGCCGCTCAGAATCAGCACGACTCGCTTCTTCTCACCCAACGCGACGGCAAGCGGCGCCGAAACGCCTCTCCCCACACCGGCCTTCTCCGCTCTCACCGTGTACGTCCCCGCGCTTGGCAGTGAACATGTAAAAGTCCCGTCCGGATTCGTCTTCGTTTCGAGCGGTCTCGTTTCGCCGCTCCTCTCGATGACGACATTCGCGCCCGCAACCGGCGCCCCGCTCGAGTTTCGAACGCTGCCCTCGACGGTCGCCGAAGGATGCGCCTGAGCCGCTGGTCTCCTCGCGAAGGCCGCTGCCCTCGGAGGACTCATCAATCCGGCCAGCAACGCGATGAAAGCAATGCAACAGCCGTACTGAGCGCGTCGAGCGGCGAGGCGGATTGTTTGTGGGAAGTCCATCTTCGAAATGATGCTGTTGGATCGCGAGGCGAAACGAAACCTTCTTTTGGCCTCAGCGCATTCTATCCTCCGCGATGTTCGCTCGCAATGGTCCCAGCCGGACCGCCCGAAACTTTTTCCCGCGCGTCGCTGCTGGATCTACGCGTTGCCTCACGTCCGAAGAGTTTTTCTAAAGCCACCGGAACGAGCTATCATGGCCCATTGATCCGCGGAGAGAGGCCGATGCCCCTTACCGAATATCGCAAGAAGCGCGACTTCAAAGTTACGCCGGAGCCTTCGGGCCGTGCAGGTGACCCAAAGAAGCAGACCGCGGCCCTGGTCTATGTAATTCAGAAGCATCGCGCTTCGCGTCTCCACTACGATTTCCGCCTCGAATGGAAAGGCACGCTTCTCTCTTGGGCCGTCCCCAAGGGTCCCTCCACTGATCCTTCCGTCAAGCGTCTCGCCATGCGAGTCGAGGATCATCCCGTCGAATACACGAATTTCGAGGGTGTGATTCCCGAGGGTGAATACGGCGGTGGGACCGTAATGGTCTGGGACAAGGGCACGTGGGAACCGGAAAGCCCCGATGCCGGCGCCGCTTTGGAAAAAGGCGACTTGAAATTCGTTCTTCATGGAAAAAAACTGCGAGGCTCATGGGTCCTGGTGCGCACGCGTGGCTTCGGACCGGGAGGCGGCAAATCCTCGTGGCTGCTCATCAAACATCGCGATTCCTTCGCGTCCAAGCGCGATATCACTCTGGATGAGCCATATTCAGCCTTGACGCATCGCTTGCTCGCGGACATTGCGCGAAAAGAAGGCGGAAACGTGGAACTTGCCGCAACAGGCGATCCGCCCTCGGCGAAAAAAGTGCGAACGTCCTCCGCGCGCTCGAAACCGCCCCGCAAGGGGCGCCGTCGGTCCTGAAGACCGCTCGCGGGAATAGATTCATTGCGGAAAATAGGGTTCGTACTCCTCACTATGGCATGAGCCATCGCGTTCCATTTCGCGTTCATCCGATGCTGGCCACTCTGGTCGCGGAGCCGTTCCACAAGCCCGGCTGGGTCTACGAAGAGAAATACGACGGAGACCGACTGCTTGCGTATAAAGAAGACAATCGCGTTCGCTTGCTTTCACGGAACGCGAAGGACCACACCAGCCGGTTCCCGGACATCGCCGCAGCCGTGGAGAATCTTTCTCCGGCCTCTCTGCTTCTCGATGGCGAAGTGGTGGTGCTCGACCGGAAAGGTGTCTCGCGGTTTCAACTTCTCCAGCAGCGCAAGGGCCGGCCCGTTTACGCGCTTTTTGATTGCCTCTACGCGGATGGCAAGGACTTGCGCCGCGAACCCCTCTCGGCGCGCCGTACGCAACTGGAGCGCATGATTGCCCCGTCCCGTAATCTTGTTTTATCGCGCCGCCTCGCGGCAAATGGACTTCAGGCCTACAAAATCGCCAAGCGCCGCGGATACGAAGGCCTTGTTGCGAAGGATTTGTCTTCTCCGTACGTCGAGAAGCGCTCGAAATTCTGGTTGAAAGTGAAGGTTCATCAAGAGGATGAATTCGTGATCGCGGGATTCACTTCTCCGGAGGGTTCGCGGGAATATTTTGGCGCCCTGCTCCTCGGCGCCTACGAAGAAAACAAATTGCACTACGTCGGGAAAGTCGGGACCGGCTTCGATCAGAAAACGCTGGCCTCCCTCTATAACAAATTCCGGTCGCTCGTGAGAGCCAAATCCGCTCTCGCCGATCCTCCGCGCGAGAGAAATGTCACGTTTCTCGATCCGCGCCTGGTCGCCCAGATTTCCTACCAAGAGTTGACCTCCGATCGCAAGCTGCGCCAGCCCGTTTTCCTCGGCTTGCGCGACGACAAACGTGCGGTGGATGTTGTCTTGCCCGAGGCTGAAACATGAAAACTGCCAGTTCCCCTTTGCCTCCCAAATCGAATTTGCCCATCGCCGTTTCGAATCCTGCCAAGGTTTTCTGGCCGGACGAAGGTTACACGAAGCTCGACCTGATTGAGTTTTACGCTTCCATTTTCCCTGCCCTCGAGCCTTATGTGAAGGATCGCATCTTGACGCTTGAGCGCTGTCCCGACGGTATGCGCGGCGAGTGCTTCTATCAGAAAGAATCTCCGAGGGGAATGCCGCCCGGAACGCCTGTGAAACGAATCCAGAATCTGGAAGGGAAAAGAAAATTCACCAATTATGTCGTCGGCGGCTCTCTCAGGACTCAACTGGCGCTCGCCAACCTCGGTTGCATCGCCGTCCATGTGATGGGCGGCCGCGCGCGATCGCCGCGCCAACCGGATTGGGTTTGTTTCGATTTGGACCCCGAATCCGGCAAATTTGCGGATGCGGCTCGGGCGGGGCTGCGCGTAAAGGAGGCCCTGGATGCTTTGAAGCTGGCTTCGTTTGCCAAGACTTCAGGCAGCCGGGGCATGCACGTGCTCGTGCCAATTCGATCGGGGCCGGATGCCTCGGAAGTCCTCGAATTTGCCGAAGCGGTTGTAAAGCGCGTCGCGGCCGCCCATCCGAACGAATTGACTGTCGAGCATTCGATTGCGGCGCGCCGCGGTCGCGTCTATTTGGATCCGTTTCGCAACGGTTTTGGCCAGACCGTCGTGGCGCCCTATTCTGTCCGGCGGCGAGCAAAGGCGCCGGTTTCAACACCCTTGGATTGGTCCGAAGTTAAGCCCACGCTGATTCCTTCCGATTTCAACATGGGAAATTTTGCGAAGCGCATTCGCCGGAGCGATCCCTGGCGCGAATTCTTCGAGATCCGGCAATCGCTGAAGGGCGCAAGCCGGCTGCTACAGAAACTTTGAGGCGCGTTTTGTTGCCATCAATTTAGGCTTCTGCGCTTGCCATCTTTAATGAACAGCGGACGGCTGTGCGCTCGCTTTATCTATTGACCAGAACAATGCACGCCGGTTCCGGTACTTCCGCGACATTCTTGACGAACTCCAAATGCCCCGATACGGGGTCGATCCGGAACGCCCCGACATTTCCGGTTTCTTGATTCGCTGCGTAAAGAAATTGTCCGGAAGAATCGATGGCGAAATGTCGGGGGCACTTTCCTCGAGCCGGCTCGTGCCCCACAAGCATCAACCTTCCCGTGCCCTGGTCGATCGCAAAAATCGCCAGATTGTCGTGGCCGCGATTCGATCCGTACAGAAACGTCCCCGCGGGATGCACGTGAATGTCGGCCGCGAGATTCTCAGTCGGCGCGAGCGCGGGCAACGCTGAGGTTGTCTGCAACGGTTGCAATTGACCGCTTTCGGAATCGTAATGAAAGCCGCTCACCGTACCGCGCATTTCGTTGATCGCGTATGCGAATTTCCCGTTGGAGTGAAACGTCAAATGGCGCGGCCCCGAACCGCGCGGAACGCACGCGCTGCACACCCGGACCGCGCGCCCGGACGCCCCGTCAAATTCATAACCCACGATCTCGTCGGACGAGAAATCGCACACGAAAACGCGGCGTCCCGCCGGGTCCGGCGTCACTTGGTGAACGCACGGACGATTTTGCCGCGGGTTCAGCGATTTGCCCGCCTCGAGTTGAATTGAGCGCGCGGCTTCTTCCAGCAATCCATCCGGCGCCAGACGAAACGCGCACCAGTTCCCGTCTCCATAGTTCGCGGCAAAGGCCCATTCCCCTGACGGGTGGACACTCACGTGGCACGGAGATTTTCCCAGCGTCGATTGTCGGTTCAAGAGCGTCAATGAACCAGTGGCCGGATGAATCGCATACGCGGCCAATTCGCCTGCCGACGATCCGCGCGCCTCATCCACTTCGCTCACTGCATAAAGAAGGCTGCGGCTGGGATGTGCCGCAAGAAAAGATGGGTTTGCTACTCCTCGCGACGCCCCCATCGGCTCCCAACATCCCGTCGCCGGGTGAACGCGAAAGCTGTAGATCCCCTCGCTCCTCCCCGTGGTGTACGTCCCCACGTACGCGAATTGGATATTTTCGCTCAACGGGATGGCTCGGCGCCTCGCGTTGAGATTTCCCCGCGATTCGCCGCGGGACCGTTTGATTCGGTCAACGCGTCTCGCTCGCTGCGTTCGGCCTTGATGGCATGGCCGCCAAACCGATTCCGCAGCACCGCCAGCAGCTTGTCTCCAAAAGGCTCCTGCATTCGCGACCGGTAGCGCCATTGCAGCGCCAGCGAAATCACCGGCGCGGGACTCCCTGTTTCCAGAGCTTCCTCCATCGCCCAGCGGCCCGTTCCGTTGTCCTCCACGTACGCCGTTACCCCCTCCAACCTGGGATTCTCCGCAAGCACTTGCCCGATCAGCTCCAGCAGCCACGACCGAATGACGCTCCCTTGCTGCCAGATCGTCGCAACACGCGCCACGTCCAACTCGAACTCCGGCTTGTGCTGCATCAATTCGAACCCTTCGGCCAGCGCTTGCAGCACTCCGTATTCAATCCCGTTGTGCACTGTCTTGATGTAGTGGCCTGCTCCATTTGGCCCCACCCGGCCCCAGCCTCGGTCGGGAGCGGGCGCGAGAGCCTCGAAGACCGGCCTGAGAAGCTCAATCGTCTCGGGCTCTCCGCCGACCATCATCCCGTAGCCCTCTTTGTTCCCCCAGATGCCGTTGCTTGTGCCGACGTCGAGGAATCGAATCCCCAGCTTTTTCAACATCGCCGCGTGATGAAGTGCGTCTTTGTAATTGCAATTTCCTCCATCGACGATTACGTCGCCCGGGCTCACCTTTTCCGCCAACCTCCGGATCGTTTCGAAGGTGGGAGCGCCCGCCGGCAGCATGACCCACACGATGCGCGGCGGCGTGAGTTCCGCTACCAGGCTGTCAGGAGATGTTGCGGTCTGCGCTCCCAGCGAAGCAGGCGCTCGCATCGCTTCCGGCGCGCGATCGAATGCCACCACTTCGTGGCCCGCGCGCAGCAAACGCGCCACCATATTCCCGCCCATTCGTCCTAAACCGATGAATCCAATTTTCATGACGCACCCTCATTTCCCCCATCGGAGTTCCGTTCTCGAAAATCTTTCAGCAGCGTAAAAGATCGGTCGAGATTCCCGTTCACGTTCTCGAATAGCTCGCTCAGTTCCTTATAATTTCCGTGGCGCTGCAAATCAGGAGGAAGGCGCTCTCCGATTTCCACCTTCCGGGGAATTTCCGTCAGACTCGAAAGAAGCCCCACGCCGTACATCGCCAACAGCGCGGACCCGTAGCTCGCCGCTTCGAGAAATCGTGGAACGAGCACGTCATGTCCGAACACGTCCGCCATGGCTTGCGGCACCCCTGGCGTGCTTGCAAAGCCGCCGGAAATTCTGGTTTCCTTCACGGGAATTCCCATCTGCTGAAGCGGGGAGTACAGGCTGTACACCGATAGGAGAATCCCCTCGACTATCGCTCGCACGAAATGTTCACGCCGGTGATGCAATCCAATTCCGAAGAACACTCCGCGCGCGTCCGGATTTCTTCCCGGCGCCCGCTCCCCGGCGATGAAGGGAAGGGATAGCAGGCCCTCCGCTCCGATCGGAAGCGCCAAAGCCGCTGCGATGCTCGCAGCGATGGAATCATCTTTGCCCCCATCCGCCGCGCTTTTACCCGGAAAGGTTTCGTTGAACCACTGGAGCGAGATTCCCCCCGTGCTGCAGGGGCACCCCACCAGCCACAATCCCTCGGTGAACGCATAACAAAATGTCCCCCCGGACCCATCGACCAGAACATTCGGAGCCAATGTGCGCAAGCCACTGCTCGTTCCGATGGTCACGCTGTACTGGCCTGTTTCAAAGGCGCCGACGCCCAGATGCGATAACACCGCATCGCTCGCCCCCAGCACCGTCCGCACATCCGGAGAAATTCCCATGGCGTGCGCGTATTCCGGGCGGACGCCGCGCGCCACGGCCGTCGGCGGCTCCGGCGAACCCAATTGGTCGCCCCGGATGCCGGCCAACTCCAGCGCTTCCTCGTCCCATCCGAGCTTTGCCAGATTGAGGAATCCGCTCCCCGACGCCGTCGAATAATCCACCGTGTGTTTCCCCAGCAGTTTTTGCGCGACATATTCCTTGATGGAAACAAACTTCGTAGCCCGCTCGAAAATCTCCCCGCGTTCCTCGCGAAACCACAGCACTTTCGCCAGCGGCGACATCGCATGGATGGGCATTCCGGTGCGGCGATAGATGGAAAGCCCCTCTTCGCTTCTCTTGAGCCGGAAAGCTTGCCGCTCGCTCCGGTTGTCGGCCCACGTTATGCTGTTGCTCAGGGGACGTCCGTCCCTGCCGATGGCGAGAATGCTGTGTAGCGCGCTGCCGAGGCTTATCGCCGCTATCTCTTGTGGCTTTGCTCCCGCTTGCTCGATCGCGTTGCGGACACACTCGACCACCGCTTCGAAAATCAGTTCCGGGTCCTGCTCGGCCCACCCTGGACGCGGCTTGATCATCGGGTAGGCGTGCTTTTGCACCACGGGTTCGAATCCGGCGGCCGCCACGCAAGCCTTCACGCTTGTCGTGCCGATATCAACGCCGACGCAGAAGTCGCGTTTCATCCCCGCTCGCTCACTCGAGATTGGCATGTCGCGCCCACATGGCCGCGGAATTCAGGCGCTTCGCCTGGGATAGGCGCATGCAGAGGGCGTCGCAAACAAGCACTGCCTCCTGCTCGAAGAGCGACCCGGCGAATTGAACCGACTCTTTGTCCGATCGAGCGCCCTTCGCCCGTTTGTTGCCGCGCTTCGGCGTTGCGGGAACGATTAAAGTGGCCTTCGCGATCCGCGACAGTCTTGACTTTGCCGCTGCCGTCATACAGACCACCTTTGCGCCGCGCTTCGCCGCCCGGTCCGCGAGAATACACGTCACTGCCGTCTCGCCCGTCCCGGAACACGCGAAAAGCAAGTCCTTCCGCCCAATGGGAGGTGTGCTCGTCTCCCCCACAACGAAAGCCTCGACTCCCGCATGCATCAATCGCATCGCGAACATCCTCATCACCAGCCCCGATCTTCCCTGACCCAACACGAACACTCGTTTCGCCGTCCGAAGCTCCTTCAAGAGCCGCGCGAGGGCTTGCTCGTCCAGTCGTGCCGCGCAATCCTTGTTTTCCTCGAGCAGCGTTTGTAACGCGCTCTGAACGCTTGACCCAAGCCCCGAGCGTCCCGATTTGCGCTTCATTCCGATGACCACGCTGTCCGAAAATCCGCGTAGAGCGTCAGTCCGCCATCCACATACAGTGTTTGGCCCGTGATGTACGACGCCTCATCCGAACATAAGAACGCGGTCGCCGCCGCCATCTCCTCGGCTGTGCCCGCCCGGCCCAATGGAATGTGTCGCATCACCTCTTCAAGCTTTTTCGGATCCTCCGCCCATGACCGGTTGATCGGCGTGGCTGTCGCCCCCGGCGCGACCGCGTTCACCCGGATCCCACGATCCGCGTATTCCAACGCGAGGGTATGCGTCAGCGCTCCCATCGCTCCACGGCTCGCTGAATATCCGATGTACTTTGGCTTTGGAACAATTTGATGAACGCTCGAGACGTTGATCACCACCCCCGCGGCGCGCGTCGCGAGAAAATGATGAATCGCTTCGCGTGAGCACATGAATGTCCCGCGCAGGTTCACGTTGAGGACCGAATCAAATTCCGGCATTTCAACTTCGTGCGAGGCCTTGGAAACCTGAATCCCGGCATTGTTGACCAGGATGTCGAGCCCTCCCATTTCCCGAATTGCCGTGCCGATCATCCGCCGCACTTCCTGTTCGCTCGAAATGTCGGCTTGAATCACCACGGTGCCGGGTTCCTTGCCGGCTTTCCCATCGCCCAGTTTCGGCGCGTCGTGCGCGATCCGCTCCGTCTCCTCTCCTTCTTCCCGGCAGTCCAGATAATTGATCCCGACGCTGCAGCCCTCTTGAAAGAGTCGCACTGCAATCGCCCGCCCCAGTCCCGAAGACGCGCCCGTTACGAGAGCGCGTTTTCCTCCCAACCCCTTCATGGAATCCCCCAACGCCCGCTGATGGCCCCGCCGCAATTCGCCGCACCGTGAATCGCGGAGTGGCGCCCATCCACCCGCCCCACTTCGGCGATCGTGCGCCCTCAGGCTTGAACGATCGTCAGGCCCAGCTCACGGTAAGGCGCCAGTGTTTCGGGAGCGGCCGCGTTCTCTGTCACCAGGCAAGTCAAATCGGCCAGGGGCGCGACAATGTACGGGGAAACCGTGCCCAGTTTCTCCACCGTCGCGAGTGCTACCACCTCCGCCGCGCAATCCACCATGGCCCGCTTGACCTCGGCTTCCTGCCGATACGCCGCGCTCACCCCGTGTTCCGGATGCACGCTTCGGACCCCTAGAAAGCAAATGTCGGCACGCACTCTCTGAAACTCTTTCAGCGCTTCCGGCCCGACCGTCACCGGCGACTGCTTGAACAGTTGTCCCCCGACGAGAAAAACATCGACCGTGGGGTAATCTGTCAGCGCGCTCGCGATGGGAATCGAATTCGTCAGGATTGTCGCTCGCAGGGACCTTGGCAGGTTTTGCGCGATTTGCAGGGTTGTCGTGCCACCGTCCAGAACAATCACTTGATCGTCGCGCACCATCTGCGCGGCGGCTTTTCCGAGAGCCACTTTGGCGGCCGACGGTTGCTGCAGCCGGACATCAAACCGCGTCGAGATGGAAAGCGCCGGCAATGCGCCGCCGTGCACCCGCTGCAGTAGTCCCGAGTCGCCCAGTTCGCGCAGATCGCGTCGGATCGTGTCGATCGACACGTGCAGCGACGCGCTCAGCTCCGAAACCACCACTTTTCCCTGTCGGTGCAGGCTGGTCAGAATGCGCTCGCGCCGTTCCGCGCTCAGGAGCGGGGAGTTCATTTCATTCGCATTATTTTGCATGGTTATTCACTATTGTGCATGGTTCCACTTACAGAGGGCGCGGTCAACATCAAAAACGAGCAGAAACATGCACGTCCCTGGTTATTCTCGCCGGTTGGCAAGTTGCAACAAGAATTGCCTCAATCGCTCGAAACCCAGGCGACGCGCGGTCGAGAAAAACCTGTGCTCGCGCGCTCCAGCCCTCCCAAGATCGTCGTTGTTCTTTCCGAGCTTTTTCTCGCGTTCGACTGGATTTGTCCGGTAGACTTTCTTTGACTTGTTTCTGAATTCCTCCGATTTCTCGGGGAACAACGGCATGAAATCATTCGCGCTGCGAGTCCTGCTCTGGCTTCCACTCTCGATTTTGCTTGTCACTTCTGCCGCGATCGCCCAGTTGCCGCCGCTCCATCCGTCTCCTTTTTCACAACAGGTCCCTCAAGGCAAGGGAGGCTGCTCGATTCACGCCACCTGCGCCGAAGTGGCGCCGATGATTATCCAGAGCGCTCTGGGTGTTTCGCCTCTCGCGGAAAACCTCCGCATTCTGACGGACGTCATCGGCGGCCGCGTCACCGGTTCCCCTGCGGCGGACAAAGCCGTCGGCTTCGCCGTAGAGGCGTTTCGCCGCGCCGGTGTTGACGAAGTCCACACCGAAAAATTCACCGTCCCCGTGGGTTGGAGCGAGGGAAAAACTCGCCTTGAAGTTCTTTCGCCGGAGCCGTTCCCCGTTCGCCTGGTGTCCGTCGGCTGGTCGCCGCCGACGCCACAAGGCGGAATTACGGCCGATATCGTGGATGTCGGTTCGGGCGACGACGCCGGCTTTTCAAAAGCAGGCGATTCGGTCAAGGGCGCCATTGCTCTCGTTCACACGAACTTGCTGGTCACTTGGGACGACCTCTTCAATGAATATCTGGTGGACCCGGGAATCATCGACCGCGCTCAAAAAGCGGGAGCCGCCGGAATTTTCTGGATGTCCACGCGCCCCAATCTTTTGCTCTATCGCCACACGAATACCGTGGACGGCCAGCTTGAGCCTTTGCCCCAGGCCATCGTTGCGCGGGAAGACGCCATGCGCATCGTCCGCTTCCTCAACGCCGGCGAGAAGGTGCACGTTCATTGGGACATGCCCAACATCGTCACCGGCCCGGTGGAATCCGAGAACGTCGTCGCCGAGATTCGCGGCAGCGAATCGCCGGATGAGTTCGTCCTCTTGGGCGCTCACCTGGATTCCTGGGAACTCGGCACCGGCGCGCTCGACAACGCGTGCAACGCCGCGATGGTCATCGATGCCGCCCGGGCGATCCACTCTTCGGGGACCATCCCGCGCCGCTCCATTCGATTTGTTCTTTTCACCGGCGAAGAACAGGGGATGCTCGGCTCCGCCGCCTACGCGCGCTCGCATCGCGCCGAACTCGACCGCATGATCGCCGCCATCATCGTTGATTCGGGCAGCGGCCGGATCACCGGATATTCCCTGGGAGGGCGGAAGGATATTCTTGCGCCGGTACGCGAAGCTCTTGATCCCGTTGCGTCTCTTGGCGCAAAGGATTTCACTCTCGACGCGGAACTAGGAACGGACAATTTCGATTTTCTTCTGGAAGGCGTCCCCACTCTTGTCGCCAATCAAGACGCTGCCAATTACATGCTGAACTACCACGCGGCTTCCGACACGTTTGATAAAGTGGACATCCCGCAGCTCAAGAAAAATACGGCCATCACGGCCGTGTCCGCCTACGCCATCGCGGACCGCGAAGAGCGCATCGGGCCTCGTCAGAGCCGCGCGCAGGTCGAGCTGCTCTTGAAGGAAACGGGTCTGGACCGGCAGATGCGCCTCACTGGCTTTTGGCCGCTGTGGGAAAAGGGAGAACGCGGAAGGGAACCCTAAGGGGAGCGCCCGTTCCGGATTTCTCGTTTCCCGTTGCCGGAATCCTGTGAGGCCGCGCCCTCTTCTTTCGCTTTTCGTGAATCTTTGGATATCTTCTAGTCACTTTCGAGGGCACGTGGCCATAACGTATGGCCTCTCGGCTCGCGTATAATAATTGAAATGAGGGCGCGTTTCGCGAATCGGACTGCAACTTCTGATTTTTTCGCCGGGTCATCCAATGGCCCGCGGCGGATTCTGGCCGTTGACTACGGCTCGAAGCGCGTCGGTCTCGCCATCTCCGACGACCTTCAATGCACCGCCCGGCCTCTCATGATTCTCCATCGCAAGAACCGCCGCGAACTCTTTCGCCACCTTCGAAATATTTGCTCCGAGTACGGAGTTGTGCGTATTCTCGTGGGCCATCCGCTGCATCTGAATGGAGATTCCGGCCCGATGGCCGAGGAGGCTTCTCGTTTCGCCGCAGGCCTGCGCAGGGATCTCGGAGTTGATGTCGAACTCGTGGATGAGCGCCTCACGAGCTGGGAAGCCGGTCAAACGATGAAGCAGACTCGCTTGTCTCCGCGAAAGAAGACCTCGCATCTGGATGATGTCGCGGCGGCTATCCTCCTTCGCGATTACCTGAACCGCAAGCGGGGCCTGGTTTCCGAACCCGTCCCCGGGGAGGCCTGAACGAAATGCGGCGGTTGGGACTCCTGGCACTTCTGGCCATTGCGGCGCTCGGCGCCGGTGCCGCCTGGATGGATTCGCAAATCAGCCGCCCCTACAGGGGCCACAGGCCGGCCAGCGTTTTCGTCGAGATTCCCCACGGCACCTCGCGCTGGAATATCGCAGGAATTCTCCGCCACGACGACGTCATCCGCAATCGCCTCGCTTTCGCCATCCTGAGTTACTGGCATTTTCGCCATCCGCTCGAGGCCGGGGAATATCTGGTTGATGGCCAGATGACGTCGCGCCAGGTTTTTTGGATGATCTCCCACGGTCATATCTTCGTCCACACCGTGGTCATCCCCGAGGGCTGGACGTCCTACGACATTGCCGGCGAGCTCGCGAGGCAGGGAATTTGTTCGCGCGATCAATTCCTTTTTGTTGTAAGAAATCCGTCGCTTCTCGATGGTCTGGCTCCCGGCGCCCGCAACCTCGAGGGATTCCTGTTCCCCTCCACGTATGAGTTCACCCGCCACACGACTTGCGAAGAGGTCGCTTATTCGATGGTCCACGAATTTCGAAAAGTCTGGGAACAGATTTCCCCGGATGCCTCAGGGAAGTTTCCTGCGGGGATGTCTCTCGAGCAGGTCGTGACGCTCGCTTCCCTCGTCGAGCGTGAAACTCCCAATCCCGAAGAGCGCCCCCTCATCGCCGGAGTTTTTCTCAATCGCATCGCCAAGGGCTACCCTCTCCAGTGCGATCCCACCGTCCAGTATGCCTGGCTGCTTGCCGGCCACATCGTGCTCGACGTTCATCCGGCGGACTTGCACGTCGATTCCCCCTACAACACGTATCGGCATCCCGGTCTCCCTCCCGGACCAATTGCCAATCCTGGGGAAGCTGCTTTGCGCGCGGCGCTCGAACCCGAGAAAACCGACTATTTCTATTTTGTCGCCAATGGGAAAGGCGGGCATTTTTTCAGCAAGACTCTGGCGCAGCACAATCGCAATGTCGCTCGCTACCGCCGCCTGATCGAAGAAGAAAATGCTCCCGCCACGCCGGACAAGCCGAAAAGCAGGGGGTCTTCCTGATCGTGTCTGAAACCCGCTCACACTCGAATTCGGATCCCGCCGGCAAGAAGGGAATCATCCTCGACGCTGCGCGCGCTCTCAACCGCGAGAGGTTCACCCCCGTCGAAATCGAGCAGATTCGCCGCCAGCTCATCGCTCGCCTGGGGCCCAAGGGAAAAACTTCCTTTGAATATGTCACCGCTGTTTTGGAGGAAGCGGGTTTGCGCGTCGCTGTCGCGGCGCAGCCCCTCGCCGAAGGGCAATTTGAGGAGGAATTTCAGGACCTCCTGCATTTCTCCACGCTCGAAGAAGCGGAGATGTGCCTCATCCGCCTCGACGAGCTCTACCGCAAATTCACAACCGGAAAAGATAATCCTTCCGCGGAAAGGGTCTTGGAAGTTGCCCGGTTGGGCCGCCGCCGCGCCGATATGATCTCTCGCAATCACAAGGTGGAACCCACCAAACGCGCCCAAAAGGCGGAAATTGCCCGTTGGTTCGCCATATGGCTGGAGACTCCCGATGCCTTCTTTGATTGGCTCGACCTGCGGAAGAAGGCTCCGGAATTCCAAAGGCAGTTCTTGATGGAAGAAATGGAATAGCCCTCCATGTTCCTTCTCGAAATCGAGCCCCTCGACCTCGGTTCCGATGTCCGCGCCATCGGCTTGGAACTCACCGAGGCGGATGAAAATCGCGAGCCCATTCGCGGCGCGGATGCCGCCAAAATTTGGAGCCGCGTCCTGCCCGCGGTCGCCGCCGGTCAGTCCTGGGTGTTGGATTTCTTCAGCCATTTGGACCGGGTTCGCGAATATTGTGGCCGTCACGGCATCTCCTTTCGCGAGCCCAATCCGCACTCCATCGTCGTTCCTTCCCCTTCGCCGCCTCTTCTCGAGCCTTTGTTCGAACGCTTTGAAGGCGAGACCTTCGGCGCCCGCGCGGGAGAGTTGGTCGAGTCCTCCGATCCCGAACTTGAGGGGGAATTGGCCCGCCGAGGAGCGGATGCCTATCACTTGGCCTTCCCTCGCTACTACCTCTGCGCCATCTGCGGGTTCGAGGATGGCTCCCTCGTCCTCCTCAGTCAGGCCCTCTGGGCCTCAGAGGTGATTCGCCGCGTCCGTCCTGCTCTTGCCGGCATTGAGGTCGAAATCCGCCTCCCCTCCTGACCTAAAACGGGACGTCTCTTGCCTGGAAACTTGGTACCTTCGGCCTATTCACACCGCCGCGCGGTCTAGTACAAAATTACCATTCAAGGTGGTTACCCAAGTGACTCCAACCCTTCCGGCAGGAGCTGCAGTGTCGAACGAACCGACTATTCCGAATGCTCGAGGTTTTGTTCGCAGCCTCAACATTCTCCTTAAGTTCGCTCGTCTCTATGGTTTAGAGCACTCTCGCTCCGCCATCCAGTTCGATACCACTTGGAGCGAGCTCCTCGCCGCTGTCGAGGCTTCTGGCGAAGCCGGCCTCCTCCTGGGCTCTTCCGGGTCCCAACTCCTGCTAGACGGCGTCCCCCTTGAATCCAGCCCGGCTGAGCGCAGCTTTGCCGACCTATTGAGTGCTGCAGGCGTGGCCAGCATCTGTTTCACACGTTCCGTAGACCGCGACGAGTTTGCCAGGTTTGTTCGTGCCTTCATGGAAACCGGCCCTAAAGCCGGCACTCTCAGCGAACGCCTCGAGCAACAATTCGGTCCTAAGACTTCGGCCGGTATTCGTGTGAATGAGATTCGCTTTGTCGCCGAGGATGCTTCATTTTCCGACGCCCGTGTCGCCGCCCAGCTGACGGTCAAGACCCTCGGTGCGGATGCCGACCGGATTCAGGACTGGTTTCGCAGCCCCGAAAAAATGATTCAGCTGATTGCAGCCGCAGAGGGCTCTCACGGCGGTCCTGGAGGCGCCGAGGTCGGAATGGGCCCGGGGACCGGCCCCGGTCTGGGAGCAGGCCAGGGGTCAGGACAGGGATCCGGTAGCGGCCCGGGGGCTGGCGGCGGGTCTGAAGCCGCAGGAGTGGCAGGCGCTGGCGGCACACAGGGCTTTGGCGCAGTCGGCGTCGGCGGTTCCGGCAAGGCGCAAATGGCGCCTCTTGAAGAGGAGGACCTTCAAGGCCTCCTGAAGCTGCTCGCTCAACTCGGCGAGGCCCAGAGCTTGAAGAACCCGCAGCTGGACCCCACCGTATGGCAGCAAAAGCTGTCCTCGCTTCCCCAGAATGCCCAGGTTTCCTTGCGCCAGGCTCTTGCCGGCGTCGCCGCCTCGACTCCCTCTGCCAAGATGGACGAAGCCGCCCTTCTTCGCCTGGCGGAAGACCTCGCGATTCGATTCGCTCTCGATCGCTTCCAGCGCGGTGAAGTCCGCGTCAACGCGGTTCGCCACCTTCTCGACAAAATGAATCACGAGCTCGACACGCTTCGCAAGCTGCTTAAATCTCGCGAAGAAAAAATGGCGTCCGCGGGAATGAATGTCGAGTCCCATGCCGACGTTCTCGACCGGCAATTCTGGGCCGCCGTTCCCGATTCCGGCAAACGCAGCGTTCTCCTCTCACCCGACGCCTATTGCGTGCCACCCCGAAACGTCCAGCAGTACGTCGAAGAGTTGCTCGGACGCGGCGAGGCCGATACTGCCGGGGATATTCTGCTGCACTACGCCAATTGCGTCCGCAACAAGGACGCCGAAGCTCGCAAGAAAGCCGCTATCGGCCTTGGCCAGCTCGCCGAGCTATACAGCCGCGCCGCCAGCCAGCGCCTGCAAGACGCGTTGTCGCAAATCGGCCAGCAGATGATGGAGGAAAAGGACGCGGAGTTGCAGACCCTTCTCAGCGCCGCATTTGTCCGCCTCAGCCAGGAATCCGCCTCGCGCCGCTACTACCGCGCCATGCAACAAGCTCTCGATTCTCTGAATAAACTCGAAGGCGTTCGCCCCAGTTGGGCTCAAAGCCTCCGCCCTCGCGTCGGCGTGGAAAGCCGCGTTCCTGAATTCATCGAGGAAGCTCTCACGGCCGAGGCCGTTCCCGAAGGCCTCATCGATGTCCTCGTTCGCGTCCCCCAGGCGGCCGGCGAACACCTCTCGCTCCGGCTGGCTCGCTCGGGTCGCCGCAGTGAGCGCGAAAGCCTGGTCCAGATCGCCAAGGCCGTCGGCCCTTATTGCCTGAAGTTCCTTAAAGACACGCTTCGCAACGAACAGCATGCCAAGGCGGCCGTCACCATCGGCCTTCTGAGCCGCCTGGATCCGGACTCCGTGGACGAATTGCTGAAAACCAGGCTTGCCAATTCACCGCGCAGCTTTCACGACGCGGTGATCCGCCAACTTTCCGTTGCCGGCGCCCCTGAACGGGGAAAGCTTCTGTCAGACTCCATCGAGCTCTTCGACCCGCTCGCTCTTCCCCTCGCCATCGATGAAATCGGCATGTGTGGCGACGTCGAGACCGCGCCACGTCTCCTCCGCCTTGCCGAAGGAGAAATCCTCCCTCAGACCTCCGATTACCTTCGCGTTAAAGCTATCGAAGCCTTGGGCCGCATGCGCGCCCCGGCCGCCGCCGGCCATCTCCGCCGCTTCCTCGAGGCCCGAAAAACATTCGGCTGGACGTATCCGGACGAGATTCGGCTCGCGGCTGCCCAGGCTCTCTTGAAACTCGACCCCGCCTGGATGCAATCGTTTCTCCCCGTCTCCGGCTTGGACGAGCGCGCCTTGTCCCTCGTCCCTCTTGATCCGATTCCCGAACGCGACTTCGTTCGCCACCGCCGCTATCGCCGGATTCGCTTGCCGCGCCAGGTCCCAGCCATAATCTCATCCGCTCGCGGAAAATATTCTTCGGCTATCAGCGTCCTGAGCCTCGATGGCGGCCTTTTGAGTGGCGACATCCAGATACCCGTCGGCACGGAAGCGACGCTGAAGATTCCGGCCGGCCTGCGCTCGATCAGCATGCAGGCAGTCGTTCGCTTCGTTCGCTCCCAGCAGGCAGGCTTCGAAATGGTCGGCATGGGTATTGATGACCGCGCCAAGCTCCGCCGCCTGCTCATCTCTCTGAACCCGTCGGGTCCGGGTGGCTCGAACGCCGGCGAGTAGCCGTTTCGCCTCGGTTCCGGTAACTCCCCTCTTTTGTCCACTGATTCGCCCAGTCCCGTCATTCCGGGCCCGGCCCTCAGGCCTGCGTTTGACACACCTTCGGCCGGCTGCTAAATTGGCTTGTTTGTGTGTGTATCGCAGACCACTCCGAGGACCCTTGGCCTGATTCGGAGGGCCTTATTCGTTCTCCCTCTTTGTCTTTGCAGCGGCTGCGCTGTTAGTCACAGGACCGTGGTGAAGCCGCCCGCGGTTGTCAGTCAAAATCTTCTTTCGGCCACCAAGCAAGACTTGATTGCTCGCTATAATTCCGCGGCTGGATCGGTAAACTCGTTGAACGCCGCTGCGAACCTGCGTTTGACCGCCGGTTCTGCCTATACGGGCGTCATCGAGCAATATCACGAGGTGAACAGTTTTATCTTGGCTTCCCGGCCCTTCAGCATCCGGGTCATCGGCCAGGCGCCCGTGGTGGGGAAAGACATTTTCGACATGGTCAGCGATGGCGAGACTTTCGAAATCTTCATTCCATCAAAAAACCAATTCGTCGTTGGCCCCACCAATTTCGACCGCAAGGCCTCGAAGCCCGTCGAAAATCTTCGCCCCCAGCACCTTTTGGACGCCCTGTTTTGGCCTCCCATTGCCACCGGCTCAATCGTTCTGATGGAAGAGACCGCCGAGCCTCCCTCTCATTACATTCTGACCGTTGCCGATCCCGTTCCGGGCAGCGAACCCCCCGACTGGAAAATTGCCCGGAAGATCTGGTTTGACCGGTCGGATTTGCAGGTTTCCCGCATCCAATCCTATGACGCAGGAGGCGAGGAAATTTCCGAGACCCAGCTGAGTGATTGGCAGCCTGCGGGCGGCATCCCGTTTCCGCGCCAGATCTTGCTCGTCCGGCCCACGGACGATTATCAGCTCCAGATCTCGATTCAGAAATTGACCTTGAACGAGCCCATCTCTGCGGATAAGTTTCACCTCGCGCAGCCCCAAGGTTCCAAGCTCGTCCGCGTCGGTCCCGGCGCCCAGGAGTCGCAGCCTTGATCGAACACATGATCGTTGAAAACGTGCTGCACCGCCCGATTCGCACTCTCATCACCGTGATTGCAGTCGCCGTCGAAGTTACTCTGGTCATCATCGTCGTCGGCCTCACCAGCGGCCTGTTGAGCGAATCCGCCAAACGCGTCGAGGGCGTGGGCGCCGATATCATGGTTCAGCCGCCTTCCGCCTCCGTCTTCATGGCCTTCAGCGGCGCTCCGATGCCCATCCAGATCGCCACGAAGCTGCGGAGCCTCGATTATGTCCAAGCCGTCGCTCCCGTCCTCCTCCAATTCAATTCGGTGAACGGACTCGACATCGTCTACGGCATCGACCCGCCGAGTTTTCGCTCCGTCACCGGCGGTTTTGTCTTTCATGCGGGACACGGCCTCGAAAAACCCGATGACATTCTCGTGGACGACGTTTACGCCCGCGCCAAAAACGTCAAAATCGGCCAGACTCTCCACATCCTCGAGCACGATTTCCATGTGGTCGGCATCGTGGAACACGGCAAAGGCGCCCGCCTTTTCGTTCTCATGCCCACTCTTCAGGAAATGTCCGGCGCCCACGACAAGGCTTCCGTCTTCTATGTCAAGTGCGACCGCTCCGACCACACTCCGGCTGTCATCGACGAAATTCAAGAGCTCCTTCCGCGCTACGAAGTCCGGCCCTTGAAGGATTTCATCTCCTTGATGACCTCCTCGAACCTTCCCGGCCTCGGAGCATTCATCAACGTCATGATCTCCATCGCCGTCGCCATCGGTTTCCTCGTCATCTTCCTTTCCATGTACACCACCGTCATCGAGCGCACCCGCGAGATCGGCGTTCTGAAATCCCTCGGCGCTTCCAAGGGTTACATCGTCAAAATCATCTTGAGCGAGACCGCTCTTCTCTGTTTGATCGGTCTGATTTTCGGCATCGGATTGAGCTTCTTCATGCGCGCGATTTTCATCCGTCTCTTTCCCACCCTTACGATTCTCATTGGCCCCACCTGGATTTTGCGTGCGGGCGTCATCGCCCTCATCGGCGGCTTATTCGGCGCCGCCTACCCCGCATGGCTGGCCAGCCGCCGTGACCCGGTCGAGGCCCTCGCTTATGAGTAGGTTCTTCCCGCCGCGCCGCGCTCTATCGCCTGCCTCTGGCTACGGCAGCCCTGCTGCGGTTTCGCTTTTGCTGCCCGGGCGGACGGTCTAGGCATAAATGGCAAACGCGTCTACAATCTATCAGCCCGCGTCGAAGCATTCCGTTCTCCGGGAGCCGGCTTTGGAGCCGATACTCAAGACAGAAAGCCTCTGGAAAATCTATCGAACCGGAAAAGTGGATGTGGCCGCCCTCCGTGGCGTCAATCTGGAAGTATTTGCGGGCGGTTTCGTCTCGATCATGGGACCCTCCGGATGCGGCAAGTCCACCATGCTTCACATCATCGGAGGCTTGGCTCAGGCCACCCGCGGCAAGGTCCTCCTCGACGGCAACGACCTCGCGGCCATGAGCGATTCCGAGCGCACCCTTCTCCGCCGCCACAAAGTGGGTTTTGTTTTCCAGAAATTCAATCTCCTTCCCACCCTCGACGCCAAGCACAATATCGCTCTCGCCCAGCACATCCGCGGCGATGGTTTTGACGCCCATCGCTTCGACGTCGTCATTCGCCTCCTCGGCTTGCAGGACCGCCTGAAACACAAGCCTTCCGAACTTTCCGGCGGCGAGCAACAGCGCGTGGCCATCGCTCGCGCCATAATCACCGAGCCCAAGATCCTCCTCGCCGACGAGCCGACCGGAAATCTCGATTCCGCCAGCTCCGAAAACGTTCTGAACATGCTTCGCCAGCTCAATCAGCAATTCGGCCAAACGATTGTCATGATCACGCACAATCCCGAGGCTGCCGCCTACGGCGACCGCGTGATTCACATGCGGGACGGGTTAGTCGTGGATAGCGTCGGCATTTCCTGAAATGCGCACTCTCTGGCGTGGCTTCGTCCGGACCCTCTTTTGGTCCTTTGAACGCGGCAGTTGGCCTTACGACCTCATGGTCATCGCCATCGTTCTTTTCGTCCTTCTCACTCCTCGCTCTTGGTTTCGCGATCAGCCCCAGACCATTTCGGCCGCTTCTCCGGGCGTTCAACTGCTCTCGCAGAATCCGAAGCTGGGTACTTCCTCGTATCGCCTGGATGCCTCGCTTCTCCCGGAAAACAAGCGCATTCCCCACGCCACGCCCGAGCTCGAGCGCGAGACTCACGACCTGCTGAGCCGCGATGTCGGTACTTTGAGAGGCCAGACGTTTCAAGTCGTCAGCATCGATCCGGTCTTCGACGGGGGTGGCACAGTCTTGAGTTACGACATCACGATTCACCAGTAATTCGCTGGCGCCGGATTCCCCCGTATCTCATTGCAAGGGAAGCCTTTCTTGGAAACCTGGAACGTCGCTCCACTCCTTTTCGTCCAATACTTCGTGTAATATATTTTGATTGGCCATTCATATCGGATTTACAGGGAGATTTGTTTTGAATTTTTCCCCGCTTCGCGTTTTTGCTGCAACGGTTCTGGCTGTCTTTCTCATTTCCGGCATGGTCTTTGCCCGCGCCGGGCAGTCACGTCCGGCTTTCTCCGTCCAATCGGCGTTGCACCAGCTCGACTCTCAAGCCAAGACCTTTCACAGTCTTTCGGCCGATGTCGAGCGCACCAAGGTCACTGTTGTCGTCAACGACCGCTCCACCGAGGAAGGCACGCTCCGCGTTCGCGGCGACAAAATGCTCCTCGAAATGAAACCCCCCGACGCCCGAACCATCCTCCGGTCCGGTGACAACCTCTACATTTACAATCCTGGCCTCAAGCGCGTCGAGGAGTACAACCTCGGCAAGAATCGCTCCTTGGTTGACCAGTTCCTGCTTTTGGGGTTTGGAACTTCCGGAAAGGAGCTCGAGAAGGAATTCCTAGTGACCGTGCTGGCCGAGCCTTCCTTGGAAGATAAAAAAACTCTGGAACTCGAGCTAACTCCCAAATCCCAGGACTTTCGAAACCAGATCTCCAAAATTCAGATCTGGTTTGACGAATCCAACTGGCTGCCCATCCAGCAGCAGTTCTTTGAGACCGGCTCGGGCGATTACGTCATCATTCGCTACTCGAATCTTGTTCGCAATCCCGGCTTCGGCAAATCCGAGTTCGAGCCTCATTGGCCCAAAGGCACGGAAAAAATCAAGCCTCAGGGATTGTGACGATTCTCGTTCCCCCGGTTCTCCATCGCCAGGAGTTTCTCTTTCCTCTCCAGGCCCCACCGGTATCCGGCCGGATTTCCGTTCTTCCCGATCACCCGGTGGCAAGGCACCACCACCGATGTCGGATTCGTGGCGCACGCCCGCGCAACGGCTCGCACGGCTTTGGGCTTCCCGATCGACTTCGCCACCTCGCCGTACGTCTTCGTAGAGCCGTAGGGAATCCGCCGCAATTCCTCCCACACCCGCCGCTGGAACGCTGTCGCTTGCACGTCGGTCGGAAGCTCCAAATTCGGTTCGCGGCCTTTCAGGTGTGCCAGGATGGCCGACACCCAATTCTCCAGCCCGTTTCGTCCTTTGCGGATTCTCGCCCGCGGGTATTCCTTGTGAAGCGCTGCTTCCAGCCGCACATCCGAATCTCCCAGGTAAAGTGCGCTGATCCCTCTCGATGTCGCCGCCACCAGCATTCGTCCCAGCGGCGAACTCGCGAGCGTATATTGAATTTCCATTCCTGCTCCTCCTTGCCGGTATGTCGCCGGAGTCATCCCCAGTTGTGAGGGGGCTCGCTCGTACAGCCGGCTGCTCGATCCGAATCCGGCTTCGTACAGCGCGGTCGTCACGTCATTCCCCTTTCTCAATTGCGACTTCAGCCGCTTCATTTTTTGCGCGTCGGCGTACTGCCGCGGAGTGACGTCCATCAGGTTGCGAAATGCGCGCTGCAATTGGTGCGGGCTCATCCCTGCCTCCCGGCTCAAGGCTGAAAGTTTCAACCTCTCCGTGTTCCCATCGCCCGTATCGCTCAGGATTTGCCGCTCGATCTCCCGGCACACGGCCGCCACCACCTCGGCCAATGGGTTTCTCGCATCAGCTCTTCGCGGCAGGCATCTCTTGCACGCACGGAATCCCGCTTGTTCGGCCGCTTCCGGCAATTCGAAAAACTTGACCTGTTTCCTCTTGGGTTTTCTCGAAGCGCACGAAGGCCGGCAATACACACCGGTTGACTCGACCGCGTACACGAATTCGCCGTCGGCTAACGCATCCCGCATCAGCACCGCCAGCCAGCGGCGATCCTCCACGCGGGCGCGTGGTGAGCTCTTTGACGTTGGAATTATCTTGCCAGGCATGGTGACCGCTTGTGTGAGGCTCATAATGAGCCCAAAATAGCCGACTGCATTTTCTCCCGCTATCCGATTCTTGCGCCGATGTGGCTCCTTCTTGCCCTCGTTTTGGTGTGTTTTGTGCGGATTTCGGCCCCTTTTTCCCCGAGTTCCGAACTGTTACATCATACGGCAACTTCCTCCCATCCCCCAGTTGACCCCTTTTTCCTGCCCCTTCATAGTGGGTCCCTCTGAAGTGGGGTGTCCACTCTCAGCAAGCACTTGGGGGAAGTATGGGGGCTGTTCCGGAACGGAAAGAGCCGCGTGCGGCAGCTCTGCCGCTGCGCGATGCGCAATTTTCGCATACAGTTTCCGTAACCACAGGTCTTAAGCCTGGGCCGCGACGATTCGCTCGCGTTCCCACTCACGCTGTCGGCGTCGCTCATGAACGCCGCAACAATCCTCGCGCAAAATTAAGTCTGCCCATGCGCCTGATTCGAATCGGTGAAGCCGTCGAGCCGTATCCCGTCACTCTCGTCACTCGCAACATCAGCTCCGGCGGCGTCTATTTCCTGGCTCCTCGCGACATCCAGCCGGGCACTGCCATCGAACTTGAGGTCGCTCTTGTCGACCGTCCTCTCGGCATGGGCCGCGTCCAGCTGCTCACCGCCGCTCACGTCATCCGCGCCGAGGACGTCGAGATACCCGGTTGGAGGGGCTACGCCGCGAGCTTTGACGATATCGCCCTCCAGCGCGACGACAAGCTTCCCCCGCGTTATCACGGCCACTGATTCCGCGTTCTCTGATACGATTCTTTTCCTGTGACTCGGCCCGTTTTTCATGCCCGTGCTGTCCTTTTCGATTGGGACGGCACTCTCCTCGATTCCTACGCATCCGATGCGCGCTCCTATCTCGCCATGTTCCGCGCTCTCGGCATTCCTTGGTCTCTTGACGATCTCAAGCTCCACTATTCTCCGAATTGGCTTCGCGTCTACGAAGCGGCGAATCTTCCCCGCGACAAATGGGACGAGGCCTATCACCTGTGGCATCAGGCCAATGACAACGAACACCCCGAACTCCTTCCCGGCGCGCGCCACGTCGTCGAGTCCTTGACCAGCCGCTTTCAGCTCGGCATTGTGACCAGCGGCACCCGCGACCGCGTCCGCAGGCAGCTCGATGAATTCCAGCTTGCCCAGGCCTTTTCCGTCTGCGTTTTCGCCGAAGACGCGCCTCGACGAAAACCCGACCCCGCGCCCCTCGAATTGGCTTTGGAACGCATGGGCGTTCAGCCGCGGGATTCCGTTTATGTGGGAGATACGCCCGAGGACGTCCAGATGTCCCGCGCCGCTGGAGTCCGCGCCATCGGCGTCTTTGGTCCTTTTCCCACGGCGGATGCCCTCCGCGCCTCGAATCCCGAAATTCTCCTGGAATCCATCGCCGATTTGCTTTCCATCCTTTCTCTCCGCGGCGATTCGCGCTAGGGTCGGGAACACTTCTCAGGGTTTGGGTGTCGCGGGAGGCGTACTGCTTGCCGGGCTGGCGCTTGATGTGGATGTGTCGGTGGGATTCAGCTGGAAATTTGTGTCGCGGATGATCAGCTTCAAGTGGTACTGGTCGCCCTCCGCATTCGTCAGGTAATCGTCCGAAGTGATGTAGGTCGGCAGCCAGTATTTGGCTTGAAAATTCTCGCGATAAGTCTCGAACATCGAAAACGGCAGCTTCGTTCCTTCTCCCTCAAGTTCGCTCACGAACTCCCCGAAGCTCTTCACGATCGCGAAATCATGATCGTCGATCCACACGACGCCTTGGAAAAACCTCCGCTTGCGGCTCAGCTGCTTTGGCGACACCTGGAAAACGTACGTATGAAGCTGGTCCAGCTGCTCGTCGCCGGCGTAGCGGAAATTGTAATTAGCCGCCTCCGCGCTTGTCAGCGCGAACAGAGGCATCGTCATGATCGTTTGCAGGTCTTGCGGGGTGTAATGCGCCCACCGCAACGACGTCTGCAGCGGCTGCGTCATTCGGAAATATCTTTGTCCGTCCGGCCGCGTGTACACTTCCCCCGTCATCGTCAACTTTCCCCCGTCGCCGCCCAGCTCCTCCAGCCGCACCGTCTCGTCGAAATTGTAGGTGCCGTACACTTTCGCCATGATGTCTTCGTTGGCGGTGAACCGCCGGATGATCTCGTCCGCGGGAATCGGCGGCGGCCCGGGATGCGGCACGTTCGAAATCCGGTGCACCTCGAACTTGGGAGGCGGCGCCATCGGCCCCTGGTTGTCTTGCGCCTTGGCCGCCTGGACGAATCCAACTACCGACAGGAGCAGCACAACTCCAACGATGATTCTCGTGTGTCTCATTCCATTGAGTTAGATGCGCCTAATTTAGGCGGCGTTGAATCCTCGGCCTTTCGCGCTTTCGCGTTTTTCTAAGGCTGCAGCAGCGCCTCGATTCGCACCGTGTAGACTCCCGCCTCTCCGCCCGGTTTTATCGCCGGAAACACCAGTCGAAACAGCCCGGAATAATTCTCCTGCTCAATTTCCAGCCGCGCGCACTCCTTGTCGCACTCCCAGGCAAGTGCCATGGTCGTTTGCCCCGGCGACCGCACTTCCACTCGCGTCACTCCATCCGGAACTTCCACAGCCTTCCCGCCGGGCGAAAAATTCACGCACTGCGACGCCGGCTCCCCTCCGGCATTGCCCGCGCCTCCCGCCGTCTTCGCATCCGCTTTTGCCTCTTCGCCCCAGCAAAATTGGGTCGGTTGGCTTGTCCAACCCGTCGCCGGAAACGAATTCACCGCAACGAAGGACTGCGCATGGTCACCCGCTTTCGTCCCGTCATCTCCGCTCTTGCCCGCCAGCAACTTCACTCGATAATCCACGCGCACCGTTGCCGGATCCTCGAGCCTCACGGTCTTGTCAATTGACGCTCCTCCCGGGTATACATCCGGCGCGTCGTAGTGAAGCTCGTATGTGGGATTCGTCGCGTCCCCGCCTCGTTTCACCGAGTATTTCCGGTTGAACATTCCATACAATCCCCGCGCACGGACCGGATTGATTCCCGGCGGGTTCGGCGTAAAGAGGAAATTGTCGCGGATCAGCCCGACACTCGTGGACAAATTCTCGGCTCCCGTCTTGTCCATTAGCGCGATGGCTCTCCCGCCGGACTCAGGAGAAATAATCAGCCTCAAAGCCGCGTCCTCCAGCACGCATTCCGGCTCTCCGTCGCGGTCGAAATCGTACCAATACGCCGTCGTCCCCTGCGAATGCAGCGGAAGGATGGTCAATGGAATCACGCGGCGGTCCTGCCCCGACTTCACTTCCATCGTCTCGTGAATCAATCCGTCGGGGCCCACCGGCAGCGACTTCGTGTCTTTTTCCGACGACTTCAACGCGATTTTCTCGATTTCGCTGTTTTGAGGCGCAATCAGATAATCCTCGCCTCCGTGCAGCGGCCCTTGCACGTTTATCTGCGCCGTCCGCGGGTAACTCGAGTTCAGATTGAAAGCCGCCACCACCACGCTCGGTGTTTTTCCCGGCACGGCGACGATCAGCGGCGGATACGTCCGCAGCGATTCGTTGTAACTCACCGGAAGCCGCACCGCGTTCCACACCGAGAGCGTCAGCTCTTCCGGTGTCGGCTTTCCTCCCCTCACCAATTTCGGCACATGCGGTGCGTAGGGCAAATCAATCTTGAGCAGCCGGAAATACGTCGGCGCCGGGCCTCGCGGAACCGTCACGTGCAATTCGTGCGTCTCCTTGCTCCATTGCGAATCCGGTTTCGAATCGTCGAGCGTCACATGCGATGGCTGCATCTCCAAATGGAATACCATTTCCTCCTTCGCGGGAACGTAAAACAGCGCCTCGAGTGTCTTTTCGTCTCTCTTCGCGTCCAAGAACTCGGCCCCGCTGGACACCAAGGCGTCCTCGCACGGCACTCCCCCTTCTTCCTCGAAGCAAATCGGCTGATTCAATGGCAACAGCATCGATTCGCGCGGAGGAATCACCACTCGGACCGGCATGTAGCTGTTCGAAATGCTTTTCGCCGCCGCCCCTGGGTTCAGCGCTTCGAGCGTCACATCGACCGGTTCGCCGTTCGCCAGATTCGTCACACTCAGAAATCCCCGCCTTCCTTTTCGCTTCCCCAAATCTTCCGTTCCTTCGTTCTCCACCAACTCGCTGGCGATGATTCCTCCCACCCGGTTCGATTTTCCTTCCATCTTCACCGCGGGCTCGATCCCCGCCGCCTCGATCAGGTCGTCCAGCAGCCCCAAGGAATAATTGGCCTGCGGCTCCGCCAGGTTTTCACTCAAGCTATCATCCAGCGCCACCCACGAATCGAAGTCCTTCGTGCACTCGATCACTTCTCCTTCTCCGAATTTCCACCGGTTGTGAACCACTGGGGAATTCGGCGGCGCCTCCGCCTGCGGCGCTCCCTTCCACAACTCCGAAATCGCATCCCCGGCGGGCCGCCCCAGGTATAGCACCAGCGTCCCTCCGCTCCGCACATACGCCACCATCAACTGCTGCGCTTTCTCTGAAAGCCGGAACTGCGGTTTGTCCGGACTCAACACGGGCAACAAAACCATGGCGTCCCGCAACAATTGATCCAGCGACTCGTGCTCCGGGTCCAGGAGTTCGCTCGACAGCATCGCCAGCGTTCCTGCCCGCTCGATTCGCTCGATCGTTCGCGACATCCGCTCGATGTCTCCCGCCTCCAGCAGGTTCTGCGGGTACGATCCCACCGGGTCGATGATCCCGAAATCCGTCCGCTTGTGCGACGCCGCCAGCGCCGGCCCCCATCTCCGCAACAAATTCGCGTTTCTTTCCACCATCGCCAGCTCGGGCCTCACTTCGCCGTCCGTGCTCAATGCCGCATTCCACCGGTACGACCGGTTCGCCCACGGCACCGAATATCCCGCCGGCGTGTACGTATCCTGCAGCGGAAAATAATTGATCCCGTGCAGCCCGTTCGCGATCATCAGCCGCGAACTCAGCAGCGTATTTTCCGGCGGGCTTTCTGGCGGCCGGTCGTCGTACGCGGGCGCATACCATCCTGCTTGGTATTCGATCATCACGGGCGGAAACATCGGCTGCGTGCCGAGCTCCTGTGTCAAGAATTCGATCTCGGTCGCGTCCTGCGCTGTCAGCGTTCTTCCGACCGGCCCGTTTTCTCCTCCCGGCCGCATGTACCACTGTCCCATCACTCCGATCGGCTGTTTCAATGCCGACCCCGCCGCCGAAACTCTCATGTCCGCCGGATTGATGAACACCGGCACATTGACGCCTCCCGCCTCTATCGCGCTTCGCAGCGCCTCCACGTACTTCCAAAACGCAGGTCCCACCCTGTTCGTCCTTCCGATCGCGAAATCGTCGCCGAGTTGCACAAACAACAGCGGCCCGCCTTCCTCCACTCCGTCCTTTCCTCCCGCGGCTTTCCACACTTTTCGCGAACTGTAAGGGGCCAGCTCCTTTCCCACGGCTTCCAGCCATTCCCGCGTCTCCGCCATGTGAGTCGGATTGGCCAGCCATCCTTCGGCCGCCGCTTCCGCGTCTTTCGCGTTGAGTCCGTCCAGCGGCGGGTAGCGTCCTTCGAGTATGTCGATTGAGTCCATCTTGTATTCCGGCCGCGACAACAGCCAGTCGGGATATCCGCCGTTCCGCCACTCGTTTAATATCTCCGGCCCGGGGCGCGCAATCAGCCGCAGATGACGCTCCGCAATCATTTTCAGCAGCGCCCTTAAATCGCGGCGCAAATTCGTGCGTCCGTCGAAATCGAGTTCTCCCGCCTTCGGTTCGTGCCAGTTCCAGGGAATGTAGATGTCGATCGTATTGATTCCCAGCCGCGCGTAGCGGTCCAGCAGGTATTCCCACTGGTCGCGGGGAATTCGGTAGTAAAAAAACGCCGCGGATTCAATGAAAAACGGCTTTCCATCCACCTCCAGCTCCGGGTAGCTTCCGCGCTCCACAATCTCCACTCCCAGAGGCTTCTCCGCCTGGCGTTGCCCCGCATCTTGTTTAGCCTGTTCTTGATCCGGCGAAGCCCATCCCGCCGCGCACACCACTCCGCACAGTGCGAGCGTAAAAATTCCAAGGACCCACGGAATTCGGCGGCGGAGCTTCGGCACGCCATCGAGCATCGGGAGGAGCGGCATGCGCGAAGATTCTGCCACGATTCCCCCGCCTCTGGCGACCGTTTCAATCCCCCTCTCCCCGTGCGCAATTTTCCCCCTTCGCCTGGATGCGGACTCCGCTCTTCCTTTGATAAAATATTGTGTTTGTGACGCGAGTTCCGTCATGGCAGGGGACTTACAATTCGGGGCCAGGCGTTTTTTCGTATCCGGCAGTGTGCAGGGCGTGGGTTACCGTTACTTCACGCAACGCGCCGCCGGCCGCCTCGGTCTTTCGGGTTTTGTCAGGAATCTTCGCGACGGTCGCGTCGAGGTTTTCGCCGCTGGCCCTCTCGACCGCCTTGCCGCTCTCAAGTCCGAGCTCGAACGCGGTCCCAGCGGCGCTTTCGTCTCCGCCGTGGCCGAGGAGCCTGCCGCGGCCGACCCGCGTTACGCCGCCAATTTTGTCGTGGAATTTACTTCTGGCTGAAAGAGGGTGTGATGGACGACCTGAAGAAGCTGATACGCGAAATTCACGACTATCCCAAGCCGGGCATTCTTTTCTACGATCTCACGACTCTTCTGAAGGACCCGCGCGGGTTTCACTCACTCGTTGATCGCCTCTGCGAGCATTACAACGGCCAGAAAAAAGTGGATGTCGTTGCGGGAATCGAAGCTCGCGGGTTCATCTTCGCTCCCGCTTTGGCCTATCGCCTCGGCGCCGGCTTTGTCCCGGTCCGTAAACCCAAAAAATTGCCTTCCAAGACGGCTTCGGTCACCTACGACCTCGAATACGGCACCGATCAGCTCGAGATTCATCAAGACGCCATTCAATCCGGCCAGCGCGTCCTGCTTTGTGACGATCTTCTCGCCACCGGCGGCACCGCCGCCGCCGCTGCTGAACTTGTCCGCAAACTCGGCGGGCTGCTCGCTGGCGCCGCCTTCGCCGTCGAGCTGAGTTTCCTGAATGGTCGAGCCAGGCTTCCCGGTCTCGACGTCTTCTCTCTCCTCAAGTACGACGCCTAGCCGTGCACGGAATTTCTTTCGTCGCGGCCGCCGGTCCAATCTGAGCTTCTTCACATTTCACGATCCCAGCGTGAGCTTGCTTGCCAGCCAGCCCACGGCGAGATGCACCAGAAACAAAAACGAAAGCACCGGATTGTACATCTCCGTCTTTTTCACAGGAATCTCTCCCATACTGCACCCCCTCCGCTCTCGATCACGTGCAGTCCTGGAATCCCGCCTGCTCGCGGCTTCTGCCAAAATCGGAATAGGCCCAGTGCTCCGCGGCGCGAATCAGTGACTCCGCCGTCCCTTCCAGGTCCACGAGCGCCCGGTCGATGTCTGTGCAAAGACCTTCCCGCACTTTTCCCGTCGAGTGTTTCGCGACGCGCGCGACCCACTCGAGCGCCGATTCCTTCACCATCAATTCTTCCATTGCCCGGCGAACTCCGGTTTTTTCCGTTATCAGGACGTTGAACGTGGTATCGCTGTAGCCCTCGATCAGATTCGTCAATTTTCTCAGCCGGCTCTCGATCTCTTTCTCCCACTCGGCGAATTCATCGCTGCGAGGGAACTCGATGACCTCTGTCCTCGCCATCGGTTTTCGAATTTGAACTTTGTACATGGCGTCACTCCCTCCTGAAAGAATGGCGAGCGCGCAATTCGCAAATTTGCAAGAACCGCGCTTGCCACATTTTCTCTTCCACTCGCCAATCCACCCGAGAAACCGCAATCGCCGTTCCACCACCCCATATTTCTCGTAACCTATTCTTACAGTGGTACTTAATCTGTCCGCGAAGCGGTTACACTGCGCCCTTTTCCGGTACTAGAACCATGAAATTAATACATGACCCGCCGAAGGTAAATTTTCCGGAGTTTTCTACTTCGAGGTGGCTAATCCTTCTCGAAAAATGTCAGAAGGAAGTCCGTATGTTCGTTGTGCAGAAAAAAATCTCTTCAAATCTGTGGTCTTTCAACTCTTCGCTCGGCGCTGGCGGACGATTTCAAACAGCATCACGCCTGCCGCCACTGAAACGTTCAGCGACTTCACCGGCCCCGTTGTCGGCAGCGACACCAGAAAATCGCATCGCTTTCGCGTCAATTCGTGCAATCCTTCGCCCTCCCGTCCCAGCACCACCGCCACCTTTCCCGTCAAATCCACGTCGGTGTAGCTCTTCGCCGCTTTCTCGTCCAATCCCACCAGCCAGTATCCCGCCTCCTTTATCTCCTCCATCGCCCGCACCAGGTTTTTCACCCGCGCAATCGGAAGATGCGCCAGAGCTCCCGCCGACGCCCGCTCCACCGTGTCGCTCAATCCTGCCGCCCGCCTCTCCGGAATCACCACGCCTTTGGCCCCTGCCGCCAGCGACGTTCTCACGATTGCTCCCAGATTGTGCGGGTCCTCCACTCCGTCGAGAAGCACGAGCACCCTCGCGTCCGCCGCGTCGCGCAGCAAATCGTCCAGTTCCGCCACGTCTTTCGCCGCCACAAGCGCTACCACTCCCTGGTGGTCGCGGCTTCCCGTCGCGCGGTCGATTTGCTGCCGGTCTTCGAAACGTACCGGCACTCCCCGTGACTTGGCCAGCTGTACAATCGCCTCCACGCGCTCGCCATGCCGGCCTCGCGCCAGCACCACGCGGTCCAGCGCGCGCCCCGACGCCAGCGCTTCTTCCACCGCGTGAAATCCCGTCACCCAGTTCATCGTGAATTTCTCTCCGGCTATCCCGTGCGCGTCATCCACACGGCCATCATCCTCTGGTCTTCGGACCTAATCCTTTTCGCGCTCTCACCGCAGCGAAGTGTCCCGCCGTCATTCGAACGCCGCGCAAAATTCAATGATTCTCTGCCGCGCTCCTTTCACCGGCGTAGCAAACTTCAGCTTTGCTCCCGCGTCCAGCAGCAAAATCACGCGGTCCAATTCGCCGCCCCCCGCCCGTCCCGCCAGCGCCACGCGGATCGGCTGAAACAATTCCCGGCTGCGGTAGGGAGTCGCTCCTTTCAACTCTTCGACAATCTCCTTGAAACGGTCCGAGTCGATCGCTACGCCATCCAGCACCCGGTTTGCGAGTTCGCGGATCACTTCCCGCGCGCCTTCCCGCATCAGCACATCCTGGTTCTCGCCCGCTTCAAGCGTCCGCCCCGCTTCGTATACGAACACCAGCCGCAGCATATCCTCGAGTTCCACGCTGTTCTTCACCTGCCCTCCCAGAAGCATCGCCGCGCGCTCGAGCCACGCTTGCAGTTCCGCATTGCCTGCAGCGTCAAGCTCTCCTGCCAGCCAGCCATTCCGCAAAGATATCTTCTCCACATCCGCTGCTGAATATCCTCGCGCGTCCGCGGCAGGTGCCTGTCCGTTCGGCGCGGCATCGAATTCTTCCCGCAAGCTCTCTTCCATAGGCTGGTTCATTCTACCGTCCACACTGTGCCTGGACCCTTCTTTTCTGCTTTAGCGGTGCGCCGATGCTCTTTCGCCTCGCTAGCATTGAAAATCCGCCCGCCGCTCGAATTCCCCCGAGCTTTTCCCGTGAAGCCGATGGCGCGAACCTAAGCGGCCCGCGGCTCGCCGGAATCAAAAATCCTGGTAAGTGTCTGAACGCAAAGGAAGGATACGCCTTCTAACCGCCACACTTTCCCGCCATTGCACCGCCGCAGAAATCAATCCGCGGGCAATGAGCTCAATCGAGAAAATTCGTCCACTCCCGCGATCACCACTCGATCGCGTCCTCCCGATTTTGCCGCGTAGAGCGCGCGATCGGCTTCCTGCAAGATCGCCGACGCGCTCGATCCGTGCAGCGGAAACACCGCGACGCCCGCCGACACGGTCACGGATTCCGCCGACGGAATCTGCTGCTGCCAAGCAAGGTGCTTGATGCCCTCGCGAATCTGCTCGGCGCGGTCGCGCGCAATTTCCAGCGCCGCGTCCGGCAACACGAGCGCGAACTCCTCGCCGCCGTAGCGGCATGCGATATCTTCTTGCCGGACTTGCCCCCGCAGAAAATCCCCCAGCGCCCGCAGCAGCGAATCTCCCGCGCCGTGCCCCAGCGTGTCGTTGAACCGCTTGAAGTGATCGAGGTCGAGCAGGATGATGGAAACCGGCCGGTTTTGCCGGTACGCCCGCCGGATTTCGCGGTCGAGCGTCTCGTCGAGATACCGGCGGTTGAAGAGACCCGTCAAGCCGTCGCGGATCGATTGATACCGCAGCGTTTCCCGCAGCCGCAGATTCGCGCACGCCAGCGCCACCGTTTCCCCCATGCGCCGCACCAGCAAGTCGTGCTCTTCCGCATCCGTCGCGCTCGATCCCTGTTGTCCCGCCGCCGTGCTTTCCTGCGACACGATGTACATCAGTCCGAACGCCTCGTTCTGCGCCACCAGGGGAATGCACTGGCAATTTCCATCGGGGCGTTCAGTGATGTGCTTGCAAAGCACCACGCTCTCCGTTGGATTCACCTTTTGCGGGCGTCCACGCCGTAGCGCCCAGCAATCGTCCGCGCCGAACACGGCCGCTCCCGGAGGATTCGCTCCCCAGGCCAGCAGCGGTTCCATGCTTTCCCGCGCCAGGTTGTGCAGGTAAATTGCTCCGGAATCTTCCGGCAGCAGATCGCGAAAGAATCGCGCGATCACATCACGCGCTTCATCGAGCGTCAGGCACGATTGCAGGATATCGCTCATTTCGGCCAGAGCCCGCGCCTGCAGCGTTTTGGCCGTCAACGCTCCCATGGAACGCGTCAGCGTCTTGTTGGTTTCGCGAAGCCCCTCTTGCGCCTTCTGCAGCGAATCGGTTTGGCGTTGCAGCAGCCAGCCCGCCACCAGCAGCAGCAGGATTCCGAACAGGCTGCCGACCGCCAGCGCCCGCAGCGTGTCCTCCATGTTCGTTTCCGATTCGCCCTCGCGCCCCGCCAGCAATTCCGTCTCCTCCCGCGTCATTTCGGCCAGCGTTGTGCGAATCTGATCCGAGAGATTCTTCGGCCGTCCCGCCCGCAATATCGCCAGAGCTGCTGAGGGCCGCTGCGTCTCTTCCAGCTCCGCGACTTGCCGGAAAAGCCGGGTTCTCTCCTCGAGAGCCGCGGTGAGTTGCGATAGGTTTTTCTGCTGCCGGGAATTGTCCATCACCAGTTCGCGGACGCGGCCCATCGATTCCTGCGTCTCTTGCAGGGCCATATTCATGCTGTCCAGGTAGGCTTTGTCGCCCGTGAGGAGAAAACCGCGCTCGCACGATTCGGCTTCCATCAAGTCCGCCGAAAGCGTGTTCAAGTTTTCGATCGTGACGTGCGTGTGCCGCACCCACGATTCCGTGTCGCGCGAATGCAGGATGCTGCGAAAGGAGATCGAGAGGACCAGAATGAACAGAGTGATGGCCAGAAGCAGCGAGCCGACCAGTTTGCGCCGCAACTTTTCTCTCCTCAGTGTGCGTCACGGGAGTCGACTGACCGAGAGGGCTCCCGCCTTCGCCAGGCAGGTGTGACGTCGCCTTTCTTCCTTATTCTGGACGCGGATTTCCGCCCGCGACAGTTCTTTCCAGTACAGGTGTGCGCAGCCTGCAATGCGCTAGGTTTTCTGCGGTGAGGGGCGGAAGCTTCAGGCTTCCAGTGTGGCGACGGTTTGCGCCGCAATGGCTTCGCCTCGCCCGATTTCGCCCGTTCCTTCGTTTGTTTTTGCTTTCAGGTTAATTTGCTCAGGCGATATTCCCAGTGACTTGGCCAGCGTTTCCCGCATGGCGGGAAAATGAGGGCCCAGTTTCGGGCGCTCCAGGATCACGACGGCGTCCAGATGTACAATTCTAAGCCCTTTAGTATCAAGCAGTTGTCGAGTGTGCTCCAGAAAAAGCAGGCTCGACGCCCCTTTCCACTTCGCGTCCGTGTCCGGGAAGTGCGTCCCGATGTCCCCAAGGCTTGCCGCCCCCAGCAGAGCGTCGCACAGCGCGTGGCTCAGCACGTCGCCATCCGAATGGCCCACCGGCCCTTTGTCGTAGGGCACTTCGATTCCGCCGATAATCAATTTTCTGCCGGCGGCGAGGCGATGCAGATCGTATCCGATGCCCGAACGCGTCATTTCCTTTGCCGCTCCTGTTCGAGATAAAAACGGGCCAGGTCCATATCCGCCGGGCGCGTGATTTTCAAATTCCGTTCCGAACCCAGTACGACGAAGACATCGCGGCCCAGCCTCTCCACCAGTCCGGCTTCATCCGATGCGACCACGCCGTCCTCCTGCGACTTCCGAAAGGCTTCTCGCAAGATTGCGCTGGAAAACACCTGAGGAGTCTGCGCTAACACCACGCGCTCGCGAGGAATGGTCGAAGTTATCAGCGCTACATCTTCCGGCAGGCTCGCACGCTTCACTTCTTTTACCGTGTCAATCGCGGGGATCCCCAGAATGGCCGCGCCGCGCGTTTGCGCTTCCGCAATCACCCGCTCGAGTTGCGCCGGCGTGACAAACGGCCTCACGGCGTCGTGCACCAGGACGAATTCCACCTCCGCGTCCAACTGCGCCAGCCCGTTGCCCACCGACTGCTGCCGCGTCTCGCCTCCGTGGACCACCCGCGCCGGCCGTCCCAGCCCCGCGCGTGCCACCGTATCTTGCAACCAGGCCAAATCCTCCGCGCGCGTCGAGACGATAAATTCCGTGATCCTCGCGCAAGCCGCAAGTCGCCTCAGCGTGAAAATAATCAGCGGAACGCCATCCAATTCGAGGAATTGCTTCGGCTTTCCTGCGGCCATCCGCGTCCCCAGCCCGGCGGCTGGGACGATTGCGGCGATGCGAGTCATGCGCGGATTCGCCGCCCGGCTTGACCGGACATTTGCCCCAAGTTCCGGCCAGTCTCAGGGGTGCTCATGAATTTCAGGAACGGCCCTGGTCCGGGTAGAGTGGCCGCGGCGGCCTCTCGCCTCCGCCCTCGACGGGTCGCTGCGCGGGCTGCCCTTCGCCTGCGGGAGCCGCAGGCCGTTGCGATGGCTCGCTCCGGTCGTCGAACCGCCCGAATATCATCTTTCCCGCCGTGGTTTGGTGGACCGAAGTAACGGTGATGTCGATCGTCTTGTTGATCATTTTGCGCGCGCCGTCCACCACCACCATCGTCCCGTCGTCGAGATACGCCACGCCCTGATTGTATTCCTTGCCTTCGCGCAGGATGAACACCCGCATCGATTCGCCCGGCAGCACAACCGGCTTCAAGGCGTTGGCCAGCTGGTTGACGTTCATGATTTCGATGCCCTGCAGTGTCGCCACCTTGTTCAAGTTGAAATCGTTCGTCACGATTTTTGCGTCGTACCGCTTCGCCAGCTCGATCAATTTCAAGTCCACATCCGCGATTTGCACAAAATCTTCCTCGGCGATTTGCACTTCCAGGTGGGGCATTTTCTGGATGCGTTGCAGCACTTCCAGCCCCCGGCGCCCGCGCTGGCGTTTCAGCGGGTCGGCCGAATCGGCCACCAGTTGCAGCTCGCGAAGAACGAATTGCGGAACAATGATGGTCCCGTCGAGAAACAGGGCGTCCGCGATGTCCGCCACCCTCCCGTCTATGATCACGCTCGTGTCGAGCAGTTTGAACGAGTGCTTCATGTTTCGCTCGCTGCCGAACAGGCCTCCCAGCGCCTGCAGGTTGAGCATGTCGCCCTTGTTGGCGCCGAGAATCAGTCCGATGTAGGCCATGATCAAAAAGACGGCGAGGCTGAAAAACGACCGCGTGCTTTCCGGCATCGTCGTGTGGGTGAAAATGAGCGACGTCAAATACGCGCCCAAAATCCCGAGGATCGAGCCCGTCGCGGCTCCAATCAGCCGGCGAAGGCTTGCCCGGCGAAGGCGTAGCTCGAAAAGAATTACGGCCACGGCAAAACCGAGTCCCGCCGTCGCTCCCACCATCGGCGTCACGCTGAACGGCCGGAAGTGATACCCCGCAACGATGCAGATCAGCGTGAAGATCACCCGCACCACCAACATGTCCCAAAACGTTCCTACCGTCGGGGTCGGGTTCCGCGAGAGGGTGACCGGCCTGGCCGGCGACGCTTCTGAGGTGGGAAGGGAAGGCGGACGGTTCGGCTGATTTGTAGTCCTTTGCATGAGATCCCCTATGAATCGTATGAAACGGCGCACTCGAAAAAAGTCAACCGCAACCTTGCTGGTCGGACGGTATGAGATGTTTATTCAACACGTATAAGAAATATGAATCGACTTATAAACACCTTTATAGGGACGAGTATAGCACCGAGTCGCTCGATAGGGTCAATGGAAGGCTTGCGGGCCGCCCCCGCAGTTCAATCTACTTGTAAAATCGGGGCACTCGCCGCCCCAGTGCGCAGAGCAGATCGGAAGTGACGGTGCCGAGTTCGGCGGCCACGTCGGAGACTTCCATTGTGGCCTCTCCATCCCGCCCATAGATGGTCACGATGTCTCCCAGCGCCGCGCCGGGCACATCCGTGACGTCAATAGCCGTCAAATCCATCGAAATCGTTCCCACCAACGGCGCCCGCTGCCCGTTGACCAGTACCCATCCGTGATTGGTGCGATGCCGGACGATCCCATCCGCGTATCCCGCATTGATCACTCCGATCCGCGACGCGCGCGAGGTCACAAACCGCGCTCCGTACCCCACTCCCTGTCCCGGCGGTACATCCCGCAGCGAAATGATCCGGGCGCGCATCGATAGGCACGGCCGCAGAGGCATCATCTGCATGATCTCTTGCTTTTTTTCGAGCGGAGTAAACTGCTGGTGATACCCGTAGAGAATCGCCCCCGGGCGGACCATGTCCGCCCAGCTTTCAGGACGGGCGCATATCGCGCCGCTATTGGCTACGTGCACAATCCCCGGAGAAACCCCCAAAGCCCGCATCCGGTCTAGACAGCTCCGGAAAAGAACTTCCTGCTCGCACGTCCGCGGGCTCGCGAAATCCTCCGCCGAGCCAAAGTGAGTGAACGTGCCTTCCAACTGAATGTGGCGGCATTTTGCGAGCTCTCGCGCGAAGGCCTCGACGTCCGATGGCGAAATTCCCAGTCGGTTCATCCCCGTGTTGATCTTCAAGTGAAACCGGAAGGGAGATTTGAGTCCCCGGAACGATTTTGCCGCTCGCTCGAGGTGCCGGAGATCGGAAACGCGTGTCACCGCCGGGGTTAGCTTCTGTTGCATCAGCCGCTTTTCTTCGCCGGGCCAGAACCCCGTCAAAATCAATATGCGCTTACGAATCCCCGCTTCGCGCAATTCCTCTCCCTCATTCCCGCAGGTCACTCCGAACCATTCCGTCCCCGCCTTCTGCAAAGCCTTGGCGATTGGCACGGCTCCCAGTCCGTAGGCGTTCGATTTCACCACGGCCAGGACCATTCGCTTGACTCCGGCTTGGTTTCCTCCTCTGTTGCTCCCCGGGTGCTTCCCCACGTGCTGCCGGATGACGCGCAGGTTGTGCAGGATCGCTTCGAGAGAAATCTCGGCCCAGACGGGCCGCCCTTTGAAATGTATGTTCGTGGTCATCGCCTTTTAGAATGCCAGAGTCGCCACCAGCCGGCGCCCAGAAATGTCAAATCGGCCATCGGCAGGGTTCGTTTAGGTAAACATCCGGAGGCTGGTGTTGCACGTGAAACGCCGGACCCGATCGAGCAAGCCATTTACCGCCATACTCTGGTTGGGAAAGAAAACAAGGCTCTTAGCTCGAGTATCAGGCCAGCGCAGAAACCCTGCATTGACGGTGGCGCCTTGGTGGCGCGGGAAGAGCGACACGGCCGTGTCCCCACGGTGACGCCACCCGGCGCGGATTTATCGCTTCCGGCGCCGTGGCTACCCCTCCGAGTCCCCGGAACTCCAGGTATCGGGTGCTGCCTCTTCGAAGCGTGTGTGGCGGCCCAGAAAGACGAATTTCAGCAGGCCCGTGGGACCGTTTCGTTGCTTGGCGATGATGAGCTCCGCGCGCGCCCGTTCCTCTTCCGGCAGGTCGGTCTTGTAAAAATTTGGCCGGTTGATGAACATGACGACATCCGCATCCTGCTCGATGGCGCCCGATTCTCTCAAATCGGAAAGCTGCGGCTTCCGGTCGTCGCGTTCCGGTGCTCGCGTCAGCTGGCTCAACACCAGAATTGGCACCTTCAGCTCCTTCGCCAGTCCCTTCAGTCCGCGGGATATCCCCGCCACTTCTTCCTGCCGGTTCGACTGGCGGTTTCCGGTCGAAGGAACGACGAGCTGGATGTAATCCACGATCATCAGGGCCAGCCCGCGGTCGCGCTTCAGCCGCCGGGCCTTTGCGCCCATTTCTAGGACCGTCGAAGACGCGGAATCGTCAATCCACAACGGCGCCTCCGCCAGCTCCGTGAGCGCTTTCGAGATTTTGTCCCAATCGTCCCGCCCCAGGTGGCCGGTGCGGAATTTGTGCGCGTCCACGCGTGATTTCGAAGCGAGAAGGCGAAGCAGCAGCGATTCTTTCGACATTTCGAGGCTGAAGACGGCCACCGGCTGGCGCTGGTCGAGCGCCACATTCTCGGCGATGTTGAGCGCCAAAGCCGTTTTCCCCATCGAAGGTCGCGCCGCCAGGACCACCAGCTCCGAGGGCTGCAGCCCGGCGGTCTCGTTGTCGAGCCCCAAATATCCGGTAGCCAGGCCGGTGATTCGCCGGCCCTCGCTGAATATTTTCTCCAGCCGCTCGAAGTTGTCGCGGACCAGCTCTTTGACTCCGACGAACCCGCTCTTCACGCGGTCCTCGGCGAGCTGGAAAATGATGGATTCCGCCCGGTCCAGAATCACGTCGGCGTCGTCTCCCGCCGCCAGCGCCTGCTCCTGAATCGCCGAAGCGGAATGAATCAGACTGCGGAGGACGGCCTTTTCCTTGACGATTCGCGCGTAGTGGTCGACGTTGGTGATGCGTGGCAGGCCGTCCGCCAGCGTCGAGAGGTAGGCGATCCCCCCGGCGGCCTCGAGTTCCGCCCTCCGGCTTAAATCCTCCATCAGCGTCACGATATCGATGGCGTGATTTTTTTCGGCCAGCTGAATCATCCGCTCGAATATGTACCGGTGCTGCGGAAGAAAGAAATCTTCCGAGCGGACCCGTTCGACCGCGGCGTTCAGCGCGTGATTGTCCAGCAGCACTGCGCCCAGAATGCTCCGCTCGGCTTCCAGATTGTGCGGCAGCGCGCGTTCGAGAGAAGTGTCGGGGGTGGCCATCGCGTGTTACGTCCTATTATCGCCCATCAAAATGTAATCTTCCAATCCGCATGCGGGATGGATCTTATTTCATTTTGCATTCTGCGGGCGCGTTCGCGCCGCGTCAATCCGACCATCCCTGTGAATTAAAAAGGAAAAGTGGAAAAGTGAGCGGACAAAAAAAGAGGGCGCGAAAATGCCGCGCCCCTGGATTCCAAAAATGCCGCGCGCCGCCGGAGGAGGCTACTCCTCCTTTTTCACCGTCACCGCCACTGTCGCTTGCACCTCGCGATGCAGCTTCACCGCTACCGGGTGCTCCCCGACGATTTTGATCGGCTCGGTGAGCTGGATTTTGCGCTTGTCCACGGTGTACCCCTGCGCGCCGAGCGCCTCGGAAATGTCCGCCGCGGTGACGGAGCCGAACAACTGGTCGTTCTCTCCGGCTTTGCGCGTGATCGTAACCGCAACCGTGGCCAGAAGTTCCGCCAGCTTTTCCGCGTCCCCTTTTTCCGTGGCCTCTTTCTTCGCGAACGCCACGCGCATCCTCTCCAGCCGCTTCATGTTGCCCGGTGTGGCCTCGAGCGCGAGTTTTCGCGGGAGAAGGTAATTGCGGGCGTACCCTTCGGCGACGCTCACCACTTCTCCGCGATTGCCCAGCTTTTCAACGTCTTCCTGCAAAATGATCTGCATCGTCATATCCTCGAAGTCTGCGAATCGAATGGCCGCGGCCCCCAGCGGGCGCGGCGCGATTAGAGTTCTGCGGCGAAGGGAAGCAGCGCGATATTCTGCGCCCGCTTGATCGCGACCGTCAGCCAGCGCTGATGCCGCGCACACGTCCCGGTCATTCGCCGCGGGAGAATCTTTCCCCGCTCTTGAATGAACGACGCGAGAACTTCCGCCTTCTTGTAGTCGATGTAATCCACCTTGTCCACGCAGAAGCGGCACACCTTCTTCTTCCGGACAAAGCTGCGCTTCCCGCGTTTCGCGGGCCCGCCGGGACGCCCGGCCCCGCCCGGGCGAGGTCCTCCGGGACCACCCGAGTGGTGCGAGTGCTGCTGCGGCGCGGGCGATGATGCCGGCGCGGGTGTTGCTGTTTCGTCTGCCATGCGATTTCTCCCTTTTTAAGCTTGTGCGGCGGCCGGTGGCTCCACAACGGCGGCAGGAGCCGCCGCGGCCGGGGCCGCTTTGCGCGGGCGTCGAGCGGCGCGGCGTTCACGATGCCGCTGCAGCTTTTCCTTCCGCTTCAATTCTTCGTCCACCCGCACGGTGAGGTACTTGATGACCGGGTCGGCCACCTTCAACCGCCGCTCCAGCTCCTTCACCACTTCGCCGTGGCTCGAGCGCACGATCGCGTACACGTAATACCCCTCGCGCAATTTGTGGACGCGGTAAGCCATCCGCTTGCGTCCCCACTTTTCCACTTTGTCGAGCTTGCCGCCCTTTTCCGTCGCCGCGTGCTCGAGCGTGGCGATCAATTTGTCGGTGTCCGCTTCCGGCGTGTCCGGGCGAACGATGAAAATCAGTTCGTACTGGCGCTCTTCCATATCTCCTCGATTCCTTGCCTTTTCGACGGCAACTTCCAATCCCGCTGCTTATCCTTCCGCTGCTTCGGCCGGCGGCACCCGGCGATTGAATTTCGACATCGCCTTGTCCACGCCTTCCGTCAAAATCGTTTCCACCGCGATCGCGCCATCCTCCGCCAGCTGGGCGGCGATTTCTCTTTCGGCGCGGCGCACGGGAGCGAGAACGTAATCCGCCATATCGCCCCAGATTTTTTCCGGACCCACGCCCAGCCGCACCCGGATGAATTCGCTCCCGATGCTCGCGATCACCGATTTCAGCCCGTTGTGCCCTCCGGCGGAGCCGCCTTTGCGAATCCGCAACATGCCCCACGGCAGGGCCACGTCGTCGCTCAAAACAATCGTTTGAGCCGGTTCGCACTCTTCGCACCGCTCGAGCAACATGCGAACCCCCGCGCCGCTCAGGTTCATCATCGTTTGCGGCTTGGCCAGAATCACTCTCTGCCCCGCAAACTCTCCGCGCCCGGCGATCGATTTCGCCTCATGCCGCGTCACGCGGATGCCCGCGCGTTCCGCAATCGCGTCCAGCGCCAGGAACCCCAGATTGTGCGGCGTCCATTCGTATTGCTCGCCCGGATTGCCGAGGCCGACGATGAGTCTCATAGCTCGAGCATCTCCGCCCGATTCGCCGGCGCACGGTCACGCCGCGGCTGCGGCGCCTATTTCTTCTTCTCGGACTTCTCGGCCTTCGGAGCGGCCGCCTCGGCGCCTTCGCCTTCGCCCTCTTCTTCCTTCTTGCCCTTCTTGATGACTTCGGGCTCGGCCGGAGCCGCTTCCGCCGCCACAGCCGCTTCGGGCGTCGGCTCTTCTTCCTTCTTCAGTGTCACGACGTGCGCCAGCACCCGGACCGGATCCGTCACCAGTTTGACCTTCGCCGGATCAAACGGAAGATCGGCGGCGCGCAGCTGCTTGCCGATCACCATGTCGCTCACGTCCACGCGGAATTCCTCGGGAATGTCGCCCGGAAGGCATTCCACTTCCACTTCGCGCGTCACCATTTCAAACACGCCGCCCTGCAGCTTTACTCCCTGGGGCTCGCCGAACGTGTGCACCGGCACTTTCACCCGCATCCGCACGTCCATCGCGATCCGCAACAGGTCCACGTGCAACAGCGCCCCGGTGATCGGATTCACCTGCCAATCCTTCACCATGGCTTTCTCTTCCTTTTCGCCGGACACCGTCACCGTGAAAATCGTGTTATGGCCGCTCTCGGACCGCAGAATCTTGGCCACTTGCTTGGAGTTCACCGAGAGAGAAAGCGGTTCCCTTTTTCCCCCGTATAGAGTCGCCGGAACGAGTCCGGTCAGCCGGGTGCGCCGGGCGGCGTTCTTGCCGCGCGTCTCTCGAATTGTTCCTTCCACTGTGAATGTCTGCATACGTCCTCTTGTCTTCTTTTCGATTTTCGTCGGCCCGTTTCACCGGGCCGAATCAAAGGCTCAAATAAAAAGTTCGCTGATCGAGGTTTCTTCGTGTATCGACTGGATGCCGCGCGCCAGCAGCTGCGCCACGCTCAATACCGTGATATTCGGCAATTGCCGCGCCGCTTCGTTCAGCGGCACCGAGTCCGTCACGATCACTTCATCGATCTTCGACTTCGATATCCTCTCCACCGCCGGCCCCGAAAGCACCGGATGCGTGCAAGCCGCATACACCTTCGTCGCCCCGTGGTCCAGCAGCGCCTCGGCCGTTTTCACCAGCGTTCCCGCGGTGTCGATGATGTCGTCTATCACCAGCGCCGGGCGTCCGGAAACGTCGCCGATCAGGTGCATCACTTCGCTTACGTTGATGTCGATCCGCCGCTTGTCCACGATCGCCAGCGGCGCGTCGATCTTCTTCGCGAAGTACCGCGCGCGTTCCACTCCTCCCGCGTCCGGCGATACCACGGTCATCGGCCCCAATCCCTTCTTCTGGAAATACTCCACCAGAACCGGCGCCGCGAACAGATGGTCCACCGGGATATTGAAATATCCCTGGATCTGCGGCGCGTGGAGGTCGAGCGTCAGGACGCGGCTCGATCCCGCCGTTTCCAGCAGGTCGGCCACCAGCTTCGCCGAGATCGCCACCCGCGGCCGGTCCTTCCGGTCCTGTCTCGCATACGGGTAGTAGGGAATCACCGGCGTGATTCGCCATGCCGAAGCCCGTTTGAACGCGTCAATCATCAGCAGCAACTGCATCAAGTGGAAATCCACCGGAGAGCAGCAGGGCTGCACGACGAAGACGTCCGCTCCGCGCACGTTCTCGAGAATCTGGTAGCGCGTCTCCCCGTCGCTGAATCGCGCGTGGTCCGCGCGTCCGCGCTCCACCCCGAGATATTTGCAGATGGCGTCGGCCAGCGCGGGATTCGCCGTCCCGCTGAATATCTTGAATTTGTCGTCCGTCAAGAAATTGTCTCAGCCGCCCGCTCGCCAACCGAGCGCGCGGGCATACTCTTTCCTGGAGAGAGTTTGTACGGCGAAAACCGAATCTTCCGGGAACTTTCGGGCGGTTCGGCGCGCCCGCGCTGGGTTTCGGAATACTCCAAACACCGCCGACCCGCTACCCGCCAGCGCGGCATCCGCTGCTCCTCCCTGGAGCAATCCCGCCCGGATTTCTCCAAGGCGCGGATGGCGGCGGAAGACGGGCCCCTCGAAATCATTCGAGACGCCTGCTCCCTGCCGGCTCCAGCACAGAGCGCAGAACCCCCAAATTTTAGGGGGTTCGGTGCGTTTTGTCAATTCCTCGGAGACCCATTGATAGGCTTCCTTGGTGCTCACGCCGGTCTCCTTCGGCGAAACAACCAGAATTGTCCGCCTCGGCGCGTCCGGAAGGGGGTAGATTTCGTCGCCGCGGTTCACGGCCAGCGCCCGGCCTCCGAAGAGAAAAAACGGCACATCCGCTCCCAGTCCGGACGCAACCTCCATCAGTTCGGATAGCGGCAGCTTCGCGCCGGTGAGGCGCAGCATCGCGATCATCGCGGCAGCCGCGTCGCTCGATCCGCCGCCCAGCCCTCGCGCGATGGGGATGCGCTTCACCAGGCGTGCGTGAATGCCTCCGCGAAAATCGAGCTTCCCGCCGATCGCTTCAATCGCGCGATGGACCAGGTTGTCTCGCCCGGCCGAAAGCTCCGCTCCCTCGATTTCGAGCGTGACCTGCGAGGATTTCGTCCGCCGCAATTCGAGCGTGTCGTGCAGGCTGATCGCCTGGAAAATCGTGCGCAGCTCGTGGTAGCCGTCCGGCCGGCGCCCGATCACGTGCAGGCACAAATTGATTTTCGCGAAAGCAGGCACACGGACGGATTGTTTCATGCGCGGGAGCTTACTGCGGTTTGGCTGCGTCCGGCGTGGATTTTTGAGCGAGCCGCCGCTTCAGGTTCTTCAGCCGCGCGTCCACTTCGCTCACCTTGTCGCCTTCGTAATCCGCCGGAGATGCCTTCTGCCATTCGGCCAGCGCGCGCTCGTAGACTTCCGCGGCCTGGTCCGTCTGTCCGAGTTTCAGGTACGTGTCGCCGAGATGGCCCAGAATCGTGGGATCGTGGCTCTCGCGGGCCACCGCCTTGAGGAGATACTCCTCGGCTTGCGTCAGTTTGTTCTGCTTGTAGAAAGCCCAGCCGAGGCTGTCGAGATATGCGCCGTTCGACGGCTCCTGCGACACGGCGCGCTGAATCATCGAGGTCGCTTCCGGGAGCCGCAGGCCGCGGTCCGCCAGCATGTAGCCGTAGTAATTCAGCACCGCCGCGTTGTTGGGATCGAGCGCCAGCGCTTTCTGGAACTGCTCTTCGGCCTGGTCGTACAGTTTCTGCTGCTCGCAAATCGCGCCGAGCATAAAATAGGCGGAGACTTTGTCGGGCGAATCCTTCGCCAGCGCCAGGGCTTTGTTCGCCGATTGCGCCGCCTCGTCGTATTTTTTGCCGCGCTCCTGCACCTGGGCGAGATCCAGATAAATATCCAGGTCCGCGCTCGTCCCTTGCAGCAGCGGCGTCAACACTTTCGTGCCGCTGTCGGCGTCGCCCTTTTCCCCATACAGCATCGCGAGGGTGACGACCAGATTCTGATCCTTCGGATTCTGCGCGATCGCTTTCCGCGTCACTTCGATCGCTTCGTCCAGGTTGTGGCTCTGGCGGTACGCGTCGATCAACAGCATCTGCGCCCGCTTCTCGGCATCCGGACCAAGCTGGCTCATCTGCTGGTAGGTGCTGATCGCCGCCGTGTAATTTCCCTGCTCCAGGTATACGCGCCCCAGTTGCTCGTCCAGGATCGAGATGGCGTTGGGATTCTCCTCGCCGCTCGATTGGCTTTTCAATCCGCTGATCGCATCCGTCAAAATTTTTTCCGACTCATCGTAGCGGCCCTGATCCTCATACAGCAGCGCCTCGCTGTAGAGCACTTCCAGGCTGTCGGGAGCCAGCTGTTTGGCGCGTTGCAGGCTCGATTCCGCCTGGTCGTATTGCCCCAATCGCCGGTAGAGCTGCCCCAGGCGCAGGTAATCTTCCGCCGTGCCCGGTTCGAGCTCCACGAGCTTTTTGTATTGCTCGATCGCCGCCGCGTACTTGTCCTGCGCCGAAAGCGCCTCCGCCAGGCCGTGCCGGTGGGAAGGCTCGTCCGGATCCTCCGCCACTGCTTGCTGGTAAGCCTTCTCCGCGTTCGGGTAATCCTTGGCTTGCGAATACGCATCTCCCAGCAGGTCGTAAACTTCCGGCGACGCGCCGTCCGCGGTCGATTGCTGCAGCAGCTGTATCGCTTCCTGCGAACGCCCGCCGTCGATCAAGAGCTGGCTCAATTGCTCGAGAGCCTGCTCGCTATCCGGATTCCGCTGCAACACTCCGCGCAATACCTTTTCAGCTTCCTCGTGCCGGTTCTCGAACCGGTAAAGGCGCGCCAGCCACAGCGCCGAGCTGACGTCGTACGGCTGAAGTTTCTGTATCGCCGCGAATTGCTCGATCGCCTTCGAAATATCGTCCGTCTGCGCTTGCCCGGTATTGACGTCCCCCAGCTGGTGAACGTAGATGCGCGCGAGCACGCGGTGCGCGCTCACGTTGTCCGGATCGATTTGCAGCGCCGTTTGCGCTTCGATGGTGGCTTCATGCAGCCGCTGCGTCTTGGCATACACTTCGGCGAGCCGCTCGTGAATCACGGATGAATCCGGCGTGATCGCCAGCGCCTTTTTGTACAGCGCGATCGCCTGGTCCGCTTGATCGGAGTTGCCCGTCATGTCGTATTGCAATTCGGCGAGATGCCCGGAAGCGAAGTCGGAATACGCTTCGGCGCGCTGGTCCACCGTGAGCTGAGGGGCGGAAGCCTTGGTCCCCGATGGCGATGCGGTGGCGGCCGGAGTTTGCGCCCATGCCGCCGGCGCCGATAGAACTAGCGTCAAGAGTGCGAGATTGCATGTTGTTTTCATGTGTCCGCCGGAATTATTCATTATCGTATACCCGCCAACGCCCGTCAAAAGAATCGCTCGAGGAATTTCCTTTTCGGCCGAGGGGAATGTAAGGCGAACACCGCCTTGTTCTTGAGGGACCAGCTGGATCTGGAGCGGGGTTGCACCACAGGTTCTTAGATGTGAGGAGCGCCCGAATCGTTTCGCTGCCCCGCAATAATAATTCTTTCCCCCGGCAAGCTCTGCTCGCTTTAGTGCCGGAAGTGCCGGATGCCCGTGAACACCATGGCCATCCCCAGCCGGCTGGCGGCGGCAATCACGTCGTCGTCGCGAACCGACCCTCCCGGTTGAATCACGGCCGTCGCGCCGGCCTGCGCCGCCGCTTCGACGCCGTCCGGGAACGGAAAGAATGCGTCCGAACCCACCACGGATCCGGCGAGCGATAATCCCGCGTTGCCCGCTTTCATTACCGCCAGATTTACGGAATCCACGCGGCTCATCTGGCCTGCTCCCACGCCGAGTGTCTGGCCCGCGCCCGCGAATACGATCGCGTTCGATTTCACATGCTTCGCCACTTTCCACGCAAACGCCAGCGCCACTCGTTCCTCCGCCGTCGGAACCCGGCTCGTCACGGACTTCCAGTCCGTATCCTTCAACTCGTAAAGATCCGGGTCCTGCACCAGCACGCCGCCGGAAATTCTCTTGAGTTCGACCGCGTCGGCCGAATCCTCTCCCGGCATTTCCAGCAGCCGGAGATTTTTCTTAGCCTTCAGGATTTCCAGCGCCTCGGGAGCAAAACCCGGCGCGGCTACGCATTCGACGAAAAGCTTCGCCACTTCCTCGGCTGTCGCCGCCTCGAGCGCCCGGTTGAACGCCAGCACCCCGCCGAAGGCCGAGACGGGATCGCACGCCAGCGCTTTCAAATACGCTTCCCGCTGCGAATCCTGATCGGCTGCTCCGGCGGGATTGTTGTGTTTGATGATCGCGACTCCCGCCCTCGAGAATTCCTGCACCAGGCGCCAGGCCGAGTCGAGGTCCACCAGGTTGTTGTAGGAAAGCTCCTTGCCCTGGATCTGTCGGGCAGCTGCGAATCCCGTGGCGGGCTGGCCTGCCGGCACGTAGAGCGCGGCGGATTGATGCGGGTTTTCGCCATATCGCATGGCCTGCTTTCGCTCGAGAGCGATGTGCAGCCGCGCCGGGAGTTTTTCCGCGGCTTTCATCGAAAGCGTCCCGTTGGCAGTCAGGCGCTCGAGCTCCGTCGCGATTTCGCCGTCGTAACGCGCCGTGCGGGCGTACGCCTTGCGGGCGAGCTCCAGCCGCGCGGCCAGAGTCAGCTCCCGGCCCGCCCGAAGCTTGCCGGTAATTCCGGGATAATCGGCCGGATCGCAGACCACCGCAACGCTCTGAAAATTTTTCGCCGCGGACCGCAACATGGACGGCCCGCCGATGTCGATATTTTCGATCAGCTCCTCGGGCGTCACCCCCGCCTTGGCTGCCGTCGCGGAAAACGGATATAGATTCACCACCACCAGGTCAATCGGAACGATTCCCTGATCGGCTGCTTCTTTCCGGTCTTCCTCTTTCCCCCGCTGGTAGAGAATGCCGCCGTGAACCTTCGGGTGAAGCGTCTTCACCCGGCCGCCCAGCATTTCCGGCCAGCCCGTCAAATCGGAGACGTCGCGCACCGGAATGTGGGCATCTCGAAGCAGCCGCGCGGTTCCCCCGGTGGACACGATTTCAACTCCGAATAGCGCCAGGTCCCGCGCAAACTCGACGATCCCCGATTTGTCGTATACGCTGATCAGCGCCCGCGAAATAGCCACGCAGATTCCTCCCCGAGAAGGAAGTCAGTCTACGCGTTTACGCTGGTTTTCGGAAGTGCTGCTGCGGCCAAAAAGAAGTTTACGCCCCGGGAACCTTGGCTTTCAGCTTCACGCGCCCGCCCTCGACGCTGACCGTATACTCGATCGCCTTTCCGCCTTTGTCCTTCAATTCCTTGGTCTTCTGGCGGACGAACCTCTCGAAATCCTTCAAGCTCGGCGCTCCCGAGCTCTCTCCCGTTTTCTCGCGGGCTTCGATCAGGTGCTCGTACAGCGTGTTTACTTTTTCCTTTTCGCTCTCGGGATCGGAGATCGATAGCGCAAAGGCCCCCGCTTTTTTGGCCGCAGCCGCTTCCGGCGCGGGAGCCTGCGCCGCCGCTTTTCGCGCTCGCTCGGCTTCGATGGCCTTGGCCGCCGCCCCGAAATGGTGCTGCACGGCCCCCGTCTCTTTTTGAACGGTCTTCTTCCGCCACATGTCTTGATACTTCGCGTAGGTTTGCTGAATGTTGTTGAAGCGGAACCTCTGCCCGACGCTCAATTCTCCCGCCCGTTCGTTGTACCGCCGGAGCATCGAATCGACGCGCCACTGCGTGTCCGCCGGTGGACGCGGACGCCCGCCGCCAAAGAATTGTTCGTATTCAATCTTGAGCGTGCGAATGTCACGCTCAATCTGGCCCAAGTCTTCGTCGATGGAAGCCATGGCGAGTGGTTTGGTAGTAAGCAAGCGTAAAAGGAGCCCCCCTCGGGCGTCAATTGCATTGATCAACCCCTTGTCGGAAAGGCAAATCCCGGCGGTTGCGGCGCCACTCGCCAATATGCTCCAATATCGCCGGAATGACGCCACCCGCCGATCGCCGCCCCGAAGCGCAAAACGCCCCTATCTCTCTTCTGCGCCAGATTCCGGCCGTCGACGAACTTCTCCAGAGCCCTCGCCTTCTCGCCCTTTCTGAAGGGATTGGACGTGGCGTCGTCACTCAGGCGGCGCGAAACGTTCTGGCCGAATTGAGAGATCAAATCAAGGCTGGTGTGGCGATTCGCGACGAGCAGGCGGGATTGGCCGCGCTTGAGGCGAAGGTGGCTGTGGCTGCCGAAGCCATGCTGGCCCCCTCGCTGCGCCCCGTGATTAACGCCACGGGAGTTATCCTCCACACCAATCTGGGGCGCGCCCCGCTCAGCGAACATGCCGCGCGGAGGATTGCGGAGACGGCCACGCGCTACTCGAATCTCGAGTACGACATCGCCAAGGGCGAACGCGGCAAGCGCGACGCCCACACCGCCGAATTGCTGGCGGAAATTGTGGGCGCCGAATCGGCCATCGTGGTCAACAACAACGCCGCCGCCGTCTTTCTCGTTTTGAACTCGCTCGCCAAGGGTGACGAAGTGATTGTGTCCCGCGGCGAGCTGATCGAAATCGGCGACGGCTTCCGTATCCCCGACATCATGGCTGAAAGCGGCGCCGAACTCCGCGAGGTCGGAACGACCAACCGGACCCGGTTGCGCGATTACGAAAACGCCGTCACCGACCGTACCCGCCTCTTCCTTCGCGTCCATCCCTCGAATTTCCGCATTACCGGCTTTACGGAGCGCCCTTCGCTCGAGCAGCTTGTCGCGCTCGCAAAAAATCGCCAGCTTCCCCTCTACGAAGATCTCGGCTCCGGCTGCCTCGCGGACCTCTCCCCCTACGGCGTTTCCGAGCCGGTCGTCAAGGCCACTTTCGAAGCGGGCGTCTCCGTCGCCACTTTCAGCGGCGATAAACTGCTGGGCGGCCCTCAGGCGGGAATCATCGCCGGTAAGAAAGATATCGTCGCGCGAATCCGGCGCAATCCATTGTTTCGCGCCTTGCGCGTGGACAAGCTGACCATCGCCGCGCTCGAGGCGACCCTGCAGGCGTACCGCCGCGGCGCCTACGACGAAATTCCCGCTCTCCGGATGCTCCGCCAAACACGACAGGAGCTGAACCGCCGGTCCGCCGCTTTTCTCGAGACGCTTCGCCCGCTGGTTCCTAGCGACGCGAAAGTTGAAATTCTGGGCGGATTCTCCGTCATGGGAGGCGGCTCGACGCCGGATCAGCAGCTTCCCGGCGAAATCATCACGTTCACCACCTCGCGGCACACACCAACCGCGCTCGAAGCCCGCTTGCGAAATCCGGAAAACGGCCCGCCGGTGATTGCGCGAATCGAGGATGGCCGCCTGGTGATCGATCTCCGAACTGTGTTTCCCGAAGAAGAATCCGCTCTCGCCGCCGCTCTGGCCTCGGCGTTGCGCTAGCTGCCTCCACTCAAATCGAGACCTCGGGCGCCTGAGTCTTATCCCTGAAGGAAATCCTGTTGTTGAACTCCGGCAATTTTGTGCCCTGCAAAATGCTAAAGCCGGTTGATCACGCTGGCCACGCAGCCCGCTCCGAAGCCGTTATCAATGTTCACCACGCAAACATTCGACGCGCAACTATTCAGCATCGCCAGAAGCGCCGTCAGGCCCCCGAAACTCGACCCGTATCCCGTGCTCGTCGGCACGGCAATCACGGGCGCCGCCACCAGCCCTGCCACCACGCTCGGCAGAGCCCCCTCCATCCCTGCCACGCAGATGATGACGCGCGCCGCGGCCAGATCCTCCCGGTGCTTCAGCAAGCGGTGCAATCCCGCCACTCCCACGTCGTACACGGCCCTCGCGCGGTTTCCCATCGCTTCCGCTGTCACCAGCGCTTCTTCCGCCACGGGAATATCGCTGGTCCCCGCGGACACCACCAGGATCAGCCCTTTTCCCTCCACGCTTTGATCGCGGGGAATCACGATCGCCCCGGAGTGTTCGTGGAATTTCGCCTTTCGCGCCGCGCGCTTCACGCCCGCGAAAATCTTTTTGTTCGCTTTCGTGATCAGGATGTTGTGCGTCCCGGGCGAGCGCAGCATCCGCCGCGCGATCTGCGCCACCTGCGCTGCCGTCTTTCCCTTCGCGTAAATCACTTCGGGAAATCCCTGCCGCAACGCGCGATGCGTGTCGATCTTTGCGAAGCCCATGTCTTCGTACGGAAGCCCGCGGAGACGCTTCACCGCGTCGTTGATTCCCACCCTGCCCCGCCGCACCGCTTCCAGAAAATTCCGGATGTCGCGCTCGTCCATTTATTTTTTTTCCCAGCCGCGAATTCTAGCACTTCCCGCGCCGCGCCCGTCTCTGGAGAGATTCGGCGGCTTGATTCCCGCCGGCTGTGCTAGAGTGGCGCCCAGGCAAGCGCCCGCATCCCCGCCTGGCCGGGCGCCGCAATTTAAAAACCACTCGCGGAGGCAAATGGCTATGTGGATTATCTGGACAATTCTGGTGGGAGCGTTCGTGGGCTGGGTTGCAGGACAATTAGTAAAGGGTCGCGGATTTGGATTCTGGGTTGATGTTCTCGTGGGAATCGTCGGGTCTTTCCTTGGCGACCGGATTTTCGGGCTTCTCGGAATGTCCGCCACATCGATGATCGGAAGATTGCTGATGGATATTGTGGGCGCCGTGGTCCTCGTCCTGATCGTCAAGGCGATCAAAAAAGCCTAAAAGCGGCTCGCGCCGCTCTCCCTTCGGCGGGGTGCTTCGCATGCACCCCGCCGGCGCGGCCGGCCTCCGGCTTTTACCCCGCCGTTCGCATGCCCTGCGCGGCTCTGCTTCCGGGTTGCAACACCAGCTCTCTCCGGTCTTGAAAGCAAATTCGTCGCTCCGAAAATCTCATCACGGCCTCTTCCACTCTCTCGAGTTTAAGCGGCAGTCCCGCCCCGGATCCTCCCTCCCTCGCGCCTTGCAAAACCCATTCGATCTGCATACGCTGGAAGAAAGCGTTGGGAGATTCGAGAAAGCATCGATACATGGCGCGAACCAAGCCGGAAGGGAAGTCCATCACAGTCGGCATCACCGGCGCGAGCGGCGCAATCTACGCCCGGTCGCTCCTCCGCGTTCTTGACGCCGATGAACGCGTTTCGAGCGTCCGCCTGGTTGTCACCGAGGCCGGGCAGCGCCTTCTCGCCACGGAGCTCGGCATCGTGACCTCCGATATGAAAAAATTGCCTTCGCTTCTCGCCGGATCTCGTGCCGAAAAAATCGAATACATCCCCAACAAAGACATCGGCGCCAGCATTGCCTCCGGCAGCGCTCTCGTGGATGGAATGGCCGTGATCCCTTGTTCCGCGGGCGCTTTGGGAGCGATTGCCGCCGGGATCGCCGGCGACCTGCTCACGCGCGCCGCCGACGTTTGCCTCAAGGAACGCCGCCGCCTGATTCTTTGCCTCCGCGAGACGCCTTTGAACCGCATCCATCTCGAAAACATGCTTCGCGTCAACGACGCCGGCGCCGTCGTCATGCCTGCCATGCCCGCTTTTTATTTCGGCCCGGAAAAAATCGAGGACCTCGCCCGCCAATTTTCCTATCGCGTGCTGGCCCAGCTCGATCTCCCGCAAGAGAACCAGTTCCGCTGGCGCGGCTCAAAATCGTAGGCGCATTGGAGAAACTGAAAAATCCATGACCAAGAGCCGCATCCGAATCGTTCTGGAAATGATCAAGTTCGAGCACTCCGTCTTCGCGCTCCCTTTCGCTCTGGTCGGAGCCTTGCTCGCGGCACGCGTTTCGGCGGCTCTCCCCACTTGGCATCAGATTCTCTGGATTGTCGTGGCCATGGTCGGCGCCCGCTCCGCCGCGATGACGATGAACCGCATCGCCGACGTTGAATATGACCGCCGCAACCCGCGCACCGCCAATCGCGCTCTGGCTGTCGGCGACCTCAGCATGGGATTCGCCGCCGGCTTCACGGCCCTCGCTTCAGCGGTTCTGGTCGTCGCGGCGTGGCAATTGAACCGTCTTGCTCTCGAACTTTCTCCCGCCGTTCTGGCCCTCTTGTTTCTTTACTCCTATACGAAGCGGTTTACTTCCGCTTCGCACCTCGTCCTCGGACTTTGCCTGGGAATTTCGCCCGGCGCGGCCTGGATCGCCATTCGCGGCTCGGTCGATCTCCGAATTTTGATTCTTTGCGGCGCCGTCACGCTCTGGGTGGCGGGTTTTGACGTTCTCTACGCCTGTCAGGATGTGGATTTTGACCGCGGCGCCGGGCTCTTTTCCGTGCCGGGAAAGGTGGGTGTCGCCCGCGCTCTCTGGATCGCCCGGCTCATGCATCTGGCGATGATCGCCATGCTGGTCTGGCTGACCCTCGCTTTCCACCTGGCGTGGCCCGCCTGGGCCGGGTTGGCTGTCGTTTCGACGCTCATCGCCTACGAACACACCCTCGTCCGCCCCGGCGACTTGAGCAAGATGAATGCTGCGTTTTTCACCGTGAATGGATATATTAGTGTTCTGTTTCTGATTTTCTGGGGAGCGGCTTCTCTGGTCTCGCACCCCTGACCCCGAGCCTTGGTGGCATGCGTATGACGATGGACCTTCACATCACCGACAATCGGCTCTCGCCAATCGCCGCCAAAGTCCGCGCGGGAGAGAGGCTCACCGCCGAAGACGGCCTGGCGCTTTACCAGTCGCACGATTTGCTTGCCGTTGGCTGGCTCGCCAATTACGTCCGCGAAAAGCGCCACGGCAACGTCACGTATTACAACGTCAATCGCCACATCAATCCCACCAACGTCTGCGTCGCGCACTGTAAACTCTGCGCCTTTGGCCGTTCGCCCGGCGCTCCCGGAGCCTACGCTTTCGCCCTCGAGGAAATTTGGCAGCGCGCCGCCTCTGGCGTCGCCGAGGGGGCCACGGAATTTCACATCGTCGGCGGTTTGCATCCCGATTTGCCCTTTGACTACTACCTCGACCTCATCCGCGGCCTCAAACAGCGCTTTCCCCAGGTTCATCTGAAGGCCTTCACCATGGTTGAGGTCGGCTATTACGCCCGCATTTCCAAGCTTTCCATTCGCGACACTCTTCTGGCCATGAAAGACGCCGGCGTTGATTCGCTGCCCGGCGGCGGTGCCGAGATTTTTCACCCTCGCGTCCGCAAAATCATCTGCGATCACAAGGTCAGCGGCCAGATGTGGCTGCAAATCGCGCGCACCGCCCATGAAATCGGCCTTCGCTCCAATGCCACCATGCTCTACGGGCACGTCGAGACCCCCGAAGAGCGCGTCGACCATCTCATTCAGCTTCGCGACACGCAGGACAAAACCCACGGCTTTGTTACCTTCATCCCGCTGGCGTTTCACCCCGCCAACACCGGCCTTTCGCACATTCCCAATCCGACCGGCTTCGACGACTTGAAGACCATGGCCGTCTCGCGTCTCCTGCTCGACAATTTCGATCACATCAAGGCCTATTGGATCATGCTCACTCCCCGCATCGCGCAGGTTGCCTTGCGATTCGGCGCCAACGATCTGGATGGCACTGTCGTCGAGGAAAAGATCTATCACGACGCCGGAGCCACCACTCCCGAGCACCTTACTCGCGCCGAATTGGAGCGCCTCATCCGCGCCGCGGGGCGCGTTCCCGTCGAACGCGATACTCTCTACCGGCCCGTGGACCGCGCCAAGAATCCGTTCCCGGCTTCCGCTCCCGCCTCCCGGCCCTCCGACGGTTTCGTTCCCGAAACTTCTTTGACATTGAACTTGTAACTCCGCGCCATTGAGGCCATATTCCCCCTATGTTATGCGACTATTCGATTTCCTCTCTTGACAACACCCGGTTCTTGGGCGAAAAGTGTGGACGTTCGCTCGCGCGTCGGGACTGCCTGGGCCGGCCTTTCGCCGCCGCTGGCCCGTTGATGGTGAGATCGTGAAGGACATACTCCGCTGGAGGCTCACTCGCGACAGTCCTTCCCCGGCCCTGATCTCGGCGGAGGAGAGAGCCACGGCCGAAATCGTCCAGGATTTCAGCGCTCGCCGCAAGGAAGCTCGCCTCGAGGCTCTCGTCGGTTCTTTCGACCAGATTGTCTTTGAAATGGATGTTGACGGTGCTTTCCTCAACATCTGGACCACCGACGAATCGCTGCTGTACCTCCCGCGCCACAAACTCTTGGGACGGCGCTCGTCCGAGTTTTTCACCGCCGAATCCGACAAGCCCTTCCGCGAAGCTTTTCAGCGCGTTCTTTCCTCGGGTTTGGGCGAGGACATCGAATACGCCATGGATGTCCCGGCTGGGAAAAAATGGTTTCTGGCTCGCGTCAACCGTATTCCTTCGCAGGACGGCTCCGAGAACACGATCTGTCTCGTCATTCGCGACATCACCGACCGCAAGCGCGCCGAGGAAAAGCTCCGCTGCTCTGAGGAAAAGTTTTCGAAGGCTTTCCGCTGGAGTCCGGATGCCATCGTCATCAGCCGGATCGAAACCGGGAAAATCATTGATGTGAACGACGCGTTTCTTCGGCTGGTCGGCTATTCCCGCGACGAAGTGCTCGACAACTCCTCGGTTGATTTGGGCATTTGGTTCAACCCCCGCGAGTACGAACAATTGACCGCGCTCCTGAAACGCCAGGGAGAAATCCGCGAGATTGACTTTCGCATTCAAGCCAAATCCGGCGACATTCGCACCCTCCAGATTTCCGCTCACGCCATGGACATCAATGAAGAGCCGTGCCTCATCGCCGTTTTGCGGGACGTTACCGAACGCCGCGCTCTCGAGGAACAGCTTCGCCAGGCCCAGAAAATGGAAGCGGTCGGCCGCCTCGCCGGTGGCGTCGCTCACGATTTCAATAATCTCCTGGTCGGAATTCTTGGTTACAGCGATCTCCTCAAGCGCAAACTCCCCGAGGACAATCCTCAGCAGCGCATGGCCGGCGAAATTCATGCCGCCGCCCTCCGCGCCCGCGACCTCACTTCGCGCCTCTTGGCCATGAGCCGCAGGCAAGTGCTCCATCCCTGCGTCCTCGATTTCGCCTTTCTCGTCCGCCAGGCCGAGCGCCTCCTTCGGCCCATCATCGGCGAAGACATTCGCGTCGAATTGCGTCTGGATCCGCAGACCGGCTATGTCGAGGCGGACCCCGCTCAGCTCGAGCAGGTGATCCTCAATCTGGCGCTCAATGCCCGCGACGCCATGCCTCGCGGCGGCGTTCTCTCTCTCGAAACCTGCAACATCGTCGTGGACGCCGCGATGGCCCGCCAGCACCCGGGCCTTTTGCCCGGCGCCTACGTCCGGCTCTGGGTTGCCGACACGGGCCAGGGAATGTCTCCCGAAGTTATGACTCGGATTTTTGAGCCTTTTTTCACCACCAAAGAATCAGGAAAGGGAAGCGGCCTCGGCCTTTCCACCGTCTACGGCATCGTCAAGCAGAGCGGCGGATGTATCACCGTCACCAGCGAATCGGGTCGCGGCGCGGCTTTCGGCGTCTATCTCCCCGCTGTAAGACAGTTGCGCGAGCGCCTTCCCGCCTCGACCGCCCGCACGGAACCCCGCAGCGGAAATGAAACCGTTTTGCTCGTCGAGGACGAACCCGTGGTCAGCCGCTTGACCTCCGATCTCCTCGAGGAAGCCGGTTATCGCATCCTCTGCTCGCCGAGCGGTGCCGACGCCCTCCTCCTGCTGGAATCCCACTCCGGACCGATTGACCTCCTGATTACGGATGTCGTTATGCCCGAAATGACGGGTCCCGACCTCGCCGGCCGCGTCCGCAAATCTCGCCCCCACACCCGCGTTCTCTACATGTCCGGGTACACCGACGACGAAATCCTCTGCCGCAAAGGCCTTCCGGAAAACTCCTCCTTCATCCAGAAGCCGTTCACGCCTCTCGAGTTTGTCCGGAAAGTCCGCGAGACTCTGGACGCACCCCGGCAATTGCTGCACTAGCCGGATGGCGTGCCCGCTCCGCGCAGGTCTCCAGGAGAAGTTGTCTGAGGAAGTTCGCTGCTGATTTTTGCTGCCGGGGATTCGGAGCCGCGGCGTTTATTCTGCCGGCTCGTCCTGCGTTCCCAGCACCTGTACGTGGATCGACCGGTCGCGCGGACCATCGAGCTCCGCCAGGATGATCGACTGCCAATATCCCAGCGCGATTTCGCCGTCCCGCACAGGCACCGATAGCGTGTGGCCCAGAACCATGGCGCGAAGGTGCGAATCCGCGTTCTGCCGGTTGCACTCGGAAAGCTTCGGGTCGTTATGCCGCCAGTATTCGATCCGGCCCACCAGCCGCTCGAGGAACGATTTGATGTCGTCGAGCAGCGCCTGCTGAAATTCGTTGATGAAGACGGCGGTTGTCGTGTGCAACGATTGCACCAGCAGCATTCCCGCCTTCATTCCGTGCTTCCGCACCACTTCGTTCAGGTCCTTCGTGATATTGATGAGTTCGAGGCGCTCGCGAGTGTGGTAGCGCAGTGTGTCGAGCGTTAGGCGCACCATGCCCGTCTTGGCCGCGGCCGGTTTTTCGATCACTTTGGAAGCTCGCGACGTGGCTGTTTTCATTCGAATCAGCGCTCCTATTATTGCATCTTGGAAAACTTCAACTCCCCGTTAGATGCCCCTCTTTCATCCCTGGTGCACTGGCTCCTTCATTATAGCGGCCAATGCGTACACGGTCTACCCAGCCCCGCCCCGCGCTCTCTTGCCAGCCCGCTAAAATCCCCTCATGCATGCGGATGATTTTTGTCGTAGACATCCATGAGCTGTTCGATGCTCGCCTGCGTGTACCTTTGCGTCGTCGAGAGCGATACGTGCCCCAGCAGTTCCTGAATCGCCCTCAAATCCGCCCCGTCTGCCAGCAGGTGCGTCGCAAACGCGTGGCGCAGCGAGTGCGGATGCAGGTCCCAATTCACGTTGGCCAGCCGCGCGTACTTCTTCACGATGTTGCGCACCGATCGCGCCGTCAGCCGCCCTCCCTGGTGATTCACAAACACCGCTTCCGGATCCGCTTCGCCGTTCTGCAGCATTTCCCGCCGGATCGGCCAATACGCTTCCAGCGCTCCCAGCGCCTTTGTCCCGAACGGAACCACCCGCTCTTTTCTTCCTTTTCCAAGCACCCGCAGCATTTGTCCTTTCCAGTCCAGGCTGCCGGTATTCAGCCCGACCAGTTCGCTCACCCGCAATCCCGAGGCGTACAGCAATTCCAGAATCGCGCGGTCGCGCTTCAGCAGCAGCTTCGATTCCTCGCCGGGAGTTCTCCCCCTGCTCGTCTTCCTCTCTTGCGGATTCGCGTAGGCCAATTGGTTCAGAAACGAGTTCATTTCCTCCGCGGTCAGTACGCGCGGCAGCCGCTTCGGCAGCTTGGGAGTGCTCACCAGTTTCGCCGGATTTTGATTCACCAGCCGCTCGCGCATGCAGTATTTGAAGAACGTTCTCAGGGCGGCCAGCCGTCGCGCCACGGTGGCTTTCTGCAATCCGCGGTCGTAGAGGAAGCTGACGAATTCTCGGATCACGCGATGATCCACTTCGCGCAGGGGCATCGTGGCTTCGCCGGGAGGGGTGACGTATTTCCGAAAGCACTCGATGTCTTCGCCGTAGTCGCGAATCGTCGCCGGCGAAGCATTGCGCTCGTACCGCAGATAGTGCAGGAATCCTTCGAGAGCTTCTTTCATGAGTTTCGCCGCATGAAAAACACCGGGCGCGTCCCACGCGCCCTCAGGACTTTACAGTTTCTCCCACGCTCGCGCCCACGGGCTGCGCCTCGGGCGACGGCGCGGCAACCGCCGCCGCTTCCGGCGCCGGAATCTCCCAATCGCAGTTTTCGCGGATGCAAGCGCGGAAATTCCCCTGCTTCGTCCGCTTCTCCACGATGAACGGCGCTCCGCATTTCGGGCACGGCTCGCCGATTGGCTCGTGCGGCGTCGTGAAATCGCAGTCCGGATACCGGCTGCAGCCGTAGAAGATTCTTCCCCGACCTCGTCCTTTTGCCGTCCCTCGCCGCACAAATTCGCCTTCATTGCACTTCGGGCATTTGATTCCCAGCGTGATGGGCCGCGTGTACTTGCACTTCGGATAGTTGGCGCACCCGATGAAATCCCCGTACCGCCCCTGCCTCCGCAGCAGCTGTCCGCTGTCCTCCGGGCATTTCTCGTCCAGCGGCACGTCCGGCTGCCGCGCTTTTCGCGTCCCGGTCACGAGTCTTCGCGTCGTCTTGCAGTCTGGATACCCCGTGCATGCCAGGAATGGGCCGAATCGCCCTCTCTTGATGGCCATTTCCCGCCCGCAGTTCTCGCAATACTCCACCGTCGCTTCGCTTTCCACTTCTTCGCCGCCGATTTCCGGCGACAAATCCTTGATGAAATCGCAGTCCGGATAGCGCGAACATCCCAGGAAGAATCCGTGCCGGCTGATCCGCTCCAGCAGCTCTCCCTGTCCGCACTTCTCGCATTTTTGCCCCGTCGGAATTCCCGCCTTGTAGGACTGCATCTCGCCGCTGGCTTTGTCCAGATCCAGCTCGAACCGGTCCCAGAAGTCCTTCACGGACCTGCGCCACGCCAGCTTTCCTTCCTCGATTTCGTCCAGCTCTTCCTCGAGCCGCGCCGTGAATCCCACGTCGAAGATGTCTTCGAAGCTTTTCACCAGCAATCCGCTCACGCGTTCTCCCAGCATCGTCGGCGTGATGCGCCCCTGGTCCTTCGTCACGTATTCCCGCTCCACGATCGTCGAGATAATCGCCGAATACGTGGACGGCCGCCCGATTCCTTTTTCTTCCAGTTCTTTCACCAGCGTCGCTTCCGTGTACCTCGGCGGTGGCTCCGTGAAATGCTGTTCCGGACGTATGGACTCCAGCCGCAGCTCTTCTCCCTCGCGCACTTGCGGCAGCCGCCGCTCGTCCGAATCGCCCTCGTCGTCCTTTTCCTCTTCTTCCTTCACCACCTGGTACGCCGCCAGATACCCCTCGAACTTCATCACCGACCCGTTCGCCCGGAACGTGTAATCGTTCGCGTTCACGTCGATCGTCGTCTGGTCGAACACCGCCGGCACCATCTGCGACGCCACGAATCTCTGCCAGATCATCTGGTAGAGCTTGAACATGTCGTCCTCGAGAAACCGCCGGACGCTTTCCGGCGTCCGCGTCACGTCCGTCGGACGGATCGCTTCGTGCGCTTCCTGCGCGTCCTTCTTCGACTTGAAAAAGTTCGGTTTTTCCGGCAGGTAGCTGGCGCCGAACTTCGCCGGGATCATCTCCCGCACCTGCTCCAGTGCGTCGTTCGAAACCCGCACCGAATCGGTGCGCATGTAGGTGATCAGCGCCACCGCCCCTTCATCGCCCAGCTCCACGCCTTCATACAGCCGTTGCGCCAGCATCATCGTGCGCTTTGTGGTGAACCGCATGCGGTTGTAGGCCGCCTGTTGCAATTTCGAAGTCGTGAACGGCGGCGGCGCGAACCGGCGTTTCTCTTTCTGCGTGACGCTCCCCACACGCCACACCGCCCGTTCCACTTCCGCCAGGATTCTCTTGGCCTCCGCCTCGTCTGGAATCTCCAGGTCTTCGCCTTTGTACTTGGCCAGCTTGGCCTCGAATGTCGGCGGCTCATCCGTCGCCAGCAGCGCGTGGATCGTCCAGTATTCCTTGGAGACGAACGCGCGGATCTCCTGCTCCCGCTCCACGATCAGCCGCAGTGCCACCGTCTGCACCCGCCCCGCCGAAAGTCCTCTCCGCACCTTGTCCCACAGCAGCGGCGAAATTTTGTATCCCACCAGCCGGTCCAGCACCCTCCGCGCCTGTTGCGCGTCCACCAGGTTCGCGTCCACCTGCGTGGGGTGCTCGAACGCCTCTCGGATCGCCTTCGGCGTAATCTCGTTGAACATCACGCGATAGATTTTCGAAGCCGATGTCGCCGCGGGCTCCGCCTTCGCCGGCTTTGCCTTGGCCTTCGCGTCCTTTTCCTCTTCGCCCGCTTTTTTCTTGCCGTTTCCTTCCGCGTTCTCTTCCTGCGGAGCCTTATACGGCTTGCTCAGCACTTCCCTCAGGTGCGCGCAGATGGCTTCGCCTTCCCGGTCCGGGTCGCCCGCCAGGTACACGGCCTCCGCGTTCTGCGCCGCCTTGCGCAGCTCGTTGATCACTTTCACTTTTCCGGGAATCACTTCGTAGGTCGGCTCGAAAATATTTTCCGAGTTGATGGTCACCGGCTTCGTTTTCGGCGCGGCTTTGGCCTTGCCCTTTGTTTTCTTCGCCTTTTTCCGCCGCCCGTTCTCTCCGCCCGGCAGCAGTATGCCGATCGTCTTCTTCGGCAAATCCATCACGTGCCCGTACGAAGCCTTCACGGAGTATTTTGACCCCAGATACTTGTTGATTGTCTTCGCCTTTGCCGGCGATTCCACGATTACCAGCGATCTTGCCATTTACCTTCCTCTTTAAACACCTGGGCGCCCGGCTGCTTCGCGCCCTCTCCATCCTAACCCTGGTGTGCCGGATTGGATTACAACAGGACTTTTAAGAATTGCTTCCCAGGCAACTGGCGTACCACACCTTTGAGCTCTAGGTCAAACAGCCACGCCAGAACCTCCGACGAACTCAGCCCCGAAGTTTCCACCAAATCGTCCACGTGCCGCGCTTTATCCTCCGCCAGCAATTCGTACAGCACTCGCTCGCCGGGCCCCAGGCTTTCCGCCACCAGCGCCGCCCGCTCTTCGCTCGACGACGCTTCCACGGGCAGCAGTTCCGCCCGAACCGGCGTCGGCAGCTCTTCCACCACGTCCTCCCAGCCTGTTACCAGCTTCGCCCCCTGCTTTATCAATTGATTCGGCCCGAAGCTCGCCGGTTGCGTCGCATTCCCCGGCACGCCATACACTTCCCGGCCGAATTCCATTGCCAGCCGCGCCGTAATCAACGATCCGGAATACTGCGCTCCCTCCACCACCACCACTCCCAGCGCCATCCCGGCAATCACCCGGTTGCGGATCGGGAAGTTTTGTGGAGCCGCAAACGTCCCCAGCGGAAACTCGGAAATAATCGCGCCCCGCTGCTGGATCTCCCCAAACAGCTTCTTGTTCTCCTTCGGGTACACCACGTCAATCCCGCACCCGAGCACTCCAATCGTCAGGCCCGTTGCCGAGCTCAGCGCGCCTTTATGGGCGCTGGCGTCAATTCCGCGCGCCAAGCCGCTTGTAATCACCAAGCCCCTATCCACCAGGTCCCGGGCGAGCCGCTCAGCCATTTGATTCCCGTAGGGCGTCGGACGACGCGAACCAACGATAGCCACGGAATGCCGGGAAAGAAGCTCAATGTTTCCTAGCACATACAGCAGCGGCGGAGGATCGTAAATCTCCCTCAACCTCGCCGGATACTCTGGCTCGTCCCAGGTCAGCAGCCGGCATCCGACCGCCTGCGCCGCCGCCAATTCCTTCGCCGCGGCGCTCATCGGCTGTCTCGAGTGCAGCGCTTGTGCCACCGCCGCCGGCAGGTGCTGCGCCTCCAGGGCCGTCAGCGACGCCGAAAAGACGGCTTCGGGGCTGCCGAATTCCCGAAGGAGCTTCCCCGCCATCCGCGCGCCAAGGCCCGGAGTCAGCGCCAGCGCCAACCATCCCAAGTATTGGCTGGAGTCCATCGAGGGGCGTACTCGCGGGAAGCCTACGCAGTTGCCAGCGGCAATGTCAATCGCGGTGACTACTTAGACCCGCCCCAAACCGGGTCCTCGAACCTTCAAATCATTCCGGCAAAATGCCGGGCCCGGGCGCCCACCCCGCCCCCAGTCCTGACGCCCCTCATTGCTTCACCCGGCTCTGCGGCCGCCTAGTCCGCCCGATAGACTTTCAGGATTCGGACCGGAGGAGTCAGCGTCTGCCCATCCGCGGGCGCGTTCTGGATGGCCCGCACGACGTCCATCCCTCGTATAACCCGCCCAAACGCCGCAAACCCCTGCCCGTCCGGGTTCCGCTTGCCGCCGTAATCGAGCGATGGCTGATCCCCGATGCAGATGAAGAAATCGGAAGTTGCCGTATCCGGTCCGTCGCGCGCCATCGAAATCGTCCCATTCAGGTGCTTCAATCCAGTCTTGCTGGTTCGCTCCAGGGCAATCGGCGCCCCGTCCTCTTTCGCTCTCGCCGGGTTGATCCCTCCCTGAATCACCTCGATCTTGATCGGGTTATCCGGCTGGTTGCCCGGCTTGACCGTCCGGTGGAACACGCCGCCGTTGTACAGCCCCGCGTCAACGTAATGCAGAAAATTCGCCGTCGTCATGGGCGCATCCTTCGCATCCAAAGCAATCTCGATCTTCCCTTTCTCCGTCACCATCACCACGCGAACCTCGCGCCCGCCTGTTTGCCCCGCGCCCACGCCGGGAAAGCAAAGCAACAGCATCAAGAGCCCCGGAATTTTCGGCATGGATTTCATGAAATGTTTCGCGGACGAACTCTGGCGGCGCTCCCCCATGCGCCTTCGTGTGCTCCCTATCCCGCCATTTTGGACCACGGGAGGGAAATCGCAATCAAAATCCTCTCCTCCCCTCTGTGCTATATTGGCCTTTTCGAGGATTCCTTATGGCGAAACTTCGCATTTCTATCGTCGAATTCCTGAACACCGCGCCGCTTGTCTGGGGCTTTACCGACGGGCCCCTTGTTGGAAAGTACGACCTTTCCTTCGCTGTGCCCTCGCAATGCGCCGAGGCTCTTCGCCGCGGCGATGTGGACGTCGCCATCATCCCCGCCATCGAATACCAGAGAATCGATAATCTTGTCGTTCTTCCCGGCATGGCCGTTGCCGCCAAAGGCGAAGTCCGAAGCATCCTGGTCGTCTCCAAGCGCCCCATCGAGCGCGTCAAGCGCATCGCCCTCGACACTAGCTCCAGAAGCTCCGCCGCTCTCGTCCGCCTTCTCGCCAAGGGCTACTGGAATCTCCAGCCCGAGTTTGTGGACGCCGTGCCCGACGCTTCCGCCATGCTCCAGAATGCCGACGCCGCTCTCGTCATCGGCGATCCCGCCCTCCGAATCTCCCTGAAAATGGAAGCTCTCGCCAATCGTGCCCCCAGCGGCGAGGAGTGTTGCCAGGGCGATCCGGACGACTTGCCAGTCCCCGGCTTCGAGACCATCTTCGTCTACGACGTCGCCTATCAGTGGCGCGAAATGACCGGCCTCCCTTGCGTTCTTGCCATCTGGGCCGGCCGCCGCGACAAAATGACCGATGAAGTCCTCGCCGATTTTCAGGCCTCCAAGCAATACGGTCTCAGCCGCCTTCGCGAAATTTCCGAGGGCGCGTCCATCAAGCTCGATCTCCCTCCTCGCGCTCTCGAACGCTACTTGACCGAAAACATCCATTTCGATCTCGACGCCGAAAATCTTTCCGGCCTCGCCCGGTATTTTGAGCTCTCGGCCGGCGCCGGCCTCATTCCGGGCCATCGCCCCGTCGAATTTGTGCGCGCCTCCGCTGGCTCAGCTCTTCGACGCGGAGTCTGAATTCGTGGAACTCGTTGGCTCTCTCTCGTCTCTCCGGCGATATCCCGTAAAAAGCATGGCTGGCGAGGATCTTGCCGACGCTCGCGTTTCCTTCGCCGGCCTCGTCGGCGACCGCGTCTTCGCCTTTGTGGACAATCGCAACCACTCCGATTTTCCCTGGATGACGGCGCGCCAGGGCCGCGACATGATTCTCTTTCGCCCCCGCTTCCTCGACCCTCCGCCCGTGAACGACCCCATCCCCGATCCCTCGCGTTACGCTGTCGAAATTCTCTCTCCCGAAGGCCGGAAATTTCTGCTCCCTGGCGACGATCTCCGCCAGTTTCTCGAGAAACGCTACACCCGCGACCTCCGCCTTCGCTTCTCCGAGCGCAGCATGACCGATGCGCGCCCCGTCTCTCTCTTCGGCCTCGCCACTTTGCGGTCCCTCTCCGAGGAGTCCGGCGTCCCCATTGATCCCCGCCAGTTCCGCGCTAATTTTTACGTCCAATGGCAGGACGATCGCCCGTATTTCGAGGACCAATTGATCGGCCGCGAACTCCAGGTCGGCGAGGTCGTCGTCGTCCAGGTCGTCAAGAAAGATCAGCGCTGCATCATGATTACGCTCGACCCCGATACCGCCGCGCCCTCTCCCATCGTCCTGGAAAAAGTCGCTCGCGATCACGACGGCTGCGCCGGCGTCTATGGCGCGGTCTTGCGCGAAGGCGTCGTTCGGGCCCATGATCCTGTATACTTGTTGTGATTTCGATCCGAGGATGGCCCTTCAGCGATGGCTTTGACCCAGCAGGAAGCGCTCGATCTGTTTCAGTCCGATGACTTGATCGGCATCGGCATGGCGGCCAACGAAGTCCGCCGCCGCAAGACCGATCCCCGCGTCGCCACCTATCAGATCGACCGCAACATCAACTACACCAATTTCTGCACCGAGTACTGTTCCTTCTGCGCCTTCTATCGTCCCCTCGGCGCGAAGGACGGCTACATCCTCCCCCTCGAAACCATCTACGAAAAAATTCAGGAGATGCTCGAGCTCGGCGGCACCGGCGTCCTCATGCAGGGCGGCCTTCACCCGGATTTGCGGATCGACTTTTACGAAAATATGCTTCGCTCCATCAAATCGAAATTCCCGCAGGTTCATCTCCACTGCTTTTCGGCCCCGGAGATTACCTGCATCGCCGAAGTCTCCGGATTGTCTCTCCGCGATACCATCGCCCGCCTTCGCGATGCCGGCCTCGATTCCATCCCCGGCGGCGGCGCGGAGATTCTCGACGACGAAATTCGCGCCAAAATTTCCCGCTTGAAGTGCCGCTCCGAGGAGTGGGTTGAGGTTCACCGCGCCGCCCATTCTCTCGGCATGCGCACCACCGCCACCATGATGTTCGGTTGCGGCGAGGAGTACCGCCACCGCGTGAACCACCTCGAGCTCCTCCGCCGCATGCAGGAGGATTCCGGCGGTTTCACCGCCTTCATTCCCTGGATTTTTGCGCCCGAAAACACGCCTCTCGGCAAGAAAATTCCCGAGGCCACCGCCGTGGACTACCTGAAAACTCTGGCCATCAGCCGCATCTACCTCGACAACTTTGATCACATCCAGTCCAGCTGGCTCACCCCGGGAATCAAAATCTGCCAGGTCGGATTGCAGTTCGGCGCCGACGATGTGGGCAGCATCTTGATCGAGGAAAATGTCGTCTACGCCGCCGGTGTCCGCAATCGCACCAATGAGTCAGAGCTTCGCCGCATCATCGTGGACGCCGGGTACATCCCCGCCCAGCGCGACACTCTCTACCGTTCCTACTCCCTGAAATAGCCGCCGTATTTTTCTCCTCGCGCCATTGCGCGCGGCATGGGAGGCGGGAACGCGCTGGTTCGCTTTTCTTCCGTGAAAATTCAGGCGGGAACTTTGGAAAGCGCGGGCATCGTCTGCGATGCCGCGACCGGCAATTCCAGCGTCACGCTTGCCCCGTAGTGTTCTTTGTTCGCCAGCAGAATCTCGCCGCCGCACTCCTGCGCGATTCCGTAGCAGATGCTCAGCCCCAGCCCCGTTCCTTTCCCCACCGGCTTCGTCGTGAAGAAAGGATCGAACGCCCGGTTCAAATCCGTGAATCCCGGCCCGGAGTCTTCGAACCGGATGATCGCCCGCCCGTCATGCTCGTACGCGCGGATGTCAATCTCGCGGCGCGCGCTTTCCTCCACCGCGTCGATCCCGTTGTTCAGGATGTTTAGCAGCACTTGCTTCAATTCGTCTTCGCCGATTCCCACTCGCGCCAGCTCCGGCTCCACGTGCACGGTCAATTGAATCCCGTGCTTCCGGATGTGGTATTCGCGAAGCTGGATCACGTCGTGCAGCGCCGCTTCCAGGTTCGCGGCCCGCATCGCCGGATTATTTTGCCGGGCAAACCGCAACAGTCCGTCCACGATTCGTTTCATCCGCCGCGCTTCGTGCCCCAGTTTCTGAACGCGTTTCGCCGGCCCTTCTTTCTCCACTTCCTCCGCCAGCAGGTCGGAATACCCGATGATTCCGGTCAGCGGGTTGTTCAGCTCGTGCGCCACCCCCGCCACCAGTTGCCCGAGCGCCGCCAGCTTCTCCGACCGCACCAACTGGTGATGCAGCCTCGTGTTTTCGATCGTCACAGCCAAATCCGACGCCAGCACTTCCAGCTTGAAGATTTCCCGCTCGTCCGCGCCCTTTTCCGATTTCGCTCCGCTCAGCAGCAGGAATCCCACCTGCGAGCCTCTCCACGACGCCAGCGGGATCAGCAGGCGTTCGCCTTCGAATTCGATCAAGAAGGAGCTGTTTCCGGCCTGCCTCCCCGTCTTGCACGCCTCCTTGACGTTCTCCATCGTCCATCCCGATGTCTCGCGCTCCAGCCACTCGCTCTCCGCCGTCGAGAATCCGTCCCACCCCGTCAGCCGCAGCACCCGGTCTTCGCCGCCCAGGAAAAATGCCGCTTGCTGGAAACTGCTCGCGCTCGTCACCGACTTCGCGATCTCACCGCAAAACGCCGCCGGGTCGCTTCCCGACAGCAGCCGCGATGTGACGCTCGAAAAACTCATCAGGAGCCGGTTTTCTTCCCGTTCGCGCTGCCCGGCTTCCTCAATCACCCTCGTCTTGTCTTCGATCAGCGTCAGCACCATCCCGAACGCGACAAAGTATTTCGGCACGTTCCACAATTCTCCATTCGGATTCAGGCTCGGGAAATGGATGCTCAGCCAGGTCGCCACCGGAAACACTGCTCCCCAAAGCAGGAACCCGCCCGACACCGAAAGCACTCCCGGCGAAGGCCTCCGGTATCTCTTCCAGAAGAGAATTCCGCACACGCCGAAGCCGAGGGCCAGAATTGCGTTCACTCCGAAATCGGGGCTCCCCTGCAGCTGGCGGTGAACCGCCCAGATTCCTGTCGCTCCCAGAATCGCTGCCAGAGCCGCGTTCATCGGCTCCGATTTCGTGTGGCTGAACAGAGGAAACATCGCTCCGCCGAAAAACACCAGGCCCAGCGAAATCGCCAGCGGCACAGGCTCGTTCCAATTGAAAGTGATCGCCGTAGCGTGGAAAAGCGTGGGAACTCCCAGCATCACCAGCAATCCCAGCCGGCTCGCCCGGTGCTCCACCGAAATCATCAGCGACACCACGAACACGATCCCCGACAATTCCAGCGACGCCAGATCGATCGTCTCGATCACCATCTCCGGCACGCCCGTATGCGTCTCAAACGCCTGGATGAAAAAATGGCAGAAGATCAGCGCCCACGCGTACGTCCACAGGCGCACTCGTTCCGTCGGCGCATGGCGGCGCAGGGATAGAAACGTCCCGACCAAGCCAGCGAGAATTAAAATCGTCGGAAGATGGTCCAGGAGTGCCTTCACAGTTGTGATCCGGAGGGCTAGTCTATGGATTGGGGAGAGAGCGCCTCAATAGGCGCATCGTACTATTTGGCGGGAATTCCGCTTTGTGGAAGGACCAGAAAAAATCGCACAACCGTCACGTTTTCATGAAAATACGAATCGTTCCGGTCACCTCCGTCCCTTCTTCCAGGTCGAGCGGTTCGGCTGGTACCAGCTTCCCACCCACGTATCGCGCGCGAATCGCCATCTCTTTCTGTCGCGGCTGCGCCTTCTCAGGATCTCTTTCTCCCTTTGTTCCCTCGCCCGGTCCAGAGGCCGCCGGCCCTCCGCGGTCCAGCGCCAGGTTCGCCAGCGCGTCCGCATCCCGGTTCAGCTCCCGCCGCACATGCTCGATCTGGAAATATCCCAGCTGCCGCGCCAGTTTCCCCGCTTGTTCGTGCAGCGGTTTCAGGTCCGCGCTCTTCACCTTATATCGCCCCTGCATCTGCCGCACCAGCAGCTCGGAATCGCTCTGTATCCGCAGCGCTTTTATGCCGTGCGTCGCTGCGTAATCGAGCGCCGCCAGCAGCGCATAATATTCCGCCACGTTGTTCGTCTCCCGCCCGATATTTTTTGCCAGCTCCAGCACCACTTTTCCCTCCGGACTCCGCAGCACCACCGCATACGATGCCGGGCCCGGATTGCCGCGCGATGCTCCGTCAATGTGGGCGACGTGGACGCCCGAAGGCGGAGCGGCCGCATGAGCCTCCGAAAATAGAGGTGATGTTCCCGGAGGCGCTCCGCTGGAGCGTCGGCTCATGCCCTGGAATCCTTCATGGATGAACGCATGTTTCGGGAGAGTTCAGTTTTCGCCGGCCCGCGCCCGCGGCGCGTGCTGCGCCGATGCGGCCGGCGGCGGATCGGCCGGAGCTTCGGGCTCGACGTAATACAGAATCCGCGTGCACGTCTCGCAATGAATCAGTTCGTTGCTTTCTTCCCGCCGGATTTCCTGGAACACGTGCGGCCGGATGCGCACTCCGCACGCCCCGCACGTCTCGTTGTGGATTTCCGCCAGCACCACGCCGTGATGCTTCTTCGCGATTCGGTCGTAATGATCGAGCATGCTCTCCGGAATGGCGGCGGCTACGCGCGAACGCTCGCCCATCAGCTCCTCCGCATCCTTCTCGATCCGCGATTTTTCCGTTTCGATCGTCGCCCGCTCTGTCTTCACGCGCTCTTCCGTTTCCTTCAGCGTCTTCTCCGCGGACTTGATCTTCCGGTCGTATTCCTCGCTCGCCACCATCTGTTCCAGCAGCCGGTCCTCCGCCTTCGCGATTTCCCCCTCGGCGGTCTCCACTTCGTGCTGCAGCGCTTTGTACGCCTCGTTCGTCTTCACCTGCGCCGTCTGGTCCTTGTACTTCCGCACTCGCTCCTTCCACTGTTCCACGTCCAGCTCGAATCGCTTGCGGTCTTTCAGGTTGGCCAGTTGCGAGGCTTTCGTCTTTTCCACATCGCCGCGCCCGGCCGCCAGCTTTGCTTCGGCTTCCGCGATTTTCTTCGGATACGTCCCGAGCTTCGCGCGCACTTCCGCCAATCGCATGTCCAGCCGTTGTAATTCCAGCATGTCCTGCACGATTTTCAGCACGACGCAGGCATTCTAGCACACCGCGGCGAAAGCCCTGCTTAGCGAGTGAGCGCCTCCCGCAGAAATTCGATGGCCCGCCGCCACGATTCCGCCTCGGCTTCCGCGTCCGCTTCCGCCGTTCCTCCGTAGGCGAACTTCGCGTTCCTCAGGTGCGCGTTGCGCGAATTTCGCGGTGTCGTCGGCAGAAAGGGATAGCGAAGCATGTGCCCGGCGCGCGGATAGTGCAGGTGCTCCGCCCGGTAGGCAAAATGATTTTCCTTCAGCCGCGCCATGATTCGTTCGCTCATTTCGCTCGCGGGCCATACGCGGTCGTCGCCGCCCGATACCAGCAAAATCGGCCCCGCGATTTTTTCCACGGGTATCGCGGCCTTCTCCACCGCCTCGCGATTCCGCAATCCCGCGCGGAATAAATTTCGAAATATCACCGGCCGCCGCAATCCCGCCACCGGAATCGCCGACCGCAGCATGAATCCTCGCAACGGCAGCGGCGCGAACGGAACGGCTTTCCCCTCGCTCGTCCACACCGGAATCTGCTCCCCGGTTTCCTTGTCGCGTCCCCCCGCGGCCCACGCCACGTGGCTCGGCGCGTACGCAACCACCCCCCCGATTTCTGGCGTTCTCGCCGCCAGCAGTAGCGCCAGCTCCGCTCCCCGCGACACACCGAGTATCCCGAGTCTCCCCTTGTCCACTTCCGGCTGTGCGCAAAGCCAAACCGCCGCGCCCTGGAAATATTCCAGCGGAATGCGGTGCAGCCACGCCGGCAGCGGACCCATTCCAAAATATGCCAGCGCCAGTGTCGCAAACCCGTGCCGGGAAAGCACTGCCGCTTTGTCCTGATCGAATCCGCCGCCCGATCCGCTTATGACCATCACCGCTGGATGCGGCCCCGGCCCCGGCGGAATGAACAGTCGCCCGATTTTTCCTTCCCCCGCCTCTCCGGCCGATAAGTCGCGCGCCCTCGTATCCGGCGCCGCGAATCTTCGCCGAAGCTTCGCTCGCGCCCGCTCCTGTCCATCCGTTTCCGCTGTAATTTCGGCGCTGTTTTCTTTTTCGTCCTTTTTCGCAAACATCGCCCGCCCGTTTTTCTCCCCCTCCTCCAGGCGCATGGACCAGAACAGTCCCATCCCCGACACGCCGCGGTAGTCTCCCCGCTTCGCCGCCTGCCTGTGCGTATCCACGTTTCCATCGCCGTCCGCTTCGAACTCCGCCTGCGATCTCCACACCCGCCCTTCGTCGTCCCGCGCCGCGGCCCGAAGCACGGTTCGTCCGCCCGGCGCCACGCCGCTCACAACGATCCGCGCTTCTTCGTCCACGTAGCACGGATTTGGCGTGATCTGGATTTGAATTTCGCGAGCCACTTCAGCGAGTCACTTCGGGGATTTCAGCGGCAGTCTTTTCCCAAGCGGGCACACGGAATGGTACAACACTCTCTTCGCGCGAAAGAACCTCTCCTCCTTCCTCAATCCGTCTTCAGTGCATGGGCGAGACTTCCATGGTCTCGTCAACCGACCAATCCTCGCACCCGGGCGACGTCGCTGCCGGGCAGTGCGCCACAATCCGGAATCCTGTTCCCGAGGTCTGCGCTTCGTACACATATCCATCCCGGCCGGTCTTCGAAATCGTCAGCGCTCCGCTCGAGTTCAATTCGTCCAGGGAAGCGTATGACCCGTGCTCCGCCTGATACGCCCGCTCCGCTTGCGCGATGGCCAGCAGATCGTTCTTCACGCCGACAACGGTAATCGTTTGCGTCGGCGTCCCCGTTCCCGTGCTCTGCATCTGCGAAAACCAGAATTTGTACGCCAGTACGGCGATCAGCGCCACCACCAGCAAACTCACCACGCTTCGCATCTTCGCCTCTCGGATTTACCCGGCTCGCCCGATTCACGAAGTCTAAACCTTTTCCGCCCCCGGCCGTCTAATTTGCTTGCGCCGGATGGTGCGGTTCTCGAACCTTGGCTCTCGCGATTTCCCTCTTCGTTCAGCCGTTCCCGGGGGATTGCGTCGTTTGACACCTTTCGTTCGCCTCAGGGATACTTGCAAGCTCGTTTTCCTGCGGATGCTGCTCGCGCTGGATCTTTTTGCCGGGAGATTTCGGGAATGTTGAAATGGTTTCGCGCCGGTCTTGTCCTCCTCGCGGTCGCCTCGGCTGCCGCCGTGGTCGCCGCGCAGCACCCTTCCCCCGAGGTCCGGGCGCCGAAACTCTCTTTCACCTCTCACGTGCTTTCCAACGGCCTGCGCGTCATTCTCCTCGAGGACCACGCCGTTCCCATCGTCCACGCCGAAGTTTGGTATCACGTGGGTGCGAAGGACGAACGTCCCGGCCACACCGGCTTCGCTCATCTCTTCGAGCACCTCATGTTCAAGGGCTCCGCCCACGTCGGCCCCGACGAACACTCCCGCATCATCGAGGCCATGGGCGGTTTCGACAATGCCGCCACCTTCGATGACTTCACTTATTTCTACGAAACGTTTCCCAGCCAGTATCTCGCCCGCGTTCTCTGGCTCGAAGCCGATCGCATGGGCAGCCTCGACGTCAGCGAAGCCAACTTCGAATCCGAACGCGAAGTGGTCAAGGAAGAGCGCCGCGTCCGCATCGAAAACGAGCCCTATGGCTACATCGAAGAAGACCTCCGCGCCGCCGCTTTCACTGTCCATGGTTACCACCACACGCCCATCGGCAGCATGGAAGACTTGAACAAAGCCACCCTCGCCGACGTCCGCGACTTCTTCAACACCTACTACAAGCCGAACAACGCCACTCTCATCCTCGTCGGAGATTTTCAATCCGGCGAAGCTCTCTCCCTCGCGAATACGTATTTCGACGGCATTCCTCCGTCATCCCAGCCTATCCCCCGCCTCGATACTCCCGAGCCACCGCAGACCGCCGAGCGGGTCGTCAACAAGTCCTATTCCAATACGCCGCTTCCCGCCGTCGTCATCGGCTATAAAATTCCTCCCCGCTATTCGCCCGATTATTATCCGCTCGATCTTGCCTCCAATATTCTGGCGGGCGGCGAAAGCAGCCGCCTCTATCAAGCGCTTGTCTACACGCAGCAAATTGCCGTTCAGTCCGCCGGCTTCGGCAATTTTTCCGAAGATCCTAATCTGTTCTGGGCTTACGCCATTCTCAACGCCGGCCATTCTCCCGAAGAGGGTGAAAAAGCGATTGTCGCCGTTCTCGACGGCCTCAAAACCCAGCCCGTCCCGCCGCGGGAGCTCCAAAAGGCCAAAAATCAGGAAATCTCCGAGGATATTCTCGGCCGCCAGACCGACGAAGAAAAAGCCGAGGCTCTCGGGTATTCAACCGTCATCGGAAAAGATCCCGGCCTCGTCAATACCGACCTCTCGCGATTCCAGAGCGTCTCCGCCGCCGATATCGAGCGCGTCGCCGATAAGTACTTCTCGAACGATCAGGCCACCGTTCTCCTGATTACTCCTTCCCAACCGTCATCCGGCCAGGGTAATCAATGACTCGCTTCTCCTCCGTATTCCTGGCTCTTGCTTTCGTTGCCGTTCTGTCCGCCGCCTCGGCCTCTGCGCAACAACCCTCCCCGCCGCCGGCTACTCCTTCCCAACCGGCAACGCAGGGCACGAGAACTGTTCCTCCCGGCGTCAGCCTCGTCCCTGAGATGCCTCCTCCCGCTTCGCCCCGCCCCTTCCATTTCCCCGATGCGGCCGAAAAAACTTTGTCCAATGGCCTTCGCGTCTTCGTCGTCACCGATAAACGCGAACCGGCCGTCGCTGCCCGCCTCGTCATCCTTTCTGCCGGCACTGTCGAGGATCCTCTCTCTGCTCCTGGTCTCGCTCAGATGACCGCCAGCCTTCTCACGCAAGGCACGCAGAACCGCTCCGCCCGGGATATCGCCGAGTCCATTGATTTTGTCGGCGGCACTCTCAACGCTTCCGCCGACAAGGATTCCACCACGGTCGCTCTCGAAGTCGTCCGCCGCGATCTCGATCCGGCTCTGGACCTCTTGTCCGATGTTGTCCTGCATCCCGCCTTCCAACCCGATGAGATCGATCGCCAGCGCCGGCAGCTTCTCTCCACTCTTACCGTCGAGTATGCTGATCCCGATTATTTGGCGACTCTCGTTCTCGGCCGCGCGATTTACGGCGATTCTCCCTACGGTTTTCCCTCCGAAGGCGCTCCCGGCACCGTGAAGAAATTCCAGCAGGATGACCTCCGGAAATTTCACGACGCCAATTACGCTCCCAACGAATCTCTCCTCGCCTTTGCCGGAGACATCACTCCCGATGTGGCCTTCGCCGCCGCCGAAAAATATTTTGGCTCATGGCCGCGTCTCGATTCCGCGCCCGCCGTGCCCGCCCCCCCGGACGTCACCAAGGGAATTCACATCTGGCTGATTGACAAGCCCGACGCCGTCCAAACTCAGATCCGCGTCGGCAAAATCGGCATCCCCCGCGCCGACCCCGATTTCATCCCTCTCGAGGTCACCAATCGTATTTTCGGCGGCGGCTACAATAGCCGCCTCAACACTGAGGTTCGCGTCCGCAAGGGACTCACCTACGGCGCCTACTCCTCTTTCACCGGCCATCGCTACACCGGCTCGTTTTCCGTCGGCACTTTCACCCGCACCGAAGCCTCCGTCGAGGCCACTCGCTTGGTCGTCAATCTCATCGACAAAATGTCCGGCGGGGAAGTGACTTCCCAGGAGCTCGACTTCGCCCGCGACTATTTGGCTGGCGTCTACCCCATCGAATCCGAAACCGCCGAGCAAGTCGCCGAACGCGTCCTCACCGTCGCGGCCTTCGGCCTCCCCGCGGATTACAACAGCGCCTATCCGGACCTGATTCGCTCTGTTACTTCCGCTCAGGTCCAATCCATGTGCAGAAAATATCTCTCTCCCGCGGATTTGGACATTGTTCTCGTCGGCAACGTCTCCGCCTTTCGCGACGCCGTCCACGCAGCCTTTCCCACCGCTGTCTTCGAGGAAATTCCGTTCGACAAACTCGACGTCCTCGCTCCCGGCCTCCGCGCCGCCCGCTCGGCTTTGGCTCCCCCCACCCCGGAATCCCTCGCCCAGGGCCGCCAGATTCTCCTTTCCGCGGCTCAGGCTGCCGGCGGTTCCGCTCTCGCTTCCGTCAAGACTTTGGGCCTCACCGAGGATGGCTCCATGGCCCACATTGGCGGTGAAATTCCCATCCACGTCGAATGGACCGTGCAATATCCCGACCACTCCCGCGGCAAGGTCTCTCTCAGCAATCAACAAATCATTCAAATTTGCGATGGAAAATCTGCTTGGCTGGAATTCCCGCAGCAAACGGTCGAAGTTTCCAAGGTCCTCGGTGAATTTGAGCGCGGGATTGCTTTATTCGGAGGCGGCTGGGGACTTTATCAATCCGTCTTGTCCCGCAATTTGGGCGGCCAGTTCATCGGCGAAGAAACCATCGACGGCAAAAAGACGCAGGGTGTAGCTGTTAACGCTTCTTTCGGCCCCATCCGTCTTTATTTCGATTCCGATTCGCACCGGCTCGTCGCCGCCCGCTATCAATCCACCGGTCCCAACGGCGTTTCCGACAACGAACAGCACTGGAGCGATTATCGCCCGCTGGCCGGCGGTACTTTCGCCTATTCCACTGCCATCTACCGCCAGGGAGCCGAAATCCTCCACTCCAGCTTGACCAGCGTCCAGGTCAATCCCCCCGTAGATCCTTCTTCGTTCAGCGTCCCGGCTCCGGCGAACTCCTCGGCTCCGTGAAGGCTCCTCGTTCACTTCACGGTCAGAACCACTTTCCCCACGTTTTTCCGGTCGTGGATATATTGGTGCGCCGCCGCCGCTTCCTGCAGCGGGAAGGCCTTCCCGATCACCGGCTTGATTTTTCCCGCGCCGTACAGCTCGAAAAGATCCGCCATCTCTTTCCGCAGCACTACGGCTCGCGCTCCCAGATTCCCCAGGCTCACCCCGATCACCGATACGTTCTGGCTCATGAGTTTCAACGGGTGGAACCGCGGCGTCTGCAGCAGCGCTTTCAATCCCCGCGCCGTATCTTTTTTGCCTTCCGGTCCCGCCGCCGCCGAAAATCCGTACACCACCAGGCGCCCCATCGGTCCCAGGCATGCATGGCTGCGAGCGAAGGATTTCCCTCCGATCGCGTCCATCACCATCTCGATTCCTTCGGGCGCGAATTTCCGCACCACGCTCACGAAATCATTTTTCTCGTAGTCGATCGGATGATCCACTCCCATCCGGCGCAGCACGTCTTGCTTGGTCGGTCCCGCCGTCCCAAACGTCGCCAGTCCGCGCGCCTTCGCCAGTTGCACCGCCGCGATTCCCACTCCTCCCGCCGCCCCGTGGATCAGAATCCGTTCTCCGGCCTGCAGGTTTCCCATCGTGAACATCGAATGATATGCGGTCAGGTAATTCACCGGAATCGCTGCCGCGTCATCGAACGGCATGCTCGGCGGCAATCGGTAGACGCTCCTCAATGGTGCCGTCACCCACTCCTCATACGCGTTGAAATGCGTCAGCGCCGCCACCGCGTCTCCCGGCCGTATCTCTTCCTCTTCTCCCCCTCGCGGCGTCCCCACCACTTTCTCCACCACTCCCGCCACCTCGAACCCCGGCACGAACGGGGGTTTCGGCGTCCCCGGATAAATCCCCATCCTTTGCAGCAAGTCGGCGAAATTCACTCCGATCGCTTTTACGCGAATCAGCGCCTCGCCCGCCTTTGGCTGCGGGTCGGGCAGCTCCTTCGCCTCAAAAACTTTCGGAGGACCATACCGCCCTACGACCATCGCTCGCATCTAATTCTCCTTCTGCTCAACCGTCACCCAATCAGATTTGCTCGCGTCTGTTTTCGATTCAATCCGGACCCCGGCTTTTCTTTTGGGATTCGAGGGCAGTTTAATCTAAACTGGTCTACTTTGCGCGCCATATGACACACCGACTGAAGTCTCGTCCAACTCGCACTCTCATCGTTGTCCTCGCCGCTTCGCTCGGCTGCCTCTCCGCCGGCCGTTCGGCCGCCGCCCCATCCACTCCTCCTATCCTGACGGCCATGCAAACCGAGCTCGACCGCTCCTTCGCCGCCCTCTCCAAATCCGATCCTCCCGCCTATTTCATCAGCTACACCGTCGCCGACCGCCAGGACACCGAAGTTTCCGGCTCCAACGGCGCTCTCCTTTCGAGCGCCACAAGCCACGTGCGTTGGCTCGAGGTTCAGACCCGCGTCGGCAGTTATCAGCTCGACGACACCCACAAAGTCGGCGATCGCCAGCCCAGCTGGACCAGTCCCGGCACCTCCGCCACGCTCGATGACGATATTCCTGTTCTTCGCCGCGAAATCTGGCGGGAAACCGACCGCCAATACCGCGCTGCCGTCCAGGCCCTGATCAAAGTCAAGACCAGCCAGCAGGTCGAAGTGCAGACTGCCGAAGGCAACGCGCCGGATTTTTCCCACGAAGAGCCCCACACTTTCATCGGTCCCCGCGTTGAAATTCATGTGGACCGCACTCCTTGGGAAGAGCGCGTCCGCCGCTACACCGCCGCTTTCAGCTCATCTCCTGCCGTCCTCAATTCCATCGCCACCTTTTCCGCGCTGGGCATGAACCAATATCAAGTCAATTCCGAAGGCACCAAGCTCGCCTTCGGCCAGGTCCATTACCGCCTCGAACTTTATGTCCAGAGCAAGGCGCCCGACGGCATGGACATCAATCGCTATGCCAATTTCGATTGGCTCGGTCCCAAGGACGCTCCCAGCGACAAAACAGTCATGGCCGCCGTTCAGCGCCTGATCAAAGAAACCGAAGCCCTCGACCAGGCTCCCTTGGTCGATCCCTTTGCCGGTCCCGCCCTTCTTACCGGCCGCGCTGCCGCCGTTTTCTTCCATGAAGTTTTCGGCCATCGCGCCGAAGGCTTCCGCCAGAAGGACATCAACGAAGGTCAGACCTTTACCAGCAAGATTGGCCAGCAAATTCTGCCTGATTTTATTTCCATCAAGGACGATCCCACCGAAGCCACTTTGAACGGTGAAATGCTCCTCGGCAATTATCCCTTCGATGACGAAGGCGTTCCCGCCCAGGACGTGGTTCTCGTGGACCACGGCATCTTGAAGACTTTTCTCATGTCTCGCTCGCCTTTGGTCGGCATCCCCCATTCCAATGGCCACGGCCGCCGCCAGCTCGGTTACGTTCCCGTCGCCCGCCAGGGCAATCTCATCATCACCAGCACTCACACGTTCACCGACGCTCAGCTTCGCGCCCAGCTGATCGGCCTTGCCAAGCAGCAAGGCAAGTCTTTCGGCCTTCTCATTGACGACATTGCCGGCGGATTCACCTTCACCGGCCGCGCTCAGCCCCAGGCCTTTCAGGTCACTCCTCTGGTCGTCTATAAAGTATTCACCGACGGCCGCCCCGACCAACTCGTTCGCGGCGTCAACATTGTCGGCACTCCCTTGGTTTCCCTGACTCACATCGTGGCCACCGGCGACAAGGAGGAAATCTTCAACGGCTATTGCGGCGCCGAGTCCGGCTCCGTCCCCGTCTCCGCGGTTTCTCCCGCCATCCTCATCTCCGAAATGGAATTCGCCAAGAAAGAGACCTCCACGGACAAGCCGCCGATCCTTCCGCCGCCGGCCCATGATCCGGAAGCAAAGGGGCAGCAGCCGTGAAGAAATCTTTCTGCATCAGCTTGCTCGCCGTTTTCTCTCTCGCGCCTTCGCTCTGGGCCCGCGCCCATCGCCCTGCTCCCCTCCCGCAACAGCCCCCCGGCGATAAAGACCAGACTCTCCACGCCATGCACGACGAGCTGGACCGCTCCATCTCTCGCCTCCATCTTCCCGGCGTCGACAAGCCCTACTTCATCGAATACCGCCTCCTCGATCTCGATATCCGCGAGATCACCGCCTCCTTCGGCGCTCTCATCTCTTCCACCGCCACCACCAATCGCTATATGAGCGTTGACGTCCGCGTCGGCAATTATCATCTCGACAGTTCCAATTTCATTTCCGAGGACGGCTTCCAGGGCTTCCTCGGTTCCACCGGCGAGGTCGGCATCGATCGCGATTACAACTCTCTCCGCCAGGATCTCTGGCTCGCCACCGATCAAGCCTACAAATCCGCCGCTACGCAGATGTCTCTCAAACAGGCCTTTCTTCGCAGTCTCACCAAGCCCCCTGAAATTGACGATTTCTCGCAGGAGCCCGCGGTCGTCAAAGTCGATCCTCGCCTCGATCCCGATTGGACCTCGCGCAATTGGGAGGACGAGGCCCGCGCCGCCTCCGCCGTTTTGAAGAATTTCCCCCAGCTCTACGGCACCCGCGTCAGCTACTACCTCATCTATTCCACCTACTACCTCATGAACAGCGAAGGCACCACCATCCGCACTTCGCGCAGCATCGCTGGCATCGAAGCCGCCATGGATACTCAGGCGGGCGATGGGATGCCTCTCCACAATTTTTATGCGGTCTATGTTCCGCGCCCGTCCGACCTGCCCGATTCTTCGGCCGTCTCGAAAGGCCTCGCCGACGCCGCGTCCCAGCTCGTTCAGCTTACCCAGGCGCCCCTCGTTTCCGATTACACGGGTCCCGTTCTCTTTGACCCCCAGGCTGCCGGCGCTCTCCTCGCGCAGGTTCTTCCTCCGTCCCTTTCCGGCGCGCGTCCTCCCGTCTCCATGATGCCCGCCTTCGACGAAATCATGGAACGTATGGGTGGCACCAGCGAGTGGTCCGAACGCGTCGGCACTCGCGTCCTCCCCGCGTCCGTTTCGCTCTTTGATGATCCTTCCGCGAAAAACTTCGAGGGCCAGCCTCTTCTCGGCGGCTATGAAGTGGACGACGAGGGTGTAAAAGGCGAGCGTGTCTCGATTGTCGAGGATGGCATGCTCAAAGACCTTCTCATGTCGCGCCGTCCCGGACCCGATTTCTCCACTTCCAACGGCCACGCCCGCTCCGCCGACCTCAGCGACACGAAGCCCCTCAGCAGCAATCTATTTTTCACCTCGAGCGAAGGCGTCGATCCCGCCGCTCTTCGCAAGAAGTTCTTGCAAGCTTGTCATGACGATGGTCAGGCCTGGTGTCTCGAAGTCAAGCAGATGGATAATCCCGCTCTCACCTCTCTCAATCAGCAGGATTATTCCGACTTCCTCGGCGCCCTGGCCGGAGGCCTTTCCTCCGGTGAGCGCGTCCCCTTGCTTGTCTACCGCGTCTATGTTTCCGATGGCCATGAAGAACTCGTCCGCGGCGGCCATTTCGAGGGGCTTACCTTGCGCTCTCTTCGCAACATGCTCGGCATCGGCAACGATGCTTCCGTCTACACCTTCATGCAATATCCCGAAGGAGGATTTGCCGGCACCGCTCTTGGCGCCTTTGGTTCCGTCCAAAACGGTATTCCGAGCACCGTCATCACTCCGTCGCTTCTCCTGGACGAAGTGGACGTTCGCGGCTTCCACGGCGAGCCTCGCCGCCTCCCCATCGTTCCTCCTCCGCCGCTGAAATAGCTTTCCTCCATCCCTAATCGCTCGCCCGGCTCTCCCCCGCCTGCTTTTCCGGCTCGATCGTTAGAAACGCCAGTTCCGGCCGGCAGAAAAATCGGATCGGCACAACTGAGGTCCCAATCCCTCTCGTCACGTACATCTTCGTCCCTTTTTCTTCGTACCATCCTTCCACGTACCGTCCGCACCCTCGCGGCAGCCACAACGGCCTCAGAAATGGGATCCGGATCTGCCCTCCGTGCGTGTGGCCCGCCAGGCAGAGATTCACCCTCCCCGCGATCGTGTCGAAATATCCCGGTGAGTGGAACAGCGCTATCGTGTAAACACCCTTCGGCACTCCCGCCATGGCCGGCTCGAGCCGCGCCGTTCCCGTGTACGCGTCGTCCAGCCCCACCAGCCACACGTCCGGCCGCACGCTTGCGCTCTGATTCACCAGCAAATGCACCCCCGCCTCCTGGTAGAACGCATGCTCGCCCCGGATCGCCTTGTGGTTCTCCCAGTTTCCCTTCACCACCCACACGCCCAGCGGCGCATGCAGCCTCACGTAGACTTCCCTCGCGATCGAATAATCTCCGTGCGTGTTTCCCATCGTGTCGCCCGTCACTACGATCAGGTCCGGTTTCTCCGCCTCCAGAATCGCAAACATCTTTTCCTCGCGCGGCCCGATCCGTCGCGCGTGGATGTCGCTCAATTCCGCTATCTTCAGCGGCGCGCTCACCTCTCCTTGAATCGTCTCGTGCGTCACCTCGATCCAGTACGGTTCGATCAGGATTCCATCCACCGCCGCGGCCAATATCAACACCACCACGATTCGCCGCACCCAGCGCGTCCATGCCACTCGCTTTCGCCCCGCCTCTTCCCCCATCGCGTTCATCTTCTCCATCGTCCACTCATCGTTCCTTCTCTTCAACCGCTATTCGCTTCGCCCTTCTCCATCCGCCCGCTCTCCCCGCCTTCCCGCCCGTCCGCGTTCGGTACTTCGCTCCTCCGGCGTATAATCTCTCGCCATGTCCCAGGCTTCCGACACTGCCTCCCGCGAAAAGCGCCAGGCGGCCCTTTCCTCCGTCGCTTCCGCCGTCATACTGGTCGGGCTCAAAGTCTTTCTCGCCGTCGTCACCGGCAGCTTGGGTGTCCTCTCCGAAGCCCTGCATTCCATCCTCGATTGCGTCGCCGCCGTCATCACCTATCTTTCCATTCGCGTTTCCGATAAGCCCGCCGATGCCCAGCATCTTTATGGCCACGGCAAGGTCGAAAATTTCTCCGCCTTTGTTGAGACCGGTCTCCTCCTCATCACCGCTCTCTACATCATTTGGGAAGCCTTCCAGCGCCTCCTCTTCCACTCCGTTCATATCCGTCCCAGTTTGACGGCCATCCTCATCCTCTGCCTCGCCATGGGCGTTGATTTCTTTCGCGCCCGTTCCCTCCGCCGCATCGCCGCCAAATATCCCAGCGACGCCCTCGAAGCCGACGCCCTCCATTTTTCCACCGACATTTGGAGCACCTTTGTCGTCATCCTCGGCGTCACCGGCGCTTGGCTCGGCATGCGTCTCGGCATTTCCTGGCTCGGCTCTCTCGACGCGTTCGCCGCTCTCATCGTCGCCGGCGTCATTCTTTGGCTCGGCTCCCGCCTCGGCAGGCGCACCCTCGACGCTCTTCTGGACGCCGCCCCCCGCGGCCTCCGCGACCGCATTTCCCAGGCGGTCAGCCAGACTCCCGGCGTTCTCGAAACCCAGCGCATTCGCGCCCGCCGCGCCGGCCAGCGCTATTTTGTCGATGTCACCATCTCCGTCCCGCGCAGCGCCAGCCTCGAGCAGGCCCACGCCGCCAGCGAAGAGGTCGAGCGGCGCATCGGCGAAATCGTTCCCGCCGACGTCGTCGTCCACGTCGAGCCTCGCGCTCCTCTCGGCGAGCACATCTTCGAGACCATCCGCGCTCTCGCCCAGCGCCGCGGTCTGGGCGTCCACTCTCTCTCCGCTGACCAATTCGACGGCCATCTCTTTATCGAGCTCCATCTCGAAGTCAGCGACTCCGCCAGCCTTCGCGAAGCCCATCGCCAGGCCACGCAGCTCGAGGAAGACATCCGCGCCGCCGCTCCTCCCGGCGCTCGCGTGAATATCCATATCGAGCCTCTCGGCGCCCGCATTTCCGGTGGCCAGGAAATGAAGGACCTGTCCCGTTCTGTCCAGGATTTTGTGAATTCACTGCAATCGGAATTTCACGAACTGGTCAACTGTCACGAGGTCCATGTCCGCAGCGTCAATCACAAAATCCTCGTCTCCTGCCACTGCGCCATGGAGGGCAATTTGCCCATCACCGAAGTCCACGACGTCACCGCCGCTCTCGAAGACCGCGTCAAGGAGCGCTTCCCTCAAATCCTCCGCGTCACCATTCATCCCGAGCCCGTCGAGGAAAGCTGACCTCTCCTCGCAAACGCCTGCGCCCCCAGCGCGATCACCGCCGGAAAGCATTCCAGCACGTACCTCGGCTCGATCGTCTCGATTTGCGTGAAGAATAGCGTTCGCATCACGATGAAGATCACCAGCAGCCACCACCCCGGCCGCGCCCGCGCCAGCCACAATCCCGCCGCCGCCAATCCCATGTAAACCAAATTCACCGCCACCAGCGTCACCGTCGCCAGCTGATCTTCCCGGTCCTCATCCCATTCTTTGGCCAGCGGAAACACGTTTCCCGAATACGGCAGCAGGTCCAGCCGCGGCGTGAACCACAGCGTCAGCGAACGCAGGAGCGGGATTCCCACGTATCTCCTCAACGGATGCCGCCTGTCCCGCTCCCTCGCGATCTGCATGAACTGCTCATCCAATTTCGGGTCCATCGTCAGCGTGTCGTTGTATTGGTCCAGCAGCTCCGACACCCGCTCCCGCTCCGTCGCCGAATCGAACGCATACTTCGGCAGATCGTCGATTTGAATCTCCGCCACGTTCACGTTCCATTGCGTCGTGTAGACGTCGCGGAACCTCCACAGCCACGAGTTCGTCCAGGCGTTGAATCCCAGCGGCGTGTATTCCCCCGGAAGTTCGCTGTACCGCGGCGCCAGAAACTGCGCTTCGTGCAGCGTTCTCGCGTTTCGCGCCGCCCAAGGCGCCAGCGGCAGCGCCAATCCCACCCCCATCAGCGCCCCGGCCCGCGCCAGTTTTCCCCAATCCCTCGCTCTCCGCCACTTCACGGCCAGCACCACTCCAGCCGCGGCCAGCACCAGCGGCGTCTCCGGCCGCACCAGCGTTCCAAACCCCACAATCAATCCCGCGTAAACCCAGCGCATCGGCGTCGTCGTCTCTCGCCCGGACTCCGCAACACCGGCCGCTTGCCCGCAATCTGTCTCCAGCAGCGCCAGAATCGCCACCGCGGTCAGAAACGTCACCAGTGTCTCCGTCAACACGACCGCCGTGTAATTCGCCGTGAACGGACACAGCGCCGCCATCCACATGGCCGCCAGCCCCGCTCGCCTCCGCGATTCCGCCGGGGCCAGTCGCGCCGCAATCATTGCCACCACCACGCACGTCGCCAGATCCAGCACGGCTTGCGTCAACATCACCGCCCGCGCCGATTGCCCCGCAACCGCGAATATCCCCGCCAAAAACGCCGGGTACCCCGGCACCCTCATATCCACCGGGACCAGGTGCCCGTTCAATTCCAGCCCATACACCCCGCGTTTTAACCAATTCCAGGCCAGCTGGATGTAAAATGAAGAGTCGCCTGTATCCGTCGCCGGATACACCAGCACAAACATCAGTCGCAGCCCCAGCCCTGCGGCCGCTGCCAGTAGTATCTGCATTCGGACTTTTGCCTTGGAGGTCATTGACACCGTCTTGGCGGACGGCTAGCTTGGATTGTCCCGATGCCGGAACGCAAGCCCATTTTCTACGATCAGGATCGCCGGCGCTGGCGCAGAACCCGCCGTGTTCTCGAAATTTCAGGCGGCCTCTTCACCATGCTCCTGATCATTTTCCTCATCAACGTTGTCCGCAATCCCGATCTTCCCGATATTCTCCGCGCCGATGCCCGCGGCGGCCTTCACGCTATCCGTTCCCGCACCAAGCCGCGCCCCATTCGCAGCCGCCGCCACAAAATCGCCGCTCTCGGCAAGCTCCCTCAAAATTACGATCCCCTTCGCGCCGCTTTCTACGTCCCCTACGACGACAATAGCTTCGCTTCTCTCCAGCTCCATTATCACGACATTGACGTCTTGATTCCCGAGGAGCTTCACTCCGTCGCTCCCGATGGCTCTCTCGCCGTCGTCACTCCCGACGGCAAGCTTCATCCCGTTCCCTCCGATGGCCGCTTGTCCATCGTCCCTGACCCCAAGCTCACGGACTGGCTCGCATCCAAAGCGGCGGCGGGCATCGAGCTTCCCATGATGGGCCTCCTCAATAATTCCGACGGCACCACGTTTCAGACCACCGCCCTGGTTCCCATGATGGCTTCCCCCGTCGCCCGCGGCCGCCTCATTCACACGGCCGTCCAATACGCTCTCGCCCAGCATCATGTCGGCCTCGTCCTCGATTTTGAAAGCGTCCCCGACTCGAGCCAGCAGGATTTCTCCCGCTTTGTCGAGGAGCTCGGCAAGGCTCTTCACGCCCAGAATCTCAAATTGATGGTCGCTCTTCCTGCCGCCGACTGGAGCTACGACTACAAATCCGTCGCCGAGCATTGCGACGCCATCATCCTCATGAACTACGACGAGCATTGGCAGACTTCTCCCCCCGGCCCCATCGCCGCTCAGGATTGGTTCGTCCGCAACATCCAGAACATCGTCAAGATCGTTCCTCCCGACAAGCTCATCATGGGCATCGCCAATTACGGTTACGATTGGCCCGCCAAAACGAAATCCGATCCCCATCCCATGGCTTCTCCTGTCACCTTTCAGGAGGGAATCACCACCGCCGACGAATCTGGCGCCGACATTGACTTCGATTCTGACTCCTTGAATCTCGACTATTCCTACTCCGACGAAAACGGCGTCGTCCACACCGTTTGGATGCTCGATGGCCTCACCGCCTATAACGAACTTCGCGTCGCCGAACGCGCCGGCGTCCGCGGCACCGCCCTCTGGCGCCTCGGCGAAGAAGATCCTTCCATCTGGGCCATCTGGGACGCCACCCATCCCAACGACGAAATCCGCTCCAAGGTCGAGGAGGTTCCTCCCGGCTACGATTTGATTCTCGAGGGCAATGGCGACATCTGGCGCATCACCGCCACTCCTGAGAGCGGCCGACGTTCCTTCAAATACGATCCCTCCACCGATCTCTTCACCGAGGAATCTTTCGATAGTTATCCCACCACCTGGCGCATCGAGCAGATGGGCGCCGCCAAAAATAAAGTCGCTCTCACCTTCGACGACGGCCCCGATCCCGAATGGACGCCGAAAATTCTCGACGTCCTCCAGCAGAAGCACGCTCCCGCCGCCTTTTTCGTTATCGGCGAGGAAGCCATGCAGAACAGTGGCATTCTCAAGCGCGCCTACAAGCTCGGCAACGAGATCGGCAACCACACCTTCACCCATCCCGATTTTGAGGTGATCTCCAAGGACAATATCCAGATTCAGTTGAATCTCACCGAGCTCTTCCTCGAAAGCGCTCTCGGCGTCAAAACTCATCTCTTCCGTCCTCCCTACGGCATCGACCATCAGCCCGACACCGCCAGCGAAATTCAGATGCTTCCTGTTCCCCAGGCGATGGGCTATATCCTCGTCGGCGCCCGCGTTGACCCCCACGACTGGGGCGAGGTTGGCGGCATCCCTCCTCCTCCCGCCGACGTCATCGTCCAGCGTGTCCTCGCCGACGCCGAAGCCGGAAAAGGAAACATCATCCTCATGCACGACGGCGGCGGCAACCGCAGCCACACCGTCGAAGCCCTTCCCCAAGTCATTGACGGCCTTCGCGCCAAGGGCTTCCAGTTCGTTTCCGTTTCGGATTTGCTCGATCAGACCCGCGCCCAGGTCATGCCTCCCCTCACCCACCGGGAATGGCTCTTCGTCCGCGCCGACGCTTTCATCTTCGAGGTTTTCAGCTGGTTTCGCTGGGGCATTGCCTTCATCTTCGTGGCCGGAATTCTTCTCGTCAGCGGCCGCGCTCTTGTCATCGGTCTTCTCGCTCTCGCTGAAAAACTTCGTCCCGCTCCCAAGGACCATCCCGATTACAAGCCCCTCGTTTCCGTCCTCATCCCCGCCTACAACGAGGAATCCGTCATCCTCGATACTCTCGGCTCCGTCCTCGCCTCCGACTATCCCCGTCTCGACATCATCGTCGTCGACGACGGTTCCTCCGACCGCACCGCCGAACTTGTTCTCTCCAACTACGGCCACGACCCTCGTGTCCGCCTTCTTCTCCAGCCCAATCGTGGAAAGCCTGCGGCCCTCAACAACGGCCTCTCCGAAGCCAAGGGCGACGTCGTTGTCTCGATTGACGCCGACACCATGGTCGACCCCGAAGCCATCACTCGTCTGGTCCGCCATTTCGCCGATCCCAGAATCGGCGCCGTCGCCGGCAACGTCAAAGTCATGAATCGCAATTCTTGGCTCACCCGCTGGCAGGCCCTCGAATACATCACCAGCCAGAACCTCGAAAAGCGCGCCTTCGATCTTCTCAACTGTATCCCCGTCGTCCCCGGCGCCGCCGGCGCCTGGCGCACCGATCTTCTCCGCAGCCACGGCGGCTTCTCCGGCGACACCGTGGCCGAAGACACCGATCTCACTCTCACCATCCGCCGCGAAGGCTGGAAAATCGCTTACGACGAGCAAGCCATCGGCCGCACCGAAGTTCCCGATACCATTGACGCTCTTGTCCGCCAGCGCTTCCGCTGGACTTTTGGCACCTTGCAGGCGGTCTGGAAGCATGGCGACACCGTCGGCAAGCCGAAATACGGCACCCTCGGCTGGATCGCCATTCCCAACATCTTCTTGTTCCAAATCGTTCTCCCGCTCGTTTCGCCCATCATTGACCTGCTCTTCATTCTCACTCTCGTCCTCTGGGGCCTCGCCCAGTTGCGCATCGCTCATCTCCCTCAGCTTTGGACCTCTCAGGACGTCGAGCGCTCTCTCATCTTTTTCGCCGTCTTCATGGCCATTGACCTCTTTACCTGTGTCGTCGCTTTCGCCCTCGAAAAAGACGAAGACTGGACGCTCCTCGCCCCTCTTCTCATCCAGCGCTTCTACTATCGCCAGATGATGTACTTCGTCCTCTTCCGCGCCATCAAGGAAGCTGTTCAGGGGCGTCCCGTCGGCTGGCGCGGCGTCGAGCCTCAAGTTCCCACCCCTGTCCCCCAGAATTGAGCCTCGTCTTGCCCCCGCTCCGCTCCATCCCCTCCGCATGCATCCCCGCTTCGCTGGCTTTCATCTCATGCCGTTGGGTCCCACCGGCCTCGGGCCATTTTTCTTTGGAGGAATTCCGATGAACGTCGAAGACTTTCGCACTCTCTATGAATTCAACTCCTGGGCGAATCACCGCACTCTCGACGCCTGCGAATCTCTCGCCGATGATCAATTCACCCGCGACCTCGGCTCCAGTTTCCGCTCCGTTCGCGACACTCTCGTCCACATCTGCCTGGTCGAATTCATCTGGCTCGAACGCTGGCACGGCCGCTCGCCTTCCACCTACACTCCCTCCACCGAATTTCCCGTCCTCTCCTCCATCCGCAACCACTGGAACGAAATCGAGCGCAATCTCCACGACTACATCGCCTCGCTCACTCCCGCCGATCTCGACCGCGTCGTCGCCCACAAAACCATGGCCGGCGTCTCCCAGTCCCAGCCCCTCTCGCAAATGCTCCAGCATCTCGTCAATCACGGCACCTATCATCGCGGCCAGGTCGCCACGCTGATCCGCCAGCTGGGCGCCAAGCCCGCCGCCACCGACCTCATTTTGTTTTATCGGGAAAAGGCTGCCGCGGCCCGCTGAATCGGGGCGGGGAAGGGCTCCCCGCCGTTGTTTGGCCTCGGCCGCGCTTGTCGAACTCGTTGGTCTGCGGGATCGCCGCTCCGGGATTTTCTGCGGCTCCGCCGAATCGAAGACTCTGAATTATTTCGCTTCCACCGCCGCCAGCACTTCCGCCGCGTGCCCTTTGGCCGTCACGTTGTCCCACACTTTCTTGATGATTCCGTCCGGCCCGATCCAGAAAGTCATCCGCACGATTCCCAGGAACGACTTTCCCAGGAAACTCTTCATCCGCCGCGCTCCGTACGCTTCGATTACGTTGAATTCCGTGTCCGCCAGCAGTGGGAAGTTCAGCTTGTGCTTCTCCTTGAACTTCGTCTGCGCCTCCGCCGTGTCTCCGCTGCACCCGACGATCGCGGTGTTCCTTGCTTTGAATTTTTCGATGGCGTCGCGAAACTCGGACGCTTCGTTCGTTCAACCGGGTGTATTCGCCTTCGGATAGAAGTACAAAATCAGGTTTTTCCCGCGGTAATCCCCCAGCGATACCGTTGACCCGTCGTCCGCCGGCGCTTTGAAATCCGGCGCTTTGTCCCCTGCTTCCAATGTCTTTTTCCCTGCCATCGCGTCCCCCGCCTCAGGATTGTCCCAGCACCTTCTTCAACACCTCGTTCACCACCTGCGGGTTTGCTTGCCCCTTCGTCTCCCGCATCACTTGGCCCACGAAAAATTTGAACACTCCTTCGTTTCCCGCCCGGTATTTCGCCGCGTTGTCCGGGCTCCTCTCCACCACCGCTCGCGCGATCTTCTCGATCGCTCCGCCATCCGATATCTGCGCTAGCCCTTCCGCCGCGATGATCTCTCCCGCCCGCTTTCCGCTCTCGAACATCGTCGCGAACACTTTTTTCCCGCTCGCCGCCGTGATCTCCCCCGCTTCTACCTTCCCGATCAATTCCGCCAGCGCATCCGGCCCCACCGCGCAATCCTCAATCCCTTTTCCCGCGTCCTTCAGCCTTCGCAGCAGCTCCACCGACACCCAATTCGCCGCGCCCTTCGCCGCCGCTCCCGCCTTCACCACCGCCTCGAAATAATCCGCCAGCGTCCGCGTCGCCGTCAGCACTCCCGCGTCGTACCCCGTCAGTCCGTACACGCTTTCAAACCGCACGCGCCTCGCGTCCGGCAATTCCGGCATCCCGGCTCGCACCTCTTCCACCAGCGCCGCCTTCGCCGCCACCGGCAGCAGGTCCGGGTCGGGAAAATACCGGTAATCGTGCGCGAACTCTTTCGACCGCATCGGCTCCGTCCGCCCGCCCGCCACGTTCCACAATCTCGTTTCCTGCGAAATTCGTTCTCCGCTCTCCACCGCCGCAATCTGCCGCTCGATTTCGTATTCCAGCGCGTGCGCCAGATACCGGAACGAATTCAGGTTCTTCACTTCCACCTTCGTCCCGAATTTCTCCGCTCCGCGTTTTCTCACGCTCACGTTCGCGTCGCACCGCAGCGACCCTTCCTCCATGTTGCAGTCGCTCACTTCCGTGTACTCCAGGATCTGCTTCAGCGTGTACAAATACTCATACGCTTCCTCGGGCGTCCGTATATCAGGCTCCGATACGATTTCCACCAGCGGCACCCCGCACCGGTTGTAATCGATGTAGCTCCACTTGTCCGAATCCGGGAAGCCCTCATGCAGGTTCTTCGCCGCATCCTCTTCCAAATGCAGCCGCGTGATTCCGATCCGCTTCGCGGCGCCCTCTAGCGCTATCTCGACGTAACCCTCCGTCGCCAGCGGCAATTCGTATTGGGAGATTTGATAGCCCTTCGGCAGGTCCGGATAAAAATAATTCTTCCGCGCAAACACCGATTTCCCTTGGATTTTACAGTGCAGCGCCAGCGACGCTCGTATCGCCAGCTCCAGCGCCCGCCGGTTGAACACCGGCAGCGCCCCCGGCAGCCCCAGGCAAACCGGGCACGTGTTCGCGTTCGGAGCGTCTCCGAATTTCGTCGAGCACCCGCAGAACGCTTTCGTCCGCGTCTGCAGTTGCGCGTGCACTTCGAGGCCGATCACGGCCTCGTACCCCGCCATCACTTCCGGCGCCACCCGCGCCGTCTCTTGTGAAGCTCGGCTCATCGGAGCCGCTTAGTATAGCACCCGGCCCCGCTTCGTCATTCCCGCCCCACCGCATTTGGCTTTGCGTTCGAAGCGGAAACCAGCGCTGCTTCTCGTAGCTGGAACTCGAGCCCCATGAACCGCGCCGTATCCGATTCTTGGGTGGACGCGGCGGCCAGCCCCCGAAAATGCTCGCCGAAGTCATCGCGGCGTTAGCTTTGTTCCCAATCTCCAATTTCAGTTCTTCAATTTGAGATCGCCCCTGCCGCTCCGGTGCATTCGTCTTTGGGTGGAAGCGGGGGGCTTGAGCCCCCCGAAAAGATGCGCGAAAGCTTCTGGGCTTCAGCCCCGGTTCCTCGTTTCGCAGGATTCGCTTCGCCTCGTTGGGAGATTCCGCCAAGCGCCTTAGGCCCGCTTGTCGTAGATAGGCCCGCCTGTCGCAGGCGGCCGTGCCCGTCGTAGGCAGGCGCGGCACAAAGCTAGCCCAGCCCGTAAGGGCTGGGAAAAATGGCGCGTCAGCGCCAATACCGCTCGCGGTGTCTTTACCGCGAGTCTTGGCCTTCGCTCCCGATTCCGAATTTGAAGTCGTCTTCTGCCGTTACCGATTTCCTCCCCATATATATTTGATGCCCAACCTGAAATTCCTCCCCAGCGCCGGATAACCCACCGCGTCCTGATACTGCCGGTCAAAAAGATTCTGCACCTGCGCCGTCACCGTCAGCCCGTAATGCAGCGGCACGCTCGCCGCCGTATCCCACCGCACGTAGCTCGGATCGCTCGTAATTCCGTATCCGTCGAAATCGCTGTCCGCCCTCCTCCCCACGTACGTCCCCGAAAAATTGAAATTGAAATACCGCACGTGCGTGTTCGCCATCAAAAACGCCGAATGCAGCGGCCTCTTGAACAGCCGGTTTCCCGCCGTCAGCGCCGGGTCCGACGCGTTCGGCGACTTCAGCACTTTCGAATCGTCATACGTGTACTGCCCCGAAAACGCCAGCCAGCGCGTCGCCTGGATTTCGAATTTCGAAAACGCCCCGTTCGCCCGCGCCAGATCCGTGTTGAAAAAACTTCCGCCGTACGCCGGGCAGTTCGGGTTCGTCCCGCCGTACGCGAAACTCACGATGTTGTGAAAATTATTGAAGAAGCTCGTCGCCGACCATCGAATCCGCCCTCCCGCCAGCGTTTGGTCGATTCCCGCGTCCACCGTCCGGCTCTGCTCGGGGTCCAGCGTCGGGCTGCAATCCGCCGGCAGCAGTTCCGGCTCCGATATTCCTTTCCCATACGACGCTCGCAGCCGCGTGTCTCCCAGGAATCCTTGTCCGTAATGCAGCGCGTAAGCCGCTCCCACTCGCGGAACAAATCGCGTCCCGAAAAATTGATTTCCCTCCATCCGCCCGCCCGCGAGCGCCGTCAGCCGTTTTCCGAACTGGTAGTGCAGCTCCAAATATCCCGCCTGGTTCGTCCTTCCCACTGCCCCGCCGTTTTCGACTTCGAAATAATATCCTCCCGTCACTCCGCCGTGCGGAAACAGGTACGACATCTGCTCGTCCAGCCCCGCCCGGTTGAATTGGCTGATGTACGGCGAATACGGCGGCGTCACTTCCGTTTCTTCAAACCGATTTTCGTACCCCATCAAATGGTTCTGCCAGTCCGGCGTGATCGAATCGTCCCAGCTCAGTCCGCTCGAAAAATCGTGCAGCACCGTGTGTTGTCCCGGCACGAAGATCGGCGGGTCGAGCGCCGTCTGTCCCGGCTGCCCTGCGTCGCTCGAATTGTTCCGCACCGTCAGCCGCAGCGTGTCCGTGTCCGAAAACTTGTACCCGAAATTTCCCGATAGCGTCGTGTCGCGAAAATAATCGTCTGGCCCCTGCCCGTCGCTCCCGAAATACGCCGCCGTCGCCGAATAGTCGAACGCTCCCAGCACTCCGCTCAGTTGTCCTCCGTCGTGCCCCGTATCAAATGTTCCTCCGTCTCCTTCCAGCTCCAGCACCGGCGTTCTCGTGTCTCCCCGGTGCGTGAAGATCTGCATCACTCCCGACATCGCGTCCGACCCGTACAGCGCGCTCGACGCTCCGTGCACCACTTCGATCTTGTCCACTCCGTCGAGCGTGAAATTCGAAAAATCGATCGGCACGCCCGGCTGGTTCACCGGCACGCCGTCGATCAGCACTTTCGTGTAATACGAATTTCCGCCGTCCAAAAAAAACGACGTGCTTCCCCCCATCGGCCCCAGCTGTGAGAAGCTCGTTCCCGGCAGCGACGCGTACACCGGCGTCAGCCAGATTGCTTCTCTTTGGTTGAAATCCTCCCGCGTCAGTATGTCCACCGGCGACACCGCTTCCTGCAGCGTCGTCGGCTCCGCTGTCGCGCTCACCACCACGTTCGCCGAAAGAGGCTGCAGCTCCAGCCGCGCGTCCCACGTTTTTGTTTCCCCTGCCGCCAGCGTAATTTCCGCCTCCTCCTCCTTGAAAGGCTGCCGTTCGATTCTTACCTCGTATTTTCCCGGCTCGAGCGCGAGCGAATATTTTCCGTCGGGTCCGCTCGTCGCCGTAGCCGCCGCTTCGGCGCTGCCCGCCCGTGTCGCCGTCACCCGCGCATTCGGAATCACGGCGCCCGTCGCGTCGCTCAGCGTTCCGCGAAGCGCTCCTCTTGTTTGCGTTGAATTGGTTTGTCCGGAAGTAAGAAGCGGGGCGGCCAAAAAACTCAAAAACAGCAATGCCAGTCCGTGAAGTCTCATTTTTTCCTCCTCTCCCTCTCGCGCGGGAGTTGAAGGTTGTCCGGACAGGCTTGCATCGGCAATCAACGGACGGAAAGCATCGCCTCGATTCGAAGCATCTTCCCCGAATTCTTCGGAGTCTTCGTGACGCCAGTGAGCGCTTTGTAAGCCGTGGCTTCAGCCACGACGCAAGACGCGCGAAACCCGTGCGGCTTTAGCCGCTGAAGTCCGGCTTTCGCACTTCCCGCGCCACGCTCTCGCTCCGCAGAATCGGGCAACCTCTCATCGACGCAATTCCAACCGTTGCTCGTGCAACCTCATCCGGATTGAGACTCCGCCGGTCTCCTGGCTTGGCGAACGGCTCGCTCCCCGGCAATTCCTCGCCCGGAAGCGCGTCTGCAGCGCGGCCTTCCCACTCCTCGTCCTCCCTTTTCGAGGAGAACTCCGGAGCAGTGACTCGCGCTCGAATTTCCTTCGCCTTACAGTCGCGCGGCGGCGACGGATTTTCACCGTCTTCCCGTGCGCGGAATCTCATGTGATTGTTTACGGCGTTCCCGCTTTCGCGTCGCGCCGCTTGCAGGGGCTTTCACCCTTGCGGCTCTTCAGTTGCAATCCCTTGGAATGCCGACGTCCTTTTCGCCTGCCGGCGTTCGGTCCCTTGCCGCGTAAAACGCATCCCCTCCCGGGGCCCCCGCGCAATCTATGGCTCCGCCGCTCTACCGAATGCCTCGCAACATCACCCGCGGCCGCCCGTTCACCCGCAACTCCACATCCAGCGGCGCCTCGAATACTTCCTCGAGCACCTCGCGCTGATACACCTCCGCCGGCGTTCCCGCCCGCAGCGGCTTTCCCTTGTGCAGCAGCACGATCCGGTCGGAAAATTCCGCCGCCAGATTCAGCTCGTGCGTCACCACGATCACCGTGTACTTGCTCTCCCGCGCCAGCTTTTGCAGCCGCCGCAGCAGCTCCACTTTTCCTCCGATGTCCAGATGTTGCGTCGGCTCGTCCAGCAGCAGCAGGGAAGGATGCTGCGCCAGCGCCCGCGCCAGTATCACCCGTTGTTTCTCCCCTCCCGACAGGCTGTCCATCCACCGGTCTCTCACCGCATCCGCGCCCACCTGCGCCAGCGCGTTTCCCGCCATCAGGCAATCCTCGTCCGATTCGAACCGCAGCCGCTTCCCATACGGATATCTTCCCTGCAGCACGTACTCCCACACCCGCAGCGGAAACAGCAGCTCGCTTTCCTGCGCCACCAGCGCGATTCTCTGCGCTCGCGTCCGCGGATCGAGCTTGCTCACTTCCTGCCCGTCCAGTTCCACGCGCCCCGACAGCGGATCGATCAGTCCCGCCATCATTTTCAGCAGCGTGGATTTTCCGCTCGCGTTCGGGCCGAGTATCGCCACGATCTCCCGCGCGGCCGCCTCGAATGTCGCCGGTCCCAGCGTAAACGTCGGCGCTGTCCGGTCCGTCGCCGCGTACGCGTAGCTCGCCTGCTCCACCTTGATCCGCGGCGGCTCCGCCACTGCCGTCGTCGCTCCCAGCCCCGTTCTTCCCCGTTCCAGCTCGCCGCTCACCGCATTCTCCGCCGCAGCAAATAAATGAACACCGGCGCTCCCGCCAGCGCCGTAATCGCTCCCACCGGCAATTCCGTCGGAGCCAGCACCGTCCTGCCGATCGTGTCCGCCAGCACGATCGCAATCGCTCCGCCCAGCGCCGACGTCGGCAGCAGCAGCCGGTAGTCCGTCCCAAACATCATCCGCATGGCGTGTGGGATCAGCAGCCCCACGAATCCGATCGCTCCGCTCACCGACACCGCCAGCCCCGTCAGCACCGACGCCGCCACGTATACCACCAGCTTCACCCGGTTGACGTTCACTCCCAGGTGCCGCGCCTCCTGTTCCCCCGACAAAATCAAATTCAGATCCGTCGCCGTCGTGTACATCGCTCCCGCCGACAAAAAGAAAATCGTGAACAAAAACGCGAACCACGCCGGCACCCTCGTCGTCGGCGGCGACGTCGTCAAATCTCCCATCAGCCAGAAAAGCACTCCGTGCAGGTCGCGCCCCGGCAGCATCGCCATCAGCAGCATGATTACCGCGGAAAGAAACGACGCCGCCATGATCCCCGCCAGCAGCAGCGTCGGGCTGTCCAGATGTCCTCCGCGCAGCCCCAGAAAAAAAACCACCGCAATCGTCACCGCCGCTCCCAGAAACGACGCCAGTTGAATCGCCCCCGGCACGTGCGGCGCCGCCAGCAGGCTCAATATCGCTCCCAGCGCCGCCCCGCTCGATACTCCCAGCACGTATGGATCGGCCAGCGGATTTCGCAGCAGCGCTTGAAATCCCGCTCCCGCCACCGCCAGCGACGCTCCCACCAGAATCCCCAGCGCGATTCGCGGCAGCCTCAATCCAAACACCACCAGCCAGAATTCCGACGGCACCGCGTCCCGGTGCCCGATCGCTCCCCGGAACAGCGTCAGCACGATGTCTCTCACCGAGATCGGGTACGTTCCCATCCGCAGCGAGACCACCATCGCCGCGAACAATATCACCGCCAGCAATCCGCAAATCCGGGCGATTCGCTGCGGCGTCAGCGGTTTCATCTCTGCGCCTCGCTTGTCCCCGCCGCGCTCGTCTTCCCGCTTCCCGTTTTTCCGCCCGCGCCGCCCGCAAACGCTTCCGGATGCAGCTTCCGCGCCAGCTCCTCGATCGCGGTCACCATTTCCGGCGACGGCCGCTCCATGTCGTCGCTCGCCGTCGTCACTTGTCCCAATTCCACCGCGCGCAAATCTTTCCACACCGGCCGCGTCCGCAGCTCCGCCGCGCTCGTGTCCTCATCCTTCATGTGATCTTGCGACAGGACGATCCAGTCCGGCTGCACTCGCACCACTTCCTCCATCCCGATCCTCGGATAGTCTTCGTCCGACTCGATCACTGTCTCCGCTCCCGCCCACCGCAGCGCATCGGCGATGAATGTATTCTGCCCGATCGTGATCAGCGGATCTTCCCACACCACGAACAGCACGTGCGCCGGAGGAAGATTTTCCAGCCGCACCTCGAGCGCATCCAGATCTCCCTGCAGCTTCGCCACCATCTCTTTCCCGTGCTCCGCCGCTCCCATCAGCTCCGCAATCCGCTCCGTCGAGCTCAGCATCTCTCGCACCGTCCGCGGCTCCGTCCCGTACACCGGAATCCCCAGCCGCGCGATTGCGTTCATCGCTTCGTAGCTGTTGATCGGAGCCATCAGCACCAGGTCCGGATGCAGCGCCACAATTGCCTCCAGGTTCGGCGCCTCCGGCGTTCCCACGTGCGGCTTCGATTTGGCCGCCGCCGGCGTGTCGCAATAGCTTGTGTCGCCCGCCAGCTTGTCTTCGAGCCCCAGCGCATAAATCGTCTCGGTAAGGCTCGGCGCCAGCGACACCACCCGCTTCGCCTCGAGCGGCACCCTCACGCGCCGCCCCAGTTCGTCCGTCACCTCGCGCGTCTCCGGCGCGACTTTCCCCGCCTGCGCGCTCGGCTCCGCCGCGGCCGGGATCACGCCGCCGCGCGCCGGCAGCGCCGCCGCTGAAATCATCAGCGCCGCCGCGCCCCAAGCAAACGCTCGCACGCCTCTTCCGCGCTTCACGAATCCGCTCCGAAAATCCCGCCCGCAATAAAAAAGCCTCGCGGAAAAATGCGAGGCTCGGAGCCGCCCTCTTTCTCGCGAAGAGCGGCGGCCTTCACTGGCGGGGTTCGTTCCTGACTTCCAGCTCGCTTCGCAGCCTGCGCGCCGCTTGCTGGTCACAGTGGCGGGACCGTGGCCGATTTTCACGGCCTTCCAAAAATTCCCATGCCAGTCAAATTGTCGTTCGTCAGTCTATGCGCCCGCGCCTCGCCGTGTCAATTCGCCGCCGCCTCCGCGCCTCTTCGCCGCTCACATATTTTTCCACTTCGGCGCCCGCTTCTCGACCAGCGCCCGCAAACCCTCCTGCGAATCCTCGAGATCCGCCAGCTCGTTCAGGAAAATCTTCATCGAATTTTTCACGCCTTCGCGCAGCGGCAATCCCAGGCTGCCCAAAATCGCTTTCTTGGCCATCGTCAGAACGGCTCCCGACTGCGCCGTCACCCGCGCGATCAAATCCTCCACTTTTTTCGGCAGCTCTTCCTCGCTCACCACCCAGTTCACCAGCCCCAATTCCTTGGCCCGCTCCGCCGTCATCGTTTCTCCCGTCAGCACCTGCTCCATCGCCACTTTCGGCCCCAGGACGTTCGGCAGGATCGCCGCGCTCAGCGGCGGAAAGACTCCCAGCTTGATTTCCGGCTGCGCGAATCTTGCCTTCGGCGTCGCCACCACCAGGTCGCCCAGCGCCGCCAGCTCCGCGCCGCCTCCGAACGCCGGCCCATTCACCACCACCAGCACCGGCTTCGACGTGTCCAGCATCGCCGAAAACGCTCCGTGAAACGCGTCCAGCAATTGAAACACTCTCCGCTGCGTGTACTCGCCGATCTCGACTCCCCCTGAAAACGCCTTGGCCGCCGAATCCAGCACGATCAGCTTCACATCCCGCCGCTCGGCCAGCGAATTGATTCCCGACGCCAGCTCGGCCAGCATTCTTTCGTTCAGCAGGTTGTGTTCCGGCCGGTTCAGCGTAAGCCGCGCCACCTCTCCCTTGACTTTGAAATCCACGAATTGAAAATCTTCGGGCTGCGGCGGCACCAGCGCCAGCGTCCCCAGCACTTCCACGCCCCGCCCTTCCATCTTCCAGTCTTTTTTCATTGGGAGTCGTCTCCGTTTCGAGAATAAACGGATTGCCTCGCTCCCGCCACGCCCGCGCCGCTCGCCCGCGCCCAATCCGCCAAGAGCAGTCTTGCAACGCCGCAGGCCCTTGGACCTGTCCCCGAGGAGCGTTCCGCGGGCGCGGGAACCGCCCAAGGGAGGGGTGCGAAAGTGTTGCGAATAGAAAGGAGCCCGATTCTTTGTTTTGAATGGGTTACGCCGATTTCTATTTCCGGGTGTGTTGCGATTAGAAATGGCCGAGGGAGGGTGGCGCCGCCGCGAGAACTGCCGCAGCGAGCGGGAGAACCGTCTGCCTTCGGATGGCAGGGCTGCCTTTGGCAGCCAGGGCTCGCTGAGCCTAGTTTCATCTGTTGCCGGCTGCAAACCCGCGCCGGCGAAACGACCTCTTCGACCCTAGCAGGATTTTTCGCCGGAAGCAAATTACGATGCTTGTGGACTTTTGCGGAACGGTTTTTTTGGAGCTCGCCTGCCGAAGGCATGGCCTGCCTGCCGAAGGCATGGCCTGACCGCCCTGCCTGCCGGCAGGCAGGCGCAGGCGGGCTTGACGCCGCTTTGCTCTTGCCGTTGCTTTTTTGGAGCTTGCCTGCCGTAGGTAGGTGCGGCGGCATTCCGCCGCTTTGCTTTTGCCGTTGCTTTTTTGGAGCTCGCCTGCCGAAGGCATGGCTTGCTTGCCGAAGGCATGGCTTGCCTGCCGTAGGTAGGTGCGGCGTCCTCGCGCCGCTTTGTTTTGCCTTTTGTGGAGTGCGGCGGCCTGACCGCCCTGCCTGCCGGCAGGCAGGCGCAGGCGGGCTTGACGCCGCTTTGCTTTATCCCGATCGGAGGGGTAGAGCCCATGCGACTACAGGGAGTGCTAGTTGGGAGCGGACGGTTCGATCTTCATTCGATGTCGGCCGCATTTACTTCGAACTCGTCCCGAATTTTTATACCCTCGCTCTTCATCCGTATGACCGTTTGACAGAAGGGCCGCCCGGCGCTGCGTTCGAGCCAGCCGGCCGAGCTCAGGCTCCCTGCGACCGACGTCTCCCCCGCTTGACTCTGTTTCCCACTTGATCAACGATCCCAATTGATCAGCACGAAGCGCCCGTCGCGCTTCCGCTGTCCCAAACCGTGCCCAAATCCTCTTCCCAATCCCGTCACGCCGCCGCAGAACTTCCCGCTCCCGTCTTCGACGACACGCGCCACCACATCCGCATTTACCAGGGCGATTCTCTCGAGCTCCTCGCCAAAATGCCCGCCGAGTCCGTCGACCTCATCTTCGCCGACCCGCCCTACTTCCTCTCCAACAACGGCATCACCTGCCACGCTGGGCGCATGGTCAGCGTCAACAAAGGCGAATGGGACCGCTCCCGCGGCGCCCAAGCCAATCACGAATTCAATCTCGCATGGCTCGCCGCCTGCCAGCGCGTCCTCGCTCCCAACGGCTCCATCTGGGTTTCCGGCACCAGCCACGTCATTCATTCCGTCGGCTTCGCCATGCAAAAACTCGAATTCAAGCTCTTGAACGACATCTCCTGGGTCAAGCCCAACCCGCCTCCCAATCTCTCCTGCCGCTACTTCACCCACGCTACCGAAACCATCATCTGGGCCGCCAAAAACAAAAAGTCCCGCCACACCTTCCACTATCGCCTCATGAAGGAACTCGCCGGCGGCAAGCAAATGAAATCCGTCTGGACCATCCCCCCTCCCGAATCCTGGGAGAAAAAATTCGGCAAGCATCCCACTCAAAAGCCTCTCGCCCTCCTAGAACGCATCCTCCTCGCCTCCTCCTCCGAAGGCGACCTGGTCCTCGACCCGTTTATGGGCAGCGGGACCACAGCCCTTGCTGCGCTCCGCCTTGCGCGCCGCGTCTTCGCCATCGACGCCGACTCCGCGTGGGCTCGTCTTTCCCTCGTCCGCCTCTGTTCCGATCTGATACAGGTCCGGATTTCCGTCGCCTCTCTGCAAATCACGGTTGATCTCTTCTCCCGATCTGTGGATCGATCGGATCAAGACACTCGCTCCACGTCGCCCGTGAATTCGCGCCTCCAACTCGTCCAGCAAGATTGCCGCTTCTATTTCATCGCCCGCGATACCCGCCGCGTCCTCTTCTCCGTTCAAGCCGATTCCGTGGACGAAGCCCGCGAAAAATTCCTCGCCGCCGGCCACTCCCCCTCCGACGCCCTCTTCATCATCAAAACCGAGACCACGATCTACCTCGCCTGAACGAAAATGAGAGATCAGATAATCACCATGGAAACTATCACCCACAATAGGAATTGCAGGTAAAATGGTGCACTCGCGCAAACCAGCACGAAGCCCAAGAAGAGGTGCACACATGACCACCGCCCCCAAACCCCTCGAACCGATCGACGGGTTCGACCCGCTGAGCGCCGATGACAGCGCCCCAGGCAGCTCAATAAGCTCAGTCCTGGAGGATGCAAGGAAAAGGATCATTTACAACATCCTGAAGAGCTACACCGGCTACTACGACATTTTCTCCGAGTTACTCCAGAACTCACTCGACGCCGTACAACAACGCCAACAGAGAGAAGGACACAAGTTCCACCCTCGGATATGGGTTGTTCTCGACATTCCTGCGGGCCTCGTTCGCGTAGTCGACAACGGCATTGGCATGAACGAACGTGAATTCCGTTACTGCCTGAGACCAAGTGTCAGCTTCAAAAAGCAGGCGGACCTAAGAGGCCATAAGGGCGTCGGAGCAACCTTCCTCGCTTACGGCTTTTCCTTTCTAAAGCTCCAGACCAAGCAAGACCAGGGAGAAATCGCGGCCATCCTTCGACAAGGGCGGCAATGGGCCGAGGACAACAGTGGGACGGTGCCGAGACCTAAATTTGAAGGAGCAGAGTTCAGCGTCCCGGAACTCGAGTTAGAGTCGAGCGGTACTTCGGCAGAGATCATAATCGGCCAATCCCCGAGCGAACGGCCCAAGAACTTAGCTTGGATCGGCGCCCAGACCGCGGAGCAGTGGTACACAGTTCTACGGATAAAAACACCACTTGGTGGTGTTTACCTTACAACGCCCCCATTCCGGCCAAGAATTCATATTAAGGTGCGGTCCGCCGAAAAGTCGGAGACCGTATTTGAAACTGATCGCGCCGAATACTTTTACCCTCACGAGTTTCCAAACCTTAAGGTGCAGTCACTCCGCGACCTAACCAAAGCACTCGATGCCATACCGGGAGACGCAAGGACAAAGTTCACAAAGCTGCAAGGCGATTACAAACGACTAGATTGCGTATACGACATTTGGGACAAAGACGAAATCTTGCGTGACGAGTCTTACTTCGCATCGGCCCTAGACGATGAGAAGCGCCTTCTGATAGAAAAGCACAACGTGATTGTATATGGGTGTTTTCTAAGAAGCGCTAGATTATGGAGCGACCTAAACGACGAAGTCTTCCTGTTCCGCAAGGGCCAACGCATAATCCATGGGGGGCTTCAGCTCGCGACAGATTTCATGGTCCAAGGCGACCTTTCGATCATCCCTCTTACAAGCACTATCGGTTACCAAGCAAATTCGCATGTGGTCGTCCACTTCACAGACGGCAGCCCGGATCTAGGGCGGAAGGTGTTTCAGCCAGAGCTAAAAGACCTTGCGGAGGACTTGTCGGTCAGGGCCGTTAACACCTTCAAGCGCTTCCTTCAACACCTCAAGCCGGACACAGGCCCCAATGTCATAACGCCTGAGAAGGAACTCCACGAATGGAAACGCAGGCAAGAGGATCATCGCGACAGAAAGCCACTTTCCTTCGCCCACGACGGCACTCGAATATCGCTGGTCTCAACACCACAGCAAGAGCAAGATGTAATCGCGTTGTTCCACGAACTGGTAGGCGCTGGTATCCTCCGCGGCTATCGCTTTTTCAGCACATCCCAGAACGACAGATACGATTCCTTGTTCTTCATGGAATACACGGCAGAAGACAAAATCCTATTTAACGCAAACACGCAACGCCTCGGCGTCAACAGAGGATATAAGCTGCCCTATTCGACCGAGCCGAAGGTTCTCGAATACAAGTACACCTTCGACACCCTAGTCGACGACTTCGAGAATGAAGAGAAATTTGCAAAACAGATCGACGTCGTGGTCTGCTGGAACTCAGGCAGCACCTACAAATCAAAATTCTATTTGCAACCCCTTCTGGTTGGGGACGAGGGGTCCTCAAGAGAAATATACGGAAGCACACATCAGGCCTTCGCCACGGGTTCTCAGGAACCCTCTTTCGAGGTCCTGGTCCTTGAAGACCTCCTCAACTGGCTCCAAGACCCCTCAGGCGAAGAGGCTCGCCAAAAGCTCGCCTATCGAGACATTTGATCACCGAAAGCGTTCTCCCCTTCCCTAAAAGCAGATCGCCGCAAACCCACTAGTGCCATCCAGTTGCCCATGATCTAATCACAACGTGGAACTGAATCTTCCCTTTAATGGCCTCGCGAGATACAAGAGCGCCTCGCAGCGCGCCCGCGTCGGAACCGAATCCTGGGGAGCGGCAAACCTCTTTTGCCCCGCCTGCGAATCCCCACGGCTTCGTTCCGAACCGCAAGGCACAGCCGCGATCGACTACGTCTGCCCTTCCTGCGCCTCCGCATTCCAGCTGAAGAGCCAGTCGAGGGCATTAGCTAGAAAAATTGTCGACGCCGCTTACTCGGAAATGAGGCGCGCTATCCTCGGAGACGGCACACCGAATCTCTTTGTCCTCCACTACGATTTGACCGCGTGGTCCGTCAGAACGCTAATTCTCATTCCTCGATTTGCGTTCGCCCTATCCGCTCTCGAACGTCGGCCGCCACTCGCACCCACGGCCCGCCGCGCTGGATGGGTCGGCTGCAATATCGTTCTCGATAGGATTCCTTTAGACGCAAGAATCCCGATCATCCAGGAAGGTAGAGTCCAGCCCAAGCAAACTGTCCGCGAGGCTTATCAGCATCTACGTCCTCTCGAAACAATCAAAGTTGAGAAACGTGGTTGGACTCTAGATGTTTTGAATACCGTTCGCGCCCTGAACAAAAGGGAATTCGAGCTTGCGGATATTTATCGCGACGCAAGCCGACTAGCCAAGCTTCATCCGGACAATCGTCACGTATTGCCCAAAATCCGCCAGCAGCTCCAAATCCTCCGCGACCTCGGCCTCCTCGAATTCCTCGGCGGCGGCTCCTACCGCCTCACCTAACCAGCGCCGCCGGTTCTTTGGAGTGCGGCGCCCTGGCGCCGCTTTGCTTTTCCCCTCGCCAGAAAGTACACTCCCGCCATGCCGGACTGGCCCCACAGTCCAATGCACCGCCTCGGCACTGCCGGCGCCTACATCGTTACCGCCGGGACCTACCAAAAGAAGTCTTTCTTCGCCACTCGGTCTCGACTCACGTATCTCTGCGAAAGGCTTCTCCATCACGCCGCCGCGCACGGTCTAAAACTCCAGGCCTGGTCCGTCTTTCCCAACCATTATCACTTCGTGGCGATTTCTCTCGGTTCCGCGGTGATTCTGCGAAAGCTGCTCAATATTTTTCACGCGCAGACCAGCCGCCACCTCAACAAGTTGGATGAAACGCCGGGCCGCCGCGTTTGGTTTCAGTATTGGGATTCTCATCTCACGTATGAGCGTTCCTATCTGGCGCGGCTCAACTACGTCCACACCAACGCGGTGCGGCACGGTCTGGTGCGAGAGCCCGCCCAATATGAGTGGTGTTCGGCGGGCTGGTTTGAACGCACGGCGGAGAAGCCGTTCCATCAAACCGTCATGCGGATGCGAAGTGAAGGCGTCAGCATTCAAGACGATTTCGAAGTCAACGAGGCGGACATCGAATGAAGATCGAACCGTCCGCTCCTAACTAGCGCTCCCTGTAGTTGCACGGGCCCGAGCCCTCCGATCGGGATAAAGCAAAGCGGCGTCAAGCCCGCCTGCGCCTGCCTGCCGGCAGGGCGGTCAGGCCGCCGCACTCCAAAATTTCGAACCCCAAAAAGTCCACGGCCTACCCAATTTGCTTTCGCCCGTCGATCCTGCCACGGTGAAAAAGTAGTCCGCCGGCGCTCCAAAGACCCCGGCAACAAATGAACCTTTACTCAGCGAGCCCCGCCCCCAACAGGCGGGCCGATGCACTCCTCGCTCGCTGCGGTCGTCCTCGCGGCAGATCCACCCTCCCTCGGCCGGCGGCATCCGCGCCCAATCCCGCGCACGCGCGCGCCGGCAATCACACCTCGCTCTTCGCTCGGTTTATTTCAAGAGGGAACTGCGGAGAAGGAAAAAATCGCGGAGAAAATTCCTACGCCTTGCGCTTCTTCCCGAACATTCCGACCACCACCAGCCCCGACCCGAACAGCAGCAACAGCGTCGGCTCCGACGAGTTGGCCAGCGGGCTCACGGTAAACAGGGCGTCGCCCGCCCAAGCCACCGAAACCCACAGCAACCCCAAAATCAGCGCTCGGAGGGCAAATCGGAAGGTGCCTGCGATGAACGGCTTCATTGCCAGTTGCTCCGAAAAAGTTGGTACTATACCGGCTTGGTACTGCAAGCCAGCCTCCATCCCCCCGACCTCGTTAAACCGTCCCAATCCAGCGGCTTGCCTTTTTGGGTCATTCGCCGATAGGAAAGCGATTGCACATTAGTGCAGTTTCTTTTGCTGACTATACGTAAGTACGGCCCGCTTCCGGGCGTTCCCACAAACCACCCAATTCCGGTTCCTGGCCTGGAGCGCACGTCGCCGAATGCAGCGATGCGCGTTTCGAAGATGCGGCAATGCGCGAAATGTTTTCGTACACAACGATTCTTAACCGCGGCGAAACTCGGTGTTTATATGGGCAGGAATATTTCCAGGCGGGAAAACGAATGCTCGAAATTCACAACAACTTTGCGCTCCGAAAATCAGCGCGCAAATTTCGCGGCGCATGCATCTTACGCTTCGTCCGCCGCACGCACAGCAGCGAGCGCGCGAGGCGCCGGCTTCAGAAGGGGAGGATTGCTCCCCTTCTTCCCCGGGCTTTCTTGCTCTTTTGTCTAGCGCTTTCGCGTGGTTTCGAACAAAAACCAGACGCGCCGCTCCGTTTCGTCAATCCAGTTTTCGATCAAGCTAGCCGTCGCCACGTCGTTCGCTTCCTCGCACACGCCGTGCGCTTCGAGCAGCCGCAGCGCCAGCGCTTTGTTGTCTTCGCGGAGCTCGCTCAACATGTCTTCCGGGTCCACGTAGGCGGCGTCGTTGTCGTCGACGTGCTTGAGGCGGGCGATCTCGCCGATCGAGCGGATCGTCGTCGCGCCGATTTTCCGCACTCGCTCGGCGATGTCGTCCGTCATCGCGAACACCTGGTCCGCTTGCTCGTCGAGCAACAAATGATAATCGCGGAAATGAGGGCCGCTCATGTGCCAGTGAAAATTCTTGGTCTTGATGTACAGCGCGAAGACGTCCGCCAGGACGCCGTTCATCGCTCCCGCGACGTTTTTGACGGCGTCGGCTGCGAGGATCGAGGGCGTCGCCAGCGGCGCCCGCTGCCTTTCCTTTACGTCGGCTTCTTTCGCTTCTTTTGGCGTTGCCATGAAAATTTCCTTTCTTATGTGTTCGATTGTGCGCCTGGGCCCGTCGAGTCTACATCCACGGAATTGGATGCGCCAGATTCCCCGCGGGAGCGTTAATTTTCCCGCGCCGCCCGCGACGGCGTTCTCCGCCAGCCGCCTTCGCTCCCCGCTCGCCTCCGGCCGCTTCCTTACGCTATCCTGTTATGCCTATGCTCGATCTCGGCTACGTTCGTGAACATTTCGACCTCATCGAAAAAATGTCGCAAGACCGCGGCGTGAAAATCGACCTCGACTCTTTCCGCTCGATCGACTCCGAGCGCCGCCGGCTGGTTACCTCGACCGAACGCTTGAAAGCGGAACGCAACAAAGCCGGCGACGACATCGCCCGGATGAAAAAATCCGGCCAGGACGCTTCCGCCATCCTCGCCAAGATGAAGGAAGTTTCCGACGAAATTAAGCAGGGCGACGTCCGCGTGGCCGAGCTCGACGAGCAATTGAAATCTTTTCTCCTCACCGTTCCGAATATCCCGCACGCGAGCGTGCCGGTCGGCCGCTCGTCCGCCGATAATCTGGAAGTCCGCCGCTGGGGCGCGCCGCCGAAATTCGATTTCGCTCCGAAGCCGCATTTCGAGATCGGCGAAGCCGCGGGCATATTGGATTTCGACGCGGCGGTGAAAATCGCGGGGTCGCGGTTCGCGGTTTATAAAGGGCTGGGTGCGCGGCTCGAGCGGGCCATCGCGAATTTCTTTCTCGACACGCACACGCGCGAGCACGGCTACACGGAAATTTTGCCGCCGTTTCTGGTGAACACTGCTTCGCTCACCGGCGTCGGACAGCTCCCGAAATTCGCCGCCGACATGTTCCATATCCAAGACACCGATCTCTGGCTCACTCCCACCGCCGAAGTCGAGCTCACCAGCCTGCATCGCGAGGAAACTCTCGACGCCGATGAATTGCCCGTCCGCGTCTGCGCCTGGACCGCGTGTTTCCGCTCCGAAGCGGGCGCCGCCGGAAAAGACACGCGCGGCCTCAAGCGCCAGCACCAGTTCCAGAAGGTGGAAATGTTCAAATTCACGCGGCCCGAGGAAAGCTACGACGAGCTGGAATCGCTGGTGAGAAACGCGGAGGCCGTGCTGCAGAAGCTGGGGCTGCATTACCGCGTGGTGCTGCTGTGTACGGGCGACATGGGATTCGCGTCGGCGAAAACGTACGACATCGAGGTGTGGCTGCCGTCGGCGAACGAGTTCATGGAGATTTCGTCGTGCTCGAATACGGAAGCGTTTCAGGCGCGAAGGGCGGGGATTCGCTACAAAGCGAAAGAGGCCAAGAAGTCGGAGTTCGTGCACACGCTGAACGGGTCGGGGCTGGCCGTCGGGAGGACGTGGATTGCGATTGTCGAAAATTTTCAGCAAGCGGACGGGTCGGTGGTGATACCCGAAGCGCTGCGGCCGTTTATGGGTGTCGAGCGGATTGCCGCGAAGTAGAGGTCGGGCGAGCGAGCGCGTTTCGAAACGCGGCGCGCCGGCGCGAAAATCCTCAAGAAAAAAAGAAGCTAGGAAATTCTCGTCGTCATCACCATGGGGCCGGTGGGATGCGGCATTCCGCCCTCGGGCTCGATGGTGATGGCGAAGCCCATGGGCTGGGTGCCTTTGGGGACGTCGGACATCCAGGAGGACCATCCGGTCGAGCCGGTGTTAAAGGCGCCGGCGCTGATGGGTCCGCCCTTGGTCATCACCCACAATTGATACGACATTTTTTGTGGCGCGGCGGGGGCTTGGACGTCGCACATGACCATGCCCATTTTCGCGTTGTAGAGGACACGAGCCGTCATGGGATGGCCGGGCATGGGCGTCAGCGCGACCATGCGCGTCTCCGCCGACTCGAACATCTCCGCTTCTTCCCGCGCTTCGTGCAAATCTTTCGCCTGCTGGTCGAGCGAAGCCTGCATCTTTTCGAGCCGCTGGTTCAGCCGCGCGTTTTCGGTCCACAGGAAAATCGCCGCCAGCGCCGCCGCGACGCCGGCCGCCGCCATCGTTCTGCTCCACCACTTCGGGAAGAATTCGCGTCTTTCCGCCGCGGCGGCTTTTGTTGCTGCCGCCGGCGAAATCCGCGCTGTGTCCTCCGCGTGGATGCGCCGCAGCAGTTGTTGCTTGGCGCCCGGCGACGGCGCCACCGGCGGCGCCGCCAGAGCCAGCAGCGCGATTCGTCCGCGAGCTTCCGCCAGCTTGCGAGCGCACTCCGCGCACTCCGCCACGTGCCTCTCGATCGCCTGCTTCTCGTCGCCTTCCAGGGCGCCGAGCGCGTAGAGATCGAAATCCTCTTCCCGGGTTGGATGCGCGTTCATCTTTGCAAATTCCGTTTCAGCGTTTCTACGGCCGCCCGCAATCGAGTCTTCACCGTTCCCAGCGGATCGCCCGTGTGCCGTGCGATTTCGCTGTGCGTCATCCCTTCGAAATACGCCAGCTCGACGGCGCGCCGCTGTTCCTCCGGCAGCCGCGTCAGCGCGCCCACCACTCGCGCCATCATTTCCCTCTGCGCCGCTTCGCTTTCCAGGTTGTACGCCAGAGCCACCGAGTTTTCTCCCAGCTCTTCGCCTTGCGCCGGGTTCTTCCTTCGCAGCCTCGAGATCGCCCGGTTCCGCGCGATCACCGCCAGCCATCCCGGCAGCGACCCGCGCCCCGCGTCGAATTGCGACGATGTCCGCCAGACCTGGAAGAAAATGTCCTGCATAATTTCCTCCGCCGCCTGCGTATCCCGCAAAATCCGGTTCAGGACGGACGTGAGCATCGCGGCGTAGCGGTCATACAGTTCCGCCAATGCCGATTCGTCGCGCTGGGCGATCCTTTCCATCAGCGCCGCATCCGTTTCTCTTGACTGTGCTCCCGCCTGCGGACTCACTTGGTTGTGCGGGCTCCATTACTCAAGATACGCTCGGCGAATGCCACGCGGATTGACCCGGCTGCGGTCCATCCCCGCCCAAGCGCCGGGCGCAGACTATCGCGCACAACATTCCTCGTCAATGCAGTTGTCCTCAAGGGATACGGTTGCGATGTAGCCAATCGAGACACACCCCCCGAAGGAGCCGCTCGCATAGCCGTAACCACCACAAATACAATAAGATACAGCTATCACCATCTCCCGCCTCTACCCGCAATTCCGCCCCCCTCCCCGGCCAAAAACCACACAAGTGCTTGGTTTTCGTTGACTTCCCCCGTGGCTCGAATAAACTTCGATTCTCGCAGGACTTACGGGTGCCCCGGGTTCCGTTTGGATTGGTTCAGTTGGCGAAGGCAGCGCAGATTTCCCCGCTCGAGGAGGAACGCAAGATGTCCACCGTTGCCAAGACAACGCCGCAACCGATTCCGCGCATTGCTCCGCGCGAGGACCTCAATCCGCTTCGCATCGCTCAAATTCAATTCGACATGGCGGCGGAATATCTAAAGCTCGATCAAAGCTTGCGCCAGATCCTGCGCACTCCCAAGCGCGTCCTCGAAGTTTCGATCCCCACGAAGATGGACAACGGCCAGGTGAAAGTCTTCACGGGCTATCGCGTCCAGCACAATGTGGCCCGCGGCCCGGCCAAAGGCGGCATCCGCTATCATCCCGGAGTCACTCTCGACGAAGTGAAGGCTCTGGCGGCCTGGATGACCTGGAAGACCGCGACCGTCAATATTCCTTTCGGCGGCGGCAAGGGCGGCGTCATCTGCGATCCCAAGCGCATGACCAAGTCCGAACTCGAGCGCATGACGCGCCGCTACGCCTCCGAAATCCTCCCGATCATCGGTCCCGAGCAGGATATTCCCGCTCCGGACGTCTACACCGATTCGCAGACGATGTCGTGGATCATGGACACGTATTCGATGACGAAAGGCTACTCCACGCTCGGCGTCGTCACGGGCAAGCCTCTTTCCATCGGCGGCTCGGAAGGGCGCGGCGAAGCCACCGCGCGCGGCTGCATCGTTGCCGTCGAGGAAGCCTGCAAAATCAAGCGGATCAATTTGCGCGGCGCCAGCGTCGCCATTCAGGGTTTCGGCAACGCCGGATCGGTGGCCGCGAAATTGTTCGCCGAGAAAAAGGCCCGCGTCGTCGCCATCAGCGATTCCCGCGGCGGCGTTTTCAATTCCCGCGGCATTGACCCGCTCAAGGCCATGCGCTATAAGGAACGCTCCGGCACCGTCGTCGGCATGCCCGGAACTTCCCGCATTTCCAACGACGATCTGCTCACCATGAAATGCGACATCCTCGTTCCCGCCGCCCTCGAAAACGCCATCACCCTCAACAATGCCGACCAGATCAAAGCCCGCATCGTCGCCGAAGCCGCCAACGGCCCCACCACTCCTCATGCCGACGAAGTCCTGGCCCGCAAGGGAATCTTTTGCGTTCCCGACATTCTCGCCAACGCCGGCGGCGTCACCGTCAGCTATTTCGAGTGGGTCCAGGATTTGCAGAGCTTTTTCTGGTCCGAAAGCGAAGTCAACGCGAAGCTCGAATCCGTGATGCGCCGCGCCTTCGCCGAAGTTCACGAAGCCGCCCGCAAAAATCGCACGCACATGCGCACCGGCGCTTATATTCTCGCCGTCGGCCGCGTCGCCGATGCGACGCTCGTCCGCGGACTCTTTCCCTGAGCCCTCTGAATTTTCGTCATCGTCTTTCCGCGAAATTTCTATTGCGCGCGGCGCGGAAACGCGCGTACATTGCAATTTGCCGGCTCACCCAGCCATTTCGGTGAGGCCGGCGAATTTTTCTTTCGGGAGCCTCGCGCGGAGGGCGCCTGCACTTGAGTAATCACACCAGCCACGTTCCACCGATTCTTCTCACCATCGCCGGTTTTGACCCGTCCTGCGGCGCCGGCGTCGCCGCCGACCTGAAGACTTTCGCGGCCCACAATTGCTACGGGGTCGCCGCTGTCACTTCTCTGACCGTGCAATCCACCCAGGGCGTCGTCTCTTCTCATCCCACGCCGAGCGCCCAATTGCGCGCCCAGCTCGACGCCATCGCCGAGGATGTCACCATCGCCGCCGTCAAAATCGGGATGCTCGGAACGCGCGGCAACGCTTCCACCGTCGCCGATTTTCTCGACAACCATAAATTTCCTCACGTCGTCCTCGATCCCGTTTCCCGCCCTACCGCCGGCAATGTCGAGCTTCTCGACGCTTCTGGCTTGAAATTCGTCCGCGACGAGCTTCTGAAGCGCGTCACCGTGATCACCCCCAACATGCCCGAAGCCGAATTCCTCACGGGTCTTGAAGTGAAGGATCTGCACGGCATGAAGGCGGCGGCTCAAAAGCTGGTGGAAATGGGCGCGCGCGCCGTCGTCGTCACCGGCGGGCACCTCGATAAACCCATTGACGTTCTCTGCGAGGCGGGAAAGGAAATCGAAACCTTCGGCGGCGACCACGTGAAAAGTCCCAATACCCACGGCTCCGGCTGCACGTTCTCTTCCGCGATTGCCGCCCAGCTCGCTTCCGGCCAGCAGTTGCGCGAAGCGGTAATCCTCGCCAAGGCTTACGTCACCAAAGCCATCGAAAAATCCTACGCCATCGGCAAGGGCTCCGGGCCTCTCAATCAGCTCTTCCGCTTCCACCAGGAAGCGCCGCCCCGCGGCGTCCATGAGGTTCCCCAGCACGGCATGCATCCCGCCGCCGAGCCCGCCGCCCACTAATCCGGCAAAATTTCTACGCGGTCACCACGTAAATCGCCATCGCCAGGCCCACCAGCGCCAAAATCACCGCCAGCGCCACGGCCGATGTGAGCGGCTGGCGGAATGTGTCATCGCCGCGCTGGAACGCGCTCACCAGTTTCAGGTATCGCCAGGTGGAAAACCCCAGCGCCGTCACTCCCACCACGATCAGCGCCGTCCCGAACCACAGCGACAGGCCCAACTTCTGCGGCGGATGAATCACTTCGGCATGCTGGATCATTTGCAGGAACAGCCCGAACCGCGCCACCACGAAACCGAATCCCATCAGTGCCAGCCCGGTTCGAATCCACGCCAGAAAAGTCCGCTCGAGCGCCAGGTAGTCCGAGGGGCCGATCCTTACGGCGGGTGCGGGCGTCTCGTTCATATGTTTAGGCCTGCTCTTGCGGCCGGCGGTAAGCGAAGCGCCCGCCCACAATCGTGGCCACGGGCCCGCCGGTAAACTCCGCGCCGTCGAACGGGCTGTTGCGCGACTTGCTCGGCGAATCGTTCACGCGATAGGTCCACTTGAGCCCGGTCGAGAAAATCGTGATGTCGCCCGGGTGTCCCGCGGCGATTTTGCGCTCGATTCCCAGAACGCGCGCCGGGCCGGAGGTGAACAGCTCGACCAGACGCACGAGGGAAAGACGATTTTTTTGGACGAGCTCGCGAAGGCCGAGCGCGAGCGCCGTTTCAAAGCCCAGAATCCCGAATGGCGCGCGGTCGAACTCCACTTCCTTGCTCGCGGGGTGGTGCGGCGCGTGGTCGGTGGCGATCGCGTCCACGCTCCCGTCGGCAAGTCCGGCGATCAGCGCTTCGCGGTCCTCCCGCGAGGCCAGCGGCGGATTCATTTTGTAGCTTGTGTCGTACCGCACGTCCTCGTCCGCCAGCGTGAAGTGGTGCGGCGTCACTTCGCACGTCACTCGCGCGCCGTGCTCCTTCGCGTACCGTACGTATTCGAGCGATCGAGCGGCCGACATGTGCGCGATATGCAGCCGCGCTCCCGTCAGTTGCGCCAGTTCGACGTCCCGGCCCGCGCAGATCGACTCCGATTGCGACGGGATCCCTTTGAGCCCCAAGCGCAGCGAATGCGGCCCTTCGCGCATCACGCCTCCCGCCGCCAGCGGCGGGTCCTCGCAATGGTCGATCACCGGCAGGCCCAGCGAATCGCAATATTCCATCACCTGCCGCATCAGCCGCGACGTCGCCACGGGCTTTCCGTCGTCGCTCACCGCGACGATCCCCGCGTCCTTCATCGCCGCGATTTCCGCCAGCGCTTCGCCTTTGCTTCCCACCGACGCCGCGCCGATCGGCCACACGCGCACCGCCCCTCCCCTCGCGGCGCGCTCCACGATTCCGCGCGTCACCGACGCGCTGTCGTTCACCGGCTGCGTGTTCGGCATGCAGCAGACCGCTGTAAATCCTCCGCGCGCCGCCGACCGCGTGCCGGTCTCGATCGTTTCCGAGAGCTCCTGGCCGGGTTCGCGCAGGTGGCAATGCAGGTCGATGAATCCCGGCGCGACGATCAGTCCCTTGGCGTCGAAGATTTCCGCGCCGCCGGGAACCGGCAGCCCCGCGCCTGTTTGCACGATCCGCTCGCCGCTCAGCAGGACGTCCATCGGCTCGTCCGTCCGCGACGCCGGATCCACCACTCGGCCGTTTTGAATCAAAAGCATCGGTTCATTCCTTCGCCGGGTGCGGAGCATCCGGAGCCGCCCCGCCCACCAAATGGTAGAGAAGTGCCATGCGAATCGCCAGGCCGTTGGTCACCTGTTCCAGGACGGCCGATTGCGGCCCGTCCGCCACGCCCGGGTCGATCTCGAGCCCGCGAATCATCGGCCCCGGATGAAGCACCAGCGCGTCGGGCTTGGCCAGGCGCAGGCGCTCCGGCGTGAGCTGGTAACGAAGAATGTATTCCTCGGGCGCGAGTGACGGCTCGTGAATGCGCTCGGTCTGCACGCGCAGCACTAGCACCACGTCCGCGCCTTCCAGCGCTTCTTCGATCCGCAGCGCCCGCCGCACGTTCGGCGCCAGCGTTGTCATCTCGTTCGGAACCCACATCGCCGGGCCGCACAGCGTAACTCGCCCTCCGAATTTCGTCAGCAGATGAATATTGGACCGGGCCACCCGGCTGTGCAGGATGTCGCCGAGCACCGTCACGTTCCATCCCTCGAGCGAACCCTTGCGGTCGCGAATGGTCAGCGCGTCCAGCAGCGCCTGCGTCGGATGCTCGTGCGTCCCATCCCCCGCGTTCAGCACCGGAATTTCCAGCCGCTGCGAGACGAACTCCGGCGCCCCCGAGGAGCTGTGGCGGATGACAATCCCGTCGGGCCGCATCGCTTCGAGCGTCCGCACCGTATCCAGCAGCGATTCGCCCTTTTTCAGGCTCGACGCTTCGGCCTGCAGGTTCATCGTGTCCGCGCCCAGCCGCGAGGCCGCCGTCGCGAAGCTGATTCGCGTCCGCGTCGAGGCTTCGAAAAACGCGATGGCCACTGTCTTTCCGCGAAGCGTGGCCAGTTTTTTCAGGGGATGGCGCTGGAATTCCTGGAAAGGCTTGGCTTGATCGAGAATAAAAGTGATTTGCTCGCGGGTGAGGGTTTCGGTTCCGAGCAGGTGTTGCAGTCCGAGCAGCACTGGATCCCTTTAGACGAATTCCTCCGGCGCCGAGCCCCGGGCCTCAGGACACGCGGTCAACCAGCATCACGCGCTCTTCCTTGTCGATTTCCTGCAGTCGCACTTCGACAATCTCCGTGTCGCTGGTCTCCACCGTCCGCCCAATGAAGCTTGCTTCAATCGGCAGCTCGCGATGTCCCCGGTCGATGAGCACGCACAGCCGCACTCGCCGCGGCCGCCCCAGGTCGAACAACCCGTTCATCGCCGCCCGCACGGTGCGGCCCGTGTAGAGCACGTCGTCGATCAGCACCAGGTCGCGGCCGTCCACGCCGAAGGGAATCTCGGTGGATTGCACCACGGGCTGCTGCGCCACCGTCGAAAGATCGTCCCGGTAAAGCGTGATGTCGAGCGTGCCCACTGGAATTTCAATCCCCGAAAATGTTCGTATGATTCGTTCGAGGCGCTGGCTGATCGGGACGCCCCGGCGGCGCACTCCGATCAACGCCAGGTCTTTCGTCCCGCCGCTCTTTTCCACGATTTCGTGCGCCAAACGCTGGAGGGTGCGGCCAATTTCTTCCGCGGAGAGGAGCTGCCTTTTCTCGACGACCTTCATGAGCGCCACATCGTAGCATAGACGCGCCGGCCGCCGCAGCGTCGATTGGCGAAATCCTCGCCGGCCTGCTCGCCCGCTCCGGTCCTTCCGCCTTGACCCCCGTGTTAAGATTTCTGCCGTGAGTTCCAGCGCGCCGGCCACCCAGCTCCAGCGGCCCGCCGTAGTTGACCTCCACGTCAGCGTTGGTTCCCTCTCCCTTCAGAACCCGGTCATCGCCGCCAGCGGTACGTTTGGCTACGGCCTTGAATTCGCCGAACTCGTGGACTTGAACCGCCTGGGCGGGATCGTCGTCAAAGGGCTATCTCGCGAACCTATGGCTGGCGCTCCCGCCCCGCGAATGGCCGAAGTCGCCAGTGGAATGGTCAACGCCATCGGGTTGCAGAACATCGGGGTTCGGGCGTTCGTCGCCGAAAAGCTCCCCCAGCTCCGCAGTTTAAATACGGCCATCATCGCCAACGTATTCGGCCACTCCATCCCAGATTATGTTGAAGTTGCCCGGATTCTGGACGACTCGGAGGGATTGGCGGCGCTCGAACTCAACATTTCCTGCCCCAATGTCGAGAAAGGGGGCGTGGAATATAGTACTGACCCCTCCCTCACCGCGGCTGTTGTCGGTGCTGTCAGGAAGGCCAGCAAGCAGCCCCTGTGGGTCAAACTCTCTCCGAACGTTAACACGATTGGACTTATTGCAAAGGCCGCAGCGGCCGAAGGAGCAGACGCCTTGGTCGTTGCCAACACCTACCCCGCGCTGTGTATAGACAGCCACAATCGGAGGTCCCGCCTCGGTAGTACGGTGGGAGGGTTGTCGGGCGCAGCGATAAAACCTATAACCATGAGGCTGGTTTACGAGACTTGCCGGGCGGTCACCATCCCGGTTGTCGGGCTCGGCGGGATCGAAACTCCAGCGGATGTGGCCGAATACCTCTTGGCGGGTGCTTCAGCCGTCGAGGTAGGAACAGCCCATTTCATAGACCCACGGGCCTCGGAACGCCTTGTGAAGGGTTTGGAAATGTGGTGCCGGGAAGAAAGGGTATTTGAAATCAGCAAATTACGAGGCTCGCTTCAGGCCTAAACCCGTTGCCTGAAGAGGCCCCAAAGAGGTAAAATATGCTGATTCAAATGAGGTTAGGTGAAAATGAAAGCTAAGTCATTTCTGGTTTTTGCGTCTGTGTTCTTAGGTACGGGTATGCTTGTCTTCACTCCGTCGGTCAATCCCTCGGCCCTCGGTAAGACAGGCGACCCCTCCCAGTCCCCAGACATGCAAACCTCGATTTACTCCCCCCCAGCCGAGAGTAACAACCACAACCAGCCTAAACCGCTGGCGGTTTGGGACTGTATTTCGAGCTGGTACGGAGGCGATTTTGACGGACAGCCGACCGCCGATGGCGAGACCTATGATATGAATGCCTTGACGGCGGCTCATCCCACGCTTCCGCTCGGCTCGATCGTCCGGGTTACGAACAGGCGCAACCACCGCAGCACGGTGGTCCGCATTAATGACCGGGGCCCTTACGTTGAAGGCCGCGAGCTGGATGTCAGCTATGAAGTGGCTCGCCGGCTTGGCTTTGAACAGCGCGGAACCGCCAAGGTCCGCCTGGAGCTGCTGGAGGTGCCTTCACGTCACGCCCCAACTCGCCAGAACTGATCGTTGCCCTGGATGTAGAATCTCTTCGTCCGGCCGTGGCCCTGGCACGCAAGCTCCGGGGCCCGGCCGGTTTGATGAAAATAGGCAGCCAGCTCTTTACCGCCGAAGGTCCCCAGGCTGTCGAACGCATTGCCGCTCTCGGACATTCGATTTTCCTCGACCTCAAATACCACGACATCCCAAACACTGTCGCCAGCGCAGTCCGCGCCGCAGTCTCTCTCCCCAAGCTCCGCCTCTTGACCATCCACACCTCCGGCGGCCTGGCCATGATGCGCGCCGCCCGCGAAGCCGCCGGCACCAGGAAAAGCCGCCCCAAACTCCTCGGCGTGACCATCCTCACCAGCATGGATGCCGAGGAAATGGCCCGTGTCGGTTACGAAGGCTCTCCCGCCATCCGCGCCGTCGAACTCGCTAAGCTCGCCAAACAAGCCGGCCTCGATGGCGCCGTTGCCTCCATCCACGAAGTCCGCGCTATTCGCGAAGCCTGCGGCCCTGAATTCATCCTCCTGGTCGGCGGCGTTCGCCCTGCCACCTCTGCCACCAACGACCAATCTCGCATCGGGACACCGGCCGAAGCCGTGATGGCCGGCGCGGATTATTTGGTTGTCGGCCGCCCTATCACCGGCGCTGCCGACCCGCGTGCTGCCGCCCGCGCCATCGCGAAAGAAATTCATTCGGCCGCGCGCGAATCGCGGAAAGCGGCGCCCTAGCTCCGCTCCCGCCGCCCCGCTCGGGTTTCGCCTCTGGGGCTTGCCGCGACGCGCCACTCGGTCCAAAATGCGCCCTTCGCGCTCCTCGCGCATCCCATCCCTGTGATGAAACACGTCATCGTCGGCACGGCCGGGCACATTGATCACGGCAAATCGGCGCTCATCGAGGCCCTCACCGGCACGCATCCCGATCGGCTCGAGGAAGAAAAGCGCCGGGGAATTACCATCGACCTCGGCTTTGCCTTTCTTGATCTCGGCTCCGTCCGCGTGGGATTCGTTGACGTTCCCGGCCACGAAAAATTCGTTCGCAACATGCTCGCCGGTGTCGGCGGTTTCGATCTGGTGATTCTCGTAATCGCCGCCGATGAATCCATCAAGCCCCAAACCCGCGAGCATTTCGATATCTGCCGCCTTCTCGGCATCTCCCGCGGGATTATCGCGGTGACAAAGACGGACCTCGTTGACGCCGATTGGCTCGGCCTGGTCCGCCTGGAAATCGAAGATTTCGTTCGCGGCTCCTTCCTCGAGGGCGCGCCCTTTGTCGGCGTCAGCGCCCGCACCGGCGCGGGCCTCGACGACTTGAAGGCCGCGCTGCTCCGCGTCTCCCTGGAGTCTCCCTCGCGAAATGCTTCCCGCCCCTTCCGCCTTCCCATTGATCGCTCCTTCGCCATGAAGGGATTCGGCGCCGTCGTCACCGGAACGCTCCTCGAAGGTGCCGTCCAGCCCGAAATGGAGGTCGAGCTTTACCCCACCGGCAGGCGCGCCCGCGTCCGGGGCCTGCATTCCGGCGGTCAAGCCGTGCCGCAGGCTGTGGCTGGTCAGCGCACTGCCGTCAACCTCGCTGGCGTCGAGCGCGACGACATTCGCCGCGGGATGGTGCTTGGTCCGCCTCGCTCCTTTGACCCCACGCGCCGCTTCGACGCTCGCCTCGCCCTTCTGCCCTCCGCCCGCCCACTAGCCCAGCGGACGCGCGTCCATTTTCACCAGGGCGCCGCCGAGACCATCGCCCAAATCACCCTGCTCGAGTCGCCAGAGATGTTGCCGGGAACCAGCGCTCTCGCTCAATTGCAGCTCGCGGATTCGCTTGTCCTTTTGCCCGGCGACCGCTTCATCCTCCGCCAGTTCTCGCCCGTCGTGACCATTGGCGGCGGCGTCGTGATCGATCCGCGCGCTCCCCGACATCGCCGCAGCGACGCCTCCGTCGCTCCGTTCCTGAAGACGCTCGAGACGGGCGCGCGAGAGGAAATTCTTGCCGCGCTCCTCGAATCGCTCCCGCGCTCTCTCACTCCCATCGAGATCCGCCCGCGAACCGGCTGGCTCGAGTCCGAGATGTCCGAAGCCGCGAAATCCCTGGCCTCCAAAAAACGCGCCCGCATCATCCGCACCGACCCTCTCGAGGTCATCTCTTCTCGCACCTTCGCCTCAATCGTCGCCGCCATTCAACGCGCCGTCGAGGAGTTTCACCTCTCGAATCCGCTATTACCCGGCGTTCCCAAGCAGGTCTTGCGGGCGCGTTCCGGCTCGCCCGCCGAGGAAACCTTCGCCTCGGCTCTCGAGGACCTCGTCGCGGCGCGGAAGATTGTCATCTCCGGAGACCTCGTCCAGCGCGCCGGACGCGAGATCGCTCTTTCCCAGGACGAAGCAAAAGCGAAGGAATTGATCGAAGGCGAATTCGAGCGCGCCGGCCTCACCGTCCCGACCTTCGCCGCCCTGCTCGAAAAACTCCCGGTCGAGGCGGCCCGGGCGCGGAAAATCCTCCAGCTGCTTCTCCGCGAGAAGGCGCTGGTCCGCGTCAGCGAAGACCTGGTCTTTCATCCCGAGGCCCTCGCCCGCGTCCGCGAGCTCCTCGCCAAATACCGCCGCGAACGCGGCGACCGCATCGGCGTTCCCGCTTTCAAGGACCTCACGGGCATCACGCGCAAATACGCCATTCCTCTGCTCGAATATCTGGATCGCGAGCACGTCACCCGCCGCGCGGGCGACGAGCGTGTTATACTGTTGCCTTAGCGGTTGTTCTTTGCGGTTTCGCCCGGGCTCTCCTCGAGCCGGGCTTGAAAGGGAGGCGCCCCATGTGGGATAGCCCCATACATCTGTTGATTATCGCGGTCGTGATTCTCGTCCTGTTTGGCGGACGCAAGATTCCTGAAGTCATGCGCGGTCTCGGCCAGGGCGTCCGGGAATTCCGCGAAGGCATGCGCGGCGACCAGCCGGTTCAGCAAGCTCAGCCGCAGGCGCCTCCGCAGACGCAGGCCCCGGCTTCGACCACCACTCCAGCCGCGGAAGAAAAAAAGTAGCCTTTCACTCCGGGCCCGCCATGGGGCCTTTCTGGGAACGGGTGCCTGCAACTGTGCGTCGGCGTCCTGCGCGATTTTCCACGAGGGAATTTCTCCCCGCGGTTTCAGGCTTCCGGGTCTTTCCATCCCAGCGAAAGCATGGCTGTCCACACTCGCGATAGCGGCATGCCCATCACGTTGAAGTAGCACCCCTCGATTCGCTCCACGAACCGCCCCGCGAATCCCTGAATCGCGTACCCTCCCGCCTTTCCGAACGATTCGCCCGTGGCGATGTAATCGTCGATTTGCCGCTCGGAAAGCTCGGCGAAATCCACGCGCGTCCTGTCCACGAATTTCGCGCCCCTTCCGTCGGGCAGGGCCATCAAGGCCACCCCCGTCAGGACTTCGTGTGTTTTTCCGCTCAGCAGGCGCAGCATTCTTCGCGCGTCTTTCGCATCCGTGGGTTTTTCCAGCAGCGCTCCTCCCGCCACCACGGTCGTGTCCGCGCCGATAATGAGCGTGGGTCCGGAGGTATCCAGCAAATCGTCCGCCGCCGCTTGCGCCTTGGCGATCGCCAGCCGCTGCACGAATGTCTCCGGCCCCTCGCCGGGCGCCCTCGTTTCATCCACGCGCGTTTCCATCGTGTCGAACAAAAATCCCGCCCGGCGCAAGACGTCCGCGCGGCGCGGCGAACCCGATGCGAGAAGTAATTTCACGGTTGAGGATTCCTCTCCTGCCTGTTTTCACTAGCTAAAAATCGCGAGCCGGCGTCACACCACCACGGATTCCTGATATTCCCCAAACGTCCGGCGCAGCGCGTTTGAGATTTCGCCGACCGTGGCGTACGCTTCCACCGCCGCAAGTATCGCGGGCATCAGGTTGGCTCCGCTCGACGCCCGCCGCTCCACTTCTTCGATCGCCGCTTTCGTTTTTGCTCCGTCGCGCCGCCCCCGCAGCCCCTGCAATCGCGCCACCTGCTGCCGCTCGATTTCCGGGTCAATCCGCATCGTCGGTATCGGCCGCTCCTCTTCGGTCTCAAAGCGGTTCACTCCCACCACCACCTGTTCGCCCGAGTCCACCGCCTTCTGGTATTCGTACGCGGCCTTTTGAATCTCCTGCTGGATGTATCCCGTCTCGATCGCCCGCAGCACGCCCCCCATCGCGTCTATCTTCCCGATGTAATCCCGCGCTTCCGCCTCGATCTGGTTCGTCAAGCTCTCGATTGCGTACGATCCCGCCACCGGGTCCACCGTATTCGCCACGCCCGTTTCTTGCGCCAGGATTTGCTGCGTCCGCAGCGCCAGCAGCGCCGATTGCTCGGTCGGCAGCGCCAGCGCTTCATCGAGCGCATTCGCGTGCAGCGATTGGCATCCGCCCAGCACCGCCGCCAGGCATTGCAGCGCCACACGCACCAGGTTGTTTTCCGGCTGCTGCGCCGTCAGCGACGAGCCCGCCGTCTGCGCGTGAAATCGCAGCATCATGGACCGCGCGTCGCGCGCCCCGAATCGCTCCCGCATCGTCCGCGCCCACAGACGCCGCGCCGCCCGGAACTTCGCGATCTGCATCAGCCATTCGTTGTGCGCGTTGAAGAAAAACGACAGTTGCGGCGCGAAGTCGTCCACCGGCAGCCCGGCCTCCACCGCCGCTTCCACGTACGCGATCCCGTTCGCCAGCGTGAAAGCCACTTCCTGCGCGTCCGTCGACCCCGCCTCGCGGATGTGGTATCCCGAAATCGAAATCGCGTTCCACCGGGGAATCTCCTCGCGGCACCACCCGAAAATATCCGTCACGATTCGCATGGCCGGCCGCAGCGGATAAATGTACGTTCCCCGCGCGATATACTCTTTCAAAATGTCGTTCTGCACCGTCCCCGAAAGCTTCGCGAGGCTCGCCCCCTGTTTTTTCGCCACGGCCACATACAGCGCCAGCAGGATTGCCGCCGTCGAATTGATCGTCATCGAGGTCGACACGCGTTCGAGCGGGATTCCCTCGAAAAGCGTTTCCATGTCTTCCAGCGAGTCGATCGCCACTCCCACTTTTCCCACTTCGCCCTGCGCCAGCGAGTGGTCGGAATCCATCCCGATCTGCGTGGGTAGATCGAACGCCACCGATAGTCCCGTTTGTCCCTGCGAAAGCAGATAACGGTATCGCTGGTTCGATTCCGCCGCGGAGCCGAATCCCGCATATTGCCGCGTGGTCCACAGCCTTCCGCGGTACATCGAGGGATAGACGCCGCGCGTGAAAGGGAATTGCCCGGGATACCCGAGCTCTTTCTCCGCGTCCCATCCCACGAGGTCTTCCGGCCCCACCACGGCGCGCAGCGGCAACCCCGTCGTGCTCGCGGCCTTCGGTCCCGTTTCGTCCGCTCGAATTTTCGAATCTGGCGGCATCTTTTTCTGTCAGCGAACCCGGCGCGCCCTCCGGAACGATCCAAACGCGAAAATCGCCATCATCAGCGTGTAAGCCACTGCCGCTCCAATCATCCACAGCATCGTTCGCGTCCGCCATTGCCTCCACGCGGCATAAGCCCCGTACACCGCGAACACTCCGAAGAGCGCTCCCGTCGCTTCGTGGAACAGCTCTCGGGTGACGCGCCACATCACCCGCATCGAATTCCGGAACGACCGCCGGAATAGCGGCATTAGATTCGACGGCATGAGCCGATTTTAATACATCCCGCCCCCAACCGCCCCTTCCCCCCTCGCGCCCCAGTACAGGTAACCAAATCGGCCGATTTTCCGCCGCCGCCCTTGCTTCGCTATTGCCCCGAACCTAAAATTGTTGTAGGAAGGGCATTCACAGGAGGGCACGCCCTTGCAACTTGACGATCGGATGAAACAGTTGCTCCGGGAGTTGGGTCACGCCATCAACGATACGGTGTCCGACTCCGAGCGAATCACGGAAGCCATCTCCAGCATCCGCGCGGCCGGTTTCGATATTGTGCTCAAGCTCGATGCCACCATCGGATTGGCTCGTCGCCAATCCTCCGATTCGAAAATGACCAAACAGGACCGGCGCTTCCTCGAGTCGCTTCACATTCGCGTGGATGAGGAAGTCCTCGAGGAAGACGGGGAAGAGCCGAAGCTCGAGATCACTCCCCAGGACATTAAGTTTCTCAAGTCCCTTAAAATTTCCTTCGATGACGAAACGTAGCATTTTCGCTTTTCTCTTCGCCTCCCTCGCCGCCGCCTTTCTCGGCGCGGCGCCCCTGCGCGCCCAGGTGGACACGCACTCTCCCATCCCCGTCAAGGTTATCCCGCAAAAACCCCTTTGGCTGAAGGCTACCGTCGTTCGCGCCGACGGGCGTTCGATCGTCGTCAGCGAAATCGATAATCCCCGCATCCTTCACACTTTCACGTATTCCGGCAGGTCTCTCGACGCCATCACCAGGGTTCTCGACGCGGGCGGCTACCAGGTCGGCGATAAAGTGAAAATCAAATATATGCCCGGGTCTACCGTCGCTCTCGATTTGCGCGGAAGGCCCTCGAAATCGCCCTGACCTTCTGGCCTCTCGCCTCCAATTTCCGGCGAAAAACGCTATGATTCGTCCTCCCGCCGTCGCTGGCAGCTTCTATCCTTCCGATCCCACCGAACTCGCCCGCCAGATTGACGCCTTCACCCTCCCTCTTCCGCCATCCCAATCCGCCGCTGGCTGCATCGTTCCTCACGCCGGATACATGTATTCAGGGCACGTCGCCGGCGCGGTTTATTCCGCGGTCAATATTCCCGCTCGGACCATTCTCCTCGGCCCGCGCCACTTTCCCCGCGGCGAGCCGCTGGCCATTTTTCAGGAAGGCGCCTGGCAAACTCCTCTCGGCGACGCCGCGATCGACGCCTCCCTCGCGGACGCCGTCGCCCATGAATTTCCCCGCCTTCGCGACGACCCTGTCGCCCATCAGCGCGAGCATTCGCTCGAAGTGCAGATTCCTTTCCTGCAGCGGATTGCCGGCGATTTTCGCTTCGTCCCCATCGTTCTCGCCACCGACCGCTTTCCCATTCTCGAAGAGCTCGGCCACGCCGTCGCCCGCGCCGTCCGCGCCCAGCCGGATCCCGTCCTAATCGTCGCCAGCACGGACATGAATCACTATGAAAGTGACGCGGTGACGCGCCTGAAAGACCAGCGCGCCATCGCCAAAATTCTCGCTCTCGATCCCCGTGGATTGTTTGACACTGTGCGGAATGAAGGAATTTCGATGTGCGGTTACGCTGCTACGGTGGCCGCGCTCGTGGCGTGGAAGGATTTGGGCGCCGCCGACGCCACGCTAGTCCGCTACGCCACTTCCGGCGAGATCAACGGCGACTTCGGTCGCGTCGTCGGGTACGCCGGCTGCGTCATTCGCTGACCTGGATTACCGGCTCACTCGAAATTTGAGATTTTGATTAGTCGCCGGAAGCCCGGCGAAGCAGCCGGTTTTTTCTGCCTTTGCGTTAGCGAGGCTTCGCTCCCGACGATCCGTTCGCGCTCCCCGCGTGGATGATCGGTTCGTTCGACGCACCCATCATTGCGCCCGGCGCCCTGCCCCCGAATTCCGCTCCCGCCACCGGCGCCTGTCCCATTCCAAATCCCATCATCCGCGTCGGCGGCCGGCTGTTGATCATCGACGGGGCGGCCATTCCGTTGCGCATCGAGAACGCGTGCGGAACTTCCATCGCCTCCATCGGCGGCCGGGAAATCGCCGGCCTCCCCAGCGGTGCTTTCAACGTTTCCTCCGAAATTCCCCGCGGCAGTGAAGCCAATCCCACGGTCGTCGGCGCCACCAGCCGCATCTCGTTTGTCGTACCCAGTTTTCCGCTCTCGCCCGGCGACGCCGCCAGCATCTGAACCGTTTGCCCTTCCTTCACCGACTTGATCAATTTATACGAATCGAAATTCGCCAGGCCCTTGTTCGCCAGCACCACCATGGGAGTTTTATGCTCGGTTGCATTTTTCACTTCCGCGAGAGGCGTCCATCCGATTTTGTTTCCCTCCGCCACCCAATGCACCGGCGCCGGAGACCACTGGCTGTAATTTCCCGGGACCCACACCCATCCGTTCGAGCCTGCGTAACTCCACTGCCCGAAGTGGTACGGCACCCATCCCCACGGCTCCGCGCTCACCCATGTCCATCCGAATCCGTCGTAATACATCATTGACCCGTCCGAGAACGGCATCCAGCCGCTCGAAATCCCGTCGGGCTGCCACGCGAATCCGATTCCCGGAATGAACGTCCATCCTCCGTACGAGGAAAGGTCCGCCATCCCGTAGCTGAACGGCGCGTTCGTGTAGGCGTTGGTCTTCGCCGCGGCGGCTTCCAGATAGCCGCTACGCTCGTCGACGAACTTGTCCCACTCGTCTTTCTTCGGGGCGGGCCGAGCTTGCGTTTCCTGCGGCTTTCGCACGCCCAGAAAATACATCTCGCCCTTCGCCAGCTCCTCCGTCCCCTTCGCCGACTGGAACGAGACCCTCCCCTTCAGCACCGTCACTCCCGCGCCGTCTTTCGTCAAATCCAACCGGAATTCCGATTTTCCTTCCGGCGTGATTTGAAAATTCGGGTTGGATACCAAGAAGACGTCGTGCGAATTGATGCTCGCGTCGTACGTCGCCGTCCCGTTCGTCATCGCCACTTTCGTGATCTGTCCGCCGTCGGAAAGCGCCAGCTCCGTGAATTGCACCACCGAATCCGGCGCCACCCAGATCATGCTTCCGTGTTCCAGCTCGATTTCCGCCATCCCTTCGTTCGTGCCCACCGCGAATCCCTGCTGCAGCGGCATGTTCAGCGCCGCCGGCTCCCATTTTCCCGTGCCCGCCCGGGCGATCTGCACGTCGCCCCGCACCACGCTCAAGCGCACAATCCGCGCGTAGCTCAATCCTGTTTCGTCCGCCGACGCGGACATTTGCAGCCCCATCGAAAACAGCCCCAGGGCCACGCCGAAAAAAACGAGGAAGGGAACAGTGCAACGGCGGCTCATGGTATGCCTCCTGAGGAAACGCGATCCACCCGCCGCCATCATACTCCTCGCGGGCTGTGGGATTGCACTTTAATTGTGCATCGAGTGCGGCAGGCGAAGCGGGCGCCGCCCGGCGCCGCGTGGACGTGCCTCGCTCTTACGTTGTCGCGCGAATCTTTTCCGCCAGCGCTCGTGATTTCTGCCGCGCCAGCCCGATGTACTTGTCGTCCCCGGCGATCTGGTCGAGCAGCGGCAAGAGCCTTTGCGGATCGGGCAGCAGCTTTCCCGTGTAGTCCGATTCGATTCGGATCAGCACATCGTTGACGCCCAGCCGGTCGTACCGCATCGTCCGTTGCAGGTCGGAGAGGTCCATTTCCTCGCGCGCCAAGCCCTCGAAGATATCCACCAGTTGCGTCGCGCTCTCGTTCACCGTGTAATTGAATGTCACCGCGTACTTTTCCGCACCGCTCTCGTATTGCAGCGTTTTCTGCCCCAGGTTGGCGATCCGCCGGTGAACGTCCAGATCCACACCGTTGAAGTCGTGCAGTTGCGCGGCCAGATTGAAAATCTTCTCCGCCAGAGCGGGATTGATTTCGCACGCCTGCGGGCTTGCCTCGTCGTCCAGCGAGCGGATGTCCGCCGTGCACGCTCCGCTTTGCGTCACTTTCACTTCCGTGAATTCTGGATAGCTCGATTTGAATACTTTGCGGTAAGTGATGGTCGGTCCCGCGATGTTCGCTGTGGTGGCGGCTTGCGTCGTCCCGCTCGTTTGCGCCGCTGCGCTCGCCATCGGCATCGCTGCGCCAAGCAGCAGCAATCCCGGCGCAAGCCGCCTCATCATTCGCGGCAGGAATTTTCCGGCTGTGCGGCTCATCAATGCCATGAGATGCTGGCGGCGCGAGTTCGGCTCCGTGTTTCCGCGGTTGTCGCCCGCGTTCCCATGGCTCGCTCCGCTCGTTCCCGCGCCCGCCACTGCACCGCGTGGCATAGCGCCACTCCCAGCGCATCGGCGGCGTCCGCCGGTTCCGGATATTCCCGCAATCCCAGCAGCGAGCTCACCATCTGCTGCATCTGAAGTTTCGTCGCCGCGCCGTACCCCGCCACGCAAGCCTTCACTTCCCGCGGTGAGTAGCTGTGCGCCGGAATTTCCGCCTGCGCCGCGGCCAGCAGAACCACCCCGCGCATTTCCGCCAGCTTCAACGCCGTCCGCACGTTCAGCGCCGTGAACACCGATTCCACGGCCATCGCGTCCGGCGCAAATTCCTTCACCAGCCCCGCGATCTTCGCGTGGATTTGCCGCAACCGCTCCTCGAATCCCGCTCGCGCTGGCAATCGCAGCGCTCCGTAGTGCACCAGCCGCGCGGCTCCTCCGTCCCATTCCACCACTCCGAAGCCCGTCGCTCCCGCCACCGCCGGGTCAACCCCCAGAACGCGCAACGCCCGCCCGCCCCCGCCAGCCGCTTTTGCCAAGGCCGGATCTCTCATGGTCGGCACAAGTGTACGTGCGAGCCGGGAAAGCAGGCTAGCATTTTTTGTGCGGCTTCACCGCGAAGACCACTATCTACGCCCTGTTTTTCCGGTTTTCCGCGCGGTTGCCGCCGTTCGGGCCGGCTCCGTGAATTCCAGCCGGTTTCCCCAGGGATCGCGGGCGTAGAACCGCCGCGGGCCGTCCGCCGCTTCATCCCACAGGCATTCCACTCCCGCCTTCTCAAGCGTGGCGTATAGCGCTTCCACGTCCCGGACGCCGAACGCCGGATGAGCTTTCGTGGCTGGAATGAAATTTGCCGCAACGCCGATATGCAGTTGCCTCGTCCCCACGCGAAACCAGCACCCGCCGCGCGCTTCGAGCGCCTCCGGCTTCTCGACCTCCGCGAGCCCCAGCAGCCGGCCAAAGAATTTTCTCGCTTCGGCTTCGCAGCCCCGTGGCGCGGCGAGTTGCACGTGATCGATGTCCGTCACCTGTGTTCTTGGAGTTGCTTTCGAGGAAGTGCGGGAATTCGCCCGGGATCGCCCCATCGGTCTGCCCTGAGGATATTTCCGTTGCCGGCGTCTTGCGCGCGGAAAATTAGCTTGCGACGGCGGCCTGCAGCTCTTTTTCGTCGATGTCGAAATTCGCGTAGACGCGCTGCACGTCGTCGTGGTCTTCCATGTTCTCGACCATTCGGATCATCTGCTGCGCCTGCTGCCCCGTCAGCTTCACGTAGTTCTGCGGCACCATTCCGATTTCCGCCGAAGCCGGCTGAATTCCCGCGGCGGCTAGCGCCTCGCGCACCTTTTCGAACGCATCCGGCGGCGTCACCACTTCCCACGCCAAGCCGTCGTCGTGCAGATCCTCCGCCCCCGCGTCCAGCACGATGCCCATCACTTTTTCTTCATCCGCGGCTTCCTTCGGGATCACGATTTCGCCCTTGCGGTGAAACATCCAGCCCACCGCTCCCGTTTCCGCCATGTTGCCGCCGTTCTTCGAAAACAGGTGCCGGATTTCGCTGGCTGCACGGTTCCGGTTTCCCGTCACCACCTGCACCAGCATTCCCACGCCGCCCGGCCCGTATCCTTCATACGTCACTTCTTCCAGAGTTTCGCCTTCGAGCGTGCCTGCGCCTCGCGCGATCGCCCGCTCGATATTGTCGTTCGGCATGTTCTCGTTCTTGGCCGCCAGGATCGCCGTTCGCAGCCGCGGATTGGTGTTCGGGTCGGCGCCGCCCGTTCTTGCCGCGATGCTCAGCTCGCGGATGATTTTCGTGAAAATCTTGCCGCGCTTCGCGTCCGTCGCGGCTTTCTTGTGTTTGATTGTGGCCCACTTGGAATGTCCGGACATGGATCAACCTTCTTCGGAAAGTATGGCAGGAGCAACATGTTATAGCTCTTGCTCGCACATTCTAGCAGCCCCGCGCGCCGCGAGGCAACATATCGCTCCCCGGCCCCGCTTTCCCGGCGCCCCGCCACCTTCGTCCTTGCGCGGGCCCGCATCCCGCGCCGGTCCGCACCCTGCCTCGCTCACGGCTCCGATCGCCCTCGCGCATTGCGATCCCGTCTCTCTTCCGCGATCCCGAGCGAATCCCTCCCGGCGCCTCGCAATGCACCCGAAATCCCGGCACTCGCCCGCAATACTCGATGCCCGCTTTCTGGTCCTTCTCTCGAATTTTCGCCCTGATGCATTCGCACCTCACGCAGCTCGGCTTTGCCCACTCGCTCCCTCTCATATTTGCCCGCCAGCCCCGCGCCCCGTCCGCGTGTCACGTCTTCGTCCCAATAGCTCCGAATGCCTCCTCCGCCTTGTCCTTCGCGTTCCTTTTCCGCGAGCCTGGCCCACGCCAAGGCGCAAAACGCCCCCATCGTGAAGAGCGCGATCAATCCGCACGCGCTTACGATGTCTTGCCCGCTCCAGGTCACTCCGGCCGGATCCTCCACTCTCCCGAAATCTCCCGCCCGCGTGGCCATCAGCAGATTTCCCGCCGCCGACACCGCATAGGCCACCACCGCAATCGTCCAATAATCCCGCGGCAGTTCGCGTGGATCGCGCGGGCTAAGCCGCAAATAGATCGCGAACAACAGGTAGATCACGAAAACCGTCAGATACCACCCCAGGAAGTTCGACACCGGCACTCCGAAGTAAGGCCCTCCTTCAATCCACGTCCAGGCCCGCTCAATCGTTGACCACACCGGCTCATTCGAGAGGTCCCACGCCACCATCACGAAGCTCGCCACGATCGGCAGCATCACCACATTGGCTCCGTGGACCGTCCCGCTTTTTTCACCCAGAATGATCCCGCCCACGGTCCACGAGATGTATCCCATCCCGATGTAGGCCAAGCCCAGCAGAATCGGCACCTGCAGAAACTTCGGACCCATCAGGTCCGTGAACACGAAATGCCCAAACGGAAATCCCGTCGCGAGACTCAAAATCTCAAACGAAAATCCCACCACCAGGCACAGCGCGACGAATCCTGCCATCCCTCGCCGTCCGTACCGCAGCGTTCCGTGAATCAGCGCAAACGACAGCGGCGCCAGCACGTGCAGCGTGATTCCCACGAGCGGCGGAGATTGCCCGGGAAACGCCTGCAGGTATCGCGCGAATGCATACACCAATACGATTCCCCACAGCTTCGAGCTTACGCTGAGCACGCTTTCCGTTCTGGTTTGCGCGATTATACTCACTGCCACTCACCCGTCCGGGAGTCCGGGGCCGATACCACCCAAAACGCCTTGTGGCGCGCATTGAATGGCGGGCGCATTTATACAACATTTCGCCCCCGAAAATGTTCAGGTAATTCGTTCGCCCCCTCAATTGGCTGAAAACCACCAATTCCGCGCGAAATCCACCATCACCGGGTTCTCGACGAAGCAAAGGTCCCAACGTGGCATCCCCTATAACGTCCTTTGGATGAGTCGTTTACATGGCAAGCGACAACCCTCCCGATTTGGCATCTCTCTTGCCTTTCTCTTTGCCGATGTCGGTTTTCGGAGCTTTAAACGAGGTGCTCGGATGAAATTTCTAAGGGCTCTGGTTTTGGTTGGCACGTGCCTGGCGGTCGCTCCCTTCGCCCACGCTCAGCGAGTGGCTGTCGGCGTCGGAATCGGATTCGGACCCGGCTACGTCGCGCCTGCTTACGTTACTCCCGCTCCCGTCTGCGCCTACGGCTACTACGGATATGCTCCGTACGCCTGCGCTCCCTACGGCTACTATGGCCCGAACTGGTTTGTCGGCGGCGTCTTTATCGGCGCTGGCCCCTGGTATCACGGCTATTGGGGTCGCCCGGGTTATTGGGGAGGTCCTGGATACTGGGGACACGGCTACTGGGGCCGCGGCGGTTACTGGGGCCACGCCGGTTACTATGGCCACTCCGGCTACGTGGGTAGAGGCCCCGCCTACGCTGGGCGCGGATACGTTGGCAGCGGCTTCCGTGGCGGATACGCCGGCGGCGGGTTCCATGGCGCGCCAGCCTTCCACGGTGGCGGCGGTTTCCACTCCTCAGGTAGCTTCCACGGAGGTGGCGGCTTCCACGGTGGAGGAGGCTTCCATGGCGGTGGTGGCGGACGCAGGTAAGTTTCGCGCCAGCTGAAGATTCCCACCGGCCGGCAGCCATCGCTTCCGGCCGGTTTTCTTTTTCAATCCTGCGCGCTCGGCGCTTTTCGAGTCGGGATTATTGCAGCTTTGCGTATTCGGCTTTCGCTGCGGCCAGGATCGGGATGCCGGGGTCGGCGTCTTTCCAAAGCGCAAAAAAATCCTGGTACGCCACCCGCGCCTTCGCCTTGTCGCCTTCCATCGCGTAGGCCCGCGCCAGACCCAGCCGCGCCAGCGATCCGGTATTCCACGCAATCGTCACTCCCGGATGGTCAATGATTTTTTGAAATTCCGCGGCTGCGGCGCTGCCGTTGTGGAGCGCCAAGTACGCCCGGCCCCGTTGGTATGTGCTGGTCATCGCGCGGTTGCTGGCGAGGTCGTACGGCAAGGCCGGCTGAAGAATCTCCACGGCCTTGGCGGGATTGTTGCCTTCGATCTCAATCGTCGCGCGAATCACCGGGAGATCGAGTGCGTTAACGACCGTGTCGGAGGGGCGATCCTTCGCGACTTCAGCGGCGATGCTTTCCGCGCGCCCGGCGTCCCCCGACCGCGCCAGCGCGTATGCCGCCTCCGTTTTCGCCCGCGTTGACGTCGAATCGATCGCCAGCGCCTCCTCCGCGTCCCGCCGCGCTCCCGCTTCGTCCTCGATGTCGGCTTCCATCATCGCCAGCCCCCCAAGCGCTTCCGCCGCCGGTTGCTTTTCTTGCAGGGCTTCGTAAGCCGCCCGCGCGCGTTCAATCGATTCCCGCGCTTTTTCCATGCGTCCGCCGTACGCCTCGGATAGCGCGACGAGCAAGTTGGAGAATGGCGCGGTTTCCGGTCCTTTCGAGGCAAAGATCGATAGTTCACGGTTCATCGTGGCAGGGTCGTTTTGCAAAAAGGCCAGCGTGGCTAGGATGGCGTGGAAGCTTGGAATATCCCTCTTCCGAGCTATGGCTTGGTTGATCGTCGCTTTGGCCTCATCGAATCGCCCCAGGCTGACATACGTTCCTGCAACCGCCAATGTATTGATACTCTCGTTCGGATTCAGTTGATATCCCTGAAGAATCGGCGGCAGCGCTTTCTCCCACTGGCCCGTCACGCCGTAGGAAACTCCCAGGTTGTTGAAGGGTATCGAATCCCGCGGGTAGGTCTGCGACCACAACTCATACACTTGTTGGCCCCGGTCTAGATCTCCCAGAACATTTTCGTAGTAGTGCGAATCAATGTAGAATTTTTCCGCTTCGCTCGCACGGTCTCGCAAGGCGTAAGCTTTCTTCGTGTACTCGGTCCCCAGGCCGCTCTGCCCCATATTCGATTCCACCTGCCCCAGCGTGGCGTACGCGATGGCGAAATTCGGGTCCAGCTCCACCGCCTGCTTGAAATAAGGCGCCGCGGCCTCCTCCCCCTGGCTCGACCGCGCCTGCATTCCCAGGCTATACGCCTTCAGCGCTTCCAGGGAAGAAGTCGTCGCTTCTTCAATCGGCGTATTGAATTTCTGAATCGACGCCAGCGATTCGCCCAGCTTCCCTCGGATTTGTTCCGCCGCGCTCCCCAGCGCCCCCAGCACGTGATCCTTGTCGGGCGCTTCGGCCGAGGCGGTAGCCAGTGTTTCGCCGGTCGTGCAATTCAGCGCGTTGAGCACCAGATCGTACGTGTTCCCGATTTGCGCGATGGACCCTTCCATCACTGCGGCGCTTTGCGTCCTTTGGCAGATTTGCCGCGCCAGTTCATTGGTCACTCGCGACGTCCCCGGTTGGCCCATGTATTGGAGCGTCTGCTGCATTTGCCTGTCGGAAAGAATTTGCAGGTAGGGAGATTGCGCGAGCTGCGCCGCCAGCCCCTGCCTCAGCGCCCCGTCGAACACCGGGTCGCCCGTCGTGTTCGTGAAGTCGGCGAGAACGATGGAGCCTTGTCCCGCCAGTTTCGACGCTCGACGCGCGTAGAAATACGCTCCGGCGGCGATCACCAGGACGATTGCGGCGGCGCTCGCGATCGGGAGTTTCCAGTTTCGCCCGCGCGCGTGTCCCGTTTCCTGCGGCACCCCTGCGGCGCTCGCCGCGCCCGCGCTCGCCTGAGAGCCCGCTACCTGCATCGCCCCCGTCCCGCTTGGCGGCGTCATTGCCGCGATCGCGTGCCCGCTCGACGATGCCGGCCGCGCCGAAGTCTCCCCGTGCGTCCCCGGCATCTCCCCCGTTGCTTGTGCGGATATCACCGCACTGGAAATGCGGCTCGAGCCGGAGTCGCGCTTGAGGCGCGCCAGGTCCGTTCGCAGCTCCGCCGCGTGCTGGTACCGCATTCGGCGATCTTTTTCGAGCGCTTTCGATATCACTTCTTCCAGCCGCGGCGGAATCTCCGGATTCAGTCGCACGGGAGGCGCCGGCGCTTTTTCCAGTATGGCGTTGAAGACGACCGCTGTAGTCGCCCCGCGGAAAGGGACCGCTCCCGTCGCCATCTCATACAGCACCGCTCCGAAGCTGAAGAGGTCGCTTCGCACGTCCAGCGTCTCTCCGCGCGCTTGCTCCGGCGACATATATGCCACGGTCCCCACCGCCGTCCCCGCGCTGGTCAGATCCACTTCCCGAATCGCGGGCTCGTCAACCGTCGCCCTTTCTCGCGTCTCGTCTGTTCCCGCCAGAATCTGCTTCGCCAGGCCGAAGTCCAGCACCTTCGCGTGGCCGCGATCCGTCACGAATAAATTCGCGGGCTTGATGTCGCGGTGGACGATCCCCTTCGAGTGCGCTGCGTCCAGCGCGTCCGCAATCTCGATACCCAGATCCAGCAGGAGTTCCATCTCCAGCGCTCGCCCGGAAATCCTATGCTTCAGCGTCATCCCGTCCAGAAACTCCATGGCAATGAAGGGGTGTCCGTCTTGCTGCCCGATTTCGTAAATCGTGCAGATATTCGGATGATTCAGCGCCGACGCGGCGCGAGCCTCCCGGCGGAACCGCTCGAGCGCCTGCGCATCCCGAATCAGGTCTTCCGGCAGGAATTTCAAGGCCACGAATCGCCCGAGCTCGGTGTCCTCGCCTTTGTAGACGACGCCCATGCCTCCGCCGCCGAGCTTTTCCAGGATGCGATAGTGGGAGATTGTCTGGCCGATTAGAGACGAGGAGTCCCGCATTTCCCGTTCATCTTAGGGGGGCACTCATGGCAAGTCAACGCGCGAATCTCGTGATTCCGGATACGCGGGCTTTCACCGCCCGCATGCTCTCTCGTTATCAATCGCTCTACCTTCGTTCCCGCAAAAATGCTAACTTGGCTGCGCTTCGCCGCCGGTTCGCGAAGCCTGGCATTCGAAGATGCCCCATTCCTACAAGGAATTTTTCGAATTCGTTCTGCTCTCGGTGACTTCGGTCTTCTTTCTCGTGGATCCCTTCGCCGTCATTCCGCTTTTTCTCGCCGTCACCGCCGACGCCCCTCGCCCCGAACGCCGCGGCGTGGCCCGCCGCGCCTGCTGGACCTGCACCATCGTCCTCGCCTCTTTCGCCATCGCCGGCAGCCTGATTTTCAAGGCCTTCGGCATCACTCTTCCCGCCTTCAAAATCGCCGGCGGCATCATTCTTCTTCAGATCGGTTTCGATATGCTTCAGGCGCGCCAGTCCGGCCAGAAAGTCACCGCGGAAGAACAGCAGGAAGGCGCCGAAAAGCCCGACGCCAGCATCATTCCTCTCGGCATGCCCATGCTCGCCGGCCCGGGCGCGATTTCCACCGTCATGGTCCTCGTCGGTGAATCCCACTCCCCGTGGCAGCACATCGTCGTCTACGCCACGATTGTGCTCACTTCTTACTCTTCGTTTTTGGTTTTGGCCGGCGCCGACGGTGTCCGCCGCGTTCTCGGGGAAACGGGCATTCGCATCCTGATGCGCCTGATGGGCCTGCTTCTCGTCGCCCTGGCCGTCCAATTCGTCGCCAACGGCCTTATCGATTTCGGCCTGCTCAAGCCTCTCCAATCGCCCTTCTGATCCCGCGCGCCTTTCTCCGCCACTCGAATCGTGAAATCTCCGGCGTGAATTCCTCAGCTCGATGTCCCGCTCGAAATCTGCCTCAATATCGCGTTTCCGTTCGGCGTTCCCCACCCTGAACACGGGTCCCAACCCGGGCCCGCGTCGTACGATCCGTTGTTCCCCGAAGTGATGTCGCGAAATGTTCCTGCGGTGACGCCGATTTGCGTGTAGAGGCTCGGGTTGAGGTATCCCGCGGATTTCCCGAGCGCTTGATTCATCACCGCAATCAGCCCGGCCCACAGCGGCGCCACCGCGCTCGTTCCCCCCACCACTGTATTCGTTCCGTCCACGTCCACCTGGTAGCCGGTGAACGGGTCGGCGTCCCCGGCCACGTCGGGCACTCCCCGCCCTTTCGCATTCCCGGGATTCACCGAGGGAGGCACGTTGGCGTTCGCCTGCCACGAAGGCAACGGAAAAGTCGCGCTCACCCCGCCGCCCGTCGCTCCGTTGTTCGGCAAATCGTTCCACACATCTTCTTCCGTGATCGTCGTTCCGCTTCCCACCAGATGCGTCCCTCCGCAGGCCAGCGCGTAAGGGCTCGATGCGGGAAAATCCACGTGCGCCTCGCCATCGGCCACGCCGTCCGTCGAGCCATCATCGCCTACGGCGACGCAGACCGTGATTCCCATCGCCGCCGCCGATTCGAAGGCGCTGTTGAACGATTGCATGGACTGCGCGCTCCACGAGGATTCCGGCCCGCCCCAGCTGATCGAAATCACCGACGGGCTGTTTTTCTTGTCCATCGCCGCTTGGTTCACCGCGTCCAAAAATCCCGCGTCGGTGTTCGGCGCGAAATACACCACGATTTTCGCTCCCGCCGCCACGGCTCCCGCCACTTCGATGTCCAGCATCACCTCGGCGTCCGGTCCGTTCGCATCGCCCGTCGGACTGTTGCTCGCGCCGTCCACGGAAACGGAGGTGACGCTCGGCGCCGGAGAAATTCCCAGCGCGCTGAAATAAGTATTGAGGTCCGCCGCCTTGTAACCGCCCCCCAGCTCGATGATTCCGATCGTTTCGCCCTTCCCGTTGAACGTCGCTGGAAAATCGTATAGCTCCGCCACCTGCAAGGGAGTGAACGTCCCGGCCGCGCCCGCCCGTGGATTCGCTTTTGGCGCGATCCGGAAATGCGGTCGCGCATGCGGGCGGTTGTCCAACCCCAGCACGTCGTTCACGATTCCCGCCAGCTCCTCGGGAATTTGCACCGGCCCGGAATATCCTCGGTGCGTCCCGCTCGCCCTCTCGTAGCGGACCAGCTCCACTCGAAAGGCCCGTTGGATGGCTTGCGCCGTGCCCGAAAGGACCATCGTCCGCGCGCCGCGATTGACTCCCGATACCGTCAACCGATGCCCTCGCGCGAAATCTCTCACTCGCTTCACGTCCTTGGCGTCCGCTCCGTAGCGCGCCGCCAATTCCGTCCGCGTCAGTCTCTTTCCCCGCAGGATGAGCTGCTCCAGCGGCTCCTGTTTCTTCGCCCGCGATGGCCGCAAGACCACGGTCACTCGCACTCGCTCCTTCGGATTGCAAGGGCCGCTTGCGGAATCTCCCGCCATCGGCTTTCTCTCGCTGCCGGGAATCGGAACATATCGCTCGTAGGCCATGGTGGTCGCCTCCCACAGTTGGACGCTTCCCCGCGGTTGCTGCGTTTCAGATTGCGGGAACGCTTTCGAGGGCTGGAGAGTTTGCCGGGAGCTTCAGTTTACGCCGGGTCAGCTTGATTTTTGCAGCAGAAGGATATTGTGCTCTTCGGGGTCGTGCAATACGGCCCAGCCTCGGCCCGCCTGCACCACTTTCTCATTTCCGATGGCCGAAAGTGCCGCGTCCAAATTCCTCACTTCAAAAAACAGCGCGGCTTTGTCCTTGGAGGGATACGACTCCGCGCCCTTTCGCTCCAAACACACGAATCCTGCCCCCGATTGGAACTGCACATGGTGTCCGGACTCTTCGCCCGCGATTTCCAGCCCGAGAGTCTCGCTATAGAACTTCTTGGCCGCGGCCAGGTCATCGAAATAAAGTTCAATTCCCGCCAATCGCGCGTCATTCGGTCTCATGGCTTTGCCTTTCACGCGGCCGGAGCCGGCCGCATGGTCTCAATCCGCGGGCTCTTCCTCTTCGCGCTTCTTCAGCTTCGTGATTTTCAGCGACATCCGGAAATCCCGGCTCCGCGCGTCCCCCAATATTCCGCGCCGGTTTTCCACCGGCAGCCCCGCCGGCACGAACACTCCCGCGGCGTCTCGCGGAAAATGCTTCACGAAAAGGGCCGCCACGTTCGCCGTCGCATACGAGATCGGCGTGGCGATCAATCCCCGCGTCCGAATCTGGTAGAGCGTTGGAAAACTCACGTCCCATCGCACCAGCAGCGGCTGCTCGTCTTTTTCCCCGCGCACCAGAACCGCGGCCAGGAACCGCGCGTTTTCCAGTTTTCCCTTGCGGATCAGCTTTGCCACCAGCCTCGGAGTCGGCGTCTGAGGAAACCGTTTCCGTACGATCCCCTGCGACCGGTGCAGCCTCCCTTGCTTGTACCATCGCTTCAGCCGGTCGAAATCGTTTCCTCCGATTTTTGCGTCAATGTTTTTGACGGCCACCGCCACCGGCAGCAGGCACACTTCATCCTGCGCCGCCAGGTACACCGTCGCTTCCCCCACCGGCGGCGGAAACCTGAATTTTTCCTGCTCGCCGAACCTCCGCGCCAGCGCGAATCTCCCGTGCCGGTAGATGCGCGGCCGCGACGTCGCTTCGTCGTACGCCACTTCCGCCGACCACATGGACACCGGGTCCTTGCTCTCCGTGCTTTCGTACAGCCGGATCTGAATCGTCTCGCACTTCTCCAGCAGCTCGGCTCCGCGCTTCGCCAGCAGATCGGTCAATCCCGGCGCCGCCCCCGCGCAGATCACCGCCGCGCGATTCTTGGCCACGAATCGCCTGTGATATCTCAGTTGTTCCGGTTTGAAAGGCTGCCGCGTCAGGTGGGAACTCAGGTCCAGGTAATGCGCGCGCAATCGCAGCGCCGCTCGCAGGATGATTTCGTTGAACACCGCCGGAGACGCGTTCACCACCAGATTCGCTCCGCGTCCCGCCCGCACGATCGACCACAGATTCCGCGCGTTCGCTTCCACCACCTCGATCTTGCTCTTCTTGCCGAGAAACCTTCGCGCTCGCTCCACGTCGCGGTCGCCGCACCACACCGTGTGGCCCTGCTTTTCCAGCAATTGCGCCAGCAGCGAGCCCGTGCCGCCCGCCCCGAGAACGAAGATCCGCATCGGTCCGAAACTCTACCACATCCTCTGCTTCCCCGCGTGTCGCCGGGTTCTGGTTGCTCTATACTCCCGAGCAGATTGGCTTTATCGTCATGGCGGGCTCTGTTTTCGGCCGGGCTGCGTCTTCGTGGGATTTATTTCGAGCAAGCGGGCGGTTCACCCTGTTTGATACCTCTGCCAGGTCCTTCGCAACTCTCTCTCCCTTTTCTCAACGCGTAATCAGCGTCACCTGGCTCGCCACGCACACCCACGCTCCGTCCCGATTCACCCAGGTATCGATATATCGCTCGCGCCTTGCGTACGCCTTGCCTTTCTCCACTCCCTTCACCCGGTAAATTCCCGTCACGATGGCGGTCTCTCCGAACACGTGCACCGACATGGCTTCGTTCACCGCCTGATCTTCATGCGCGCCCGGCTCCTTCAAGCTCGCCAGATATTTTCCTCGGTTCCACACCGTTCCGTCGTACCGCACGTACACCAGTTCGCCGTCCAGCAATCCGTTCAGTGTCTTGGCGTCGCCGTGTTCCTCGGCTTGCCCCCACGCGTTTTCCAGCGCCATCAGCTTCGATTGCGTCGCGGTCAATGGCGCGCCCTCCTGCGCCCTCACCGGCGCACCCGTCGCCAGCATGCTGCCCAGTGCAATGGCGCCGGCTATCGCCACGATTTTCGCCGAATGATCGAAGCTCCTCATGGAATGTTTCCTCCGCTCCATTCAGAATTTCCCGGCGATCGCAATCTCCTCGCTCACGCCAACTCCCTGCCTACAATTCTCCCCACTTCGGCTATCGCCGCCCTTCGTTCCGTGTCCGGGGCTTTAGACTCCACAAAATAAGCCGTCACCAGAATGGGCGGCCGGTTCGGAGGCCGGCAAATCGCGATATCGTTCGTCGCCCCGTTCCTCCCCGACCCGGTTTTGTCGCCGATCCGCCAGGACACGGGAAGGCCGGCCCGCAGCAGGTCCGTTCCCGTCGTATTTCCAGCCATCCATTCCTCGAGCCGCTTCCGCGAATCCTCTTGCAACGCTTTTTCCTCGACCAAAATTTTTTTCATGTCCTCGAGCATCGCCGACGGGCTTGTCGTGTCTCGTTTATCGCCCGGTATCGCCGAATTCAGCGCGGGCTCGTTGCGGTCCAGCCGCGTGACGCCGTCTCCCAATGAACGCGCGTACGCCGTCACTCCCTTCGGGCCGCCAAGCACATTCAACAGAAGATTTGCCGCTGTGTTGTCGCTGTATTCGATGGCTGCGGCGCACAAATCCGATATCGTCATTCCGCCCTCTTCCGCGTGCCCTCGTGTCACCGGCGCGTACTCGAGTAAGTCGCTCTTGGCGTAACGAATCACCCGGTCGAGTTTCTCTCCGTGCGCGTCCACGCGCGTGAGAATCGCGGCTACCAGCAAAAATTTGAATGTGCTGCACATCGGGAATCGCTCTCCCGCTCGATGTTCGATCCTCCTCCCGCTTCCCGTGTCCAGCGCCGCCACTCCCATCCGGCCGCCCAGCCGCGCCTCAATCGCTGCGATGCTCGCCTCCGCTCCAGCTTGGCCGCTCGCGCCCTGCCGTTCCTTCGCCCGCACCCACATTGTGGGGATCGCTGTCGCTGCGCCAATCAACCATTCGCGCCGCGTCAGCGTAAGGCGGCCCGCGACGCCTTCCATTTTCTTTTCGCTCAGTGGGCTTTTCCTCTCGCCTCGCTCGGAATTCCGTCCGCCCATTTGTTTCCCGCACTCCTCCGGCGTACAATCAACTCGATCCTCCGACCCTCGACGCCTGCCGGAGAGAATTCCAATGGCTCGAGGGCTCTTCCCGGCCCGCTCGTCATGGCGGTCCGGGATAAGGGCTCGGGCGGAAACGCCCTCGCCTCCCGTGCGTGATGTGAGCCATTCGGCCCGCATCCGCCGCGCGCGATTCATGGAATCGCCGCGATTTGGAAAGGAGAGAGCCGCGCGACGTTTTCGTTTCCCGCCGCCGCCGCTTTCGCCCATTTCCGCTCGCGGATTTGGGCGTTTTTATTATCTGTCACTTTTTCGGCCCATTTGAAATCCAATGAACCAATGTCTCTCATAGATAAATTCGGCCGCCCCATCACCGACCTTCGCCTTTCGGTCACCGACCGCTGCAATTTCCGCTGCGTCTATTGCCGCTCGGCCGATCCCGAGCACTACAAGCCCGAGGACGAGCTCCTCGACTGGGGCGAATACGAGCGCCTCGCCCGTATCCTCATCTCCCTCGGCATCCGCAAGATTCGCGTCACCGGCGGCGAGCCGCTGGTCCGCCCGGGCGTCATCCCCTTCATCGCGCGTCTCAAAGCCCTCGGCACGCAAGATCTTTCGATGACGACCAACGCCTACCGCCTCGCCGAGCATTGCGACGCTCTCGTCGCCGCCGGCCTCGACCGCATCAATATCAGCCTGGACACGCTCGACCCCGCCCGCTTCGAGCGCATCACACGCACCCGCGTTTTCGACCACGTCATCGCCGGCATTGACGCCGCTCAGTCCTCGCCTCTTCGTCCCGTCAAGGTCAATGCCGTTCTCGTTCGCGGCATCAACGACGACGAAATCGAAGCCTTCGCCGAATTTGCCCGCGGCCGCCGGCTCATCATGCGCTTCATCGAATTCATGCCCCTCGACGCCGACCACTCCTGGACGCGCGAGAAAGTGGTCACCGCCGCCGAAATTTACGCCCGCATTTCCGCTCTCTGGCCGCTCATTCCCATTGTCCACGAGCGCAGCGAAACCGCCCGCAAATTCCGTTTTGCCGACGGCTACGGCGAAATCGGCCTCATCGCTCCGGTCAGCCAGCCCTTCTGCGGGCACTGCTCCCGCATCCGCATCACTGCCGATGGCAAGCTGCGCACCTGTCTTTTTAGCCGCGAGGACCACGATTTGCGATATCTTCTCCGCAACGGCGCTTCCGACGGAGACATCGCCGCTGCCATGACGCGCATCGTTATGGAGAAGGAAGCCGGCCATCGCATCAACGAGCCCGATTTCCGTCCGCCCTCGCGCACCATGGTTTTTATCGGCGGATAAAACGCAATCGTGGCTTCCGCGCTGCTCTGGTATTGGAAGATTCCGTGGACCTCACCTCTTCATTGGTGAGAGCTTTCGTGATTCGGAGCGCTCGGCGCGTTCCGCTCTTTAGAGGACCTCGTCAGAATGGCTGATGAAGAACAAAAATACTTCTCTCTCACCGAAGCTGAGCGCCTTCGCAAGGATCTCGAGCCCGTCCTCATCGAGGCCATGGAGGCTCGCCGCAAATTGGCCGATGCCGAAACCAAGCTTTCCGCTCTGGCCGAACGCATCCAGCGTTCCGGCGGGATGATGATCTCTTTCGACTCCACCGCCCGCCTTCGCCTCGACCGCAACCAGCAGGAAGACTTCATTCGCGAAGCCATTGACCGCATCCATTCCACCGGCTGTCTGGTCAAGGATCTCGAAGTGGGTTTGCTCGATTTTCCGGCGCGCATTAATGACGAGGACGTCTATCTTTGCTGGAAGCTCGGCGAGGACCGCATTCGCTTCTACCACCGCCAGGACGAGGGCTTCGCGGGACGAAAGCCCATCGACCCGCGCGACACCGACTATCGCACTCCCATCCAGTAGCCGCGGCTCGGCCCGGGAAAACGCGCCCTGCTTTCAAGTGAAAGAAGGCTGCGTTCGCTCTCTTACTTGGTCGGCTCGGCGTTGGCCGTTTCTTCTTGCGGCGCCATCGCCTTTTCCCAGCTCGAATCGGGGTTGAATTCCTTCAAATCTTTGCCGATCGTATCGGTTTTATCGCCCAGGTCTTTCTGATACACCACTCCATCCATCCCCACGACGAACGTCATCACGCCCGACGACCGGTAGACCGCCGGATAGGCCACGAACGCAAATCCCCCGGTCATCTTCCCGTCCACGATATAGTTCTTCGCCCCGCCGGGCGCGTCTTTCCCTTGGCTCGTGAGGATATGAAAAAGATAGCCGCGGTAAGGAGTCGGCGGCCCCGCTTTCCCCTTGTCGTATCCTTCCGCTACCGCCGACGCCACCAGCGGTCCGATCGGACTCTCGGGTTCTCCCGCGGCTGCTTTCCAATAAAGGCCGTTGTGCTCCCCTTCATCGCTGAAGATTTGTTGTGCGTACTCGCTTCCTTGCGTCGAGTAGTACTGTTTTTGCGCCGCCACCAGCTCCTGGCAGATGCGAATCGTCGAAATTTCGTTCCGGCCGATTCTCCGGTACAAAATTTCCTTTTCGCCCGCCGGCGTGTCGAAATACCACACCTTTCCTTTGTTCACCAGCGGGATGGGCGTCGGCCAATTCTCCGCGCCGATAATCAAAGACGTCGTCCCGTCCGGCTCCTTCACCAGGCGGTGCATCTGCAGATACCGGCTGACGAAATTCGCGCGATTTTCGGCGTCCTCCACTGTGTCTCCCGACGAAATGATCTGTTTCCCCCCGGACCCGAAGATTTCGAGCAGCGCCTTTTCGTTGTCGCTCTGCAGCGCCGTCACCAGCGCGCTGCTCGCTTCCGCTGCCGAGGTAAATGTCTTCTGCCCCTTCTCCTGCGCCATCGCGCGGGCAGGGAAGCACCCCAACACAAGAATAGCCACCGCGGCTAATTGAGGAAGACGAGCCCCTTGGAAATTGCCGACCTTCAGCTTTGCTCGCCGCATATGCCTTCTCTCCATTTCAAAATTTTTCCGCCCTAATGAACCTTGCCCAGCCTCTCGCTACCTCGGATGGCCTCCGCCGCCGTGGGACCCGCCGCCTCCGCCGTGGAATCCGCCTCCGCCTCCGCCGTAGCTCGCCCTTCCGCGGTCCGAATAGCTTCGCGTTTCGCCGCCATGGTCATAGTTGCTGAAAGCGCCTGTATGAACGTCGCTCTGCCCGCGAGGCGCGGCGTATCCTCGCGCCGCTTGGTTGTTCCCCTCGAATGGCCTCGGAGAAGCGCCGGGATGGTTGTAGACATTTCCGGGTCGGTTGAATCCCCGGTTCACGTTGTTCACCACGCCGTGCTCGCCGCCTCCGCGGTAGTAGACGTTTCGGTTGTAGAACGTCGTGCTCCTCGAGTAATACCGGTTGTTGTTGTAGATCGGATAGTGATTATGCCAATCGAATCCCCAGTGACCCCATCCCCATCCATACCCCCCGAAAAAGCCGATCCCGAATCCGAATCCAAACGAAACGTAGGGCCCCGCGTACCAGATCCCTGGATAGGGATACCAATAGGGCCACGGAGTGACCGGGTATCCGTAAACCACCCACGGATCGTATGCCGGGACGTAAACGATGTCCGGTTGCGCCGGCTGGATGACGATCGTCGACCCCTGCGTCTCCACGGTTTGCTGCTGCGTGCTCTTCAGGTTCCCCGCCTCTTCCGCTTTCTGCCGCATCACCTGAATCGCATCCATCACGTCCTGCTGCTGGTTGTAATACGCGTCTCCCAGTTCTGACGTCCACGAAAGATTCTTGTCCATGTTTCCCAGAACCGACGGAAACGCCGTCAGCGCTTTCACGCTCGGATCCCACGGCTGCCCATTGACCGCTTGAGCCAGCGCGTCGCCCTTCAAATCAGGGTTCGCCTGCACCCATCGGTCCGCTTCCACCACCTGGTCGGGAAAGGTCGACGCCGCCAGGATCTGCGCCACCAGCGAATCGGGATACAGCGCGATCGGCGCCACCAACTCCTGCAACTGTTCGGGAGTTTGTTGCGCGTATGGCGGCTGCTGCGCCGAAGTCTGCGCCGGCGGTTGCTCGTCTTGATAGGCCTCCAGGTTCTGCGGCCATGTCGCGTACACCAATGCCAGCGACACCATGAAACTTAGCAGCTGTTTTCCCCATCGAGGCCCGGACCCCCCTGAATTTCTTCCCAGAATCTTCATGATCTTCAACCTCCTCTACTTCATCCCTGCCGGTAGCCTCCACCTCTTTAGATAAGATTCAGCGGCTAGTGGTTTCATGCACAATTTCGTTTCGAGGTGCGCCGTTCTCCAGAATCTCGGCGTCTCGTTTCCCGGTGCATCGCCATTCGATTTTCCGCGGCTAAGTTCGCGCGCCCGATTGTAATGTGAATTGAGGTAAAGTAGATAGATGTTCGAAAAGCATAATTGGAATTTCTCGCTGCCGCGTCTGTCGGGTCGTGAGCCCGCCATGACCGCATCTTTTTCTCCGCGGCCCCGGTTTTCTTTTCCCGGTTCATCGCTTCCTCGCGGTCTCGAGCCGATCGTTCCATGACCACGCTACACGAAAATCGGCTGAAAGACTCTGCCAGCCCGTATCTCCGCTCCGCTTCTCATCAGCCCATTGACTGGCATGAGTGGGGCGAAGAGGCTTTTGCTCGCGCCCGCGCCGAGGAAAAGCCCATCCTGCTCGATATCGGCGCTGTCTGGTGCCACTGGTGCCACGTCATTGACCGCGAAAGCTACGAAAATCCCGAAATCGCCGCGCTCATCAACGCCCACTATGTCCCCGTAAAAGTCGATCGCGACGAGCGCCCCGACGTCGATTCCCGCTATCAATCCGCCATCAGCGCGATTTCCGGACAGGGCGGCTGGCCGCTCACCGCCTTCCTCACTCCCGACGGCAAACCCTTCTTCGGCGGCACCTATTTCCCGCCCGAAGACGCCATGAATCGCCCCGGCTTCAAGCGCATTCTCGGGGCTATCGCCGACGCGTTCCACACCCGCCGCGCCGATGTGGATTCCTCCGCCAAGGCCATCGAGGAGGCCGTCGCCAAAGCGGAGGTCTTTCACGGCGCCCGGGCCGGCTTCAATCCCGTCGTCATCGATTCCGTCGTGGAATCCGCTCTGGGCCAGTTCGACGAGCGCCACGGCGGCTTCGGCAACTCGCCCAAATTCCCCCACTCTTCCTCCATTGATCTTCTTCTCGAGCGCGGCCAGGCTTCCCGCGATGCGAATCTCCTCCACGTTGCCGTGCGCACTCTTGAAGGCATGGCTCTCGGCGGCGTTTACGACCAGCTTGCCGGCGGCTTTCACCGCTACTCCGTCGACGAGCGCTGGTGCGTTCCCCACTTCGAGAAAATGTCCTACGACAACTCCGAACTTCTGCGCAACTATCTTCACGGCTTCCAAGTCACGCGAAGCCCTCTCTTCCGCGAGACCGCCGAGGGCATCATTGCCTGGGTCAACGACGTCCTCTCCGACCAGTCCCGCGGCGGCTTCTATTCCAGCCAGGATGCCGATCAGACTCTCGACGATGACGGCGATTATTTCACCTGGACCATTGCCGAAATTCGAGCCGTGCTTTCTCCGGAAGAATCGCGCGCCGTCGAAATGTATTACGACGTCGATCCCCACGGCGAGATGCATCACAATCCCGCGAAAAACGTTCTGTGGGTCCGCGAATCGATTGCCGAACTCGCCCAGCGGCTTTTTCTCGATGAATCGAGCACGCGTATCCTCATCGCTCGCGCCAAGGGAAAATTGCTCGCCGCTCGCCGCGCCCGCCGTCCCGTTCCCGCCATCGACACCACTCACTACGTCGGCTGGAATTCCATGTTCGTCTCAGCCTATCTCGAGGCCGCCCGCGTTCTGGGCAGGGACGATTGCCGCGATTTCGCTTTGAAGACCCTCGAAAGAATTCTCGCCGAGGCCTGGGATGATTCGCGCGGCTTTCTCCATCGCGTCGGTGGCGCGCCGCTCGATGGCTCGCTTGACGATCAAGTCTTCGCCGCCGCCGCCCTTCTCGACGCCTACGAATCCACTCTCGACCGCCGTTATTTCGACACCGCCGAGCGCGCCATCCGCCTCGCCGTCGAACGCTTCGGCGATCCCGATGCCGGCGGCTTTTTCGATCGCGCCCGCGACGCCGCTCCCATGGGCGGCCTCGATGTTCGCCGCAAGCCTCTCCAGGATTCGCCGACCCCCGGCGCCAACGCCGTCGCCGCCATCGTTCTCGACCGCCTCTACTCCTTCACCGGAAATCGCCTCTATCACGACTGGGCTGAAAAAACTTTGGAGGCCTTCGCCGCGCGCATCCCTCAGTACGGCCTCTTCGCTTCCACGTACGCTCTCGCCGCCGTCCTTCACTCGCGGCATGTTCTGCAAGTCGCTATCCTCGGCGCCCCCGGCGATCCGCAAGCCGCCGCTCTCGAAAATGCCGCCAACGAAATCTACCGCTTCGGCAAATCCGTCCTTCGTGTCACTCCCGCCCAGCTCGCAAACGCCTCGCCCGCTCCCGCTCTCCGCGAAACGCTCCCGCACTTGCCCGCCGGGGCCGGTGCCGATGCCCCGAAGCCTCAGGCTCTCGTCTGCCTCGGTTCCTCCTGCCTCCCGCCCGTCTCCGATCCTGATTTGCTGGCTGCCGAGCTTAAGCGCGACACCTCAAACGCCGGTCGTGCAGCCTCCGACAGCTGAATTCGGCTCCCGCTGCTCAGAAACCGGACGATTTCTGCCCGGAGAATTCCTCGCCGGATTAACATCGACATCCCGCGGCCGTTGTTCCTGCGATTCGTATACCGATGACCTTCAAGTGTTGACGGATCCGAATCTGGCAATCGGTGGGATGCCGCTCTGTCACTTCCGGGATTTTCAGTTCGGGTCCTGGCGACGTCTAGTCGGGCAAGAACGGACGGCGCAACGGCTGAGGCGCTAGCCCCTCATCCGTTGACTTCTCGAAGATTCCCTGCACTTGTAGAAAATGTGAGCCGAAAATCCTCGTTCGCCGGAAAGCGATGCGAACTCGTCGGATGGCTGTGCGAATTTTGAGCTACTTCTCCGAGTAATATCCCTCGCGCGCCTGCACCCGCAAATCCTTGTCCTTTGTCGTCACCGCTATTTTGTGGAACCCCGCGCCTGGCTCGGCCCGATCCGGCACGTAGCCCAGGCTGTACTGATTCCGCAATTGCTCGGCGATCTTCGCGTAGATGTCGTCCACACTCATCTTTTTCGACACTTCAAACATTTCTCCGCCCGTCGCGCTCGAAAGCCTTTGCAGCACCTTTTTTCCGTCCGGTCGCGGCTCCCGCGAATCTCTTCCGCCTCCCGGCCATTGTCCACCGGGCCCGCCCATTCCGCCGCCGTGGCCCCAGCCTCCATGCCCCCATCCGCCATGGTTCCCGTATCCTTCATCTTCGTGGCCGCTGAACAGAATCGAATAAATCTCCGTATCCGCGTGCTGCGCCGCATCCACGGCTTCTTCCAAGCTCATCTTGCTCCCCCGGTCCACCCCGTCCGAAAGAACGACCACCGCCTTCCGTCCCTTTTGGTTCTTCATCAGGTCGTTCGACGCCAGATACACCGCATCGTACAGCAGCGTCCCGCCCCCTTCGTGATGTCCATATTGCGGCGGCTCGTAACTTGCGGCGCTCCCTCCGTCGCCTCCGCGCGTGCTGCTGAATTCCGGCGTGTTGAGATCGTTCAGCGCCTTTTCGAGTTTTTCCTTCGAAGCGGTCAAGTCCTGCAGCAGTTCCACTTCGCGGTCGAAATGAATCACAAACGCTTTATCGCGGTCCACTCGCAGCATGTCGTCCAGGAATTTTTGGCTGGCCTCCCTCTCCTGCCCCAAGACGTTCCTCTGGCTCATGCTCGTGTCCACCAGTAATCCCAGCGTCAGCGGCACATCCGTGTCGGCGACGAAGTAGCTGATCGTTTGCGGCCGGCCGTCCTCTGAAATCGCAAAGTCATCTTTCGTCAGGTTCGCGACGACTTTTCCGTGCTTGTCTTTCACCGTCGCGAATACGGTCACCAGATTCGCATTCACCTTGATTGGAGGGTTTTGCGCCGCCGTAGCTGCACCCTTCGCCGCCGGCTGTGCCGTTGTTGCTTGCGCCGCGGGCGTCGCTTGCTGCGTTGCGGACACTCGTTGCGCTGCCTGCTCTTGCGCGTGGCCGAGCGCTGCCGGAATCACCGCCGCCGCAATCGCCGCCAATCCCGCCAGCACCGCGCGCTTTGCCGCTCGCCTGCGGCCAGGCGTTGTCGCGCCCTCTGCTCCTTCGAACTCCCGATTCCTTTTCGTTGATTTGGACCGGCTCATTGCTCCCCGCTTCCCCTTCTAACTATTGTCCCGCGGCTCGGGATAAGTTCCCGAATCATTCATCTCCGAATCTTCGTTGATTCGCCAAAGCCGGATGGAACGCAAAAATCGCCGTCCGCTGTCCTCTTCCGCCTAAGTTGCTCCGCTTATATTGCGGTGACATAATGTTCCTTTCCCGGCCGCTCACGAAATGGCCGCGAGTGTTAACGGGGGTCCTTATGGCATTGCGCGACTCATGGATTGAAAAGCGAACGGCAGCGATCAACGGCGGCGCACAGGTCGCGAACAAATTCGAGCGCGTCGAAAATTATTCGCAAATGCATTTTGCGCGCAAAGGCCTTCTCACCGAGGAAATGCTCTACGTTGCCACTCGCGAGAAAATCTCTCCCGAACTCGTCCGCGACGAAGTCGCCCGCGGCCGCGCCATCATTCCCTCGAACATTCACCATCGCAATCTCGAGCCGATGGGCATCGGCGTCGCGTTCTTCTGCAAGATAAATGCGAACATCGGCAATTCCGCCACCACCTCCAACATCGGCGACGAACTCGAAAAGCTTCATCGCGCCGTGCACCTCGGCTCCGATACCGTCATGGACCTCTCCACCGGCGGCGACATCCCCTCCATCCGCCGCGCCATCATCCACGCTTCGCCCGTTCCCATCGGCACCGTCCCGATTTACGAAGCCATCTCCCGCGTTCGCCGCGCCGAAGATCTCTCCATCTCTCTGATGCTCGAAGTCATCGAAGAGCAAGCCGAGCAGGGCGTGGATTACATGACCATCCACGCCGGCGTCCTCCGCGAATTTCTCCCCCTCGTCCGCTCCCGCATCACCGGCATCGTCAGCCGGGGCGGCGCCTTGATGGCCCAGTGGATGTCCTTCCACAAAAAACAGAATTTCCTCTACGAAAATTTCGACGCCATCTGCAAAATCTTCCAGAAGCACGACGTCAGCTTCTCGCTCGGCGACGGCCTGCGCCCCGGCTGCCTCGCCGACGCTTCCGACGAAGCCCAGTTCGCCGAACTGCGCGTCCTCGGCGAGCTCACACAAAAAGCCTGGCAATACGATGTCCAGGTCATGATCGAGGGGCCCGGCCACATCCCCATGGACCAGATCGAGCT